>NZ_UQJH01000001.1 GCF_900541275.1 uncultured Porphyromonas sp.
GTGTACACTCTCAGGTCTTAATCCAATGACCGGTATACAGTCCTAGTAATATTCAGTCAACTGTGTACTTTTTCCAGGAATCGCATATTATTGTAGGAGTGACCCCCACTTGAGGAGAGGCAATTCTTTTACCGGTAAAAGAATCCACTAACACCGATATTAGAGTTGTCTAATATCGGTGTTAGTTTACAGCGAGATCGCGACTGGTTTTTACCCACCTTTTTTCGGCCTGCCCCTAGTTTCGGACGAAAGAGCTAAGTTTGTCGACGTATCACCAACAATAGCATTCCCGAAAATGAAATCACCCGCAGAGATCGTCGCCTCGACCTACGCGACGGCAGAGGCAAAGAGCTCTCTCTCTCTTATTAATATGGTTCTCCTGGGCTTCCTCGCCGGAGTCTATATCGCCATGGGAGGGACTCTGGCGACGCTGGCAGGCGGTGGCTTCGGAGCTGCTGCAGCAGGCAATCCGATCCTGCCTAAGCTGCTGAGTGGCTTTTTCTTCCCCCTCGGGATCATCCTCGTCGTTATTGCGGGGGCGGAGCTCTTTACCGGCAACTGTGCCGTGCTGGTGCCGGCGGCGATGCAGGGTAAAGTGCGGTGGGGACGTGTATTGCTCGGCTGGGGAGTGGTCTGGTGTGCCAACTTCCTCGGGGCGCTCTTCTGGGACTACTTCCTCGTCTACCTCACAGGGCTGATGGAGCCCGAGGCTTTTGGCTCCTTTATCCGCACCACTGCGGAGACGAAGGCCTCGCTCTCCTGGGGTGAAGCCTTTGTGCGTGGCGTGGGGGCAAATTGGTTTGTCTGCCTTGCCATCTGGCTGGCGACGGCGGCGGATACGATGTCCGGTAAGATGATGGGGCTCTGGTGTCCGGTGATGGCCTTTGTGGTGATGGGCTTCGAGCACTCTATCGCCAATATGTACTACATACCCACCGGCATGATGTATGGCGCTGAGGTGAGCCTCTCTCAGCTCCTGCTCGACAACCTCCTCCCGGTCACCCTCGGCAACATCGTCGGCGGTGCCCTCTTCGTCGGTGCGCTCTACGGCTGGATCTACGGCAGGAGCCAGAGGTGAGATAATAAATGGAAAAGGGGTACCTTTGTGCAGGATCTACATCCGTTGGACGACAAAGAATACATAGCACAGACTATCATGGCCATCATTACCAGCGAAATCTCCCATACCTTCGGTGAGTATCTCCTTATCCCCGGACTTACTACACGCGACTGCACCCCGGATAACATCTGTCTCCGGACTCCTCTCGTGAAGCATAAGAAGGGCGAGGAGCCCTCACTTCACCTCAATATCCCCTTCGTCTCGGCGATCATGCAGGCGGTCTCGGATGACCGGCTGGCGATTGCGCTGGCGCAAAATGGAGGGCTCTCCTTCATCTACGGCTCTCAGCCCATCGAGGATGAGGCGGAGATGGTGCGGAGGGTGAAGAAATTTAAGGCCGGATTTGTCCAGAGCGACTCCAACCTGACTCCTGACCATACGCTGCAGGATGCGCTTGACCTGATCAAGCGGACCGGGCACTCCACCATCGCAGTGACCGATGACGGCAAGCCCAATGGCAAGCTCCTCGGTATGCTCACTACACGGGACTACCGCATCGGGGTGACGCCCTTTGATACTAAGGTGAGGGACATGATGACCCCATTTGACAAGCTCACCACCGGGTACGAGGGGATCACGCTATCCGAGGCTAACGATGTGATCTGGGATGCGAAGCTGAATACCCTCCCGATCATCAATAAGTCGGACCACCTCTGCTCCCTTGTCTTCCGCAAGGACTACGACAGCCACCACGCCAATCCCAATGAACTCTCGGACGAGGAGACAAAGACCCTCCTCGTCGGTGCAGGCATCAATACCCGCGACTACCAGGAGCGGGTACCGGCTCTGGTGAAGGCGGGTGTGGACGTTGTCTGCCTTGACTCCTCTGACGGCTTCTCCGAGTGGCAGGCGGATGCGCTGAGGTGGGTGAAGAGCAATTACCCCGACCTCCCCGTCGGAGCCGGTAATGTGGTCGATGCGGATGGCTTCAACTACCTCGCTGCTGCAGGTGCCGACTTCATCAAGGTCGGCATCGGAGGTGGCTCGATCTGCATCACACGTGAGCAGAAGGGTATCGGACGAGGACAGGCTACCTCGGTCATCGATGTGGCTGCGGCCCGAGACAGGTGGCTGGAGGAGAAGGGAGAGTACATCCCGATCTGCTCCGATGGCGGTCTCGTGCACGACTACCATATGGTCCTCGCCCTCGCCATGGGTGCTGACTTCCTAATGATGGGCCGCTACTTCGCTCGCTTCGATGAGAGTCCAGGTCGTCTCCTTAAGATCAATGGCAATTACGTCAAGGAGTACTGGGGTGAGGGCTCCAATCGTGCCAAGAACTGGCAGCGGTACGACGATGGCGACAAGGCGCCGGTGCTGGGTCAGATGAAGTTTGAGGAGGGGGTCGACAGCTACGTCCCCTACGCCGGAGAGATGAAGGATAGTCTTGAGTCCACCATCAATAAGATCAAGGCGACGATGTGCAGCTGTGGCTCGACCACCCTGGAGCATCTCCGCAAGCACTCTAAGGTCACGGTCGTCTCTCAGACCTCGATCACCGAGGGTGGGGCGCACGACGTGATTCTCAAGAGTAGTGCCAAGGTGGACTGATAGTCTCCCGCCGGGTCCTGAGATAATATCCTCACAGAGTAGGGGCGAGGCCTGACAGTTGTCAGGTCTCGCCCCTTTCCTCTGCTTTGTATTAGCGTATGGGATGCGGTATTAGTCGAGTTGATGCTTCAGAGCGCTATTGAAATACAGCTAAGAGCATACATGGATAGATGGCTGTAACGCTTAAATGCTAATCCCCTGATGTAGAGATTTTTTTTGACTATAATTGCAATAAGGGTCTATCTTACTAAACTAAGCTTACCCTTGTAGGCACGATTTGAGGTGAAAAAGTTTTAGACTACTTCTTTGTATCGTGACCTCTTTTTACATCTAATTTTTATGTAGTGAAAAAGCAATGCATAGGTTATTTCGAAATTTATGTGTGATGGCGGTGGCATCGCTCAGCATCGCAGGAACCCTGTCGGCTCAGGTGATAGACCCTAAGGATGCCGCCGGAGCCTTTGGGGATAAATTAGCTGCTGAGGAACCAAAGCAGATCTACGACCAGGCACAATACCGGGCACTGTACGAGTATCAGCACCAGAAGGATCCCGGTAATCCCTATAAGCATGAGGTCGGCTGGACCGTCCTCTTTGTGGGTGAGAGGTATAGTATGTTTATGGACTACTTCGCCTATCAGTCCGACTCGATCAATGACAGCTATGCCCGAGCCAAGCGCAAGGAGAGCGACCTGCTGGTGCCCCTGATGTCGGTGATTCATCAGGAGGCTTTTATGGACAGAGTCTTACGCGGTGCTGATAGTTGCTTCGTGGTGTCATCGACCGGGCTGAAAGAGTATGCTTACGAGGAACCCCTTCCCCAGATGGAGTGGTCTATGACCCCCGGAGACACGATAGTAGCCGGGGTGAAGTGTAAGAAGGCTCTGATGCACTTCCGCGGGAGGGATTATGTGGCCTGGTATGCTCCGGAGGTCCCGATTCCGGATGGTCCCTATAAGTTTACGGGTCTGCCGGGTCTGATCTTCTGCCTCTATGACACGGCAGGTCAGTACTCTTTTACTCTCGGATCGCTCTCTGCGGTCCCGGAGGAGGATCCGGTCCCCATCTACCGCCGAACGGACTATCCTGAGGAGTCACGGGGACACATTATGCAGATGCATAGGAATTACTGTGCCGATCCCGCTCGCGGACTGATGAGCATGCAGGGCGTCACGATCCCTGAGGAGACACTCAAGAGCATTAAGCCCCTTCCCTTCAATCCCATAGAGCTGGAGTGATTATGTGGCACCTCGTAAGGAATAGGCTTTTCCTTATCCTCCTGCTACTCGCTCTACCGCTCCTGGCTAAGGCTGATCCCTGTACCGTACGTCTGACGATCCTCTCGGCTGAGGATGATGTCCCCCTGTCCGGTGTCCTCTGTCGTCTCTATGGCGAGGGAGATGCCCTCATAAGCTATGCTCTCACGGACGACCGGGGAAAGGCGGATCTGGCACTCAGTGAGTCAGTCACCAGATTGAGTGTAGTCCTGATGAGCTACAAGTCGGCAGAGGTGAGCCGGGACAGGCTGAGGTGCGGGAGTGAGCTGGTGCTGCGGCTTGAGCCCACCGCAACCAAGCTCCCCGAGATCTTTGCAAAAGCTCCCCCCGTAGTCGCATATAAGGATACTGTAAGCTATGATGTCTCCTCCTTCCGGGTGAAGAGTGATCGCTCTATAGGGGATGTGCTCAGGAAGCTTCCCGGAGTGGAGGTGGGTAACAGCGGAGACATCAAGTACCAAGGACGTGCCATCAGTCATCTCTATATAGAGGGGCAGGACTTACTGGAGAATCGGTACAACCTAGCTACTCAAAACCTCCCTGCCGATGCGATCACCGGAGTGGATGTCATGGAGCGTCATACTCACGAGCGGATCCTCAAGAAAAGGACGGATAGTGAGTCAGTGGCTATGAATTTTCGTCTCAGTAAGGACTATAAGGCGCGACCCTTCGGCGAGGTCTCTATAGGGGCAGGACTTTCCCCCCTGCTGCTGGAGTCTAAGATCAGCACTACCTTAGTGCACCGGAGATCACAGAGTATGCTGATCGGTGGAGGGAATAACACCGGACGGGATGTGGAGCAACTCTTCGGTGGCGTCCCCACCGTCTACGATCTCCTCTACCGGCCCACTCCAGCCTCCCCCTTTCTGACTACAGACTTCCCGACCGATGTTCCTCTGCCGGAGGATCGCTATCGCTTCAATGAGAGTGGTGCAGCGAGCCTTAATCACCTCTTTATCCTCAGTCCTGTCCGGAACTTGCGAGTAAGTGCGACCGGGGTCGCCGATCGGCAGCATAGGAGACGTATGGAGGACAATAGATATGGCGGAGAGGATCCTTGGGAGTATCGTGAGCAGTCCGGTGGTAAGCGTCGCTACTTCCGTCTCTCTCCCTCTATCTATTATGAGCATAATAGCGACAACGTCTATCTGTCGGATAAGCTCTCAGCGGATATAGCTAAGGTGGGGATGCATAGCGACATCCATACGGAGGAGAAAGGGACTACAGCAGACTTACGAGAGAGTCGAAGCCTGAGCGACCTGGCGGTGAAGAACGATCTAAGGTCGATCTTCCCCCTCGGGGATCTGATGATCCGTGGCTCTCTCTATGCCGACTATCAGCGCATAGAGGAGGGGCTTGACGTGGCAGATGATCCCTCAGAGCTGTTTCTTCATCACAGGACGCTTCTGCATAGTGTGATGTCTACCACGAAGTCTGTCGGTGACCTTATGCTCTACCTGACACTCACAGGTAATATGGAGAGCCATCGCTTTGCGGTCGGAGATGAGGAGGGTCGGTACCGGCTGGGGACTCTCGAGCTGTCCCCGGAGCTATTGTATCGTCTGCCGGGGGATCAGGTGGTGATGAGACTCACTTTACCTGTCGGTCTCACTGCCTATGGCTCCCAAGAGACGGATAAGAGGACTGGGTCTCTACTCCCGCACTTCTCTATCAGTTACTCACCCAGTGATCGGACGACCATCCGCCTATCAGGAGAGGGCAATAGAGGTCTTCGTGCGCCAGCTTATTTGCCTGGTCAACTTTTGCGTAGAGGGTATAGGAGCTACTTTACCTATGCTGATACTCCAGAGCGATATCACACTATGCACGTCACTCTGACGGGGGCGTACCGCAACCTACTCCATATGATATTTATGAATGGGACGCTGATGGCACAGCGCTCAGGTGGTGACCA
This sequence comes from uncultured Porphyromonas sp., assembly GCF_900541275.1. Taxonomy (GTDB): domain Bacteria; phylum Bacteroidota; class Bacteroidia; order Bacteroidales; family Porphyromonadaceae; genus Porphyromonas_A. The sequence continues at coordinate 5,863 of NZ_UQJH01000001.1, forward strand.
GCTCGCCACTCTCCGGGCAGTCGATGGACGACTTGTCTATGGTGTGAAGCCTATGGATTATCAGGCTGATCGACTCTATGCCGGCTTCTCTCTAAGCAAGAGCTTTGTCTCGACGGGCACTGTACTCAAGGGAAAGGTAGACGTAACGCACTCCTCTCGCCCTTTCCTGCAAAATCAGGTGGTCTATAAGGTCCCGATGACCTTCTCCGATCTCTCACTCAGCCTAGAGCAGAGGTTGTCCAAGTGGGGAAATCTCCTCGCTAACGTCGGTCTATCTACTTCGAAGCGTGGGGGAGAGAAGAGTAGCGCGCCTCTCCACCGGCTCAGCTATGGGACTACCCTATATCTCTTCCCGATGGAGACTTGGGAGGCTACCCTGAGCTATGAAGGAGGAGTGATGGAGATTGCTGAGGGGCAGAGATCTCGTTACCGATTTCTGGATGCTGTGCTGCAGTATGATCTCTCCGATAAGGTGAGACTACGGCTGGAGGGGAAGAATCTACTGAATACTACGCTTTTCCGGCAGGTGTATTACGAGGGGATCAATGACTTTGCCTCCGAAGTGCCTCTCCGAGGTAGGTCTCTCCTTCTATCCCTCTCCTACAGATACTAAAGTATATTATAGACAAAAAGAGTGGGGCGGAGCTCAAGCTACGTCCCACTCTCATTGTACCTATTGCATCACTTCTGAGATCGGACCATCCTATAGTAGGGGTGTCCCATGAAGTACACTCTCTCGTCTCGCTGAAAGTCAAGCATGGTATAGTAGGCTTCCAGTCGAGGCTTATCCTCATCTACGAGCAGAGTGAAGCGATCGTACCCCAGCTCTCTTATCGCATAGTCAATGACGCTCTCCATGAGCCTCAGCCCTATGCGGTGCCCGCGGGCGGCAGGGAGGAGGGCCAGCGTATCGAGGTAGTACTCTCCCGGGCCGGTCTCAGTGTCACTTGGTCCCGCCCCATCCAGAGCGGCAAAGGTGAAGGCTCGCTTAGCCTCGTAGTCGTCACCCGGGTAGGAGATGAGACAGCCCACTACCTCATCGTCAACCTTCGCTACTAAGGTATTGCGATAGGAGTAGAGGGTGTCCGTCCTAGCGCAGATGTCCAGCAACCACTCGTAGAGAGTGCTCTGCTCCTCGTCCATATCGTCCACGAAGTTGTACCGCTCAATTGCTGCCATGGCGCACTTGGCGATTATGGGCACCATCTCAGGTGTCCCTCGGGATATGGAGATCTCAGGAGTGGGCTCGGTCTCTACTGGCATAGTGCGTGCTTCTCCTTCGGATCAGTACTCCTCTTCGTTGAAGAAGAAGTCCTCCTTGCTCGGATAGTCGGGCCAGATGTCCTCGATGGACTCGTAGCTCTCGCCATCGTCCTCGATCTCCTGGAGGTTCTCGATCACTGCCATAGGGGCGCAGGTGCGCTGAGCATAGTCTATCAGCTCATCCTTGGTGGCAGGCCAGGGAGCATCATCCAGCTTAGATGCCAGCTCTAAAGTCCAGTACATATATTACTTCTGATTGATGGTTTCTACTTCGTTTTTCTTACCTATTATTAGGCGGGTGCAATGATAGACAATTTTCCGCTAATGGCAAAGTATTGCCCTCAGACGTCCAAGTGGTAGTGATGGATGCCAAGTTGCTCGTATGCCTCTACGAGTGCGGTCTCGTCGTCGCTCAGGATCAGGACGTGGTCACCCACCTCGAGGGGAGTCTCCCCCTTGGGGATGAAGTAGCTCTCGCCCCGCTTCACGAGGATGGCGAGGGTGTGATTGGGGATGCTCATATCCTTTAGCAAGTTGCTCCTCTCGATCATCGCCGGGCTGACAATCATCTCAGAGAGCGTGCTGGTGAAGTTTTCCGGTAGATCCACATCCTTGAAGACCGGTGACCTCACCTCCTCATCCACCAGACCGAGCCACTTCGCTACGATCGTCACGCTGCCGCCCTGTATCGTCAGCGAGATAAGGGTGATGAAGAAGACGACATTGAAGATCATCCGAGCTTCCGGTAGCCCCTCCACGAGGGGATAGGTGGCAAAGATGATCGGCACGGCCCCGCGCAGCCCTACCCAGCAGGTGTAGAGCATCGCATTGAGCGGCATCTTCTTGATGAAGGGCAGGAGCGTCAGTGCCACCGAGAGGGGGCGACCTACCAGCATCAGGAAGAGACCGACGATGATTGCCGGGAGAGCTACGCCGGCCAGCTCATCGACATTGACCAGCAGTCCCAGTGCGAGGAACATCACTAGCTGGCAGAGCCACTGAAAGCCGTCGAAGAGCCGCATCGTACTCTTCTTATACAGCACCTCCGAGTTGCCTACCACCAATCCCGATATGTAGACGGCGAGGTAGCCATTCCCTCCCAGCCGCGCCGTCGCTGAGTAGATGACAAAGGCGACGAAGAGCAGGAGGAGCGAGTGGAGCGCCGGGGAGGCGAGCTTCACTTTATTGACAAACCAGACCGCTCCCTTGCCGAAACCGTAGCCCAGTACCCCTCCGATGCTGAATTGGAGGACAAACATCCAGAGGGCATTGCCGATCGAGGAATCGCCAGTGTGGATCATCTGCAGCAGGATCAGTGTCAGCATGTAGGCCATCGGGTCGTTACTTCCGGACTCAAATTCCAGCAGCGGCTTGACGTTGTGCTTGAGGTGCATCTCCTTGGACCGCAGGATCGAGAAGACCGAAGCTGAGTCGGTCGAGGACATCACCGCGGCACAGAGCAGCGCCATAGGGAAGGAGAGCGCCTGCACCTCGCCCGGCACCCATGGCTGACGGAAGAGGAAGTAGATGAAGGTCCCCGTCACCAGCATCGTCAGCAGTACACCCACTGTCGCGAGAAGCGTCCCTCGGACCATCACCGGCTTGATCTCCTTGTAGTCGGTGTCCATACCGCCTGTAAAGAGGATCATCGTCAGGGCAATGATACCGATGGTCTGTGCCTCAGAGGCGGAGTTGAACTCGAGATAGCCCGAATAGCCGGCAAACATACCCACGCCGAGGAAGAGGAGTAGAGAGGGGATGCCAAACCTAAAGCCTGCCTTGCTGAGCACCAGGCCCACAATAGCAAGGAGAGAGATGTAGAAGATTAGCTGCTCTATTGCCATAATGGATGAATTGCAATCGTGTAGTGTAGGTACAAAAAACGAGATGCTGTCTCTCCACGAGTGGAGTAGGCAGCACCTCGGCTGGAGAAGTGACCCGGGAGGGGCTCGAACCCTCGACCCATTGATTAAGAGTCAATTGCTCTACCAACTGAGCTACCGAGTCATACTTTATTTCCCCTGTTGGTAGGGGGCTCTCTTGTGGATTGCTCTGCAAAGGTACAATAATTTTGCAGAAAGGCAAGGTGCTGTGTGAGCTAATTTGACCACAATGTATCTACTACGCTTATCATCAGTTGATTAAAATCCTATTTTTCTTGTCCCTTCCCTGCTGAACGACAAGTATGCGGAGCTGAGACTAACAATGAGAGACATTTTGACCTTTGACCCTCAATGTAAAGCAAGAGCTATCTGTGGAGTTTAGGGATCCCCTCGGACTAACTAATACCAATATTAGTCAAATCTATTACCGATATTAGTGACACTAATATCGGTAATAGATGACTCTAATATCGGTAAAAGAGCCAAGGGCTTTCCCCGTGCTGATAGTCAGTCTATTGCGCTGATCGTTTTGTGACCTATAGATTCAGGTGTCTTGGGGGGGGTGTGGCGGATGGCTCTGACGGGTTTCCCTCGGTCTGATCGATGATCAGGTCGACATAGACCGGGTAGTGGTCGCTGAAGCCACCGGTATAGTGGGTCCCTTTGAAGCTTCGTCTCGGTCGGTGATGTCGGTCCTGGAGGTAGTCCGGTGCGTAGATCTCTATCGACCGACCTCCCACCCGGACGACACCCGCCTCGTCGAGGAGCGTACCGGAGACGATGATCTGATCCGGTAGCCAGTAGTTGTGCCCGAAGTAGTGCGACCCTCTTGCTCTCCCCTCTTGCGGGGAGGCGAGGTTGTAGAGCTGATGCGGACGGATCTCTGACGACTCGTCTCCCGGAGGGACCGCTCGGAGCCCCATCGTGAGAGCGGTATTGTGAGGGGCGTCATTGAAGTCGCCCATGATCAGCACTTTGGCATTCGGTCGCTTGTCAAAGAGGTCCTGCACCACTCGGTAGAGCTTAGCACAGACTCGCTCTCTGTCCGGTGAGGTGGAGCGCACCCCGCCCCGTCGGCTCGGCAGGTGGACGACGAATACGTCAAGGAGTGCCCCGCTATGCCTCTGCTCGAGCGTCACCCAGAGCGTATTACGTCCGCTGCCCGAGCGCTCGCGCTTTGTCCTCGGGTCGCGCCTGAGGGGGTAGCTGAGCAGATCCCCGTAGTGAGGGATCTCGTGGGCGTCTACGCGGCGGAAGACCTTAGGGTCCCACAGGAGCGCCACGTCGATCCCTCTCGGATCCGCCCCACGGCTGACAGACATCCTGTAGTCCATCCGCCGGAGAGGCTTGGCATCGGTCAGGTCTCGTATCACCTGGACGTTCTCGATCTCGACGAGACCGATGAGAGCAGGGTAGTCCCACTCTCCTATACGAGAGAGGGTGCGGGAGATACTCTGCACCTTACTCTGGTACCGCCCCTTCGTCCAGTGGTATGCTCCACCGGGGAGGAAGTCCCGATCGTCTGTCTCGGGGTCATCTATAGTGTCGAAGAGGTTCTCTACATTATACGAGACCACCCTCCGCCGGATCACCTGCTCGCTCTCCTGTCCCATACTGGTCAGTGCGACAATGAGGGTGAGGAAAAAAAGGAGTGCGAGACGCCGTGGCATGGCATCACCTGCTTACTTGCCTGCCTTGGGGGAGCGCTTAAGGATGTCGAGGATGTAGTCCCAGAACTTTCCTACCGATGCCACCTCCAGACGCTCGGCCGGCGAGTGGACATAGAGCATCGTCGGTCCCACGGAGATCATATCCAGCTCAGGCCGCTTCTGGCGGAAGAGACCACACTCCAGCCCGGCGTGGATGGCGTACACCTTGGGATCCGTGTCGTAGAGGGCGCGGTAGCTCTCGCAGGCGATCTGGAGGATCTGAGAGTCGGTATTGGGCTCCCAGCCTGGGTAGGGACTGTGCTCATACACATCAGCTCCGATAGCCTCAAAGGTGGCACGCACCATATCGCCTACCATATCGATCTGTGAGTCGATCGAGCTGCGCTGGCTGGTGACTACCATCAGTGCGTCCTCCTCGTCCTCATTCTGCATCTTTACGGAGGCGAGATTGGTCGATGTCTGTACCAGTCCATCGATCTCGCGACTCATCTCGATCACGCCGTGAGGGCAGGCAACGAGAGCAAAGATCAGGTCATTAGCCGTGTCGGTGTCAATGCAGTAGTCCGGCGTCTCCACCGTATCTAGCTCGACCCTCAGCCCCGGCTCCATCACCTTATACTCATCCTGCAGGTGGGAGCGGAAGACGTTGACAAAAGCAGCTAGAGCATCCCTATCCTCAGGTGCCACACCGATGACGGCATGTGCCTCGCGAGGAATGGCGTTGTCAAGGTTGCCCCCCTCGATGGAGGCGAGGACATACTCCACCTCGTTACCGAGACGGAAGAGAAGTCGGGCCAACAGCTTCACCGCATTGGCATACCCCTTGTCGATCTCGCTCCCTGAGTGTCCGCCGTGGAGACCGCGGACCTCTATCCGGGTGTAGTGTAGCTCCGGGTAGGCGTAGGTGCGCTCATACTCCAGCTCGGCTACAGTATCTTTACCGCCGGAGCAGCCGATGCAGATCTCGCCCTCCTCCTCGCTGTCGAGATTGATCAGGATCTTACTCTCGATGAAGTCGGGAGCCATCTCCATAGCTCCAGTAAGACCGGTCTCCTCATCGCGGGTGAAGAGGCACTCGATGGGACCATGCTCGATGGACTCGGAGGCGAGGATCGCGAGGCAGACTGCGTCACCGATCCCGTCGTCAGCGCCCAGCGTCGTACCGCGAGCGTGCACCCAGCCATCCTCGACGTAGGTCTGGATGGGATCGGTCTCGAAGTCGAAGTCCACGTCCTTATCCTTCTCGCACACCATATCCATATGGCACTGGAGGGCAATGCTCTTCCGATCCTCATAGCCCGGGGTAGCGCCCTTACGGATCAGGATGTTGCCCGCATGATCTACCTCACACTCCAGCCCATGCTCCTTGGCAAAGTCCTGCAGGTAGGCGATCATCTTCTCCTCCTTCTTGGAGGGGCGGGGGATACGGGTGATTTGGTCGAAGTAGTGGAAGACCTCCTTCGGTTGCTGATCGATGACTTTATCGCTCATGATAGTTCAGTGGTAGTTATTGGTTTTTTTATGTTTCCGTAAAGATACCAATTTCTGCTTACCCAATGGCGTGATCGCTGCGTGGGAAGTGTATGAAAAAAAGCTCCCACCGGTGAGGCGACACCGGTGGGAGCATATCTATCCACTCTTCCTATGAAGAGGGATTACTTATCGAGCTTATTGATGAAGTAGTTGCCGGTGAGGTCGTTGAAGTAGACATCGTAGGTGCCTGCTTCCTTGGCGGTGACCTTCCAATTCTCTCCCCCTTCAGCGATGCCGAAGTCTGTGGGGAATTTCTCCTTCTCCTGACCGCCCCAATTGGTGCTCCAGGCAGCATTGGCGCGAAGCTTAAATTCGCCCTCCTTCAGCACGATCCCTCTGCCGATCCAGAGGTGAGGCTCGGTCTTGGACTGCTCGAGGAGGAGGTCGTGATCCCAGTCAATGCCGGCGGTGCCGATGATACCGATCTTGTCGAAGGTCGGCTTGGACAAGACATCGATGGGCGTAAAGCTGATGGTCGCCTGAGCGGGATCGAGCTTGCCCCTATTGACGGTTAGCGTGATTCGGTAGTACCCGGCAGGTGATCCCGCAGGGAGCTCAATATTATCTCCGCTCATATCGAGCTTGCCATCCTTTAGGCCCAGGATATTTTTCCACGCGCCAATGCTGGCTTCCGGGAAGATCTTGAAGGCGGCACCGGCCTTGAGGTACCCATAGTAGTGGTAGGTGAGGGCACTATTATCATCGGCGAAGAAGAGGTGTTCGTTGTTTTTCTCATTCCACCCAGGTGCGCCGTCTCTGCCGCTGAGGTCCCCTACGAGGAAGTAGAGATCAGGTCGGACAGTGGCGAGGAACGGGGTGATCGTCAGCTCCAGTGGTGCCGAGGTGGTCCTGTAGGTCTCGAGGGCGTGGTCGTTGCCCTTGTCGGCCAGAGGAAGTGCCTCCACCATCACGGAGACCTTGTCCGGAGTGTCACCCTCCATCTCCAGTTCTGTGACGAGTCGCTTATTGAGCTGCTGGAGTGGGATAGAGATCTGACGTGCACCGGTTAGTACCGGAAACTCGATCCGCTTCTCACTTCCTCCCCGAGAGATGACGAGGGTGTAGGTGACAGGGATCTTGTCACCATACTTGGCAGCGCTCCAGCTTAGGTCGAGCGTGCCGGTGCTCTCAGGGGTGATCGTCATTGCCGTGGAGACGGGCTGATCGAGCACAGCGGGAGACTTGGATGAGAGGACGGCATCAAAGCTCTCCATCGGATCCTCGGTGCTGCATCCTGCCACGAGGGAGAGGATGAGGGCGGCGAGAGTCGCAGATGCCAGGTGATGTATTCTATTCATGGTCTGAGTCATTTGCTTTTGGGACGAAGGTTAGGATTGGCGAGTGCATCAGAAGCGGGGATGGGGTAGAGTGCCCTGTCGGCGGTCATCGCTGCACCGGAGGCCTTTCCACCCTTCCACTCCCATAGGTAGCTGCCGGAGGTGAAGAGTCCGAAGCGTATCAGGTCGGTGCGGCGGTGACCCTCCCAGTAGAGCTCGCGCCCGCGCTCGTCGATGATCTGCGAGAGGTCAAGGTTGCTTGTCGGTGCGATGCCGGCGCGGCTGCGGATCTTATTAAGATAGTCCAGTCCCTTGCCCTTGTCGGCAGCTCCCCGTGCGGCGCACTCGGCATAGATAAGGTACATCTCGGCGAGACGGAAGAGGGGGAAGTCCATATCGCAGAAGTCCAGATGGCTGCCCGGCTTATTGTCGCTGGTCACATTGGTGTACTTATAGACATATACGCCCTGGTCGAAGTCAGTCAGCTTCTCGATCGTGTCGGTCGACTTGAGGAGCAGGTTGCGGCTGTCCTCCGGGGTGAAGAGCTTGGCAAAGGTCGGTGTGGCTCTATTGCCGCCCCACTTGCCATTGGTGCCGACACTGGGCAGCAGACCCTTGTCCTGTAGCTCAGTGAGCATCTTTTGATTGTAGGAGGCGCAGACGAAGAAGGTGGCACCTGACCAGCTTTGGGCATTTTGCCCATCCGTCGGGACGGCGAGGATGATCTCATCGGTAAACTTGTGGTTGTCCGCCCCGAAGAGATCCTTGTATATCGGATGGAGCTTATGGCCGCCGGTAATGACTTTCTCTGCATACTCCGCTGCCTCAGCGTAGTGACCGGTGCCGGTGTAGACCTCGGCATTGAGGTAGACACGGGCAAGCAACGCCTGGGCGGCAGCCTGACCGGCGCGACCATAGACCTGCTGACCGGCAGGCTTGAGGAGTGGCTCCACCGCCTTTAGCTCCGAGACGACGTAGTCGAAGAGCTCCTTGCGGGCGATCCTCTTAGGAGCGGTCTTGCCTGTTGGGTCCTGCTCGGTGATGAAGGGGACATCGCCGTAGAGATCCATCAGCACCCAATACTGGAAGGCGCGGACGAAGCGAGCCTCCGCCTTCATCAGCTCTTTCTCCTCAGGCTTGAGGGGTGAGCTGTCCACGTTGGCGAGAAACTCGTTGGCATACTTGATCTGGATGATCGAGCGGTAGTAGGCTCCGGCGACAATGCCGGTGGTGGCGTCCCAGGTACCGTCGCTCAGCCCCTTGACTGCCTCGTCGTTCCAGGCACACTTGACCTCGTCTGTGGGGAGCTCCTGGAGGTTGAAGAACGCTCTGGTAAATCCCGAGGTACCATCGTCAATACCGGCGACATCGCCCTCCGCGAGCGCCCAGGCGCCATAGACCTTGGCAAAGGCCTGACGCGTACCCTCCTCGGTAGAGAAGACCTTGGGGCCGGTCACGTCATTCGTCGGCATTCGATCGAGATCGCGGACGCAGGAGGCGAGGAGTAGCCCAGTGAGTAGGGTAGAGATGAGTATGGTAGTAGTCTTCATAATCTTTTGCATGACTTAAAAGGTGAGACCCAGACTAAGAGAGTAGGTGCGGGGTATGGGGTAGAACTGGTGGTCGATCCCACCGGAGACCTCCGGGTCAATGCCCTTGTAGGAGGAGAGGGTGAAGACATTCTGCACCGTCGCACCGAGGTTGATCCCTACGCTGTCGTGGAAGAGGCGACCGAAGTCGTAGCTCAGGGTCAGATTGTCCATCTTGAGGAAGGAGGCATCTCGGACGTAGTAGTCGGAGAGGTAGTGCTTATTGATAAAACCGGACTCACTATAGTCGTGTGTCGCATTGCTGATCCATCCCAGAGGGTCGATGACCGAGTCGAGGGTGGCATTGTTGCTGGAGACGTTGTCGTAGATCTTACTGCCGGTATTAGCACGCAGGGAGGTGGATAGGGTGAGCCCCTTGTACCGAAGTGAGGTGCTGAGACCGAAGAGGAAGTCCGGTGCCGGCTTGCCACAGTGGTACTTGTCGTAGTTGTCTATTTTTCCGTCACCATTAAGGTCCGCAAAGACACCCTCAATGGGCTTACCCTGCTCATCATAAACCTGCTTGTGGACAAAGAAGGAGTAAGGCGCATAGCCTACGGAGTGGATCTGGGCATTGTTGCCGGTGGCACCATTGATACCGCCCACCTCAGCACCGAGATAGGTGGGGTCCTCGACCTGCGTCAGCTTGGTGATCTCGGTCTGGTTGTAGGTGGCGTTGAAGTTCAGCACCCAGTTCCAGTCCTTCGTCTCGATCGGGATATAGTTCACTGACAACTCTGCACCCCTGTTGGTCATAGAGCCGATGTTGGTGAGGAGCTTATTGGAGAAATTGGCTCCGGCAGGGATCGGGATCGTATTCAGGAGGTCCTTGGTGTGCTTGACGTAGAGATCGATCGAGCCGTAGAGGCGCCCCTTGAGGAATCCGTAGTCGAGACCGATATTGGAGGTAGCGGTCTGCTCCCACTTGATCTCGGCATCGTAAGCGGCAGGCTTGTACATATTGTACCACTTGTCACCGAGGAGGTACTTTGACTGATTGCCACTGAGGTAGTATACCGGCTGATAGCTGTAGTTGGCGATACCATCCTGCTGTCCGGTCAGACCGTAGCCGAGACGGAGCTTCAGGTCGCTGACGGCATCTACGTCCTTGAAGAAGGACTCTTCCTTGATCTTCCATGCCAAAGCGACGGAGGGGAAGATACCCCAGCGGTACTTGGGTGCAAAGCGGGAGGAGCCATCGGTACGCACTGTAGCTGTGATGAGGTAGCGGTCGAGGAGAGAGTAATTGACACGACCGTAGAAGGATACAAGCGTATTCCTCGGCATATCGTAGGGGAAGACCGGCTTATTGTACTCGATCCCTCCGGCGGTCTTGTCGGCGTACTTGTAATCCTTGGTGAGCCAGTCCTGGTAGGAGTAGCCCGCCATCACATCGAGAGCACCGAGGAGAGCCTTTGACTCCACCTTATAATTGAGGTAAAAGTCGAGCAGCTTATTTGTCTTCTCCTGGCGATACTGATTGTCCAGACCGCCCTTGCCGATCACCTGATTGGTGTACTCATTGAGCGGTGCTGTGGTGGGGATGTAGATGGTGCCTTGCCCCACGCCGTAGTCGTAGGCAAGATTGAGGTTCATACTCAGCCCCTTGACGAAGGGAAGCTTGTAGGTGATCATCGAGTTGGCGATGATGCGATTGGTGGTGCCTCGGTCCTCCTTCTCCATCAAGAGGGCAAGGGGATTACGAGGTGCCTGTGAGCGGGGGATCACCTGACCCTCGGTACCCTCACCGGTGAGGAACCAGTAGCCGCCGAAGGGCTTGAAGACCGCATCATCAGACATGATCGGCTGGGTCGGATCCATCCTCACTGCCCCATCAATGGCGTCCCTATTGGGGAAGCGATTTCGGGTGTGGGAGCCCTTGACATTCAGCGTCACTGTGAGGTCGTCATTGAGGAAATGGGGCGACAGACTGAGGTCCCCGGTGACGCGCTGCATGTGGTCCGTCTTGAGGATACCCTTCTCGTTGTAGTATCCTACAGACACGCGGTAGGGGAGCCAGGAGGTGGCACCACTGATGCTGACGTTATTATCCGCACCAAAGGCGGTCTGGTAGATGGCGCTCTGCCAGTCGGTATTCTCCTTTCCGAGCATAGCGATGTACTTCGCATTGCCGCTCTTCTTTACGATCTCGCGGATCTCGTCGCCGGTGTAGACATCGACATACTTACGAGGGGTGGAGACGGAGAATCGGGTGGTGGCCTGTACACGGAGTGGCTGGCCGAGACTTCCCTTCTTCGTCGTGATGATGATCACGCCATTGGAGGCTCTGGAGCCATAGATCGCTGTGGCGGAGGCATCCTTGAGGACATTCATCGACTCGATGTCAGCGGGGTTGATCGAGCTAAGTGCGCTCGGTGCTCCGGGGAGAGAGCCGCCCTCCATAGGCACGCCGTCGATGACGATCAGCGGGTCATTGGAGGCATTGAGCGAGGCACCGCCTCGGATGCGTATCGTGGAGCCGGCGCCGGGACTTCCGCCACCGGGGACAATCTGCACACCGGCGATCTTACCGGTGATGAGCTGATCCGGAGTGGCAATGGCGCCCTTCTGGAAGTCCTTGCTGGAGATCGTGGTGATAGAGCCGGTGAGGTCTTTCTTCTGCACCGACCCATAGCCGATCACCACTACCTCGTCAAGGAGCTCGGAGTCCTCGTGGAGGACAAGGCGAAGGGGGAAGGTCTGGTCTGCTACGGCAATCGTCTGATCGACGAAGCCGACGTAGGTAAAGGTGAGGCGATCAGACTTCTCGACCTGGATGGAGAAGTTTCCGTCCATATCGGTGATCGTCCCTTGTCCTACCTTGTCAGTCACCCGCACGGTGACACCGGGTAGGGGAGAGCCCTCCACGTCGACTACCACACCGTGGGCGCGTACCGACTGGGCGAGAGCAGAGAGCGCACTCCCGCTGACCACCACCAGTAGGGCGAGTAGTCGCAGAGCCTGCTTGAGTATACTGCTATTCTTATTCATACTAAGATATGGGGTTAAGGGATTTACTTGATCTCAGAGAGGATCACGGCGAAGCCTCCGCCCTCCACCTCGTGCAGGGTGAGGGTGCTCTTGGAGGTCACTTTCTGCTCCGTGATGGTATAGTCGTACTGGTTGGTCAGGTAGTGAGCCTTCTTGCCGTCATGCCACACCTTGGCGAGATACTTCTTACCCGGGGTGAGGAAGTCGAGGCTGATCTTCGTCGTTCGGTCTACTCCGCTGACGCTGCCGATGTACCAGTCCTCGCTCGACTTGTCCTTACGTGCTACGGTGACGTAGCGTCCCGGCTCCGCCTCGAGGTACTTGCTGTCGCTCCAGTCCACCGGCACCCTCTCGATAAACTCAAAGGCATCCATCCGCTCCTCGTAGTGCTCGGGAAGGTCGGCCGCCATCTGGAGTGGCGTGTACATCGTCAGGTAGCTGCCGAGCTGATTGCAGACGGTGGTGCGGACGACGTTGTGGTTGTCCGGATTGAGTCGGCTGAGGTCCATCATCAGGATACCGGGAGTGTAGTCCATCGGACCACCGATGAGGCGGGTAAAGGGAAGTAGGGTAAGGTGGTTGGCGGGATTGCCACCGGTCTGGAACTCCTGCCCCTTGGCCGACTCCTGAGAGAGAAGGTTGGGGTACGTGCGGCTCAGCCCGGTCATGTGGACCGACTCGTGAGCATTGATCATGATCTGTCGCTCGGCAGCCTTCTTCACCACATAGAGGTAGTGATTGACCAGCCACTGACCGTAGTGGTACTCTCCGTGTGGGACGATGTCGCCGACGTAGCCGGTCTTGACACCCGGGTAGTCGTACTTCTTCATAAGGTCAAAGGCGGCATCCAGGTGACGCTCGTAGTTGCGGATCGAGCTGGAGGTCTCGTGGTGCATCAGCATCTTGATCCCCTTCTCCTTAGCGTAGCGGTGGATCTCCTCGATGTCGAAGTCGGGGTAGGGGGTGACGAAGTCAAAGACGTAGTCCTTCTTGTGGCCAAACCAGTCCTCCCAGCCAACGTTCCACCCCTCGACCAGCAGCCCATCCATCCCGTGGGCGGAGGCAAAGTCGATGAAGCGCTTCACGTTGGCGGTCGTGGCTCCGTGGCGACCGTTGGGCTTTACCCTGGAGTAGTCGGTCCGGTCGAGATGGACGCTGTGGAGGTCGTCGGTGTAGGCCCAGGTGCTCTTGCCGGTGATCATCTCCCACCAGACGCCCATGTACTTCATCGGCTTGATCCAGGAGGTGTTCTCGATCTTGCACGGCTCATTGAGGTTATAGATCAGCTTGCTTGCGAGGATGTCCCGCGCATCATCGCTGACGATGACAGTACGCCAAGGGGTGTTGAATGCAGTCTGCACATGCCCCTTGCTCCCCTGAGCATCCGGCGTGAGGTGTGCCCGGAAGATCATGGCCTTGTCGTCCAGCTCCAGATTGAGTGCCGGGAAGTCGATCAGTGCTGCCTCGTGGATGTTGATGTAGAGCCCGTTGTCAGCCTTGAGCTGCAGCGGCGTCTGCACGCCGGTCTTGGAGAAGTCCTGCTGGGAGGCGTTGTGGATGTGCGCCTCATCGTACCGGCTCCGGATCTCGCTGAGACGGCACTCGGTGACGTTGTACTCCTGTGTGTCGTAGTCGCCGGGGATCCAGAAGGCGATGTGATCGCCTGCCATGGCAAACTCTGTTGCCTCCTCCTTCACCGTGAAGTAGATCAGGCGATCCTGGTCGGGAAACTCGTACCTCAGCCCCATGCCGTCATCAAAGAGACGGAAGCGAAGATCCATCTCGCGACCATTGTCCCTCTGGCAGAGGCGGATGAGCATCTCATTGTAATGGTTACGGATCGTACTCACCTCGCCCCAGACCGGCGTCCAGGTCTCGTCGAAGGTGGAGCGGACGGCATCGCCCTGCTGCTCAAAGGCAGAGACGAGGTCACCATCCTCGTGATCCTTGAGGAAAAAGCCTAAGTGGCTGTCCCGCACGACCGGCTTGTCGCCATAGTCGAGGCGATACATCGGCTCGCCCTTGCTCCCGAGGTGGAAGGTGAGGGTGAGCTTGCCATCAGGGGACTTGAGGACCTCTTGTGCCCCGGCGGATCCGATCGATATCGTCAGCGCAAGGAGCAGGGAGAGGATAAGCGTACGTGGTTTCATGACTGCTTATATTATAGGGTTTCGTAAAATGTGATCGAGGGTAATGGGTCACTCCGAAGGGTTAGGACGGAGTGGGCTCCATTAATTTCTGATACAAAAGTCATCCCTTCGGGACAGTCTGCCAAGTAACCACAAAAGTATATAAGGGTATATTAGTTGATTGAGGTCGTAGTGTGCAGGTTATGAGGTAACTAATTAATTTTCTTAACTCATAAATATAACCTCAATATGGTCTTTTTTTGGGAGGTTTGAGACCCTATTTTTGCCCCCTCTGTCTTTTTTTTGAGTCGAGGAGTCTACCTCGATCTCCCGATCTTCATGATCTCGCCCTCAAAGTCTTTATTCTCCACGAGGGACTTATTTTTCACCCGTGTCTTGTAGGTGTTGATCGTATTGACGGAGTAATTGAGGAAGTGTGCCACTTGCTCCGTCTTAGACACCCCGACACGGATCAGGGCAAAGATCCTCATCTCGGGGGTTAGCGGGTCGCCCGGGAGGAGCGACTGCTGCTCCTCAGGGGGGAAGAGGGCATTGTACTCAGTGACAAAGGTGGGGAAGAGATTAGTAAAGGTCTGATCGAAGTCCGCGTACATATCTTTTCGCTCTCTCGTCACCTCACTCTGGCGGATCCGCTTACGGATCGCATCGTACTGCTTGCTCTCTAATCGCTGCCTGAGGAAGCGGTAGAGCTCCTCCTGCTCGTGGAAGTAGGCACCCTGCCTGTAGAAGGAGGATCCGATGTACTCGTCCTTGATCGCATTGGCCTCCTCGAGCCGCTCATTGGAGAGTCGTAGGGCGCCATTGGCCTCCTCTATCTGTTTCGTTGCGCGGCGTAGGTGGCGCATCTGGAGGATGATCACCACGATTGCTGTGACCAGCAGAAGACAGAGCAGTGAGGCGACTATGGTGTAGCTGGTCATCTGACGTCGTCGTAGGTCAATCTGATGCATCCTGCTCTGCTCGATCAGTGGGCGAATGTCACCTACGGCTACCTTTCGGTGCTTTGCGTCATAGTAATTGGCGTCCTCCATGGCGAGGTCGATGTACCTTGCTGCTCGGTCAATGTCGCCCATACGATACAGCTCGCCTGCAAGGCGTGCAAGCGACGTGGTCTCGTGCGTGCCGGTGATCAGGTCATACCCAGCAGACTGAGCCAGAGCCTCCACCGCTGTCAGATCATCATCCATAAGAGTGGCAGCTGTCCCCTTCAGTGACAGGAGTATCGCTCGATCGCGGTCGGTGATCGACTCCTGCCGGAGTAGCTCATCGATCGTCGAGAGTGCCTCACGGTACTGGTGTAGGTGTAGCCGCTTATGGATCAGCGCATAGTAGTGGTCGTGAGAGCCCTCTGGTGTGAGGGCGATCACCTCATCTGCCTCCCTGAGACCTGCCGAGCGGTACCTGTGCGCCATCTCATCATTGTGGTCGTTGTAGTCCGCGAGGTCGAGGAAGTACTTCATCCGGAGGAGATGGACGGCGATAGCCTCCCCAGCGTCTGGTGTGCCGTCGGGAGCTATCGCATCAATGGTCTCGCGTGCCTCGAGGAAGAGTCCCGCTGAGAGGTAGCAATAGGCGACCTCTATGCCGGCGCGGTGAGTGGCACTCAAGTCCTCGAGCCGATGCCCCAGCTCCAGTGCCTCCCGAGAGAAGTATAGTGCGGAGTCAAAGCGGAATGGTCTGTACTCCTGTGCGAGCTCCAACGTTCTGCGATAGCGCTGCTCCAAGGGTGCCCCCTCCTGCTCAGTGGTCTCTAATCTTGCCCTCAGCTCACCGAGACGCTCTTCCTTGAGCTCCATATAGTGAGACCGGTGGTCGATCACTCGGTCAAGGCTGTCGAGCGCAGCGATAGCGACCCGATCAACACCCTCAGACCGATGGCAAGCCACCGAGAGGGAGAGGACCGCAAGGATCCCCACCAGACCGCCCACTATGGTTCGCAGTTTCTTCATTCGCTCTTACAAATATAGAATTTTCTTAACACCAATGAAAATCCTCCGCTACACAAAAATCCAATCCCGTATGAGGGTCGTCAGGTTTAGCAGGGATGGCGGTCGCGAATCACTTTAGTGTCTCCTCTCTTCTGAAAAACTTCATCATCATAGTCCAAGGTCTATGTGGAGACCCCCAAGTGGGAGGGTCGATCTAATACCGGTAAAAGAATTCTCTAATACCGATATTAGGCGTCACTAATATCGGTATTAGATTTTTCTTAGAGCCTATCGGTGCAAAGTGTTGGGAAACAGTCTCTCCTGTGGTAGCCCCAGAGACTGCCTGATGCCGAAGGAGAGAGCGCCCTTTATGGCTCCTGAGAATCATCTACTTATGAGCCTCTATGGGTCTCCATTTTGATACTCCCTCGTTTCGTAGACTATGGTACGAGGCTTCTGGATCATTCTGTGTATATTGTGGCTGCAATGCGATCGTACGTCTTGGTCATAGACTCCTTCAAGGGGTGCCTGAGTTCGCTGGAGGCGGAGGCGGTTGTCTCGGAGACGATCCGCCGTGCTGATCCTCTAGCGGAGGTGATCTCCGTCCCAGTCTCAGATGGAGGGGAGGGGATGCTGGACGCTTTCTTGGCAGTGATGGGGGGAGAGCGTGTATCTCTACGAGTGAGGGATCCACTGGGGAGCCCGGTCACTGCTGACTACGGCATCACGAGGGGACAGGTGGTGCTCATCGAGTCAGCCCAAGCCGTGGGACTCCACCTTGTGCCTCCGGATCGGCGTAATCCGCTCGTGGCCTCCTCGTATGGGGTGGGTCAGTTGGTAACTGATGCCTATCGTCGCGGTTACCGGCGGTTCATAATAGGGCTGGGCGGCACCGCCACCTGCGATGGTGGAGTGGGTATGCTGCAGGCGCTGACTGACGCTCTCGGGGTGGCGCGAGAGGCACTCGGTGATGCGCTCTGCAACTGTCACTTCACCTTGGCGAGTGATGTGACTAATCCGCTCTATGGCCCTCGTGGTGCGGCTTGCGTCTTTGCTCCACAGAAGGGCGCGACTCCGGTGATGGTCTCGGTGATCGAGGGTAGGATGCGAGAGCTGGCAGCTCGAGCAGCGGATCACCTTGGCTACGATCGCAGTGGTGAGCGGGGTGCGGGTGCAGCAGGCGGACTGGGCTACGCCTTTATGCAATTTCTGGGGGCGGAGTGCCGGTCCGGGATCGACCTGCTCCTGGAGTACCTGCACTTTGATGACCTCGTTCGTGGTGCCGACTGTGTGATCACCGGTGAAGGGAGTGCCGATGATCAGACCCTGATGGGGAAGTTGCCCTACGGCATCATGAGGCGTGCGAGATCCGCCGGTGTGCCTACCTGGCTCGTGGCCGGTCGGGTCGGGTCGAGGGATAAGTTGCTCGCTGCCGGCTTCGATCGCGTCGTCTGCATCAATCCACCCGGGACCCTGCTGGATGTGGCGATGAGACCCGAAGTGGCTCGGGCTAACCTTAGTGCTTCGATACGCTCTCTCCTTGAGACTATTCCATAGCAGGACCCTCTTTACCGGTTTTGGAAAAAGAAAAAAGGGCTGTGCTGACACTGGTCAGCACAGCCCCTTTTGAGCTCTACTCCCAGAGTGGGGAGTAGTCTGTGGGATGCGATTACTTACGCATTTACCTTAGCGATGTACTCGCAGAGCTCGATCAGCTTATTAGAGTAGCCGATCTCGTTGTCGTACCAAGAGAGTACCTTTACGAAGGTGTCGGTGAGAGCAATACCTGCGGTGGCGTCAAAGATAGAGGTGTGGGTGTCACCGAGGAAGTCGGAAGAAACGACAGCCTCATCAGTGTAGGCGAGGATGCCCTTCATCTCGCCCTCGCTGGCCTTCTTCATTGCCTTGCAGATCTCCTCATAGGTGGCGGGCTTCTCGAGGTTGACGGTCAGGTCAACGACAGAGACGTCCAGAGTAGGCACGCGGAGAGACATACCGGTTAGCTTGCCATTGAGAGAGGGGATCACCTTACCTACAGCCTTAGCGGCACCGGTAGAGGAGGGGATGATGTTGCCGGCAGCAGCACGGCCACCACGCCAGTCCTTCTTGGAGGGACCATCGACGGTCTTTTGGGTAGCGGTGGTGGAGTGTACGGTGGTCATAAGACCATCCTTGATGCCAAAGTTGTCGTGCAGCACCTTAGCGAGGGGTGCGAGACAGTTGGTGGTGCAGCTGGCGTTGGAGACGATCTGGGTGCCCTTCTTGTAGGTGGTGTTATTAACACCCATGACGAACATAGGGGTGTCGTCCTTGGAGGGGGCGCTCATAATGACATACTTGGCACCACCTCTGAGGTGAGCCTCGCTCTTCTCCTTGGTGAGGTAGAAGCCGGTGCACTCGAGTACATACTCGGCGCCGACCTCGTCCCACTTGCAATTAGCAGCATCGGTCTCCTGGGTGCAGCGGATCTTATTTCCATTGACGATCAGGAGGTTCTTCTCCTTATCGCAGTCCACCTCGCCCTCAAACTTACCGTGCATGGTGTCGTACTTCAGCATATAAGCGAGGTAGTCGACGTCCAAGAGGTCATTGATGGCAACGATCTGGATGTTGTCGTGCTTCTGAGCTGCGCGGAATGCACAGCGACCGATACGGCCAAAGCCGTTGATAGCTACTTTGATCATAGTGATTGTCTGTTATGTAAAATCAGTTACTGGTGTCAGTGTTATAGAGACCGCGGTATGATCCGCAATCATCAATCTTTCGATGGACAAATATAATTAAAAAAATCGGTTTTTCGTCCGTTTTTACAGTTTGAAAACCCCTTTTCCGATTCCTTTGATAAGTCCTTTAGTCAAGCCACGGAGACCACTGCCGGCTCCCCGAAGGGTCCCGGCGAGTAGGAGGCTGCTACCGACGGCTAATCCTGCAGGTATCACCACGTCCTGGAGAAGTGTGCTCCAGGAGGAGTCCTGAAGCCTGCTTACTATGGAGGGCTTACCGGTGCCCTCTCCCGGCTGGGTGTCCCGGAGGAGACGGGAGACACGTGTATGCTCACTCATCGTGCCATCCTGATCGCGATCCATACGGACGAAATGGGTGTGGGGCCTGTCAGAGGGGGCCTTGATCCCCAGCACGTTTCCTACCAGCTTTGCCGCTACCGGACTCTTGTCTGAGAGGGCTCTCAGCGCCTCTGTCTTGACCACCTCGGCACCATCGGTGCGGAGGTAGTCGACATTATTGAGGATCCGCATCTTGCTCTCCTCCGATCGGCTCTCTAAGCGGTGCTTCTGCGCCTCCAGCCGGCTCTTATAGTCTGGCTTATATGCTTTTGTACTCATAGTAGTGTACTCTCTCAGAGGAAATGATGGTTAGTTGCCCTGCAGGACGTCCTCGTCAGTAAACTGGTGAACCTCCACAACCGGGTGGTCCGGTGACTCTGTACCGGGGATCACTGACTCGCCATGGACATCAGTCACGTCGGCGACCATGGTCACTGTGGCGGTCTCACGCCGAGCCTCTCCGGCCTCTTTCTCCTCCATATCCTCCAGCTTATCCAGCTGAGCGGAGATGATCTTCTCCTCGAGCGAGCTGGTGATCGGCTTCTTGAGAAGAAGGAGGATGAGTTCGATGAGTAGCAGTAGCCCCACTAAGCACCCGAATCCAGCTGCCAGAGCGGAGACTGTGTCGTAGGCGCTCAGTAGGTCGGAAGCAAAGATCATGGCAAAAAGCAGTGCGATGACCACTTGAAGAAATAGGAGTGCCGTCAGCCCGACGACAGCCATAATAAGGTAGTACACCCCTTTGATGCCAGCAGGGACTCCCTTCTCGATTGCCTCGAGCTTTGCGAGTTCGCGCTTGGCACCCACGAAGGAGAGAGCCTCTGTCTTTACTTCATCGATGATTTGCTTGATTGTCTTAGCCATGTCTGTGCCCTATAAGTAAGGTGATACTCTCGTAGGATAAAGACAGATGGGACCGCGAAGGATCCTTGTGAGGATACTTCGGCAATCCCATCTGTAGATAAGTGGCTCTGAGTGCGCCAAGGGGGCTTAGTCCTTGCTGACCTTCTTCTTGGCCTCCTCAGCGAGCTTGTCCTTCTGCTCCTTGGCCTCAGCCTTGAGGTCCTCGAGCTCCTCCTCAGTCAGGTCAGCAACCTTCTGAGCGGTGTCCTTAGCCTTATTTCCCAGCTGGGAAGCGGAGTCCTTCACTGTAGAGTAGATGTCCTCTGCGTCGCCCTTGATGTCCTCAACGTAGTGAGAGAGGTCGCGACCGGCCTTGCGCGCGCGGATACGACCCTCATAATAAGCGTCCTTCACGTTGCTCTTCACCTTGTCTGCGGTGTCAGACATATCATCAATGAGCTGGTTGCGACGGCTCTCGTCAGAGAGGTATGCGATGGCCGCTCCGATGGCTGAGCCTACGAAGAGACCCAGCATAAACTTTATTCCGGAATTATTGTTACTCATAACTCTTCCTTGTGTAATTAGTGTCTACGGTTAGTGTTCGGCGATAGGGGGATTACCTCCCCTATCTTCTGTACAAATATACCTTTTTTCTAATACACAGACAATTCTGCTATCCTTTATTGCAAAAATACCATCGCGACCTAAGGTCCCACTCGTCGGTCAAGGTAGTCCTCGACATTGGGCAGGTCCCCCGGCTCCGTCTCATCAGGGTAGCGGAGGCGGAGCTGTGCGAGACAGATCCGAGTCAGGCAGACATTTCGCCAGCCGGTGATGTCGATGGCGTCCATGTCTGCTGGACTGATCCCGGTGTACTCGTTGGTGAGGGACGTGAGGGAGCGGTAGTGGTGTCGCCAGTGAGGGTCGAGGGCAGCGCTAAGCACCATGGTGCAGATCGCCTCCTTATGCTTGAGCCAATACTCTGCCGTCGGGTGTAGCCGCCGTATCGCTCCGAGGAGGATGCTTAAGTCAAAGCGGACGTTGTGGCAGACGAGGACGGAGGATCTCTTGATGAGCGGAAGGAGCAGCTCGAGGAGCTCTTCCTCGCTCTTCCCCATGATCTGGAGTGTGTGGGTGTCCAAGTGGTGTACCCTCCTCGCTTCGTCGCTGCCGGCATTGCTCTGCTCCACCAGCACCACGCCGTGACAGAGCTCACGGTATTGATCGTCTAAGCCCAGCCAAGCTGCCTGCACGATGCGGTCTTCCTCGCCCTGCCGGATCGAGAGCCCGGTGGTCTGCAGGTCGAGGATAAAGTAGCGTGGGTAGATCCCTTGCCTCTCAGCTGTCAGCCTCTCCAGCTCCTCGGTAGGCACCATAGGTGGCTGGAGCTGCTTCAGTAGCTCTGCGTAGGGGATAGAGGGTGATGACATAGGTACATTAGGCTTCCTCTTGACGGTGTGATTGCGGTAGCCGGCACGCCTCAAAAGAGTATCGCCGAGGAGCAGGTAGACCAGCACCACGGCGATAAGGATAAGTAGTCCTGCTTGGCTCATCGAGCCTTATCAGTAGGAGCAGGCAAAGAGTACTCGGCGCTCGGAGGGCTTGCCGGTCAGGATGTCCTTACCCGGCTCGTCCGGCTGACCGAGTGGGATGCATCGGATCGTCGCCTTGGTCAGGTCCTTGATGCGCTCCTCGGTCTCGGCGGTGCCGTCCCAGTGCGCCATTACGAAGCCACCGGCCTCGACCTTCTCGCAGAAGTCGTCCCAGTCGTCGCAGCTGTAGGTGTGTGCGGTACGGAAGTCAAGGGCGCGCTTGTAGAGATTCTCCTGGATCTGATCCAGCAGATCCTCGACCCGCTTGCCGATGCCCTCGTAGGGGACGGTCTCCTTCTCCAGCGTGTCTCGGCGCATCACCTCTATCGTCCCCTCCTCGACGTCGCGAGGTCCGAGGGCGAGGCGAACCGGTACGCCCTTCATCTCGTACTCGGAGAACTTCCACCCCGGCTTCTTGTTGTCCGCATCGTCGTACTTTACCTTAATGTCGTGATCGCGAAGTTCCTTGATGAGCGGCTCCACCAGCTCGGTGATCTGAGCACGCTCCTCATCACTCTTGTAGATCGGGATGATCACAACATCGATAGGAGCCAGCGCAGGCGGCAGCACCAGTCCGTTGTCGTCAGAGTGGGTCATGATCAGTGCGCCCATCAGGCGGGTCGATACGCCCCACGAGGTGGCCCAGACCAGTTTCTCCTCGCCATCCTTGTCGGCAAAGGTGACGTCAAAGGCCTTGGCAAAGTTTTGCCCCAAGAAGTGTGACGTACCGCTCTGCAACGCTTTCCCATCCTGCATCATCGCCTCAATGGTGTAGGTGTCGATGGCACCGGCAAAGCGCTCTGTGGGCGTCTTTACGCCGCGGATGACCGGCATAGCCATCTTTTTCTCAGCAAAGTCAGCATACACCCGGAGCATCTGACGAGCACGCTCCTGAGCCTCCTCCTCGGTGGCATGGGCGGTGTGACCCTCCTGCCAGAGGAACTCGCTCGTGCGGAGGAAGAGACGGGTACGCATCTCCCAGCGCATGACGTTGCACCACTGATTGCAGAGCAGGGGAAGGTCGCGCCAGGAGTGGATCCAATTCTTGTACGTATTCCAGATCACCGTCTCTGAGGTGGGGCGGATGATCAGCTCCTCATCGAGCTTGGCCTCGGGGTCGACGATGACAGCAGACTCGTCTTCTGTCGCCTTGAGCCGGTAGTGGGTCACCACGGCGCACTCCTTGGCAAAGCCCTTGACATGCTCCGCCTCCCGGCTGAGGAAGGACTTAGGGATCAGGAGGGGAAAGTAGGCGTTGCTTACGCCGGTCTCCTTGAATGACTTATCGAGAAGCTCCTTCATCCGCTCCCAGATAGCGAAGCCGTATGGCTTGATGACCATACAGCCGCGGACGGCAGCATTCTCCGCTAGGTCAGCCTTCAGTACGATGTCGTTGTACCACTGGGAGTAATTCTCTGACCGGGGCGTGATTGCCTTGATTTTCTTAGCCATATTCTTTGGCAATTTTATTGAAAGTATGTTTGGGTAACAAAGGTACCACTTTTTACATATCCTCAGAGGACGATCAGACGCTCCTCCACCTCGGGGGCGGTGATAAAGGCGAGGACGAGCGGGTCCGGATAGGTGTGGTGGCTCTCGGAGAGAGTACTTAGTTCGCTGCCCGACCTGTAGGATACCGATACCTCACCGAGGCGACTGACAGCGAAGTGTCCCGGTGCGAGGAGGGTGATGTCCGTCTGGAAGTCCCGCACGTAGCGACTGAAGGCCTTGAAGATCGCCTCCTTGGCACTCCATAGCTCAAGTGGGCTTATCTGTGGGTAGTTCGCCATTGCCCGGCGATCTGCCTCCGTGGTGTAACGTGGGAGGATCCTCGCGGCCTGATCCGCCTTATCCTCCACATCGATGCCCACCGGTAGTAGTCCCGCAGGAGCCACCTGGAGGGCAACGCTGCAGTGGCAGTCGGAGGAGGAGTAGAGGAGGTCGGGTCGGTTGGGGAAGTAGGGCGCTCCGTCTGTGTAATGAGCCACATGCGGCAGCTCCTCGTCGGCAAAGAGCCGCCGGAGTCCACGCTTCAGCGTCAGGTGGGTATCCTCTCTTGAGTCAATGCGGGGGATCACCACCACTGAGGACCGGTTAGTCATGGTCTCTCCTCAGTCTCTTGCTTCCTCACCTCGTCGTCCTGAGTCTTCTCCGGGTCGGGGATGAAGAGGATCTTGCTGATGCGCCTGTTTGTGATGGAGAGCACCTTGAATTGATGCCCGTCGATAGTGATCACCTCATTGACCTGGGGAAAGTCCCCCTTCACCTCCAGCAGCAGTCCCGCCAGCGTCTCCGCCTCGTCCGATACCCTTAAGATGGCATCGTAGTCCTCCACCTTGACGATGCGGAGGAAGTCAAGGATGCTGATCTTGCCATCAAAGACAAAGGACCCGTCTGGAAGCTCCTTGTAGAGCTGCTCGTCCTCATCGTACTCGTCCTCGATGTCTCCGACGATCTCCTCTAATAGATCCTCCATCGTCACCAGACCGCTCGTACCACCATACTCATCCACCACGATCGCCATATGGCGACGCTCCTTACGGAAGACCTCCAGCATATGGCTTACCTTCACGTCCTCTGGTGTGTATAGTACCTCTCTCAGCAATCCCTCCCATCGGAAGTCGGGTGCCTCGCTGAGATGCTGTAGGAGGTCCTTGGCGTACAGGATCCCCTTGATCGAGTCGATCCGCTTGTAGTAGACCGGTATGCGCGAGTAGCCGCACTCCTCGACGAAGGAGAGCACCTCCGCATAGGGTGTTGAGAGCTCCAGCGCCGCCATATCGATCCTCGGTGTCATCACCTCGGAGACAGTCTTGCGCTGGAAGAGCAGTATCTCATTCAGCACCCCCTGCTCCTCGCTGTCCTCCGTTGTCAGTTCGATTGCCTTGCTGAGGTCCTCTCGGTCGAGCTCAGACTTATTCTTTGTCAGGGACTTGCCAATCACTTCGCCCATACGGACGAGAGCCTTATTAATCCCTTTGAGGGCGCCATAGAAGGTGAAGAGAGTGGTGACATTACGACGTGCCACCCTGAGCGGATCCATCTGTGTGGAGACCTTCGGGATAATCTCGCCCACCAGCAGGATCGCAAAGGTGATGACCACCACCTGCAGTATGAAGCCGAGCGTACGCGCATGGGAGAAGTCCAGCGTCTGATTGACGACCGAGTCACTCAGCATCACGATCGCCGTATTGACGAAGTTATTGGAGATCAATATCGTGCTGAGCATATACTCTCCATGCTCCAGCAGATAGATCACCTTCTTGTCCCGCTCCTCCTTAGAGGATTTCAGCTCCTCCAGTTGCGATGGGGTGAGGGCGAAGTAGGCCACTTCCGATGAGGAGCAAAAGCCACTGTAGTAGAGACAGACTGCGATAAGTACCAGAGTAATGACCAGCGTCACGATGCCCTCCGGTCCCAGTGGGATCACGCCCACGCCCTTTAGTAGCCCGCTACTGATGTATTCGATGCCTTCCAAGGATAAAAATTGCTATACTGTCTATCATCGGGGGGGTCAAAAAGGCAGACCAGACTCCGCATCCTTACTGAGCGTCTCTCTATAGTCTGCGTAAGGCGAAGTGATCGACGCCTCCTGAGGGGTCACTGTCTTGGGCTGAGGCTTAGAGATGAGAGCCACCTGCTCAGCAATGATCATCGCCTTGCGATTGTATCTATCCTCTCCACTGCGGTACCTCTTATAAGTCAGTCTGCCGACCACCCGAACCTTATACCCCTTACGGACGTGGGCCTCCACATAGTGAGCGGGCTCCCGGTAGCAGACGACGTCATGCCAGTCTGTCACCGCTCCACCCGGGGTGTCGGGGAGGAGACTGTCTGTCGCCACGCTGAATGATGCCATGCAGGTCCTCTCATCCAGGTAGCGGATCAGCGGGTCATGCCCCACGTTTCCCTGCAGCTCTACCCTGCAGTATGTATCGCTGTCACCCATGACTCACGACCGGAGGAGAGCTATCAGCTCCTCGGTGGTATAGCTCTGCTGCTCACCCGACTCCATATCCTTGACGCTAATGGTATGTTGCTCGATCTCGTCATCGCCGATGAAAGCAACGTAAGGGATCGAGAGTGCATTGGCGTAGGACATCTGCTTCTTCATCTTCGCATCGTCCGGGTAGACCTCCGCCGTGATCCCCTCACTGCGGAGCACGCCGAGTAGGGGAAGGATGTAGTCCAAGGCTTTCTCCCCAAAGTTGATGAAGAGCAGCTGCGTCCCCGAGTGGGTCGATTCGGGATAGAGATCCAGCGCCTCCAGTACGTCGAAGATCCGCTCCGCACCAAAGGAAATCCCCACACCGCTCATACCACTCTGCCCAAATACTCCTGTGAGATTGTCATACCGACCTCCACCGGTGATGCTCCCCATAGGGGTGTCGAGCGCTTTCACCTCGAAGATAGTCCCTGTGTAGTAGTCCAAGCCGCGTGCCAATGAGAGGTCCAGCCGAACCTCATTTTGCATGCGACAGTGGTGTAGCTTGTCGAGGATGTAGGTCAGCTCCTCCACCCCCTTGCGACCCACCTCGCTCTCGCGGAAGAGGTCGGCGAGCTTCTCCAGCTTCTCCTCATTGCTTCCCGAGATACCGAGGATCGGCTTTAAGCGACTGATCGCCTCCTCGCCGATGCCCTTGCCACGCAGTTCCTCCTCGACACCCTCCCAGCCGATCTTCTCCAGCTTGTCGATGGAGACGGTCAGGTCGATGATGTTCTCGATCCCCAGCTGCTCGCTGATGGCAGTGAGCAACTTCCGATTATTGAGGAGGATCACGACCCGCACGCCCAGCTTGGCGAAGACGGTATCGATGATCTGTGTCAGCTCCACCTCATGCAGGAGGGAGTCGGAGCCGATCACGTCGGCATCGCACTGGTAAAACTCGCGGTACCGACCCTTCTGGGGGCGATCCGCACGCCATACCGGCTGTATCTGGTACCGCTTGAAGGGGAGGGTGATCTCATTACGGTGCTGCACCACATACCGAGCAAAGGGGACCGTTAGGTCATACCGCAACCCACGATCGCAGGCTCGGGAGGCAAAGTCAGCCGGATCGATCGTCAGCAGCTCCTGCCGGTCGAAGTCCTTGAGGCTGTCGCCCGAGTTGAGGATGCGGAAGATCAGCCGATCCCCCTCGTCGCCATACTTCCCGAGTAGGGTGGAGAGGTTCTCCATCGCCGGCGTCTGTATCTCGCGATAGCCATAGAGCCGGTAGGTGCTGATGATCGTATTGAGTATGTAATTGCGCTTCGCCATCTCCTCGGGGGAGAAGTCACGAGTGCCCTTGGGTATGCTTGGTTTCTGAGCCATAAATGATGTTGCTACAGAGGGATGAGGTTAGTACGTATTATAGGAGCGGATCTTGTCCATCTTCTTCCTGGTCTTGGGTCGCATAGGGTCGTCGGAGTAGCCGAGCGACACCACCAGCTGGACCGTCTTCTCCCGAGGTATCCGGAGGATGTCCTGGATCTTCTTATTATCCACCCAGCCTATGACGCAGGTGTCAAGCCCCTCGCTGCGTGCTGCCAGCGTGAGATAGCCCACGGCGATACCGATGTCGATCCGGGAGAAGTGCTGTTTCTTGAGGAGGTTTCCTACTTTTGCCGCCACATTGGCTGCCTCCTCGACTACGACGATGAGCGCAGGCGCCTCCTTGGCGAAGGTGTTCATTGATGGGAGTAGGGGGGAGGTGAGACACTTCGCGACAGCGACCTTGAGCTCCGGATCATCAACGACGATGAAGCGCCAGGGTTGCGAATTGGTGGCAGATGGTGCCAAGTGTGTCAGATCAAGTATGCGCTCGATTGCCTCACGTGGTACCGGCTTATCGAGATACTTGCGAGTACTCTGGCGCGACTGGATCAGCTCGCTGAGAGGGTTGCTGTCGGGGTCCATGGGAGAGAGTTACTGACGGAAGGTGATAAGCTTGGCGAGGTACTTGCCGATGATGTCAAACTCGAGATTGACCCGCTTCCCCTCCGACAGGTCACCAAAGTTGGTGATCTCCTTGGTGTAGGGAATGATGGCGACCTTGAAGGTGTCTCTCTCGGAGTCCACCACTGTGAGGCTGACGCCATTGATGCAGACAGAGCCCTTCTCCACAGTGGTGTAGCCACGAGCTGCCATCTCGTCAGTGACACTGTAGCGGAAGGTGTAGTAGGTACTTCCACCCACATCCTCCAGCCCGATGCACTCGGCAGTGGTATCGACATGCCCCTGGACGATATGCCCATCGAGGCGACCATCACTCCTCATGCTCCGCTCCACATTGACCCGATCACCGGGCTTGAGGTCGCCGAGGTTGGAGCGCTCAAGGGTCTCCTGCACCGCGGTGACTGTGTAGCTCTTCTCCTCAGGATGGATTGAGACAACTGTCAGGCAGACTCCATTGTGCGCCACGCTTTGGTCTATCGCCAACTCGTCCCAAAAGGGGACGGTCAGGGTAAGGTCCACATTGGTACTATTGTGAGGGTGATCCACGCGGAGCACCTTTGCCGTTGTCTCGACTATTCCGGAAAACATATAGAGGATTACTTACTGATAACTATCACTGATAGTGCAAATTTACCCAAAAGGCATTACCTGCCCAATTCCCCCTCCTTGATCCACTCCGTCATCATCTCCAGAGCCTCGCTCGAGAAGCCGGGCTTGAGCTGGACGTACTCGCCCGGGAGACCGGTGCTGCAGGGTAGAAAAAGGTGATTGAGCCCTGCAATCTCTTCTGTCGTCACACCGGAGGATGCTGTCGCAAGGCGCTTGATTGCGCCGAGATTGTCTGACGCCTCCACCTGCATATCCTTACTCCCATTAAGAGCCAGTATCGGGCAGGTGATCCGCGGAAGGAGGGCGGAGGGATCGCTCCTGAGGAACTCCTTATAGTATGGTGTGGAGGTCGCATCAAGCATCGATCGGAAGTCCCTGTCGCTGAGCACCATCGCTCTCGTGCCGGCTCGCTGCTCCTCGCGGACCAGCGGTAGCACCCTCTCGAAGTAGCCCCGCATCAGCGTAGAGTCCTCCGCTCGGGTCGTGGAGTGGTAGGCGAGATCCTTGAATGTCTCACTGGTAATCTTGGCGAAGTCCTCCTTTGCCTCGGGGGAGATCAGGCTTGACATCATTACTACATTCTGGTATGTGATGATCTCCACACCTGAGGTCCCCGGGGCGGCAAGCAGCACGATGAAGTCGACCTCTGCCGGACTCTCTGCTGCGATCCTCTCGGCGATCAGTCCTCCCTCGCTGTGACCTATGAGACCCACCCTCGAGTAGCGTCCCGTCCCTCTGAGGTGCTCAAGTGCCGACTTGGCATCTGCCACGAAGTCACTCAGCATAGAGGCTCCGAATGCCCCCGTAGACTCGCCCACTCCTCGCTTGTCATACCTCAGCACGGTGATGCCCTGCCGGGTGAGGTAGTCGGCTATGTCGCGGAGAGGCTTGTGTGGCCCCAGCTTCTCGTCCCTATCATTGGGTCCACTACCCGCCACTAGGACCACTGCGGTAGAACTCCTCCGCTCACTAGGCTCCGTCAGTGTGGCAGCGAGGGTCACCTCTCCCGAGGGGATGGAGAGCTCGGTGGCGTGGTAGGGGAGGTCGCCCTTGGGCTTGCTCTTCCGGTACTCACCTCGTATCAGATCCAGTCGAGTGGTAAACCCTTGCTGAGAGAAGTCTCCCCGGATCGTATCACCCTCGAGCTGACCGCTATAGCTGGCACCGATGGTGCGGCTCTGCCAGCTGAGCGTCCGGCTATCGGGGCTGAAGCTGATCTGCTCCACCGGGATCCCTCGGGCCCCCTGCTCCGGGCTGTCTAAGGTGGCGGAGTAGCCGTCGGTCCCCTCCGTGATGTGGAGCACAAGCGGCAGGCTGTAGGTTGGTGTGACCTGCAAGATCCCATGCCAAGTGTCGGCGATCTGAGCCTGGCAGGTGAGCGCAAGGATGGAGAGCGCAAGGATAATGTGGTTTCTCATCGCTATGAATAAAGTGAGTCAGTAAAACTAATCGACTGAAAGGTACAAAAAAAGGAGAGACCGCCACCGTCGGATGTCGGTGACCGTCTCTCCTAAAAGTGCATAGACTCGATCCGCTTCACAGAGGGTCGTCATCACTCAGTATGAATTACCTGACCACACTTGGGATAATAGTCGCTGATAGCGAGTCAAAAATTGGAAAATACAGATGGACTACATCCTTTCAGTGGCACCGCTCCAGTCCTCGGGAGCGATACAAAATGCACGTGACGGCAGGTTTTCTGGCTTGTCTCTCGGCTCGTCGCCTTCCCATACTCCTCCGAGGAGGACCACAGTGGCATCACTTCGAGCCGATCGGTTGGAGACTTACAGCAGCGGGTCTGCACAGGACTTGCACCTGTTTCCCTCTTACTCCGATGAGCGAGTGTCCATCGGATCACCGTCACCGCAAAGGTACATTTTTTCTCTTCATTGTCACCCCCATTTCGCCCATTGGACCGGCTGATTTCTTTTACCGATATTAGATGTCACTAATACCGATATTAGTTGCGCCTAATATCGGTAAAAGAAATGCCCCACATAGCGAGCCACTTTCCGCTCACAATTAAGAGTGCAGTCTGACCGGTGGAGCAAGGATGGTGGGACTGCTTTGCGAAAGACTCTATTTTGGGTAACTTTGGAAGAAAGTTAGGTAAGTACAACGCTAATAGTAAATAGTCAAGCCAATTATGGAGTATCGTATCGAGCATGATACCATGGGCGAGGTGAAGGTCCCCGCTGATAAGTACTGGGCTGCCCAGACAGAGCGCAGTCGCAATAACTTCCGGATCGGTCCCGCAGCCTCTATGCCGCACGAGATCATCACTGCCTTCGGGTATCTGAAGAAGGCGGCCGCTTATGCCAATTGCGAGCTGGGGGTCCTCCCTCAGGAGAAGCGTGATCTCATCGCTCAGGCGTGCGACGAGATCATCGAGGGCAAGCTGGATGATCAGTTCCCTCTCGTCATCTGGCAGACCGGTAGCGGCACGCAGTCCAATATGAATGTCAATGAGGTGGTTGCCAATCGCTGCCACGTCCTCAATGGTGGCAAGCTGGGCGAGCCGAGCCTGATACATCCCAATGACGATGTCAATAAGTCTCAGTCCAGCAACGACACCTTCCCCACCGCGATGAGCATCGCCGCCTACACCAAGGTAGTACAGCATACTCTCCCAGCGGTGAAGAAGCTCCAGAAGAGCCTCGAGAAGAAGGCTGAGGACTTCAAGGACATCGTCAAGATCGGGCGGACCCACCTGCAGGACGCTACCCCTCTGACGCTCGGACAGGAGTTCTCCGGCTACGCAGCACAGCTGGGCTATGCGATCAGGGCGATCGAGGCGACCCTGCCGCACCTCGCTGAGCTGGCGCTAGGCGGGACTGCCGTCGGCACCGGACTCAATACGCCCAAGGGCTACGCCGAGCTGGTGGCCAAGTACATCGCAGACTTTACCGGGGAGCCCTTCGTGACGGCGCCCAATAAGTTTGAGTCACTTGCCGCTCATGACGCCGTGGTGGCGGCTCATGGGGCACTCAATGGTCTTGCGGCCTCTCTCTTTAAGATCGCCAATGACATCCGTCTCCTCGGCTCCGGTCCTCGCTGCGGCATCGGTGAGATCCACCTGCCGGAGAATGAGCCGGGCTCCTCGATCATGCCCGGTAAGGTCAATCCTACCCAGTGTGAGGCAATGACT
The DNA here is from genome assembly GCF_900541275.1 of uncultured Porphyromonas sp. Lineage (GTDB taxonomy): Bacteria > Bacteroidota > Bacteroidia > Bacteroidales > Porphyromonadaceae > Porphyromonas_A. The sequence goes on from NZ_UQJH01000001.1 coordinate 37,339, forward strand.
ATGGTCTGCGTACAGGTCTTTGGCAATCAGACCACGATCACGATGGCCGGTGCAACTGGTAACTACGAGCTGAATGTCTTCAAGCCGGTCATGGCAGCCAACTTCCTCCAGTCCGCTCAGCTGCTCGGCGATGCCTGTCTCTCGCTGGAGGAGCACTGCGTTGCCGGCATTGAGCCAAATAGGGAGCGCATCAATACCCTGCTCAATAACTCTCTGATGCTGGTCACGGCACTCAACACCCACATCGGGTATGAGAAGGCGGCTAAGATCTCCAAGGCTGCATTCCACAATGGGACCACACTCCGCGAGGAGGCTGTAAAGTCCGGCTTCCTCACTGCCGAGGAGTTTGACGAGTGGGTCCGCCCGGAGGATATGGTGGGAAGCCTTAAGTAATAGGGGACCCTGCTGATCCGAAAAAAGTCGGATCTCGCACTTGATCAGGTGCGGGATCCGACTTTTTGGTACTGTCCTCTACCGATTAGGAGAAGAGGTCGTCGATCTCCTTGGGGGCTTGCTGTTGGTGTGGCTCTGTGACATCCTCTCTGTCGTACGCAACACCTGCAGCATCGTCTCGGCGACATGGCTCAAAGCCCTCGGGGAAGGTAAATTTTAGCCCAGGATCAATGCCGAGGGAGGTGTCCTTCTGTAGCTCCTTGTCTCCGTAGATCTTCTGGAAGAACCTCGCCACCACCGGCAGTGCCAAGCTCGCGCCCTGACCCATGCGCATGCCATCGAAGTGGATCGATCGGTCCTCACCACCTACCCAGCAGCCGGTGCTGAGCTTAGGGGTAAAGCACATAAACCATCCGTCCGAATGATTCTGTGTCGTACCGGTCTTCCCTCCCATATCGGCATCGATGCCGTAACGGAAGCGCATCCTGCTGCCGGTACCGCCATTCATTACTTCACGCATCATATAGAGCGTCTTGTAGGCGGCATCCTCAGGGAGGACCTCGTGGACCTTGGAGGTGAAGTTGGCCACCACATTTCCATACTTATCCACAATCTTGGTGACGTAGAGGGGCTCTTGTCGCATTCCTTTTTGGCTAAAAGTGGTGAAGGCTCCCACCATTTCCTCGACCGATATGTCACAAGAGCCGAGACAGAGGGCGAGGGTCGGCTCTATCGTGCCGGTGACGCCCATACTGTGGAGGTAATTGACGAAGCTAGTGGAGTAGCCGTCACTTGACAGCTGACCCATAAGCCAGGCGGTGACCCAGTTATCCGAGTGCTTCAGTCCCCATCCGATGGAGACCATCTCGCCGATCATGGAGGAGCCGGCGTTTCGCGGTGTCCAGATGGAGCCGTCAGGATTGCGGAGTGCCGGCTGTACGTGAAGCAATTGGTCGCATGGTGTGAAGCCCTCGTTCATCGCCATGGAGTAGAGATAAGGCTTGATCGTCGACCCCACCTGACGGCGTCCCTGCGTTACCATGTCGTACTTAAAGGTGAGGAAGTCCGGTCCTCCGACGTAGGCGCGTACCTCTCCCGTCTCGCTATCCATAGCCATAAAGCCGGATCGGAGGAAGGTCTTGGCATATATGATTGAGTCCCTCGGAGTCATCACCGTATCGCGCAGGGTGGTGATGTAACTGTCTCCGCTGCGCTCATAGGCAAATACCTGCATCTCGGTGGGCTTGTCAAAGGAGGCGATGATCTCCTCCTCGGGTACCCCGGCGGCTCGCATAGTGAAGTAACGTCCACTCTGACGGACTGATCGGTCAATGATCTTATCTCGCTCTTGGGACGTGATGCTATTGGAGAAGGGCGCATTGGCACGACCCGATTTCTCTCGATCAAAGGCGGGCTGAAGGGTGGAGGCCAGGTGCTCGATCATAGCCGCCTCGGCGTGCTCCTGCATCCGGGTATTGATCCCGGTGTAGATCTTGAGCCCGTCCGTATAGATGTCGTAGTTGGAGCCATCCTCCTTCTTATTCTTTGCACACCAGCCATAGAGCGGATTATTGATCCAGGCGACAGAGTCTCGGCTGTACTGGTCTCTCTGCCAGTCCGGATAGTCGCTCCGGCGGGGCTCCTTAGCTGTCATGATCTGACGGATATACTCCCTGAAGTAAGGTGCAGCTCCGTTATTGTGGGTGCGGCGATTGAAGACCAGCTTGATCGGGATCTCCTTGTGCTCGGCAGCCTCCTCCTTAGTGAGGAAGCCCTTCTCGACCATTCGGTCCATCACTAGGTTGCGCCGGGTGAGAGCGCGCTCCTCATGGCGACGGGGGTTGTAGAAGGAGGGATTCTTGACCATACCCACGAGGAGAGCCGACTCCTCCACCTCCAGATCCTTGGGTAGCTTGCTGAAATAGGTGAGAGAGGCCTGCTCGATCCCAATGGCATTGTAGAGGAAGTCAAATTGATTGAGGTACAGGCTGATGATCTCCTCCTTGGAGTAGCGCCGCTCCAGCTCCACCGCTATGACCCACTCGATCGGCTTCTGAAGCGCTCTCTCTATGATATTGTCCGCCTGAGGGGAGTAGAGCTGCTTAGCGAGCTGCTGGGTGATCGTACTACCACCGCCGGAGTCTTTGTCGCCCATGATGATGGTGCGGAAGAAGGCCCTCAGTACGCCCATCATGTCGATGCCGCTATGGTCGGTAAATCGCTTGTCCTCAGTGGCGATCAGCGCATGGACGAGCGAGGGTGCGAGGTCGTTGTAGTCCGTATGGATTCGATTATTATCCTGCAGGGCATAGGTCCCCAGCACCTGACCATCCTGACTGATCACCTGTGAGGCGTAGCGGTCGATCGGATTTTGCAGGTCCTCAATCGGGGGCATATAACCGATGACCCCCTTAGAGATCAGGAAAAAGAGGAGAATCACGGCTACGACTCCGGCAGCGAAAATGATCCAGAGCCAGGTGATAAACTTTTTGAAGCCTTGTGACATGACGATGAGTATATCAAGTATTCGTGCTTGAGGCGGATAAGTCCATTCTAATTCATAGGCTCTTACTACGAAGACCTATTAATGCGCCAAATTTACCACTTTTCGCTAACTCTGACCTCCTCCAATCCCAGGGGCTGAGGCATCGCTGCTCTGTGCATAGAGCTACCCACATCCTCACCTCCCGTTCATAACGATCGATGCGGAGAGGCTTGTGGCTAACCATTATGAAAATATTTGCTTACAGCTATTGGCTAAGTCGGTAAATAGTCTTACCTTTGCAACGTCAAAGAGACACAATGTCCTATGGTGTAATTGGCAACACGCAAGATTCTGGCTCTTGAATTTAAGGTTCGAGTCCTTATAGGACAACTGACGAAGCGACCCTACTGCAGATGCGGTGGGGTCGCTTTGCTTGTCAGACCTATGTAGATCGACCGCTCTGTGGCAGTGTGCGGAGCAGCTCGAAGAGCCGGACCGCCATCGGGCAGCTGAGGCAGTGGTAGGGGATGCAGTGGTTGGTGTAGAGCTCCAGCATACACTGGGTATCGAGGGCGTTGGTCGCCGTGATGCCATACCGGCTGAAGAGATCGATGTAGCTATTTCGCTCGGGAGGGAGCTCCCGCAGCCGGTCGAGTGCGGCCTCCTTGCCCGCGTGTGAGCCGCTCCACTCCGCATAGTAATAGACGGTGGGGATGATGGCGTTGATCATCAAGATCCGGATCAGACTGTCGCCTATTGCTCCTATCCGGCGAGATGACGGCTGACCGAAGTCGAGGTGAGACTGCCAGTAGGGTGAGGGCTCCACTCGTAGCAGGTGATCCAGCCTCTCCCAGTCTCTCGTGGTGACAGCCCCCATCAGCTCATCCTCGTGGTGGAAGATCTGAGCCGCTACGGATAGCATCCGTGCGGGGTAGGCGGCAGGGCGTAGCCTTAGCTTGCGAAACTTTCCTTCCCCGATCGGTGTGAGGTCAAAGGCAGAGCGGTAGAAGAGATACTCCTCGGTCAGCTGTGCCTCGTACTCATCTCGGGGAGCTGTGGTCTGGAGAAGTCCCGCCTGTCCGAGCAGTATCGCCTCCAGGGCTGTAGGGTCGGAGGCGTGGCGCTTAAGGGCTCTGTAGGGGATGCTTCGGGCGGTCTCCTCCATAGGGTCATTGTTGCGGTGACAGCCGAGGTAGCGCATAATAGAGCGGAAGAGGAAGGCATTGACCCCGCCCTCATGGACTGGACCTGCTGCCATTCGCTCCACTCTATTGTGCATCCGCTCATGGATGAGTGGGCGGAAGCAGCTCCTGATCTCATCAATGCTGATCTCGGTGATCTCAGGTGTGCAGCGGAGGGATCGCCCACTCACCTGTAGCTTGGTCATCCGGTCTACCGCCTCCTTGCTGAGTCGCAGCACTCCACAGGGCACTCTCTCGCCTCTCTGGTCGTATACCTCTTTGTCGTCCTCTAGGACGATGTGGAGTATGAGGTCGGAGTAGCGTGGGTCGGTGTCGTGCCCGTGGGCGTACCAGTCGGAGGCGCGCAGGTGCAGCTCTACGCTTCCTACCCACAGGATCTTCCCTAAGCGAATACGTGCCATGGTGAAGTCGGGCCCATCGGAGCTGTTTTGCACACCGACACTCTCCACCTCGACCTGCTGACCCCGCACGGTGAGGTCATCGAAGAGCCGGTTGCTCCAGCAGTATTGCAGTATATCCTCAGTCACTCCTATTTATTTTGTGAGTGGATCGATGGTATTGAGGTTTCGGTCCACCAGCAGTCCGTCCACGGCCTCTGGCGTCCAGCTGTCGGACTTCAGTGCGCGGAAGGTGATCTCAAAGAGCTCGCCGTCCTCGAGGAGGAAGTTGTTTCCCCTATTGACGAAGGTGGGAAGGAGCTCCTTAGATCCATCACTGTGAAGTCGGTCGTAAGAGAGATTGACCAGATCCTTCATACCGATGAGGCGCATGCCGACATACCGGACAAGGGTCGCATCGTAGGGCAGGGCAAGGCTAAGGGCATTGACCTGCTTCAGATCGCTTCCGGTGACAAGGATCTTGATCTCCTCACCCTCGGTAAAAGTGGTCCGGTCTGTTGAGAGGGTCACTCGTCCGCTCACCACCTTGCTTGACGGGTAGACCCCGCCATCGAGGACCGTCCCCACGGTGGATATGTCGTAGGCGTCGATCAGCCCATTCTTATTAATGTCCCCGATCGAGATGTAGCCAAAGTCGGCATCCTTTGTCCTCAGACCTACATAGTTCGTATAGGAGGTGAAGTCGTTCTCGTCGATCCTTCCATCGCGATTGATGTCGCCCTGTAGTCTCAGGGTACTTCCCGGCACTTTGTAGACGTACAGCTCCTGTCCTGAGCCATATTTACCGACTCCCTCAGTGATGTGGAGGCGGAGGTAGCGCGCCTCCGGCTTTTCAGCGAAAGTAAAGGTCTTCATCGACCCATCCCGACTCCAGTCGAAGGGCTGCTCGTCAGACCAGCTCTTCCGATCCTCAGAGTAGGCGATGGTCCCCTTGAGGAGTGTGCCATTGCCGGCATCGGGTCGTGGGAAGTACTCTATGGAGTCAAGCCGGGCGACCCCTCTGAGATCAAGGATGAGGTCAAAGGGGGTCGCCTCCTTGCTCCACTCGGTATGCCAAGTGGTGGACTTGTCTCTGTCGAAGAGCTTGGATACGCTCTGACCGGACTGATTGGGGACGGAGGTGGTGGCGACGATCTCCTTAATCGCATTCTCGTACGGGTCCTTGGCTGTCCGGAGGGTGAGCAGAGACCAGTCCGACGCGCCGTCGCTATTAACTGCTCTCAGTCGCAGGGTATAGTCTGTCTCCGGCTCCAGCTCCTCAAGGGTGAAGTGCTCGCCAAGGATCGTCGAGTAAAGCACCGACCCGAGCTCTATCTCATAGAAGTCTGCCCCCTTCACTGCACTCCAGTGAGGAGTTAGAGTATAGGCATCTACCAAGCTCTCCTTGGGTGACATCTTGGGAGCCTGGAGCCGACCCGTATGGCGGTAAAAGTGGTTTGGCTGGTTGATCGTATAGCCCTCGACGGCTATCCGAATCGGCTCCGAGGTGGTATTGACCTTATCCAGCTTGATCAGCACCACAGGATTTCCCTTGATGCTTTGCTGAGATGATTCGGACCCCTTGGTACTATAGCGATTGAGCTCCGGAGACTCATCGTAGAGGAATACCCCTCCCTTGGCTTTCTCGTAACCCTCTCGATCTGTCACCTCTCGCAGGAGTACCGGTCGACCGCTCACGGAGACAGATATAGCAGAGGGCTTCTGAGAGACGCTCAGCCTGATCTCTGTCGTCTTGAGGGGCTCGAAACCCTTGTAACCTCCCTTCGTACAGCCTATCTCAAAGGTGAGCCGATCCCCGCTCATCTTGAGAGTCAGTGGCGTGCGGACGGAGGCTCCCTCCGTATAGGCTACCGTGCGCCCATCGTCATCGTATTCAGAGAAAGAACCGTCCGCTCCTCCATAGAGCGCATAGCCCCGGAAGTCCTTAGGTATCTCGCTTATCTGATTGAATGGGCGGGTGTATGGGAGTATGGCACCGGCCTTGACGAAGACTGGGAGCTTCCAGAGCGGAGCGTCGAAGCAATTGATCACCCGTCCGCCCTCGTACGGCTCGCCTGTGAAGAGGTCATACCAGAGACCGATCGGCAGATAGATGCCGTGCCTGAGATCATTTCCCTCCTTGTCAGGAGCCGTCTCCTTATATATGGGTGCGATGAGTAGGCTCGGCCCCAGGAGGAACTGGTACTTCGTTGCACTTCCAAGGGTGTAGGGTGATGCTTCCTCGTAAAACATCGGACGCATCAGCGGAGACCCATCCAGCGTCTCATACGCACAGCTATACATATACGGCAGGAGGGCAGACTTGAGCTTCAGGTAAGATCGGTTGATCGAGGTGGCCGGCTCCCCCAGTGCCATGGGGTACTTAGGGTTGGCTCCCCAGCCGTCCATATTGAGCTGAATGGGCGTGAAAGCCTTCCACTGAAAGTCTCGGACGTTCACCGGGAGATTGCCTCCGCCAAAGATCCCGTCCATATCGGAGCTGATGAAGGGCATGCCCGAGAGACCGCTGCCGATGTAGGTCGGTATGTGGAAGCGTATGTACTCCCAGTCACCACCGGTCTGATCGCCCGACCAGACCGTGCCGTAGCGCTGAGTTCCTGCCCATCCGTCCAGGGTGATGATAAATGGGCGAGCTCCTCTGCCCTCACGGATCATAATCTCGGCGGCATCGGCAATCCCATTGAGACCAAAGGAGTAGCCTGCTCCTACCCATGCCACGTCAGTCTTGAGTACCCTTACACCTGCAGTCCCTACCTCTTTATTGAGGTCCCTCTGCAGTAGTGGCTCTATGTCCTCGACCGGATGGAGGTCGCTCTGAGTCCAGAGTCCGATCTCCACACCATGCTTGTGAGCATATGCACCATACTGTCTGAGGTTCTCAATGTTTCCGTCCAGTGAGTCCTCCTGCCCATAGCCGGCTCCGTAGCCATCATTGGGCAGCACCCAGCCGAGCGGCATATCGTGCCGGACGTAGCGGTCGATCACCGCACGGGCGGAGAAGAGGTAGTTGTCCCTCTCCCCATTGAGCGACTCCTTGATACCGCCATTATCTTTCTGGCTCTCTACGTAGTGCTTCCCATCCTCCATGAGGATCCCCTTACCCGGCTCTGTGGTCTCCAGCCAGTAGTCGCGGTTGTAGGCATTAAGGTGACCCTCGAGGTAGCCAAACTTTGGCACTAGTGCCGGTCTCCCTGTCAGGGTGTAGTAGTCTGAGATAAGCTTATTAGGCGTGTCGCTCACCATCAAGAAGAAGTCTATGTAGTCCTGGCTGTGCTGTAGGGCAACCTGATCCTTGGTCTCCTCACCAAAGTCGTACCTCCCGGGGCGGAAGGTGTACGCCAGGATCCCGTAGCCGGCTGTACTCCAGTAGAAAGGGGTAGGGGAAGCTACTCCTCCATCAACCCAGTTATTGGTGTTCTCAATGGCAATAGACTGTCCACGATGAGAGAAGCGACCATTCTGCACACCTCCCCCATAGAAGTACTCGCTCTCCCCCATGGAGAGGAAGAGTGTGCTTGACGCGTCCTTGAAAATCGGAGCTCTCGACTCCCTGACAACACTTTTGCCACTTCGCAGATCGGTCACGCTCATAAGACCGGTCTTCAGCCCCGTGGTGATAGAGACCGCATCGGTGGAGACCACCGGATTGCCCGATCGGTCTGTGCCAATGGAGATCCGGAAGGGAGTGGCACTCCTCGGGTGACTGACCATTATCGCTGCCGGTGGTTCCGAGAGAGGCTCCTGAAGCAATCTGCCCTTGGGGTCCTGATAGATCCTGACGATATGATCGCTGTAGAAGTCCAGCACCCTCGCCTGCCCATTATCCATCGTAATAGTGATCACTGATGGGCCTGTCGGCTCGCATCGTGTGACCTTCTGGGCCAGAGAGGTAAGGCTCAGGATAAGAGCGAGTGAAGCTAAAATCAGTCGTGAAGAACGTCTCATGGTTTAGCTATTGAATTTGGTATCGAAGTAAAAGAACCCCTGCGGGATCTATATACAAAGGTACCATTATTCGCCTGTGTCCTCTCGCTTCGGACTAATACCGGGAATAGAATTGTGGCGGAAAGGGGGCAATTCATTACCTTTGTGCCATCACCGAAGAGTGGCGCCTGTGCGCCGTACACCTATCTCATAGTATTGTATCCAAGATGAAGCGAAGTATTGAGGGAAGCCGAGTGCGACAGACCATCCTATGGATGTGCCTGGTACTGCTCGTCTCTGTCAGTGGGTCGGCGCAGACGACGACTCGTGTCCACGTGGTCCGGTCTGGCGAGACCCTATATCGGATAGGTAAGCAGTATGGCGTCTCCGTGGCTGATCTCTATAGGCTCAATCCCTCTGCTCGTCAGGGCATACGTGTCGGAGAGCAGTTGGTGCTACCTGCAGGCGTATCCACGGCTGCTTCGTCGGAAGAGGAATTCTATGCGATCAAGAAAGGGGACACCCTCTACAGCATAGCACACCGTACAGGCACCACGGTGAGGGAACTGATGGCTCTCAATACGTTCCTCAAGTCTCCCGACGACATTGCAGTAGGCATGATCATCAAGCTGCCTGCCTACTCTACGACATCCCCTTCGTCACCTGATGCCAAACGTGTCGTGCCGGCCGCTGCGGACAGCCTCAATGGTATCCGACTAGAGACAGTTTCCGGAGGGGCTACCGTTTACTCGCTCGTCAAGGGTACCGCCTGGAGTGAGGAGGACTTCTACAAATATAATCCTCAGGTGCTGGAGCGTGGGCTGAGAGCCGGGGAGTCGGTATTCCTGCCGGATGGCAGTATCCCGAATAATCTGGCTGCTAGGAGTGTCGTTGCCACTCGCCCGACCACCGGGTCAGGGACAATGGATGTGGTGCTGGCTCTCCCCTTCAGACTTGATAGGGAGAGACGCTTTGCGGACTACTACGAAGGGTTCCTTATGAGCGTGCTGGAGGCCAAGCGGGAGGGACGGGACATCAACCTGTATGTCTACAGTTGCGATGATGTGGAGCTGCCGTCCACCAAGGTGGCGATCAGCAACCTCCCCGACGTCGACCTGATCATCGGTGGCGTCTCGGTCTCCTCGATCCGCCAGCTGAGTGAGCTGGCTCACTACAAGCAGGCTACTTATGTGATCCCCTTCTCATCCAAGGACGTAGCCTCATCGCTCTCCGGTCATATCTACCAGGTCAATACCCCGGCGGCTCTGCTGTATGATCAGGCTGCGGAGCGCTTTATGCAGACCTATGGCTCGTACCATGTGCTCTTTGTCCGTCCTGTATCGGGCGAGGAGGAGAGTCCTTTCGTGCTAGCGCTCCAGAATAGACTGCGCCTTGCCGGCTCCTCCTACTCGGAGTGTGCCTCGTCAGACTTTATGAGCGGTGAGGATGTGTCGCGACAGAGCTTAGGTCACCTGAGGGTGGTCGTGGTGCCGACCACCTCGTCTCTCTCTGCAGCACGGCAGGTGCTGAGTGCCATCGATGCCGCACAGGATGACCTCGGGGATAGCTCTGTGGTCACTGCCTTTGGCTATCCAGAGTGGCAGACCTATGCCTCCTCACTTGGGAGACAGATGTACCGAGCTGAGGCAACCTTCTTTACCACCTTTTTCATCTATCCGAGAGACCATGCCTACCAGCGTTTCTCGGCGGACTATATGAAGTGGTTTGGTCATGGTACCGGAAATACCTTCCCTCGATACTCGGCCCTCGGCTACGATACGGGGAGCTATTTCCTTAGGAAAAATGAGTCATCGGACACTGCTTACAAGGGTGTGCAGTCGCTGCTTGACTTTGGCAAGAGTGTACCGATGAAGAGCGGGACAAGGAGTAATCAAGGGGTCTTCCTCGTCCGGTATAATAAGGACAATAGCGTGTCGCGCTTCTGATGATGAAAAAGCTAGCACTCTCCCTGCTGCTGACTCTCCTGACCCTGTCTCCTCTGAGGCTTGGGGCGGAGAGATGGGGAAGGCTGCTCATCGGTCCGACCGGTGGGGTCAGCTTCTCCACCGTCACTTTTCGTCCCATCATCCAGCAGAAACCCTATCTCGGCTTCAGTGGTGGGGTGGCACTGAGGTATGATGTGGAGAGCTATGCCGGTGTGCTGGTGGAGCTGAATTACTGGCAGCGTGGCTGGACGGAGGCTCCGGAGGACTATCCGCAGTATACCTATAAGCGTAACCTCTCCTTTGTGCATGTGCCGATCATGACCCACTTTATGATCGGTGGAGCCAGTAGTCCCCTTAAGCTTACCATTGATGCGGGTTCCCACTTCGGGTACAAGCTGGGAGAGAGTGAGGAGGAGCAGGTGGGGGAAGGTTTTGACCCCACCACGATGCGCCATGTCTATCGGGAGCATCACGGGCATGAGCTGGATCACAACTTCTGGTGGGGTGTCGGTGGTGGCATCGGTGCGGAGTACCAAATGCGTCGCTTTGTGATCGGACTGAGGGGTGGCTATATCTATAATCTGGGGGAACTCTTTGACAATAGTCGGACCTCGCTTTTCGGGACCTCCTCTGAGCAGGTGATCGATGTGCGCACGTACATCCTATATCGTTTCTGATCCAGATAATTCTTAGCCATGAGACGATTATTATCTCTCTTAGTCTGCCTCTTAGTCGGGTGCTGTACTCTGATGGCATCTACCCCGAGGCGAATTGTTTCCCTTGCCCCCTCTCTCACCCGGTCCCTATACTACCTCGATGCTGCAGACAGGATCGTCGGGTGCACCAGCTACTGTATGGCAGCGGGGCGCAAGGGGGTGACCGTGATCGCGAGTGCGGTCAAGACAAGTCCTGAGGCCATCGTGGCGCTGAAGCCGGACCTGATCCTCGCCACCTCGCTTACACGACAGAGTGACATTGAGACACTTCGGAAACTGGGTCTAGAGGTGGTCACCTATCGCACGGGGACCACATTGGTTGAGATCTGTGATCAATTTGTCGACCTGGGCAAGAGGATTGGTAAGGGGGCTGAGGCGAAGAAGCTTGCTGAAGCCTCCCTCGTAGTGGCGCAGGATCTCAAGCAACGTATGAGCACTCAGGGACTCACCGGACGGACAGTGCTGATGCAGCTCGGGGATAACCCCCTCTATGGCGTGACGGGGGGGAACTATATGGGAGAGATGATCACCCAGCTCGGGTGCATCAATATATGTGAGGACCTCAGCCATGGGACACTCAGCAGGGAGTATGTGTTACGGAGTGATCCCGACTATATCTTCGTCGTAGGGATGGGGGAGGAACGACAGCCGATGATCAAGGGGTGGCAGTCCTTCCCGGATCTTAAGGCAGCTCGGCAGGGACATCTCTATGAGCTGGAGGCCAACGAGACCTCGCAGCCTACACCGATTACCTATGTCCTTACTCTGCGAAAGATGGCTCACGACTTGGGCCTGAAAGAGTAGATGACGATGAATAGGTGGACCAAGTGGGCTGCTCTGCTCCTCGGACTTCTGGTCCTGTCGCTCATCACCGCTGTCCTCTCCCTCACCGTGGGGGAGATGCCGATCCGTCTCGGTGACCTGCCTACCATCATGCGCGGGGACTCCATCGAGTACCGTGTCCTCCGCTACATAAGACTCCCTCGTATGGTCCTTGCCCTCTCTGTGGGAGGATCCCTTAGTCTTGCAGGGTGTCTCTTGCAAGGGGTCTTCCGTAATCCACTCGTAGAGCCGTATACCATGGGTCTCTCGGGTGGGGCATCTCTGGGGGTGGCTATCTGCATCGTCTTCGGAGTCTCTTCCCTGCAGTATATCTGGCTTCCGCTCAGCGGGTTTGTCGGTTCGCTTGCTGTCATGGGCGTGATCTACACTCTCAGTCTGCGACGGCGGTCGGTCGAGGTGCAGCGGATGCTCTTGGTCGGAGTGATGATCAGCTTTGTCACCTCCTCGGCGGTCCTCTTTATAGAGGCTGTGGCACATCCCGAGGATCTTCAGAAAATCATCCTCTGGTCGATGGGCTCCCTGACGCAGTCTGACACCGGTATGGTAATCGGAATGGCGACTCTCTCTCTCCTGCTCTTGGTGACCTCCTGCCTCTTTGCCACCCCGATGAATGCCATGCGACTGGGGATGAGGGGTGCGGGACACTTGGGCTTGGACACCCGCCGCACAGTCCGATGGCTCTTTGTCATCTCCTCCTTTGCCACCGGGTGCTCCATCGCTGTAGCAGGAGTGATAGGCTTTGTCGGGCTTGTGATCCCGCATGTGGTCCGACTCACGATAGGCAATGACTACAGGGTCGTAATCCCTGCCTCTTTTCTCTTAGGCGGACTCTTCCTCCTGCTCTGTGACCTAGTTGCGCGGACGATCATCGCTCCTAACGAGCTCCCCATTGGGGTCATCACCGGGATCCTCGGCGGGCTGCTTTTCATCCTCCTCTTGACACGCCCACGCAGTCGCAAGCCCCTGCTATGAGTCTCCTCTCGATCCGTCATCTGTCCTCGGGATACGCCGGAGGCTTCACGATACGAGATGTCTCTCTCGAGGTGGAGCGGGGTGCTGTGGTTGGCATCATCGGCCCCAATGGCTCGGGTAAGTCAACCCTCCTCTCGACAGTCATAGGCGATCTCTCCCCGATGAATGGCCGGATCTCCCTCGGCGATAAGGACCTGAGGCTACTGAGCCGAAGGGAGCGTGCTTGCGCTCTCTCCGTCGTGTCTCAGATGATTGATCCCATAGCGATCACGCTAAGGGATTACGTGGCAATGGGGCGCCTCCCGCATCATCCGCCACTCTACTACATTGAGAGCACTGCCGATCAGGAGGTGGTGGAGCGGTCTATCCGAATGGTCGGCATGGAGTCACTGGCTCACCGATATATGACGGAGCTGTCGGGCGGTGAGCAGCAAATGGGAGCCATTGCGCAGGCGCTCTGCGTGGAGCCTCAGTTGCTGCTCCTCGATGAGGCCACGGCACACCTTGACATCACACATACCGTGCGGGTGCTTAGTCTGGTCCGCTCGCTCGCAAAGGACCAGGCTCGTCCTCTGACAATCCTCGCCGTCCTCCACGACCTCACCATGGCCTCAGAGTACTGCGACTACCTTGTCCTGATGAGGGAAGGGCAGCTCTACGCTCAGGGGAGCCCAGAGGAAGTGCTGACAGAGGAGCAAATAGGGGAGGTCTATAGGATGCCGGTTACTATCACGGCTCATCCTATCTCCGGTCGACCGATGGTGCTACCGCGGATGGCTTAGCTCCGCAGAGGTGTGTACTACCTCAGGTCTTAATCCAAGGACCAGTAACAGACCTATAAATATTCTATACTCTGCCGTCACTCTAATACCGGTAAAAGGGAAGACTAATACCGATATTAGAGAAGTCTAATACCGGTAAAAGAATTATTCCTGAAGCAGGGGCTTTCTGTCCCGAGGCTATCGAGCTCGGTGCTAAGTACGTCAGTCGAGATGCTTATGGCGGGGGTAGATCACTCGCTTATCCTTTTGGTCCCTATCCGGTCCTATTACTTCAGTACCGGGATTAAGATTGAGAAACGGCAAAAATGGGTATATTTGGAGAACCAAAATCATTTACAATCTTATGACGCTGAATCCACTGACAGCCATCTCACCTATTGATGGTCGCTATCGCAACAAAGTAGAGGACCTGAGTGACTACTTCTCTGAGGCCGCCCTCATCCGATACCGCATCCGCATAGAGGTAGAGTATCTGATATGTCTCTCTGAGGTACTTCCCCAGCTCGAGAAGATCCGCAATGACGAGGACCGTCGTCGACTGAGAGCTCTCTACGAAGACTTTTCGCTCCGGGACGCTGAGCGCGTGAAGGAGATCGAGAGGACGACCAACCACGACGTGAAGGCCATAGAGTATTTCATCAAAGAGCAAATAAGCGATGATGAGTTTGGTCCTGTGCTCGAGTTTGTCCACTTTGGTCTCACTTCGCAGGACATCAATAACAGCGCTCAGCCACTGGCCCTCAAGGAGGCACTCCGCGAACAGTGGCGTCCTCGGTTGGATAAGGTGCTGTCTGAGATCAATCAACGTGCAGAGGCATGGGCAGACATACCTATGCTGGCACGCACTCATGGTCAGCCCGCCTCTCCTACCACGCTCGGTAAGGAGATGAGGGTCTATGGTTATCGTCTCGAGAGACAGCTAGCGCTACTTGACCTCGTCCCGCAGACGATAAAGTTTGGAGGCGCTACGGGCAATATGAATGCTCATCATGTCGCTTTCCCCGAGATAGACTGGCGCAGCTTCGCCAATCGCTTTGCTCACCACTTGGGTATGGGGCTGGAGGAATATACGACCCAGATCTCTAATTATGATAACCTTGCGGCACTCTTGGATGGTCTCAAGCGGATCTCGACGATCCTTATAGACTTCTGCCGGGACATATGGATGTATGTCTCTATGGAGTACTTCAAGCAGAAGATCAAGGAGGGTGAGGTGGGCTCCTCCGCTATGCCTCACAAGGTCAATCCCATTGACTTTGAAAATGCTGAGGGCAACCTCGGTATCGCAGTGGCCTACTTGGAGCATCTGGCACATAAGCTCCCGATCTCCCGCCTGCAGAGGGATCTCACCGACTCCACGGTGATGCGTAACCTCGGTATGCCTGTGGCTCATATGATGATTGCTTTCTCCTCCATCCTTAAGGGGCTTGATAAGCTGATCCTCCACGAGGAGACCATACTTGGAGACCTAGATGATGCCCTACCGGTCGTGGCGGAGGCGCTGCAGACGATCCTGCGTAGAGAGGGCTATCCCAAGCCCTACGAGGCGCTGAAGAAGCTTACCCGTACCAATGAGAAACTTACCCGAGAGCATCTGGAGGACTTCATTGACCACCTAGACGTGAGCCCGGAGGTGAAGGAGGAGATGAAGAGGATCACACCGAGGAATTACACCGGCGTGTATAGTAAGTGACCAATTCTTCGTACCTTTACACCGTTAAATATTAGCTATTTACAATACATGCAGCCGTGAGGCTGCGTCACCCTCCCGTGAGGGAGATACAGATAAGTCTAAAATGAATAAAGACGATTACATGGACAAGGGGCCTCTCTACGATGATGACCCTGCTGATCGTCCTGAGAGACGCTCCTCGGCAACGGATAGCGACTATACCGGTCGCCCACGGTCTCAGTACCGCAGCAGACGAGCCGACTCGGATGATGACCAATCGGTGGGCATAAGGCGCCGCCGTCGCATCCGTGATATGCGTCCCGATGAGGGACCTGCCACCACCACCGACTACAGAAGGGAGAGAGGTGGTATCTCCGAGAGCTACGACTCCTACAGGCACCGTAGTAGCTTCTCTCGTCAAGATAGGATGCCTGATCGTACGGATCGCCAGGATAGTGAGCCGGATACCGACTACAGAGCGAGGTACAAGCAGAGGTTTGAGAGCAATCGCAGGCTCTATGGTCAGTCCTATGCCGATGATCGTGAGTCAGACGAAGGCTCTTTCCACATCTCTACCGATGACCAAGATGAGAGACGCCCGAGTAGAGGACGCTCCTCCTACCGGTCCTATGGTGATGATCAGGGACAGCGACGCCCCCAGGGCAGTCGTCCCTATCGTCGTGACCAAGGGGATAGACCCTCATATGGGCAGAGACCTCGCCGATCTTATAATGACCAGGATGGAGAGCATCGTGGAGGGCGTCGCCCGAATGGTGCACGGGACAATCGCTCTCGAGGCGGTAGCTCCCCCCGTCAGTATGGTGGTCGTCAGGGAGGAAATATGGGTAAGCGTAAGCCGGCCCGCCCTACTTACGATCAGCCTGAGATAAGTACGGATGAGCCAATCCGGCTCAATAAGTTTATCGCCAACTCCGGTGTCTGCTCTCGCCGTGAGGCGGATGATCTCATCGCTGCCGGTGCCGTGTTAGTCAATGGCACTCCAGTCACCACCCTTGGTACCAAGGTGACGATCAATGACCGCGTCGAGGTCAATCGTCAGGAGGTGAAGCCGGAGAGCAAGGTCTATGTCCTGCTCAATAAGCCGCGCAACTGCGTCACCACATCAGATGATCCGCAGGAGCGGATGACGGTCGTCAATCTTGTGCGTTCAGCTGCAAAGGAGCGTATCTACCCGGTGGGGAGACTTGACCGAAATACGACCGGTGTACTCCTCCTCACCAACGATGGTGAGCTGGCTGCAAAGCTGGTCCATCCATCCTTTGAGAAGAAGAAGATCTACCACGCTTGGCTCGATAAGGAGGTCTCTCCCGAGGATATGCAGAAGCTGGCAGATGGGATAGAGCTTGAGGACGGTGAGATGCACGCCGATGCGATCAGCTACGTCACCGATGAGGATCACACTCAGGTGGGTATTGAGATCCACTCCGGTCGTAACCGCATCGTGCGTCGACTCTTCGAGGCACTGGGATACCGGGTGGTCAAGCTGGATCGGGTCTACTTTGCCGGTCTGACTAAGAAGAATCTCGGTCGCGGCAAGTGGCGCTACCTGACACAGGAAGAGGTGGATAACCTCAAGATGGGAGCATTTGAGTAAGCAGATAAGAAAACCTTATGAAAAGAGTAAAGATAGTCGACCTCGTCAAGGATCCTAAGTACATCGGTCAGGAGGTCAATGTCAAGGGGTGGGTCCGCACAAAGAGAGGCAGTAAGTATGTCGCATTTATCGCTATGAATGACGGCTCCTCTGTGCACAACCTCCAGATCGTTGCCGACAAGAGCAAGATCAATGAGGAGCTGCTCAAGAAGATCACTACCGGTGCCTGTCTCTCTGTAGACGGCAAGCTGGTAGAGAGTCAGGGTAAGGGGCAGACCGTAGAGGTACAGGCTGATGCCATCGAGATCTACGGCACGGCAGACCCCGATACATACCCATTGCAGAAGAAGGAGCACACCTTTGAATTCTTGAGAGAGGTGGCTCACCTCCGTCCGAGGACCAATACCTTTGGTGCGGTCTTTCGCATCCGCCACAATATGGCTTATGCGATCCACAAGTACTTCCATGACAAGGGATTCGTCTACTTCCATACCCCGCTGATCACTGCCTCTGATGCTGAGGGAGCCGGACAGATGTTCCAGGTGACGACTCTGGATGTAGCCAATCCGCCCCGCACCGAGGAGGGTGAAGTAGACTACAGTCAGGACTTCTTCGGTCAGGAGACCAACCTCACCGTCTCCGGTCAGCTGGAGGGCGAGCTTGCCGCCATGGGGCTGGGCGAGATCTACACCTTTGGTCCGACGTTCCGCGCTGAGGACTCGAATACCCCTCGCCACCTGGCAGAGTTTTGGATGATCGAGCCGGAGATGGCCTTCTACGACAATAACGACAATATGGACCTAGCTGAGGACTTCGTCAAGTACCTCATCCACTGGGCTCTGACGGAGTGCGCAGACGATGTGCAGTTCCTCAATGATACTTACGATGACACCCTCATCGAGCGGCTCCAGTTTGTCGACAATCAGCGCTTTGCCCGCATCACCTACACCGAGGGTGTGGAGGTGCTGGAGCAGGCGATCAAGGATGGGGTCAAGTTTGAGTTCCCCGTCTACTGGGGCTGTGACTTGGCGGCCGAGCATGAGCGCTACCTCGTAGAGAAGCACTACAAGAAGCCGGTGATGGTCACCGACTACCCGAAGGAGATCAAGGCCTTCTATATGAAGCAAAATGAGGATGGCAAGACCGTCCGTGGTATGGATGTGCTCTTCCCCCGTATTGGCGAGATCATGGGCGGATCCGAGCGTGAGGCAGACCTCGCCAAGCTGACCAAGCGTTGTGAGGAGGTCGGGATCCCGCTGGAGGCGATGAATTGGTACCTTGACACGCGCCGCTTCGGAGCCTGCCCCCACAGTGGATTTGGTTTGGGCTTTGAGCGCTTGGTGCTCTTCGTCACAGGGATGTCCAATATCAGGGACGTCATCCCCTTCCCCCGCACCCCTAAGAATGCCAATTTCTAATCGCTGATAAGCAAAAACCTCCGAGCCTTACGGTTCGGAGGTTTTTTTATGCTCAGAAAGGAGCTGCTCAGAGCGTCTCTATGATCTCTCTCGCCTCATTGATGATCCGGTCGGAGGTGTAGGAGGGGCTGAGCTTACTCTCATCAAAGAGCGAGAGCGCCTCATCGATCTTGGCGAGCGCCTGCCGGTCACCAGCGTACTGATGCCTCAGGGCTCTGATCTTGTCAAAAGCCTGGATCCCCCTCCTCAGCCGCTCGAAGCGGATCGAAGAGCGTACACCGGGGTAGACTAAGTAGGTGTCACCGGCAGCCCAGTTGCTGTATCGGCTGTCGAGAAGAGGCTGCTCCACCCAGCTATTGTACGCCCAGCGGAGGTAGCCGTCCAGCCCCTCGCGTGCGGCATACCATCCATACCACTCTCCGTCAGCAGCAGCGCTGAAGGTAAAGGTATTGGGTCGCGGCTCGGCACAGCAGGTGTAGAATGTGGTGATCTTCCCCTCGCTACGCCGCTTCGCCTTGAGCTCCTCGGAGTACTTGGCAGCCAGCCCCACGCAGTAGTAGTCGAGGTGATCCGACAGCTCCTCATGCAGCGCCCCGGCCATATGCACCTTCAGCTCCGGGTCCGCCTCCTGGATCAGGCGGAAGCACTCCTCCATCACCTCGGGAGATCGCTCATCCATAGCTATATAGGTCCTGTCGTTCCACCCCTTTGTCCTCAGGTGCTGCGCAAAGGAGCGAAGCATCGCAGACCAGAGCTCCGTGTAGGGCTCACTTCCCGGCTCAGCCTTGAGGTATTTGTACTCGCCACTCGCTTCATCAAAGTAGCGGAAGGAGAGCTCCCATGGGACCATAGAGAAGCAGGTGATCGCCCTGTCGATCCCGAGACCCATCATGAAGCTGACCCACTCGTCGAAGTGGGTGTAGTCGAAGTGCCACTTGCCGTCCCTCCCGAGCCGCCAGTCGATCATGGAGTCAAAGGGATCGTGCGTCTGACCATTCCAGGGCTTGTATATGATTGATGCGGTGATCACCTTGCCCCCTGCGTCCCGGTACATCTCCATATAGGGGCGCATAATGCTGAAGTGCTCTTCGGACCAAGGAGTCACCCCATAGTATCTCGCTATGGAGTAGGGATTTTGCCACAGGTCAAGGAAGAAGTCACTCTTCTCGGGCAGTGCTCTCTCGTCCACCACCACCGACAGGGGCAGGGTCGCCAGCGTCCGATCACCATTACGTACCGTGACCGTTGCCCGATAGCTTCCCGCTCTTGCATCCCTCGGGATGTCTATTGAGAACCAGATAGGACGCGTCGTGCAGGGGGTGAGATCCAGTGAGCGGGCAAGGTGGTCGATCCCGTCTGCTACCAGTGTGGAGTCGAAGAGGGAGTGATCCGGTCGCTCACCACATCCTCCGAGTCCATCCTTATTGAGCTCATCCGTGAGCACATAGCGGACAAAGCCGGAGCCCGACTCGCCCTGAGGTGAGGGTATGACTGCGCCATCGCAGCTACGCAGCTCTGAGATCTCGTAGCTGAGTGCGGTGAGAGGGGTGGCGCTACTCACTACCGCTTGGGCGTAGACGCGCTCGCCTCGCCATCCGCTCAGCCGAATCTCTTTACTCGTCAGCCCGTCGGCCGGTCGCTCCTTGGGGTATCGGATGTCGATGCTTCCCCAGCCGATGACCGGGGCGCTCAGCGACTCCCAGAGAGACCGGTCTGTCGGTGTGGGATTGGGTAGCTCCTGATAGCTCTCCACGGGATACTGACCATATGCGGTCGTGAGAGACAGCAGTCCTGCCAGGAGAGCGGTTATTCTCTTTCTCATCGTTTCTTGGTTTGTGGATGGGTTTTTACTCAGAGACAAAGTTCGCTAAATTGTTTCTAATGGTTACTTTTCCTCTCCACCCCCTGCCATCCGGGGCAGTCTCTTGTAGGGGAGACTGCAGTCCCGTAGGGATGGAACTGCAGTCCCGTAGGGCTGGGACTCCAGTCCCGTAGGGATGACACCCCAGCCCGGTCTCGTTCGATCTGTAGCCAGTCGGAAATTAGGTAACTTTGTAGCTGATATATATTAGACCCTTACATGAAACATATACGAAACTTCTGCATCATTGCTCACATTGATCACGGTAAGAGTACGCTTGCCGACCGACTGCTGGACTACACCAATACGGTCTCCAATCGCTCTGAAGATCAAGTGCTGGACAATATGGATCTAGAGCGTGAGCGTGGCATCACGATCAAGAGCCATGCGATACAGATGCGGTATGAGTATCAGGGCGAGGAGTATATACTCAATCTCATCGACACCCCCGGACACGTCGACTTCTCGTACGAGGTGTCTCGCTCCATCGCTGCCTGCGAGGGGGCGCTGCTGGTGGTCGATGCCTCGCAGGGGGTGCAGGCGCAGACGATCTCCAATCTCTATATGGCGATCGAGCATGACCTGACGATCATCCCGGTGCTCAATAAGATTGACCTCGAGAGTGCCAATGTCGACCTCGCCGGGGATGAGGTGATCGATCTCCTGGGCTGTGACCGGGAGGATATCCTCCTCGCCAGTGGCCGCTCCGGTGTCGGGATCAAGGAGATACTCGATACGATCGTGGAGAAGGTCCCCGCTCCTGTGGGTGATCCGGACGCTCCGCTGCAGGCGCTCATCTTTGACTCCGTATTCAATGCCTACCGTGGGATCATCGCTTACTACAAGGTCGTGAATGGATCGGTTCACACCGGAGAGCGGGTAAAATTTATGCAGACCAATACCGAGTACGATGCCGATGAGGTGGGTACTCTGGAGATGGATATGGTCCCCAAGCAGGAGGTGAAGTGTGGAGACGTGGGCTACATCATCTCGGGAATCAAGGACTCGGGTGAGGTAAAGGTAGGCGACACCATCACCTCTGTGGAAAGTCCTGCTCAGGCACCGATCAAGGGCTTTGAGGAGGTGAAGCCGATGGTCTTCGCCGGCGTCTATCCGATAGCCCCGGAGGACTATGAGAACCTCAGGACCTCGCTTGATAAACTGAGGCTCAACGACGCCTCGCTGACCTTCTCCCCCGAGAGCTCTGCAGCCTTGGGATTTGGCTTCCGGTGCGGCTTCCTCGGTCTGCTCCATATGGAGATCGTCCAGGAGCGTCTCGACCGAGAGTACAATATGTCCGTCATCACCACGGTCCCCAACGTCTCCTATATGGTCTACACCCGTAAGGGGGACGTGATGGAGGTACACAACCCCTCCGGTCTCCCCGATCCCGCAGAGATCGACCATATCGAGGAGCCATACATCCGGGCGTCAATCATCACGACGATGGACTACATCGGCCCGATCATCGAGCTCTGCCTCGCTAAGCGGGGGATCCTCATCAAGCAAAACTACCTCTATGGTAACCGGATGGAGTTGCTCTTCGATATGCCGCTCGGGGAGATCGTGATCGACTTCTACGACCGGCTCAAGAGCGTCTCCAGTGGGTATGCCTCCTTTGACTACCACGTCACCGACCTTCGCACCTCAGACCTCGTGCGGGTGGACATTCTCCTCAATGGTGAGCCGGTCGATGCCCTCAGTATGCTGACCTTTCGAGGTAATGCGCAGACGATGGGACGGAAGTTCTGTGAGAAACTCAAGACGCTGATCCCAAGGCAGCAATTCGATATCGCTGTGCAGGCTGCTATCGGTGCCAAGGTGGTCGCCCGAGAGACGATCAAGGCGCTACGCAAGGATGTGACTGCGAAGTGCTATGGTGGTGACGTGAGCCGTAAGCGTAAGCTCCTCGAGAAGCAGAAGGAGGGAAAGAAGCGGATGAAGCGCATCGGCAAGGTGGAGGTGCCTCAGAAGGCCTTCCTCACGGTGCTTAAGCTGGACGAGGACTGAGAGAAACAGGAGATATAATTATGTCTGATCAAGATACAACAGCCACTCCATCGGCACCTGTCCCGTCCCAAGGGGAGGCGACACCGCAGGACTCGACCTTTGTGAGAGAGGGACTCTCGCGCATCCTCGCCAGTCGTGTGCCGCCACACAACCTTGAGCTGGAGCGTACCGTACTTGGCGCTCTGATCCTTGAGCGGTCGGCTTTTGCCCAGATCGATGAGGTCTTGGTGAAGGACTGCTTTTACGATCCCAAGAATGCGATGATCTTCGAGGCTATCCAGCAGCTGACGCTGGAGGATAGCCCTGTAGACACGCAGACGGTGGTGGAGAAGCTGAAGCTCAATGGCACGCTCCGCTCTGTCGGGGGGATGGGCTATATCGCGACGCTCGCCTCGATCGTCAATAGTACCGCCGACCTACCATACCATGCACGCATCCTCTATGATAAGATGGTGCAGCGCAACCTTATCTCCTTTGGTAACCGGGTGATCCAAAACTCCTTCGATGAGGAGATCGGGGTAGGGGATCTCTTGCAGGACTCTGAGCAGGAGCTCTTCAATATTGCTCAGGGGATCAATAGCAACGAGATGAAGACCATCAAGGAGCTGTTGCCTAATACCCTGCAGGAGATCCGCAATGCTGCAGAGAGGAAGGATGGTATGAGCGGTGTGAATACCGGATTCCGGGACTTGGATGAGATCACCTTTGGCTGGCAGCCGACGGACCTTGTGATCCTTGCTGCCCGTCCGGCGATGGGTAAGACCGCTTTTGCCCTCTCCATGGCTCTCAATATGGCCTTGGACTACAAGGTGCCCGTCGCATTCTTCTCCCTTGAGATGGGAGAGGATCAGCTGACGAAGCGTCTTATCTCGATGCACACCTCTATCCCCAATGAAGACATCAAGAGAGGAACACTCACCGACGAGCAGATGCATACGCTCTTCTACGGGCTGGGACCGATGGAGGAGGCGCCTATCATTATCGACGATACGGCAAGTATTTCGATCTTTGACCTGCGGTCACGAGTTCGTCGCTTAGTGCGCAAGCATCAAGTGCGGGTGGTCTTTATCGACTACCTGCAGCTGATGACAGCCAGTGGACTGAAGACAAATGCCAATCGCGAGCAGGAAGTGAGTACTATCTCCCGATCGCTGAAGCAACTCGCCAAGGAGCTCGGCATCACCATCATCGCCCTTTCGCAGCTTAATCGTGAGCTGGAGAAGCGGAATAAGGAGGGACGACGCCCACAGCTCTCAGATCTGCGTGAGTCGGGTGCGATCGAGCAGGATGCGGATATGGTCATCTTCATCCACCGACCTGAGTACTACGGCATACTTACGGATGAGAACAATCGCGATATGAGAGGCTTGGCGCAGATCATCATCGCCAAGCACCGTAATGGTCGGGTGGGGGATGTCTACCTTCGCTTCGAGGGTGATCTCATCCGCTTCTCCTCTGCGCTGGATAGCAATATCAATGACGACTACCAGTCGACCTTCTCCTCAAGTATAAACGGTCCGTCTGTCGATGACCCGCTCTCGGGAGGTGGTTTCTCTGACGATCAAGGAGGGTTTACGATGTAATGACTGATTGGAAATGGGTAAGAATACTAATATTCAAGAATTTTTAATCGAAAACATAGATCACGATATGAGTATGATGAAAGAATTCAAGGAGTTTGCCATTCGTGGTAACGTCCTTGACATGGCTGTCGGTATTATCATCGGTGGAGCCTTCGGAAAGATTGTCTCCTCCTTTGTGAATGACGTGCTGATGCCTCCCCTTGGGATGCTCCTCGGGAAGGTGAATTTCTCTGACCTGAAGGTTGTCCTCAGCCCCGCCACTATGGGTACTGATGGCGAGATCCTGAAGCCGGAGTCGGCCATTATGTATGGACAATTCATCCAGACAGTGGTAGACTTCCTGATCATTGCTTGGGCGATCTTCTTAGTCGTCAAGGCTGTCAATAGCTTCAAGAAGAAGGAGGAGGAGAAGCCTGCTGAGCCGGCACCTACGCCTGAGGATATCCAGCTGCTCCGCGAGATACGTGATGAGCTGAAGAAGAAGTAATCTCCTACCGGCTCAGACTAATGCAAAGAGGCTGCGTGCTTAATAGCACGCAGCCTCTTTGCTAAATATAGAGGAATGATCTACGGATCAGCTATCAGAGGGCACTCTTGACAGCCTCTACCCAGCGGTCGATACGCTCATCGGTGAGGTCATCCTGGTTGTCCTCGTCCAGGCAGCAGCCTACCAGCTTGCCACCCTCCTCGGCACGGCTGGCCTCGTACTCGTAGCCATCCTTGCTGATCGCACCTACGAAGGTGCAGCCGCTGTCGCTGAGCTCTTCCTTGAGGATACCCACAGCATCGCAGAAGGTATCTCCGTAGCCCTCGCTATCGCCACATCCGAAGAGGGCAACCTTCTTGCCGGAGAGGTCCTGGTCAGCGATGTCCCCGATCAGGTCGGACCAGTCGTCCTGTAGCTCGCCGTCGTCCCAGGTGCTGCTTCCGAAGATCAGCAGGTCGTAGTTGGCTACGTCCTCTGCATCGAAGTCAGCAGCGTCACGAACGTCATCAGCAGCGACGCCAAACTTCTCGGCGATGCGGTCAGCGATGTCTTTGGTGGTTCCGGTAGAGGAACCGTAAACAATGATAGTTTTCATATAAGGTGATTATAACTAGTAGTAATACACTCGGACAAATATAGAAAGTAGTTTTGACATAGCCAATCCTCTGACCCGAATATTTAGCCCTGTCTACAATCTGGCTATTATTCTGAGAAGTCAAGTAGAACGACCTGATAAGGCTCTAGGGTTAGGTCGAAGGCCTTCTTTAAGGGTAGACTGAACTCCTCCTCCGTGCGTACATAGCTGTAGTAGCGTGTCAGGTCAGTCGTAGTTGTCGGAGGCTCCGGCGTGAAGCGCACCCCGGTGACTCTCTTGACGCTTTGCCGCTTCCCTGTGACCCTTACCCTATAGGTGAGTGGGTGGCGAGTGAGATTGACGCCACGGAGGTAGTAGTGCTTTCGCTCCTTGTCAGAGGTCAGGGAGAGGCAGACGTCATCGTACCCTGTGATCTCGAGTACCTTATCCCCTCTGGTTCGCTGAAATAGCGACACAAAGTCGTACAGCGAGGTCGCATAGTATTGCGCCCCTCGGACCAGTATGAGAGGATGATCAGAGGGGTCAGCTGATAGCAGTGGCGCGATACCGACTCCCTCAAGAAGAGGGGTGTACCTCTCCGACTCTATTAGGAAAGCGGCTCGCTGTGCAAGGGGTGGCAGAAAGACGGCAAGCGACTCCGGATCGGCGAAGGTGGCCTCACCGATCATCATCTGTTGCCGCTTGGTCTGTAGCTTCCTATTCGCCTCCGGGATGAGGTTGATCAAGTGCGGGTCCTTGATTGCCGTGAGTGCCAAGTCAAATGCGTAGTCGCTGAAGTGTGTGGTGGAGTCGACCAGTGGTCCGGCTGAGACCAAGTTATCCTGACCGATGCTAGCTGCAAAGAGCTTGAAGCGTCGCTTATACTCCTCCGAAGTGAGCCCATAGCCGATCTGGACTAAGAGTTTAGGATTCATCGCTAAGCGCGAGAGATACTTCGTCCTCACGTCTATCTCTGCGACATCCTCGTATCTCGGTGTGGCGGAGGGATCAGTGATCCCCGCATTGGCAATGACCATAGGGCGGGCATTGAGTAGCTCTGACACCTTGATGAGCTTAGAGATCCCGAAGTCCCCGGTGTACTCTGTTCCCCCCAAGGTCCAGATCGAGAGAGTATCCTGATGACCATAGTGGGGGGTGGGGTAGCTCCCGGGATAATAGCCATTCGCAGTCCTGCCCCCGGGAAATCTCACAAAGTCGGGATCTAGCCCTCTCAGGAGCTTCATAAGCGCATTTGGTAGCGGGACCTCCGGATCGGTCTGCGCCTCTTTCCTCGTGAGCCATAGTTCGTCGAGGGAGACATAGCCCCTCGGCTGAGTATAGCCCGATCCCTCATCTGTGCGGTGAATGGGTCGAGACTCTATCATCAGGTAGGCGGAGTCCGTCGTGGTGGTGATCTGTAGCGCTACATCCCTACGGCTCCAGTAGACATCCCCCCGTATGGAGACCTCTGAGGAGACCTTCTCAGGAGAAATGGTGTCCCTCACTATGGAGACCCTTGCCTCCGCCAAGTCACTGCTGACAAAGCAGCTGAGACTATACCGCTCACCCTCCTTTACCCCCAGCGGGAAGAGTGTGCTCATGATCCTGCATGGGACAGAGTCGGTGTCCTTGGGGCGAAAGGTCAAGTAGTGAGAAGACTCCTTGTAGTAGGTCCTTCCCTCGCTAAGGGTTACCTCCCCGCTTCGACCTCCCCAGCCGTAAAGAGAAGTGGGGGTGGGGTAGAAGGTCTCGTACCCGTTGGGGGTGATGAGGGTCGAGGTGGATGTGTTGTAGCTGCAGTGCAGAAGAGGTGGGGCCAACTCAAATCCTGCGTTTGGTATGAGATTGGTCGTAAGGAGATCTTTCCCCCCACACCCGACATCCAGAGTGATCCCCATACGAAGAGGTTCCTCCGAGATCACCGGCAGGTCCGTGTCTATCACTATCTCACCAAGAGGAGGACGGTGTGACTGACAGCCTCCTCCTGTGGCGATGAGTACCGCACCTAAGAGGAGAGAAGAGATGAGTGACTTACCCCTGGATCTGATCATGGACCTAAAGCGATCCCACGAGAGCCAAGAGAGGCAGGTCAGTCGCCAGGGTGATCAGGATCACCATCAAGATGCTGCAGTATGCCTGCTTCGTCTCACTCCCTCTGACACGCTGATAGACCATCGTCAGGGCGGCTATCACCGGTCCCACCATCAGGAGCAGGCAGAGAGCCATATGTGTCCTGACTGCCTCACGCATAGCAGCGACAGCGATAGCCCCATCGGATCCGCTGAGGGTAGAGATGAGGGCGCTGACCGGATCACTTGGCCCCACGAGGACAAAGACCAGTATCCCGAGCAGCACCAGCCCCAGGATGTTGATCACATATGCGAATGTGGTGATCCGCCCGGGCTTGCACCGCAGCAGTGAGCGGAAGGCCTCACCGGCAATGAGACAGACGAAGGGGGCTACTACAAGGGATGACGCAGGATCGCTTGTGCCGGAGGCGAGGTTGTAGACAAGGGCTGAGACGATCGTCAGTAGAGCCAGACCCTCAGCAGATAGGTGCCCCAGGCTGTACCTCATCTCCGAGGACTTTTTCTCCTCCATCAGAGCCACCACACCCCAGGGTATTAGTGTCAGGAGACATCCCCATAGACCACGGCCGGACCATCGTCCTGACTCAGTCGTCAACCAGTGGCACTCACCCGGAATAGTCGCGGCAAGGGCTATGAGCAATACGCCGAGGACAACTGATGCGATCGGTATCCACAGCCGTCCCCTCACCCCGGATCGGCTCCCGAGGAGACCCCATAGGAGCATAGAGAGTGATGGGATGACTACTCCTCCGACCCCTACCGACAGACCGGTGAGAGCCAGGAGTACACCACAGACCAGTATGGGACCTACCGGATGTTTCCTGCCACTTGCCATCATATCGTGGCATACCATCAGTGCAAGGGTCCCAAAGAGAGCCCCCGACATAGCTGGTCCCCCAGTGATGATGAAGTAGTGAAATAATGGAGTGGCAATGAGGAAGAAGAGCGTCAGGCGAGCAATGGGTCGGCTTCGGTCTCTGCAGACAAAGATGAAGAAAAAGACCCCAAGCAGCATCGCCGCCAGTAGGGTCGGTATCCGAAGGACTGCAGTCGATATCGGCTCGTCACCAGCATCTATCACCCGGTGCATCAGAAGTACAGAGCCCTCATATATCGGTGAGGTAGTCCGTGTCAGGAGATCGGTAGCTGTGAGCTCCCCCTCGCGGTCCAAGCGACACAATTGCTCGACCTGCCCGGCTACTATCTCCTCCCTTGGTGTTGCGCTTCCCAGCCCGTAGAGGCTGAAGAGTCCAAGTAGGACCATCACCAAGATGTATAGCAGTAGGTCTCGCCTCCCGTGGAGGAGTGCTACCACACGTGATCGTCTTCGTCTCATGACATTACGGCTTAGTATGTATATGGACCTTGCACTCCACCGCCACCGGACGACCGATGGCACTCTCCTCCTCCGACCTGAGAGCCGATCTCATCGAGCTGACCAGCTTATCCCCTGGCACAGTGAGGCTGTAGTAGAGCACCTGTCTCATCCGGGATATTTGACCCGGTGTAAAGCGGTCGTTGTAGGATACCTCATAGTCCATAAGGTTGTAGGAGATCTGATTATATCTCCCATCGCAGAGGTCTCTCGTCAGGAGGGTGGAGAGGACGGACTGCAGCGTGGAGCCCTGGCTCGACTCGAGGGCAGCGATCTGCTCACTCATCACCTTATTGTAAGCGATCCTATTGTAGGAGGGCGTGTCCTCGACATAGTCGCTGTCAATGCACTCCTCAGTGAGCTGCAGGGCACTCGTCTCTCCCTCAGCCTTTTTCTCCGCAAAGACATGTCCCAGCCCGAGGTAGTGTCCCAGCTCGTGAGCAAGCGTCACCGCTGCCGGTGTGAGTGTCTCGTGGATCTTGCTGATCGACTGAGTCTTCTTGACTCGGTCTTCAAACTGCTGATAATTCAGCACAATGCAGTGATTATAGTTGTCAAATCCCTTTATCGCTCTGTCGAAGGTGCCGAGACCCTCCAGCTTATGCTCTGTGACGAGATAAGGCATATGGGAGATCCCCAGAGTGATCTGCCCCACATCCTTACCGGGCTTAAAGGGGAAGACATAGACGTTGATATACCTGCTGATCGGGTAGCTCATCGAGTGGTAGATGCCACCCTTCTTATCCTGCATCACAGCAGTCGGATCGAGAGCCCGCTCCGTCATGTCGTGTGAGGTGATGCCTGATGGGGACAGTCGCTGACCATCCGGATCTTTTGTGGCTAAGACAAAACGGATCCTGGAGTTCGTCAGTCCGATCCTATTGTACCCCTTCCCCATCATTACTCTCTTGGGGTTTGGCGGATTGCCGGAGTAGAGCTGATTGACCTGCTCGACCAGTCGCTGGAGGGACTCCCCGTTTACCTTAGTATAGTTGTTATTCGGATCGTTGTCGTTATTCTGAGCATCTTTCTTGGCAATGTCCTCGGGGTTGGTGATGACGTGGAAGACCAGAGGGATCTCGTACATCACGCTGTCGATGGCAAAGCTCTGATCGCGACCCAGCTGATGGACCTTGATGCTCACTCTGTCCTTCTCCCCCTCCTCGTCCTCAGCTATGACAAAGGCTATCTCACCGACTCGCTCCTTGTCGGAGAGATTGGGGCGTACATTGATGGTCACCTTATTACGGCTCTTGCCGGCGGGGAGATTGGCCGAGAGCCAGTCAGTCTCTGTGACGGGGACAAACTTTCGGTCAGAGGAGATGATCACCTTCAGCGTATCGCCCTCTGCAGCAACATTTTGGAAGTCCGTCCTATTGCTCTTCAGCGGCCCGATCGTGTCGAACGGGTGACAGCCGGAGAGTAGGGCAGTGACTACACCGAGGATGATGGCGAGGTAGATATATATATGGTGCTTTGAGGTCATGTGTCAAACCTTTATTTCCGGGGCTAAAGTTACCCATTTTTCAGTAGACGCTCTTTCTTCAGGGCGCCAGCTTCATCGTCCCGAGCAGATGAAAAAGTAGGATAAATCTAATACCGATATTAGGTGAGTCTTTTACCGGTATTAGACGACACTAATATCGGTAAAAGAAAAACCCCAGTGCCGGCAGGGGTCACTTACTTCTGATGCGTCGCTGCAGCACGCTGGTAGTAACGCTCTACCCAGTCGAATAAGCTGAAGTCGCAGCCGGTGATCTGGTCTGACTCCTGAGCCGTGAGGCCCTCCCTGGAGTCGGGGCGGGTGGCGGTCAGTCTGCTGGAGTAGGAGCCGCTGATTGTGGATCGACCCTCCTCGCTCTCGCAGCGGAGAAGCTGTCCCACCCTGCCCGATCCGAGGAACTCGCACTTACTCAGGTCTATGGCCGCCCCGCGACGAGCTAAGACCCCATAGTCCAGTCCCTTACCCCTCACCTCCATCGTGCAGTCCTTAATCGTGGCTGAGGTCTTCCCAGTGGCATTGGGATAGCGCCCATCCAGATTGCCGTCCACCTCTATGAGACAGAGGTTCTCCTCCCCTCTCTCCCTCCTCTCCGGGCTATAGATGCCATAGAGGTGGCTGATGGTGCCGCAGTAGCCGTCCGTCAGATCGATTAAGTCATCCTCAGCCCCTCTCACAAGGATCGTATGGGGGGATACCATTCCACCGAAGCACTCCAGTCCGTCATCTCCTGAGCTGAGGATCGCCACATGGTCGATCTTGGTGCCGGAGCCGACACCATTGAGTGTGAGTCCATTGTGCTCTACGTCAGCTGTCAGGCTTGCACCGGGGCTATCGATGATCAGGTAGTGTATCTCGCCCGAGTCATCGCGAGGGTCGTCTCCGCCATAGTATTGGTCGCGCTCCGCCTCATCGACCTCCGCTACCCGATGAGCAGCACCGCAGATGGGTGCTCTCCCATTGATGATCAGTCCGCCCCAGTAGCCGGGGAGTTCGCGCCCCTTGTCCGCACACAGGACTACCGGCTCCTCAGCCGTACCGAGGATCCGTATCTTGGCCCCCTGCTCCACGAGGATGTACTTATCGAAGCCCGGCATCGAGGCGATCACCGTCCCTCGCTCTATCGTCAGTGTAGCGCTCCTTCGGACTCGAACTGTCCCCTCAAGGTGGTACCTCCCGGTGCTTAATACAAAGTCCTCGGTGATGTCGCCGATGAGGATCGTCTCGCCACTCTCCCCCCGGGGTAGAGTGTAGTCCGGATCCATCTTGCAACCGGCGAGGAGGATAAGTACTGCTATCAGCAGGCTAAGTGTATGGTAAGTCATAAGATCAGTCGGGAAGTGTGTAGCTAAAGCCTATCGTCAGTCTCGGTCCCTCGTAGGCGAGCTGATAGAGGAAGTCTCCGGACCCTTGGTAGAGCTTTGTAGGAGTATTCAGTAGGTTGTCTCCACGGAAAATGAACGAGAAGTGAGCAGACAGCTTGGCGTGAGCCTCCGCGGACAGGCGTAGGGATGAGCTCTCATAGAGATCATCGAGGGCACTCTCACCCACACTGACGCACCTATCTGAGGCGTAGTCGCCAGTGATCGTCACCCCCCATAGCTCGGTGGAGTAGTCTATGGCACTACTGAGGCGATGGTGCCCGATGCCGGACAGGGGGATCCGCGCTCTATGGGCATGCTGCAGGGTCTCCACGGACGAAGAGTCCGACCCGATCAGTCGATACTCCATCCTCACGCCGATCGGCCTTAGCAGCGGCGAGGAGAGGTAGCTGAGTCTGTAGCTCGCCTCAATGGTCAGCCCGAGAGCCTGAGCAAAGGGCGCATTACCCATTGTCTCCAGCGACCAGTGCCCATCCGTGGGTACAGCACTCTTTTGCCGAGGGATCACCTCACTGAAGTCTTCCTGAGTGAAGTCGGGGTCCACATATCTATAGAGGTAGTCCCGTGATCCGATCCAGTCAAGCGAGGCAGAGAGATGGTTCCCCTCCCACTCCCTGCGGACCTCGGCGCTGGCTGACAGCCGATACTCGGGTCGCAGTCCCCTTCGTCCCATCTCCACGGTGTGATCGGTACTCGAGTGCTTGTTGTAGGGGATCATCCCCCTGTAGGAAGGCAACACCTGCTCGGTGGACAGGGAGAGAAAGGAGAGCCATCCGCTCTCGGTCTTGTAGTCAAGGGTGAGGTAGGGCAGGAGAGCAAAGTAGTGAATGGAGCCGGAGACATCCTCGTCTGCTCTATTCTCTACTACCGTGTGACAGAGAAAGCTAAGTCGATAGCCCCTGATGCTACTACCGAGCGTCAAGGAGAGCCGATCGGGGAGCAGCTCTCGTCGCCACTCGATCAGACCATCAGCCTGCTCCGTCACTACGTCAAAGCTGGCTGGGAGGTAGCTGGGGATATTGGGGGTGCGAGAGAAGCTCTGCTCATCCCACGTGTCTAAGTCGTGTACATATCGGTGGTCGACTAGGGGACCGAGGCTGTAGAGTACCCCTCTTTCGCCGAGGTAGGAGGCATCGGTGAGATCTCGCTTGGGCATCGAGGCGAAGGTGGGGAAGTGAGCACCGAGCAGCGGATAGACCTTATCTGACGCGTCGCTCTCTGAGGCCTCCAGGCGTCTACCGGAGAGGTGCAGGGTGAGCTGCCCCCCTGACACTTCGGCATTAAGCTTTGCCTTAGCGCCATAGCTCCTCTCCCCGAGGTGTGTGCTTTTCTCACTGATCTTGCGGAAGCCATACGACCGCTCGCTTACCTCATCATACGATAGGTGTGGCAGGTGCCCCTCTCCGATCTCCGTCCTGATCTCAGTATCCGGCAGGTGATGTGCAACCACCCGCTCATTGGGACAGTCCTCTTCATGGCGCTGATGGTCGATCGACCAAGAGAGATGCGCAGTAGAGCTTGGCAGTCGGTGGTCACCGGAGAGAGTCAGCGCACCGGTCACTTTTTGCTTCAGTCGCGCGCCCTCCCAGCTGGGGAATCGACCCGACAGAGCTCCTCCGGCTCGGGTTAGTCGCTCCAATTCTCCTGAGTAAGTGGTATGACCCTCAGCCTCCAGAGGGACGATATTATTAATCCCGAGGTGGTATCGCTGATCCCAGGTGTCCTGTAGCTTGAGTGTGCCACTGAGGTGGATCCGATCCCGCTCTGAGATGACCCAGCGGAGATCACTCCCGGCACTAAGTCCCATTCGGCGGCTGACAGTCTGCCTCAGCTGATAGTTCCCGATATAGCGCCCCGGCAACCCCGTTACCCAGGTTGCTCTCATCTCGTCATCGGTCTGCTTACCATCCTGGTATGTGAGGTGGTAGCCCACTTGGAGCCTTGGGGTAAAAAGGGTGTTACTGCCCCGGAGGCTGACCTCGCCCATAGGATGCAGCCGAGGGGCGATGATGCCTCCTGTGGCGGAGAGACTGAGTCGAGTCGCCTCCTGCGCCGTAAGGGCTAGAGAAAGTGCGAGAGAGAGGAGGACAGTGCCGATGAGTCTGCAGAGAGCGTGCTCCATTTCCCTAAGTATACGTCTTGTCAAAAGTCGACTCGGAGTGTGCCACGTACCGCCCAGGGCGATCCCTGACTGTAGGCCCCCGGAGCGGTCAGACGGCGGTAGACATCGATGCGACCCAGCTTCAGGATATTCTCCAGCCCGAAGCCGAGCTCCACATAGCTCTGGTGGCGCATCTCTGTGGCTATCGTGGGAAGGATGAAAATGTCTGTCGCATGGGCTTGCTGATTGAGCTTCGATGTGTTGCCGTAGAGGTAATTAATGCTCCACACACCCCTTAGGCTTAGCTTATTCAGCAGGGGGATCCTATTCAGGATCAGCCCCCTCATATGCCACTGCGCAAAGAGCGTTGCCCACTCGTCTGCTACATACTCCAGCGGGTAGAGGATCTTAAATGCATTGTCGTGCAGGGTGAAGCCACGATTGGTCGGTGGTATGTAGAGGAGGGGGAAGGGGACTGTATTCCAGAGCTTCCCCACCGTCACTTGGTAGTCCATACGACCCCAGATGCCCATCGGCAGGCGCTGCTCCAGACGGATCTCCGTCCGGTGCCTGAGGTACTCCCCCCCGAGGACCCGCGCGGCAGTCTCGTGCTTGAGGAAGAGCACCGGGTACTCCCGCTTGATCAGATCCCTGAAGGGTGAGTGGCGCTCCATCGAGCCGGGACGGATGCGCTCTCCCGGTGCCCAGCGAACCTCCACACCGGCAGCGGCATCGGTGATGGACCACTGGCGTAGCAGGTCTCCATCCCGCTGAACCTTGAGGTACGGGAAGCCGTGCTCCGCCGGAGTATCGGTCACATGCTGCAGGTAGACACGGAGCGACAGCGTGGAGCCGTAGTCGTGGATGTACTGTATCTGCCAGATATTCCGATAGGACCGATTGGTGAGATAGGTGGTGCCAAAGTGGTAGTAGGTATTATCCTGCGGGTCGGTCGCATAGAGCTGACCAGGGGTAAAGAGGTCGTGGCTATAAGAGAATTGCAGCTCGTCCCTCGGAAACTCCTCCCGAAAGTACCCCTTAGGGAGAAATGACCAGATGACGGATAGGGAGTGCTTCAGCTCGTGATCCCTTAAGCCATAGGCGAGGTATCCCTCGAGGAAGAAGCGTGAGGAGATAAAGCCCGTTGTCCTCCCCCCAAGTCGTAGGCGGTTGCCCTCCACCTCATTGAATCCTATCATCTTAGTGATCGGACCAATGTCGAAGTAGCTCCCTCCGAAGAGTTTGTCTCTGTCGTATCGCGTCCTGATGTACCCGAGTGATATCATATCCGCTGCATCTAAGAGGAAGCGGTAGATAGGGATCGCCTTGACCTCAGCAAGGAAGTCCTTGAGCCCTTGGTCTGAGGCGAGCATCCGCTCCGTCTCAGGTCGGTATCGAACTGCCGTGGTGTCGGATGAGAGGTCAGTGATGGCCTGAGGTGCTGTGAAGAGGAGAGTGTCTGATCGAGCTATCGGCGTCCCCGGGGTGACCACCTCTCGACTACCGTAGTGTCTCGTCTGCTCCACATAGAGGGAGAGCAGGCGCCAGTAGAGCCGGAAGGAGAGGCTGAGGGTCTCCTCACTCACCTGTCTCTTGTCCGGCTGAGCGGGATCGTACTCCTGAGTAATCGATAGTGCATCGACGAAATTGAGGTTGGTGGACTGAGGGACGATGAGTTCGCTCCTCAGTAAGCGTGGTGGATCCGTGACGGTGAAGTAGAGATGCCCTCGGAAGGTGGGGTCGCTCGGCACGAAGGGGAAGAAGGTGACCGTCTGCGCCACCTGCCCACGCATAATGAGCGTATCGGTGAGGTAGTACTTATACTGGCTTAGTCCATCGGAGCTAAGGGGGCTGGCAAAGTGCGTCTGCAGTAGTCGGACGTCCTTGCCATAGAGATCCACCTCGGGGAAGAGATCCTCGATTGCCACGGTCATCGTCCCATCATCGAGGGTCTGGTCCAGCCCGGTGTGACGTGAGTATCGGATCACCTCCCGCCACTTTTTGTCCTCCGTATTGTATCCGTAGTCGGAGATCCGATCTCTTATGGAGAGGGGGAGCACCCACTTTCCATCGAGCCGGGAGCGAGTAACGTACTTGGGGAAAAAGGGGAAGAGCGTATTGAGCCACTTTGCTTTTAGATCAAAATTGGCAAGCGAGAGAGTCAGCCGATCGGCCCCTCGGAGGTGATAGCTGTAGTCAATGCTGTCCCGCCTATTACGCTCACTCTCCATTGCATCCAGCACGAGGGTGATCGCCGGATTATCCTCCTTGCTGTACTTCCCACGGGGGGTCTCGATGGTGATGTTGGGTATGGTGTATGAGAGTGGCACTGAGTCCTGCTTTGTGATGGGGAGGCTGTCTCTCGAAGCGGGGTAGTCCCCGTGCGCCGCCACTGTCCCCGCAGAGAGGAGTGGTGGCACAAGCGTGGCGATAAGCATCACCACAAGGACTATGACTATCCCCCTTTGCATGATGGACTATGTACCAGGCGGACTCGGTCTATTCGGAGACCACCCGAAGGGTCTTCGAGAGGGGCTCTTTCTCTTTCTCCTCCCCGGTGTCGCTATTCATCCCACCGAAGACCAGCTCAGCGATGAACCGGTGCTCCGATGGCACTCCCGCATCCTCTCGCACTCGATCGTCATCGAGGCCGGTGTAGTGCTGGAGATTAGCACCGAAGCCTAGTCCGACTAGTCCGAGCCAAGCAGCATACTGGTGTGAACCCTGCACCTGCTCCGCCCAGAGGGGAAAGTTGTGAGCATAGGTGGGGAAGCGCTCCTGCAGCGATTTGGTCACCAGTTCGTCGTCAAAGAAAAGCACCGTCCCCGCTGCATTACGAAACCCTTGGATCTTATCCGCAGTGCCATCGGCATACTTTTCCTCGCCTATCTTATCTATCAGGAGGGACTTGATCAGGTCCCAGTGGCGGTGGTGTGCCGGACCGGTGAGGAGGACCATACGGACCGGTTGGGAATTGAAGGCTGAGGGTGTGGTGAGGAGAATGCTCCCCAGCAGCTCCTCGACCTTTTCTATCCCGGCCGGGAGGGAGCTATTGAGGTCGTACTGAGAGTGTCGGGTGAGGATAGGCCCCTCGCTCTGTATAAATCCTTTCATTTCTTTTTTTTCAAAGACGTTATTAACCAAATCTACTATCACGCCGTCGGGGCCAGTATGGGTCCGATGGTGGAGAGATCGGAGAAGTCTGAGGAGAGGAAGCGGCGTAGCCCATCGGAGTCTACCTGGCGAACGATCTCTCCGCGATAGGCTATGGTGATCTCGCCGCGCTCCTCACTGACGATGATGACCCGGGCATCAGACTGCTGGCTTACTCCTAGACCGGAGCGGTGGCGGAGTCCCATCTCCTTTGGTAGGGAGCTCCCGTGTGCGACAGGTAGGATGCAGGCTGCGGCAAGGATGCGCCGGTCGCGGATGATCATTGCCCCATCGTGGAGCGGAGAGCCCTCATAGAATATGTTTTCAAGGAGTCGCGAATTGACGTCCGCATTCAGCAGCTCACCGGTGTGTGCAATCGGTGTTAGGTCGACGTTATTCTCGATGACGATCAGCGCACCCACCTTTTTCTTTGCCATACGGAGGCAGGCAAAGGTCATCATCGCGATGTACGAGGCCTCTTGCTGCTTGGCCTGGTCGCGCTTGCGCTGCCGGAAGATCTTCTCCGGGGAGAGCCACTTATTCGTCGATCCCAGCAGAGTGAGGAAGCGCCGTATGTCGTCCTGAAAGAGGATCACCAGCACCAGCAGCCCCATTCCCATCATGTAGTCCATGATCCGCCCCATGAGGCGCATGCTGAGGATGCGGGAAAAGAGCACCCACATCATCACAAAAGTGATGATACCCACGAGGAGCGTGCTATTGCCCCCCTTGCGGAGCGCCCTGAAGAGGTAGTAGAGTAGGACGCTAAAGAGAAGTATGTCGAGTACGTCGACGATATTAAAGGACAACCACTCCATAATAGTATATAGGATGCTACTTAGTCGACCGGCTTGGCATCCTCGGTGGTGAGCCGGCGGAGTTCCTGATACATACGGACGCACTCTACGCACTCCCGCACATCATGTACCCGCAGAATGTGTGCGCCATGGAGGAGGGAGTAGGTATTGAGGAAGGTGGTACCATTGAGTGCCTCGAAGGGGGTGTGACCAAAGAGCTTATAGATCATACTCTTCCGGCTGATGCCCACAAGGAGCGGGTAGCCAAGGTCGATCCACTTGTCGAGATCAGCCATCATCTCCCAGTTTTGCTCCGTATTCTTTGAGAAGCCAAATCCCGGGTCCAGGATGATATTCTCATCCCTCATACCCAGCTCCCGAGCTTTTTGCAGCTGACCGAGGAGCTCCTCTATAGCCCCGTCAGCGACACGACCATCGTAGTGAAGCAGCTTCTGCATAGTCTTGGGCGTCCCCCTCATGTGCATCAGGATATAGGGAACGTCAAGCTGTGCCGCTGTCTGGAGCATCTCCGGATCGATCAGACCGCCGGATATATCGTTGATGATATCGGCATCGCCCTCCTCGATACACCTGCGAGCCACCTCTCCGCGGAACGTATCTACGCTCACGATCACGTCGGGGTAGTGACGGCGGATGGCGGTGAGTACCTCACGCAGTCGGCGCCACTCCTCCTCAGGGGAGACATCGTCTGCATCGGGGCGGGAGGAGTAGCCTCCCACGTCGATGATCTTGGCACCCTCAGCGATGATCTTGTCAATACGCTCCTCGACAGCTTCCTCCCCTTGGATGCGGCTCCCGGCATAGAAGGAGTCTGGCGTATGATTGAGGATGCCCATAACGACAGGCTCCTCAGTGAGATCAAGGACTTGTCCCCTGACACGTAGTGTGCAGTGCTGATCGGACTTCATGATAGGTGGGTTTGTTAGTTAACTTATGACTAAGGGGCGACCTCTTGTGTCGCTCACAGAGCAAATCTAACTCTTTCCGCTCGGCTCCACAAGATCAGGCACATTCGCCTATCTGTCCTTTGCTGAAAAATGCTGAGATCGTATAGTTAGGGATTTTCTAAATTAGGATTTTTATTGTATTTTTGGATAAAGGAACACCTTGTATTATGATAGGAGCGATTATTGGAGATGTTGCAGGCTCATCCTATGAGTTTGACAACGATATGGAGCACTACGACCTTGACCTATTCCGCGAAGGGACGACCTTTACCGACGATACGGTCTGCACAATTGCGGTGGCGGATGCGATCCTGCACGGAAAGAGCTATGAGACCTCGCTACTGGAGTGGTGTCATCGATACCCAGGGAGGGGATATGGAGGGCGTTTCCTCGGCTGGCTCCTCTCGGATGCCCCCAAGCCCTATGGGAGCTACGGTAATGGCTCTGCGATGAGAGTGTCGCCGGTGGGGTGGGCATTTGAGAGCGTAGAGAGTACCCGCGCCCAAGCTGAGTGTAGCGCTGAGCCTACACACAATCATCCGGAGGGGATCAAGGGGGCTCAGGTGATCGCCGAGGCGATCTTCCGTCTGAGGTGCGGTGAGTGGGACAAGATCCAGGAGCTCCTAATCACTTCGTATGGAGCTGACTATGAAAGTAATCTGCCAGCAGCGGGTGTCTTCGATGAGACGTGCCAGGGGTGTGTCCCTCTCGCACTGACGATACTGCTTCGATCGACTGACTATGAGGATGCCATACGCTCCGCTATACACTACGGGGGTGACAGCGACACGTTGGCAGCAATTGTCGGCGGGATGGCGGAAGCCTACTATGGCGTGCCGGACGATTTGGTTGAGAAGGCACTCACCTACTTGCCTGATGAGATGTGTCTGGTCTATGAGGACTTCAGGAGCAAGTATATGCAGTAAGATCACCGGGTAGTGCCGGGACTACAGGTCCAGAGGTGGCAGTACCACGAGTGTGGTCTCGGGGTACTGCTTTTGGAGGTAGCCCCTGAGGTACCGCTCTGTCTCCGCAGTGATACGCTCATCGGTCGAGATCCCCTTATTATATACCAGCAGCGGGGTAGGGATGTCTCTATGGGCGAGCGCTTCCATACTCAGGAGTATGTGATTGATGCTTCCCAACTTAGCCGTCCCGACTAGGATACAGGGGAGTCCCTCTTGGGAGATATAGTCGATATTGAGGAAGTCCTCGGTGAGGGGAACCATCAGCCCCCCCGCGCCCTCTATTAGCACCTTGTCATACTCTTTCTCCAGACGATGGGTATTGGCCGTAGCCTTCTCGTACTCCGGCTCCCTGCCGTCTATCGCCAGCGCCATATGCGGTGAACAGGGATAGGAGTAAATGAGGCAGCAGGTAGTCCCGTCGAGATCCTCAGGCAGGAGAGTCCTCCCCTCGATCTGACGGTGAACCGTGATGTCCTCTGAGATGCCGTGATTGCCTGTCTGGATAAGCTTCTGAGTAATCACGCTGACACCATCATCAAGGAGTGCTTTGGAGATGAAACCGGTGGCTACTGTCTTACCAGCGTCGGTATCGACGCCTGAGACGAAGTAGGTGTGGAGGGGAAGTAATTCTTTCATTTCTTATTTTCTCTTTCGCCATCCCGAGCCTCTCAATCCCACGTAGGTGAGGGGTAAGGGGGCTCCAGGAGACAAGTGTAAGTTATTTCGATAGGAGCGCTCCAGCTCTACTATTCGTCGGGGCGTCCAAAGACCACCAGAGGAGAGGCTATTGGTGCCAGTGTCGCGCAGGTGGCGCAGTAGTCGGATAAGGGTGGGAAAGTGGAGCGTCCGGCGCTGCTCGACCAGCCGGATCTCCTCGAAGCCTGTTTCCTCCATAGCTCGCCCGATCTCACGACGAGACGGGTAGCGAAGCCCAGCCCCGCTGACTGCGGTAAGCTCATGTAGGTTGCCGGGCAAGAAAGTACTGAATATTAGCTGTCCACCATCTGCTAAGGCCTTATAAGCCTTGGGGAAGAAAGCGAGCGGATCCTCCCACCACTGGATGCAGGAGGCGGAAGCGACCACATCGCACTCTCCCGGCCAGTCTATGACCTCAGCGTCACCGGGGAAGAAGAGAGCGTTGTCCCCCACCTTCTCTCTCAGAGGGGTCTCCATATCGGGTGAGAGATCGTTGCAGACCAGGTGGCAGTGCGGTAGTCTCGCTCGAAGTAGCCCCGAGAGCAGCCCCGTCCCGCAGCCTATCTCCAGTACAGTCCCGCACTCTATCGGCTCAAGCAGCTGCACCAGTTCCTCAGCTATGCTACGCTGTATCACACCACCAGCCTCGTAAGTCGGTATGCATCTGGAGAAGTGGTTGGCAATATTCTGCTTCTGTGCGGTTAGCAATTGAGTAGGTCTCTCCATGACTTGAAGTGGTTTCCGAAGACCAAGTGTGGTGCTGATGGTAAAGTGGTGACCACGATGCACCTCTCCGTCCAAAATAATCGCTGTCCGGCAGGAGGTATCACTAGGTCCCTCTCACCGATGAGGGCCTTGGTCCATGGTACTCGACAGCTCATAATAGACCCTCCGAGCTTCTCTACTCGTTGTAATTCTTCCCGGTAGGCGAGTGTCCCACGGTGACCCGGCAGGGCGAGGAAGTCTAACGTCTGTTTGCTAGAGAGACACATCTGACGGACGAAGTGGTGATACATCTCTTCATCCAATGACGAAGCCATCTGCCGGTAGTCTGCTTCCCTGATGCCATAGCGGTCGGAGATCAGGGCAGGAGTGCCACAGACGGCAATGGCTCTCTCCGGGGTCGGGTAGCAGTCTCGATAGTACTCTGCTGCCCACACGCCCATACTCCATGCGACGACGTAGAGCCTGCTGTAGTGTGTCAGGTCCGGCCACTGTACGGCGTCTCCGCTATAGTCCGACACCGATACCAGCGTCCACTCAGCGGGTAGCTCCATTCTATCAATGAGTGACAGTGGAGCACCCCAGCCACTGAAGTAGAGGAGGGCAGTCCCCGATGCTGTCCCCCGATGCCTAATCCCTACATCCATCGCTTCATCACCTCCGCTATGTGATCGATCTCCTCGGCATTCATCGCGCTTGTGAGCGATAGCCTGAGACGCTCTGTCCCGGCCGGTACTGTGGGCTTCCTGATCGGTCGTACGTAGAGTCCCTGCCGCCTAAAGTCCTCGGCCGCCTCTGCCACCCGCTCCTCTCCGGGGACGATCAAGCTGATGATCTGACTCTCAGGTGTACGTCCGACCCGACCTCCCAGTCGTCGGATCATCTCCTGCAGGTGCTGACGCCGATCCTCCATTTCTCTTACTTTCCTTAGGAGAAAAAGGGTCCACCCGATCATTATGGGGGGTAAGGCTGTGGTGTAGATCAGAGGTCGAGCCTGTGAGACGAGGAGCTCCCGTAGGCTCTCAGACTGTAGAGAAAAAGCGCCCACTGAGCCGAGTGCCTTCCCCAGAGTACCAAGCATTACATCGACTCCGCTGACGAGCCCCTTCTCCCGGCAGATCCCCAGACCACCTCCTCGGACGCCCACTGAGTGTGCCTCGTCGACGTAAAGACACATAGAGGGAAAGTCTCGCTTCAGTGCTACGATCTCCTCAAGTGGAGCTTCGTCTCCGTCCATACTGTAGACGCTCTCTACCAAGACCCAGATGTGGCGGTACTCACCCTCGTTTCTCTCCAATAAATTTCTCAGCCGGGACAAGTCGTTGTGATCGAAGCGGGAAAATCTACAACCAGATAGTCTCAGCCCCTCCACCATGCTGGCATGGATCTGTCGGTCGGCGAGGAAGAGCGTTTCCCCATCGACGAGTGTGGGGATGATACCGCTATTGGCATCGTAGCCGCTCGTCCACACGAGTGCTGAGGGGACCTGATAGGCTGACGAGAGGTACTGCTCGAGATCATCGTAGGATGGGTCATTGCCTGTCAGCAGACGAGAGGAGGCGCTGCTCATCAGTGGGGAGTACTCCGGTGCCTCTCTGTATTCCTCGACTAGGTCGGGGATCTGCTGAAGTCCGAGGTAGTCGTTGCTGCTTAAGTTGAGCAGCCTCTCTCCGTCCAGCACGAGGTATTTTCCGTCTCTCTCAAAGTGTGGAAGTGTTCTGTATGTGCCACCGGCGATGAGCCTCTGTAGTTTCTCTCTATACTCGATCATCAGTCATACGCTCTGAGTACGTGAGAGAGACCCTCGATGAGTCGATCAAGCTGGTCGTCTGTGATCGCCATAAACTGCGGCTCCAAGTAAACCAATCTTCCGAAAGGTCTCACCCATATGCCTTCCCTCACGAAGTCAGGGATCAGCCGCTCCATATCCACAGGCTCCTTCATCTCCACCACTCCGATCGCCCCTAAGCAGCGCACCTCGCGTACACCACTCAACTCCTGAAGTGGGGTGAGCCCCTCTCTCAGCTTCTGCTCGATATACCGCACACGCCCTCTCCAGTCTTGGCTAAGGAGGAGTTCGATGGAGGCCTTGCTCACGGCGCACGCCATAGGATTGGCCATAAAGGTAGGTCCGTGCATGAAGCAGCCCGCCTCTCCACTGCAAATGGTGTCTGCGATCTCTTGCGTCGTCACCGTGCAGGCGAGGGTCATGTAGCCTCCGGTCATCGCCTTCCCAATCGTAATGATATCGGGCTTGATATCGGTGAAGTAGGTTGCCAGCAGCTCTCCCGTCCTCCCGAAGCCGGTTGCTATCTCGTCGAAGATCAGCAGCAGGTCGTACTCATCACAGAGTGCCCTCAGCCCCTCGAGGTACTTGGGGTGGTAAAAGTACATGCCGCCTGCGCCCTGCACGATTGGCTCCACGATGATCCCAGCTAGCTCATCCCTATGCACCGCGACCAGCTCCCTCATCGGCCTGAGGTCGTCCGGATCCCATTCGGTCCCAAAGGCGCATCTCGGCTGAGGGGCAAAGTAATGAGCCGGCAGGGTGCCACTAAAGAGACTGTGCATACTGGTGACCGGGTCGCAGACAGACATCGCATGCCAAGTATCCCCATGGTATCCTCTGCTTATGGTGGCGAAGTGGGTGTGCCCCCGCCGCCCTCGGGCCAGCTGGTACTGGATCGCCATCTTAAGTGCCACCTCGACCGA
Organism: uncultured Porphyromonas sp.; assembly: GCF_900541275.1. Taxonomy (GTDB): domain Bacteria; phylum Bacteroidota; class Bacteroidia; order Bacteroidales; family Porphyromonadaceae; genus Porphyromonas_A. Next base: position 80,686 of record NZ_UQJH01000001.1, read on the forward strand.
TACGGAGCCACTATCGGAGTAGAAGAGTCGGTCCATGCCCTCGGGAAGGATCCTCTCGACAAGCAACTTCCCCAGATCCACAGCAGGGCGATGTGTGAAGCCCCCAAACATTATGTGAGCTAAGTGCTCTGCCTGCCCCGTGATGGCGCTCGTGAGGACAGGGTGGCTGTACCCGTGAATCGCACACCACCATGAGCTCATCCCATCGATCAGCTCCCTGCCGTCCTCAAGGGTGATGACACAGCCCTTGGCTGAGACGACAGGATAGGTCTGCTGGGGATGAGTGGTGGAGGTGTAGGGGTGCCAGAGATGGGTTCGGTCCCACTCCAGTAGTTCGTCAGTCGTCATGAGATATTGTGATCATTGCATTGTGGCAGCAAAGGTAACCAATCCCTCCCTCAATTGTCAGCAGAATTCTACCCACCGTTCGAGTGCTCACGGGACCAATTGGTGATCTCAAGACCCTCCACTTCTCCATCCTATGACGGATGCATAGAGCGGGGTAGAAAAAGAGGGGTTAAACCCCCAGAGGCTCTCTGAAGTATCCGTTTTGCTGGCACAATTACTGAGTATGTCACAAGAAAAATGGTCTTACCCATCTCATAGAAGGCACACGAATTACCTCCCAAAAGGGGCAAGACCCCCACCGAATTCTTTACCCCTTTGTCCGCACATCAAGACTTGCTGTGTAATCTAATCCTCGCACCCGCGAGGGGTTCGACAGGTAGTCAAGAGTAAGACGGGCAGAGCGATGCAGTTTCAATTCACGCACCCGCGAGGGGTGCGACTGCACGCTCTCCGATGTGCTCAAGGATGGGGACCTGTTTCAATTCACGCACCCGCGAGGGGTGCGACGAAACCTCTCGGTAGTACCCTACAACCCTTTGTCGTTTCAATTCACGCACCCGCGAGGGGTGCGACTATGACCAAATAAACTACCGATTTGCCTACAATGGTTTCAATTCACGCACCCGCGAGGGGTGCGACCGTCATCTACTCCAAGGGTAATGGCAAGATCCGCGTTTCAATTCACGCACCCGCGAGGGGTGCGACCTCTTCTCCATGAGATGACGCACTCTACAGGTCATGTTTCAATTCACGCACCCGCGAGGGGTGCGACGTAAGCCCTGCGCTGACGTCAGGGCGTGGGCGAAAGTTTCAATTCACGCACCCGCGAGGGGTGCGACTTTCTTTTGTCCTAATGCTTCGCTAATAATATCCGTTTCAATTCACGCACCCGCGAGGGGTGCGACATCAGGTCGACGCTTAACAAGCAGTCTCGCAAGCTCCTGTTTCAATTCACGCACCCGCGAGGGGTGCGACGATCCATCCACTACCACACCTACGACATTGGCGCGTTTCAATTCACGCACCCGCGAGGGGTGCGACCAAGAATTGGCCATTTGATTGCCTCGTAATTGACGTTTCAATTCACGCACCCGCGAGGGGTGCGACGATCCACCGACATCTCCGCCACCATAGAGCCGTCGTTTCAATTCACGCACCCGCGAGGGGTGCGACGCACCAGGCAGGAGCACCCCGCTTTCAAGATCTGGTTTCAATTCACGCACCCGCGAGGGGTGCGACTTGCCCTTGAGGTACCTGTACCGCTTACCTGCTCGTTTCAATTCACGCACCCGCGAGGGGTGCGACATCCACCAGCTCCTCCACTCTCTCAGGGGTGGAGGTTTCAATTCACGCACCCGCGAGGGGTGCGACGGATCAAGAGTAATCCCAATATGGGGGTGTCCGTGTTTCAATTCACGCACCCGCGAGGGGTGCGACATTTCGTTGAGCCAAATCATAGTATTCGATCAGCGTTTCAATTCACGCACCCGCGAGGGGTGCGACTTGAACGAGGAAAAGAAGAATTTAAATGCAGGACGTTTCAATTCACGCACCCGCGAGGGGTGCGACTTTTTTTCCACCCCCCTCCACCTCAATTGGCAGATGTTTCAATTCACGCACCCGCGAGGGGTGCGACGGCACCGTCTCGGAGGTGATCACCGTCTCGGAGGAGTTTCAATTCACGCACCCGCGAGGGGTGCGACGACCGCGAGTCAAAAAAACCTCGCCAAGTGATTGACTGGTTTCAATTCACGCACCCGCGAGGGGTGCGACTCGCTTCTCTAAGGAGGAGTCGGATCATCTATCCGCGTTTCAATTCACGCACCCGCGAGGGGTGCGACAGGTTATCCCGCTCAATTTCTGCCGGCAACTTAATGTTTCAATTCACGCACCCGCGAGGGGTGCGACCAGACGTGCGCCGGCACCCTCCACTCACGTAGGCGGTTTCAATTCACGCACCCGCGAGGGGTGCGACCACCAAAGGGATAGATATAGACACTTCCTATCAAGTTTCAATTCACGCACCCGCGAGGGGTGCGACTGGCTGCTGTGGCGTCTGTCGTGGCATCGCTGGCGTTTCAATTCACGCACCCGCGAGGGGTGCGACATAATACAATCACTTACAACAATTTCACGCTATGTTTCAATTCACGCACCCGCGAGGGGTGCGACTTTAGGGAGATGGAGGCTGATCTTATACAGATCATGTTTCAATTCACGCACCCGCGAGGGGTGCGACCCTCCCACTCGTCACCATCGTCCAGCGAGTACACGTTTCAATTCACGCACCCGCGAGGGGTGCGACTCTACTCCACCTCTCTTGCCAAAGCTGAGAGTGGAGTTTCAATTCACGCACCCGCGAGGGGTGCGACTGCAGGGATGGGGAGGTGGCTGTGGAGCTGCCTCTACAGACCTGCTTTTGCGAAGGTACTCAAATTATCCCTTCTGTCCGGTGCTTCTGGCACCTAAAATCTTATAATCGTATGTCTATGAGCGCTTGCGAGTGCCTCGCTAATAGTTGATCGCTTCACCCTCGCAGCTTACGATCAGCCCTCCGGTCAGATGATCAACTCTCCCTCCGCCTCGTAACTTGTCTTCCTCCCATAGCTCTCTATGTGGGCCTTGTAGTCCTTCCCGAGGTGATAGATCCGCAGGCTATCCCGTGTCTCATCGATGATGTTGACTAACCTCTCTATCAAGACGACCTTCTGAGCCGGGTCTACCAGACACTCAAAGACCGAGTTTTGCACCCTCTGACCATAGTCTTGGCAAGTTTTGGCCACTTGGCGCAGTCTCCTCCGTCCCGCAGCATCTGTGGTGCTGACATCGTATGTGATAAGGATATACATAGGTCTAAGTCATGAGGAAGGCGGGGTAATCATCGATCTCACCTCGCAGATATCTGGCGAGGAGCGTCGCCTGAATGTAGGGCAGCAGGCCGATCGGCATCTTCTCTCCGAGGTAGGGGTGAGTGATCTCTGTGCGCTTACGCTTCTGCCACTCGGTGAGCAGTTCCTTCCGCTTCTCGTCCTTGAGGAGATACCCATTCTCCCCCTGTACGATAAAGTCCCAAGGGGATACCTGTCGGTTGTTGATCAAGGACAGGACAAATCGGTCCACAAGGTAGACCCTCATCTCCTCCATCAGGTCCAGCGCCAGTGCAGGTCTGCCGGGCCTGTCACTATGGAGAAATCCCACATAAGGATCCAGACCAACTGTCTCGAGGGCACTCCTCACGTCGGAGGCGAGGAGGGTGTAGAAAAAGGAGAGCAGGGCATTCACCTCATCCTTAGGCGGTCGCTTGCTCCTCTCGCTAAAGGTAAATCGGTCATTTAGAATGAGATGACGGAAGACCCCAAAGTATAGTCGTGCAGCATTGCCCTCCGCCCCCATGATCGAGTCTCGGGAAGACAGTCGAGGAAGGTCCGATACAGTCTTGCGCAGCTCGCGCAGGACACGACGGACCTCATCGAGCGTCTCTCCCTCAGGCTTGTGGTCTCTGCAGAAGCGCGACAGAGCCGCACGACTATTGTAGACCTTGCCGGCAATGAATCGAGACGCTACGTGCGCAGCGCTCCCTTCATCGTCCGCCACGCGATACTGAGCTCGTCGTAGTAGCACATTTCCCCTTACCGGTCCGGATACGGAGGCGATGAACTGACCGTGAGGGGTCAAGAAAGAGAGGGCTACATGGTTGTCTACACAGAGCTTCATCACCCCTGGTGAGGCGCCCATATAATTGAAGCAGACAATGCTCTCCAGATTCATAATCGGGATCCGGAAGGTTTCCTTGTCTTCCCTAAGGATCACCACATTGAGCCCATCCTTACGGATATAGACGTCAGGTGTGAGGACGTAAAGGGTATTTAGGAGAGGTCTCATGGGAGGTGGAAATGGTGGGTGTGGTAGTAGGTGCGTACATCAGTCCGCTGTGACAGCTCAGGCAGGCAGAGATCGTGGAGCGAGCATCGTCGGCACCTCTGGTCATAGATAGGCGGAGCGGTGCCTCCCACCTCTGTGAGCCGATGCATCTCCCTCACCGTCTCCACCAGCTCCGACCTCAGGGTCTCAGTGAGTGGCACCTCGAGTCGATGCTTGGTCTCTCCATAGTAGAGGTGGCCGGTCGGTATGGTGATGCCATACATCTCCTCCAGGCAGAGAGCCTCAGCGCAGAGCTGCAGCTTGTCTGCGTTGTGTCGCTTGGGTCGGCCTCTCTTGTACTCCACAGGTGTCGCCTGCCATCGACCAGGGTAGCGAGGGTGACGAAGGTAGGTCTCCCCCTCGGTCGGGGTTAGCTCCACGATGTCGGAGACTCCATAGAGCCCAAGCCTATGTGAGACCAGAGGTACACTCCTCAGGGTGATCGTCTCCCCTCTCTGCTGTGGTAGATCGGGGTCGTCAACGCGATGATGGAGGATCTGCCCGAGGGCTGTGAGGTCATTGTCCTGCCACTCCATCTCCATATGGATCAGTTGCCACTGCCGGGGGCAGAAGACATAGTGCTGGATGGCGGAGATCATCAGACAGTCCTCGTCGGAGTAGAGGAAGGTTGGTGAGTGCATTTGGGAACCAAGAGTAATGGACTGTGGCTGAGGGGCAATTCTTTTACCGATATTAGACTTCACTAATACCGGTAAAAGAATCTCCTAATACCGATATTAGACTTCACTAATACCGATATTAGTCTGAACCGGCCAACGGAAAAAATTAGATACCCCCTGCACGATCCTTCCTCGAGTGAGTGGAGATGGGAGTGCGGGGGGTGTCATAGTTGGTCGTCAGTAATTAGTGAAGTGGGCTTTACTTAGCATCTATCTCACGGATCAGAGTGACACCCTCCGGCATATTGCTGTCATCAATAGTCACTCTGTAGTCGGTGAAGGACCTGGGGAGGTCAGTCTGTCTCTCCACCCTGATCCTGTCGAAGAGCTCCTGAGCCGAGGCATTGCCCAGCTTCGATTCGTGACGGAAGATGTAGAGACCTCTCGGTCCCATAAGCCCGCGGGAGGAGGAGCGGTCGACATCAAACATCCGGTGTAATGCCTCCCAGAAGAGTGCCAAGTCGTTCTCAGTAAATCCTGTCTTCTGAGCAAAAGCGGGGGTGACGAAGCCGTGGCAGAGATAAAGTCCGTAGGGTACTGTCGCCTTGCGCCCCATAGTCCGGTTTCCACCGCCATCATCTGCGGATTCGTTTGTCTTAGCCTCCTTGGCGTCGGTAGCTGCCATGCGCGTGATGGTATGCTCGCTGGAGGTGATGGGGTCAATGGACCGAGAGAAGGTCATCTGTACCGCTCCACGGACCTGCCCGGCATTGGCTCCGGTGGTGAGGACGGCGCCGAAGGTGCGGATGTCGTAGTATCGCCGGCACATAATCTCCTGGGACTTCTGACGGTCTTGTGCGTTCTTGGTCTGCTTGTCCTCGGTAACCTGCTTTACCGCATCTGCGATGGCGTCATTGAGGATCGCATTTTCCATCACAAAGATGTCGTGTGTGCCGTCTCTCAGCTCCTCACGCTCCTCGGAGGCAAGGAGGACATAGTTTCGGACCTTGCGCTTTAGGCAGACGTCGGTGACCAGCCCGTGACCCGTCTCGATGTCGATTCGAGGGAGGTTGCCGGTGTCGGGGTCACCATTGGGGTTGCCGTCCGTGACGTCAAAGAGGTAGACGAAGTCGTACCTGTTTTTTACTGGTTCTTTCGTTGACATAATGATTAGTCTTCTGATGAGTTATTATCTATTGCTTCTTTTTCTTCCTTGGATGAGTAGTGGTACTGCTTCTGGTGGTAGTAGCCGAGGCTGAAGAATCCCTGCTCCCCCAGTGTGAAGTGGGTGGGATAGGGGGACTCATCTCCACCCAGCAGCGCCGTGATCTCGTCCAGCTGCTTGGCACAGCTATTGTAGAGCTTGGGATTATCACGCTTCGCCTTCTTCTGGTGGTGTATGGAGAGCCTGATGAGGTAAGGGAAGACAGCTGCAGGCGAGGTCATAGCGTTGCCGAAGTAGCTGTCGGTGATGGTCGCCTTACTATTGGCGATCTGCTGGAGAGACTCGAGTACGGCGAAGAGCCGTCCGGCGAGATATCCCTTGTTGGTTTGGTTTTTGTCGAGTGACATGGTGATGATATTTTCTTCTGTATGATGCTTGTACCGGTAGTCTCTATTGATGTAGCCCTTGATGTAGGCAGCACGTAGCTCGGAGACGTTTCGCTCAGCCTTGATGCGCTGTAGGCAGGAGGTGTAGAGGTCCGTCGGGTAGGGCGCTCCGGTGGTGATGCTCCTGACGAGTGCCTCGATGGGGCGCTTGGGCCACTTATCTGCCTTGAGGGCAGCGGGCATGAGTGCCCCTACGAGTGCGTAGAGAGAGGGTATGGCAGGGTCATCGTCCATCCTCTTCACCTCTCTCCCGTAGATCTTGAGGTCCTCGAGGTGCTGGAGGGTATGGGCAAAGATCTCCCGTATCGTCCCCTCAACGAAGAGCTTGACCGATATCCGACCTCTCCCCGGCTCCAGGGCGAGGAGGTAAAAGCGCTCCTCAGAGTCACGCTGTAGTAGTGCATTCTTATCCCCTCTAATGGCTCGAAGGGTGCTCAGCACCTTCTTGCACTTCGCTCGGTCAATCTGTAAGGGAGTTTTCCCCTTGCGCTTGGTAGGCTTCCCCTTCTTGCCGTCTCCCTCCAGAGGAGCTAAAGGCGGGCTAAAAGTGGCCGACCTGAAGTCGCCTGCCAGCTTGTCCTCGTCTGTATGGCTGGTCCAGAAGACATAGGTGATGCCGGCAAGGAAGTAATTGGTGTCCTTGTCCTTACCAAGCAGATCGTTGAGTGCACTGGCGTACCCCTCAGCGGCTTGCGGTGAGACAGGAGCATTGTAGGCCTGAGACTTGCCGTAGGAGTCGTATCCGCTATTGACCTGAAAATTGACGAGCGAGAGTGGCATCCCGCTCAGCTTGATCCCCGGGTGAAGTCTGGAGATGGGACCCTTGCGTCCCGTGATCAGGCAGATAGCCTCCTCACCATCAGTCTGACCAGCGTAGTAGTGAGCACTCTGGTAGTCCCTGAGATCCTGCTCATCGGTGACGAGTCGGTCACTGCCACCGGGGAAGGAAACGAGGAAGGTCATGTTTGCTCCCGGCTTCTTGGTGATGGCAGCTACCTTATCTTCGTCCTGTGTGATCCTGAGGTACTCCTCCTTATCGTAGAAGGCTTTCACCGCTTGGAAGACCGGGTTGGATGGAAACTTCTTGGCAAACTGCCTGACTTGCTCCACAAAGGCATCCATCTGTCTCCTTGACTTTGCGCACTCTTTCTCGCTCTCTTTCTTAGCGAGACCCAGCACGTAGCCATAGTGATCCCAGAAGAGATTGGGAGACACACCGGAGGTCCTAGTCACAGGAGTGGGGATAGTATGAGACTCCCCTTGCTCCTTAGCCCCGTCCTCAAGTCCCTTTACCAGCACCAAGCTCCCAGCCGGGTCGATTACGATGATGAGTGGGATCTCTTTCCTGACAAAGCCGTCCGGCAGCTTCTCCCCCAGCGCTTTGTCCCTCTCGTATAGTGACTGTAGTATCATCGCAGTATCTCTTCGCTATCGGGTTTCGGGACCTCGATCACACCGTGATCCATCCTGGCACGGAAAAACATCGCCTCGGGGCTCTTCGGATTGCTCTCAAAGTCCATGTCATACAGCATCAGCCCGAGATCCCGAGTCTCATCAATGCCCTCGCTGTAAGGGGCATCGGGTATGTAACTGAAGTGGCAACTGAACTCCCGGCACCCTAAGTAGGGCATCGAGAAGCACTGCCCTCTGGAGGCACGTCGCTCAAACATCCCTTGGTATTTGCCGGGGCACTCGGACTGCTTCTCGACCTCGCTCCGTGACTCAAAGTCTCGCCTCGCCTCCTCGGAGCGGTCGGAGACGGGGATGAAGACCTGCCGCGCAAAGATCCTGTACTCTACGTCCCTGAGAATGTAGGAGGTCCTCTGCTGACGGGCTTCCTCGATAAGTATCTCCTTGCCACCGGGTCGTGCCAGAGCTCCCACTTCGTTGCGCTTGACGGAGATGTGTCTGATCGGCTTCCGCACTTCGATGCGGCTCACCTCCCAGCGTAAGGCCGGCTTCCATAGGATGGCTTGGAAGATATTGCGTGCTGCCGAGGGGGTGATCACGTCATAGCTGACGCGCTCCACCTTCAGCTCCGGGCGGGTGAAGCAGGCGAAGTCCCCACTCAGCTCGAGGCAATACTCCTTGGACATTGGTTTTTCTGTCATAGATAGTAATGTTGTGATTAGTGTTATTCTCTTACGCGGTCTGTGTTTCCTCAACCCAGTGGTTGGAGATGACTACTCCGGCTACACTATCGTAGCAGTTGTCGTCCACCAAGACCGAGATGAAGTCTTCGCCCCAAGGGATCTGCTCAATATTGCCGTGACCGAGTAGGGTGGTGTAGTCACCCTGTCGGAGGGAGACGCTGTACTCCTGCATCCGGTGGTAGTCCTCCCGTGAGAGGATCTCATGGTTGCGGATCTTCCTCACGAGCGCCTTGCCCTCCTCCATATAGGGAACGATGACAGGGAAGGTCCCCTTGTCATCGATGAGCTTGAAGCGCTCAGCCGCTGACTCAAAATTAATGTCCTCAGGGTCGTCTGTCAGATCTTTTCCAATCCCCTCTGTGTCGAAGTCTGGGATATCCCTAAAGTACAGGCGGTAATACTTGGCGATCACCTCAGGATCGGTCGGGTCGGCTATTTTATTGGATAGCTTGTGAAGCAGCATCTTGGTTGCATTGCAGCCTCGGGCGATATTGCCAAAGGACTTACTGCCATCAGTGAGGCTAAAGACAAAAACCTGTCCGCGCTGCTCCATTTTTCCCTCACGATTGCACCGGCCGCCCGCCTGTATGATCGAGCCGAGTCCGGAGTGGGCTCTCCAGACGCAGGGGAAGTCGAGGTCAACCCCTGCCTCGATGAGTTGCGTAGAGATGACCTTAGTCGGCTCCCCCTCTCTCATACGCTCCTTGATTGTCTCGATCGCCCTTCGTAGGTGTGTAGAGCACATCGATCGCGAGAGGTGGATCACCTCGTCTGCCTTGACCTTAGGTATATCTCTAAGGGCGCGGTACACTTGACCGGCGTCCTTTCGGCTATTGACAACGCAGAGGACGGAGTGCTCCGCAGCCAGTCTCTCGGCCAGCTCCTGCGAGGTCAACATCTGTGGCTCCAAGTGGTAGTCGACACGGTCAAATGGGGCGAAGTACCTCGCATCTCTTGTCACCAGATCGCCCTTGGTGTCAAGGGGGATGTAGTAGTCTTCCCCATCATTGGGCGAACACAAGTCCTCGTCGTATACCGGCTGAGTGGCACTGCAGCAGAGTATGGAGCAGTGAAATGCCCCGGAGAGCGTACTTATGGCTGAGAGTATGGGACTCAGGAAGCCCTCCGGAAGAGCCTGCACTTCATCCATAACGATGACTGAGTTGGCGATGCTGTGCACCTTTCGACACTTGGCCGGCTTGGAGGCAAAGAGGCTCTCGAAGAACTGGACATTCGTCGTCAGGATGATCGGGGCATCCCAATTCTCCGTGAGGAAACTCAGACGGGACATCTGCTCATCGCTTTTATCATCCTCGCCCTGCTGCTCCACCACGACCTCGGAGTGGTGCTCCAGGATATTCTCTTCGCCAAAGATTTCTCTGAAGACCATTGCTGTCTGAGTGATGATAGAGGTGTATGGGATGACGTAGATGATCCGGTCGTGATGGTTACGGATCGCCATCTCAAGCGCCCACGCCATGGAGGAGATGGTCTTACCCGCCCCGGTGGGGAGCGAGAGGGTGTAGATGCCCGGATCACTCTCTGCACCATGGGTCCGACAGCTCTCTAAGAAGTATGCTCGCGCACGATTGACAGGCGTGTTGGGGGCAGACCTAAAGCTCTCTGTCTTCGCTCTCAGTCGCTCTCGGAGGGTACTTAGTGAAGCGTAGTTGCCCTTTATCCGTAATCTCTCCGCACTGAGATCCGGAGTCATAAATCGCTCGGTGTCCAGTCGGTCGGCGTCCACAAGTGCGGAGAAGAGTATGCGGATCGCCATCTGGAGATCGTCGGGCTCGTCCACATCGTCACAATCGGCCGTCTCGAGATCCTCAACGCTTGTTAGCTTCTCACACGCATCGCACCACCTCTTGTGCTCTCCGTGGCGCAGCCGTCTCTCCATTTCATTATGATCGTAGAGTCCACGATGATGCCCGCTGATGCAGTAGGCAAGAGTCTCTGCAATCATAGGGTCGTCAAATAGTCGCCTTGCCTCAATGGCACCCACTATGGCGTGCGGTGCCTTGGGGGGTACCTTGCCGGATTGGTTAGCTCCGGAGGCAGCGAGGATGTATCTCTGGAAGTCCGGTCGGTACTTTCCGAAGTCGTGAAGTAGACCGGCGTTGTAAGCTAAGTCTTTCAGCCCACAAGAGTCCTCATCCTCGTAGATCAGCTCTCGTGCCAGCCTTGCCACGTTAAGGCAATGCTCCTCAATGCTTTGCTCTACAAAGCATCCTTTTCCCTCTTCCCGGATATGAGCTAAATGTATTTCCATCTATAGCATATTAAAGGTCACTTGATAAATCTACCACTATTTTTGATGCGTGCAAGGATTTTCTTACTCATATTTCATTTGCAGGTTCTATCTGCTTTATTCACATGATCTCATTTGCCCGGATGTGGGTACATGGGATGGTGATGGTGTCAGGCATTAGGAGCGAGAGGGTGCCACGCTTATCGGCGTGACACCCTCTCGCTCCTTTTGATTAATATAGGGGGACGACTTACCAGATCTCCACACGCTCCTCTGGAGCAATGTACATAGAGTCTCCCTCCTGGATACCGAATGCGGTGTAGAAGGTGTCGATGTTCTTCAGAGTCTGATTGACACGGAATTTACCGAGGCTGTGGACGTCTGTCTTCGTGCGACGGATGATCTCCTCAGGACGGATATTCTGTCCCCATACGCGGGCATAGCCGAGGTAGAATCTCTGGTCACGGCTGAGCCCATCGATCTCCGGGTACTCCTTGCCATCGGTGGCCTTGACCATAGCATCGTAGGCGACAAGGAGTCCGCCCTGGTCGGCAATGTTCTCTCCGAGAGTCATCTGACCATTGGCCATCAGCCCGGGCGCTACCTCTACGCGATCAAACTGAGCGGCGAGCTTCTGCGTGGCAGCGTCGAAGGTCTTCCGATCCTCTTCCGTCCACCAATTCTCCATATTGCCCTTAGCGTCGTAGTTGCAGCCTTGGTCGTCAAATCCGTGGGTCATCTCGTGACCGATCACGACGCCGATGGCGCCATAATTGACCGCATCGTCTGCATTGAGATTGAAGAAAGGTGGCTGCAGGATCCCTGCGGGGAAGCAGATCTCGTTGGTTGTCGGATTGTAGTAGGCATTCACCTGATGAGCATTCATCAGCCAACGATCGCGATCGACAGGCTTCTCGAGGTCGGCGGTGTTGCGACGGGTGAGGAAGGTGCCTACTTCCTTGCTGTAGGCATAGAGCGACTCATTGTTGGTATTCAGTTTCTCAAAGGTGAGCCACTTGTCGGGGTAGCCGATCTTGACGGTGAAGGCACCCAGCTTCTCCTGCGCCTTTTCCTTAGTTGCGGCGGTCATCCAAGAGAGGTTGTCGATGCGAGAGCTGAGAGCCGAGACCAGATTATTTACCAGCTCTGTCATACGCTCCTTCGCCTCCGGGGGGAAGTACTTGGCGACATACTGCTTGCCGATCACATCGCCGAGGCAGTTGTCTACGCGGTTGACGCCCAGCTTCCAGAGGGGCTTCATCTCCTCCTTACCGGCGATCGACTTGCCGTGGAGCGCAAAGGCTGCCTCGCGGAAGTCGTTGCTGAGGAGATCGCTGGCACCATCAATGAGCTGTCCCTTGAGGAAAAGCTTCAGATCCTCCAGTGAGGTGGCAGCAAACCACTTGTCGAAGCGGTCGAAGTAGTCCTTCTGTGCGACATTCAGCTCCTTGACCGACTCGTAACCCTCGCGACCATCGATGTAGCGCTTCCAGGGGAAAGTGTGCTGAGCATAGAAGTCCTCGAGAGACATTTTATTGTAATTCCGCTGGCTGTCTCTCAGCTCCACCATCGTGTAGAGGATCTTGGAGAGACCTTTCTCTAAGCCAAAGAGTCGATCAGCCTGTGTCGAAGCCTCCTTCATCCCCACGAGGTCAAAGACGCGGGTAAAGTAGGTGCGGTAGGCCTCCTGATTGCCCTTATAGGCGGCCTCATCAGAGTAGTAGTCCGGGACGCCCATCACGAGTCCCGCCTGATAGAGATTGAGGATATTGACGTCGCTGCACTTCTCGTCCGCAGCGACAAAGGTGTTGAAGAAGGATCCACCGCCCTGGTTGTCAGACTTCGCCATGTAGTCTACGAGCGCATCCTTGTCGGCAAGAGCATCGATCTCTGCGAGGTCATCGAGGATCGGCTTGGCTCCATCGGACTCCAGCTTAGCGGAGTCGGTGCTGAGTGCGTAGAGGAGGTACGCCTTGGCCTCATCCGTGCCCTCTGTGGCGTCCTTCAGGCTCTCGATGATCTCGTGTGCAGCCACCTCAGACTTGAGAGACAGCTCATCGAAAGCGCCAAAGCGAGAGTACTCGGGAGTGAGCGGATGAGCCTTCATCCAGCCACCATTGGCATAGAGGAAGAAATTCTCTCGCGGAGAGACCGTGCGGTCCATGGCGAGCGTGTCGATAGCCGGCACCTGGTCGGCTGCCGCGGTGTCTTCGGTCTTCTTGTTTCCGTCACAGCCGATGGCGCTGACAGCCAGAAGGGCCATCGCCACAGCGGACGGTACAATACCTTTTTTCATACAATGTAGTTATTTGTTGAGTGATTTTATTCTTTGGACAAAGGTAGGAAATTTTGTCTTTGGAGGTAATACCACTGTTGCCACCCCCGCTCGGCCTTTCTCATCCCTAATAATTAGATACAACTTTGATTGGAAGAGATGTGGAAAAGTGCTATCTTTGCACGCCGATTATTATCAAGAGGACGGATGTCGAGAGCTCTTGCTTATCCTCGAGGGGGGCTGCACGCCTACCATGATTAGCAAAGAGATGATTTTTCACAGGCGAGGACTCGTGAGACATCTACCGCTGGATATAACTCAATACTAATAAGTTACTGGTAAATGGATACTTTAAGTTATAAGACCATTTCTGCAAATAAGGCAACTGTCGAGGCTGAGTGGCTCCTTGTAGACGCCACGGGACTGCCTATCGGACGTCTCTGCAGCGAGATCGCTAAGTTGCTCAGAGGGAAGCATAAGCCTTCCTTCACTCCGCACGTTGATTGCGGTGATAATGTCGTTGTCATCAATGCTGACAAGGCCATTATGACCGGTAAAAAGTGGACTGACCGCGTCTATGTACGCTACACCCGCTATCCGGGTGGACAGCGTTTCTCTACTCCTAAGAGAGAGTTTGAGAAGGGCGGTGCTGATCGTCTCGTCCGTCGTATGGTCGCAGGTATGCTGCCTAAGAACCGCCTCGGCAAGACGCTGATCGATCACCTCTACATCTATGGAGGTGAGGAGCACGACAAGGCTGCTCAGAAGCCCCGCAAGATCGAATTCCCCAACCTTAAGTAAGAGAAATAGCATAGCATGGAAGTAATCAATGCACTCGGCAGAAGAAAAGCATCTGTCGCCCGTGTCTATCTCAAGGAGGGCAGCGGGAAAATTATGATCAATAAGAAGGCTCTTGAGGACTTTTTCCCCAATCCCTTCCTCATCCGCATCGTGAGACAGCCTCTGGCTCTCCTAGGTGTGGAGGATCGCTACGACATCAATATCAATGTCAATGGCGGTGGTACGACCGGTCAGAGCGAGGCTTCGCGTCTCGGTATCGCCCGTGCTCTCGTCAAGGTCAATCCTGATGATAAGGCTGCTCTGCGTGCCGCAGGCTTTATGACTCGCGACGATCGTGTCGTTGAGCGTAAGAAGCCCGGTCAGCCCGGAGCTCGTCGTAAGTTCCAGTTCTCTAAGCGTTAACCTAATCGAGCAGTTCGCTGTAAGACTACGTTTAGCATCCAAGCCTGTGGGATGGGGCTGTATGGCCCCCTACTGCGCAGGCTGATCTCTTAAGATAATCAAGAAGAAAGTAAACGATATATGTCACAAATAACATTTGACCAATTGCTCGATGCAGGCGCACACTTCGGTCACCTTACCCGTAAGTGGAATCCTGCAATGGCTCCATACATCTTTATGGAGCAGAATGGCATCCATATCATCGATCTGCACAAGACTGTAGCAAAGATCGACGAGGCATGCGAGGCACTCAAGAAGTTTGCCCAGGAGGGTAAGACTGTCCTCTTTGTCGCTACCAAGAGATCGGCTCAGGAGTCGGTAGCGAGGCTTTGCGGAGAGGCAGGCGTCCCCTACGTCACCGAGCGTTGGCTGGGTGGTATGCTGACCAACTTCCCCACCATCCGTAAGACGGTCTCCAAGATGGATCGTATCGACAGGATGAAGGGGGATGGTGTCTTTGACAACCTCTCCAAGCGTGAGAAGCTACAGATCGATCGTCAGCGCGAGAAGCTGGAGAAGAACTTTGGCTCTATCGCCTCCATGAAGACTCTTCCGAGCGCTATCTTTGTCATTGACTCTGTGCGCGAGCATATTGCTGTGAAGGAGGCTCACCTGCTCGGTATCCCTGTCTTTGCTATCGCTGATACCAATGCGAACCCGCGTGATATCGACTTCCTGATCCCCGCCAATGACGACTCTCACGATGGCATCGAGCTGATCGTGGCTGCCGCCTGTGAGGCTATCAAGGAGGGCTCTCAGGAGCGCAAGATCCAGAATACGGATAATGCCGATAGGGATGGAGACTCTGAGGATGAGAATGGCGAGGGCCGTGGCCGTCGTCGTCGTCGCTTCTCAGGTGTACGCCGTGCAAAGGAAGAGGGCGATGAGAGTGGCGATCAGGAGACTGAAGCTACTCCCGATGAGATAGAGGGTGATAACGAGAGCGAGACTTCGACTGAGGAGTAAAGCATCTATCACCTACCCAATCTCCGTGAGGGTACGCCCACCGATGGCAGACTGCTATCGGTCTTTATGACACTAAGGCCCTCTTGCTTCCATCACATAAGAGGGGGACGCAAGAGGACCTTACTTTTTTTGTTTCAGACAAGCTAATAATCATAACAACTAAACTATATATACAACTATGGCTGTATCGATGAAGGACATCAAGGCACTGCGTGATCTTACCAATGCAGGTCTTGCTGATATCAAGAAGGCACTCCAGGAGGCTGAGGGTGATCACGACAAGGCTGTCGAGATCCTCCGCAAGCGCGGTCAGGCTATCGCTGCTAAGCGCTCTGAGCGCACCGCAGAGCAGGGGTGTGTGCTCGCCAAGTACGAGGATGGCTTTGCTGCCATCGTAGCTCTGAAGTGTGAGACTGACTTCGTCTCTGCGACCGATGGCTTCCGTGGCGTTACTGAGGGTATCCTTGATGTCGCTATGAAGAATAAGCCGAAGTCTCTTGAGGAGCTCCTCACTCTGACGATGGATAATGGTCATACGGTAGAGGCTGAGGTGACTCAGCAGTCTGGTGTGACGGGAGAGAAGGTAGAGCTCGGTCACTACGAGTTCATCGAGGCTCCTCACACCTATGGCTATATCCACCCCGGAAACATGCTGGCTGCCATTGCAGGATTTAACATTGAGCCCTCTGAGAAGATGGCGAATGAGATCTGTATGCAGATCGCCTCGATGAATCCTGTCGCTATCATGCCGGAGGGGGTGACCGAGGAGATCAGACAGCGTGAGCTCGAGATCGCTCGTGACAAGGCTCGTGAGCAGGGCAAGCCCGAGAACCTCCTCGATCGTATCGCTGAGGGCTCTCTCAATAAGTACTTCAAGGAGAATTGCCTCCTTATGCAGGAGTCTATCCTCGATAGTAAGAAGACTGTGGAGCAGATCCTCAAGTCTGAGAATAAGGAGCTCACTGTTGTTGACTTTAAGCGCGTCAATCTGAATAAGGACTAATTGCTTCGTCCAGTAGGAGGCATTCTCCGTATGTCGGAGTAGTCTCTTTCGCGTAGCTAAAGGGGGCTGTATCGCATATCCGCGGTACAGCCCCCTTAGTTGTTATAGTCTTGAGGAAAAGACCTAAGCAGATCGGTCCTTGCAAAAAGAGTAGGGAGCGGTACTGTATATAGTACCGCTCCCTACGTAGTTTATACGATATAGGGTTACTTGCAGCCCTCAGGGACTATCAGCTGCTTCGGATTATCCTCAGCGATAGCCTTGTAGTAGCTCTCGCTATAGCCGGGCTGGTCGGGGAAGACGATCATACCATTCTCGGTCTCGAAGTGACCATTCTTCTCCTTCTTGACGTTACCATCGATATATTTAACGATGAGGTACTGAGCTAGCTCGCGGTAGCGATCTGTGGCACCATTGGCACACTTGGCTGAGTACTGAGTCAGGTAGGCGACAGCAGCCTCACGGCCTTGGCTCTTCTCGATCTCAAGAGCTCGAGCCTCCACAGCAGACTGGTTGTCGAGGAATCCCTTCTCCAGCTCCTGCTGTACAGGACGGATGTCGCGGATCATGTAGTCATACTTGCCGTAGCACATGTTGGCGACCCAGTTATTGATCCAGAAGGCACTGGTCCATGAGAACTCAGTCATGCTGCCATTGCCAACGCGGAAAGCGAGAGGCGACTCTGTGATGCAGCCGTACATAGGTGAGAAAACGGTGGTATTGGCATCGTCGCAGCCAAACCAGAGAACCGGTCCAACGAGATCAGGCTTGTTGCTACGCAGCTGTGCCACGAGGACAAAGCCGGTCTGCTGGGTAGCGATGGCGCGCTCATTGAGGTACTCCTTACCATCCACCTTGAAGTTCATCGGTCTCCAGCGGTACGGTACGCCATAGGTGGCGCCTGCATCCTTAGTCATATCCATAGGCGTACCCTCGTAGTGATCGCGCATCATATTCTGCACGTCAGCGACAGAGAGCTTGCGATCGGGCACGACGTAGAGGGGCATAGGCTCAGCGTCAGCCTTGTAGCCCATCACGAGGTCGGTGTACTGCTCCATCCCCTTGTGGAAGCGATTGAAGTATGACCATACTCTCGCCTCGCAGCCGCGAAGTCCGCTAAAGGTGTAGGGATTGTAGACCTTCTGGAAGGAGAAGTCTGCATCCTTACCCTTGAAGAGCCCCTTCTGGCGGGCAAAGGAGATGACGTCCTTGGAGTAAAGCCAATTCTCCTTGTCCTTGAAGTTGATCTTCTGGATCCTAGCCTGATTGGCATGCGCAGTGATGGCGTTATCAGGGATGCGGGTGGCTACCCATACAGCGCCCTTCTCGCCCTTGCCCTTGCCGATCATCTCCATGAGCCACACCTCATTCTTGTCTGCAATGGTGAAGGTCTCACCGGTACTGCAGTACCCATGGTCGCGTACGAGACCGGTCATCACATCGATAGCCTCGCGGGCGCTCTTGGAGCGCTGGAGGGCAATGTAGATCAGGCTCCCGTAGTCGATGAGACCCTCGGTACCCTCGAGCTGTTCCAGCCCGCCCCAAGTAGTCTCGGTGATGCAGACTTGGTGCTCGTTCATATTGCCCACGACGTTGTACGTATGAGCGACCTGAGGGATCTGTCCCTTGTACTCGCCAGAGTCCCACACGTAGACATCCATCATATGCCCCGGCTCCCAGTCACGGGCAGCCCAGTGATAGAGCTCGCCGTAGAGGGTGTGGCTGTCAGCTGCGTAGCTGACGATGACGCTCCCATCGACAGAGGCATTCTTGCCGACGATGAGATTAGTACATGCTTGGGAGCTCTGAGGAAGTAGGAGCGCTGATGCTATCACCGCACTCAGAGTCATACCCCACTGCAATAGTTTTTTCATAGGTTGCTTTGAGAAATCCTTATGATTGAACAAATGATTGAACTTGATACCGCAATATAGCCATTTTCTTCCATTTTACGGCAGGATCAAGGTCGGTCCGGCTCGCCAGTTTCTGACCTTAGTCCATAGGCAAGTCTCTCGTACTTACAGGTCTACCTCGTTCTTTATCAGCTTGCGATCCTCAAAGTCTATGGAGAGGTCCGAGGTGACTGCCGCTGTATAGTTTGTCTCCTTGGGAAGACTATCATAAGTAGGTGCACCAATGCGGGTAATTGAGGTGAAGGAGATGAGATAAAGGGTATTCCTGACTACGCCATATCGGCCAATGGTCTTTAGTGACTGGGTGACCTCATCGCTGTAGTGCCTGATCGGAATGCTGAAGTAGGAAAAGCCAAACTTGTAGATCTTGAGATCCTTGGAGTTGTAGCCATTTGCAGGTACTGAAGGTAGCTCATCGCCATACTTGGGCTCTATGCTCCCCTTGTTAAGTGCCTTATTGATGGCCAGCCCTATCTCCAGTAGGGTCTTTTCCTCCTTAGTGATCGTTGTCTCATTGTTGTTTTTCGTTGCGGCAGTTGCGTACTTTTCCGCGAACTTCGTCCACGAATAATTCTTCCCCTTGTATGAGAACCAGCTGTTATTGTCTTCGATGGCAAAGCCCTCCTCCTGGCTTGTGGGCATGACGTTGAGCCTCGCCACAAGCCTGGTCACTACACGATTGCTAAGCTGGTCTGGTGCAGTGGTATTCTCCGGAAGGATGATCGGATCGGTGATGTCGTCCTTATTTTTTAGCCAAGTGCTTGTTTGTGCATCACCTTTAATGGGATTGTACTGAAAAGCCTCTGCTAGCTGTGTCTCGGTCCAGCCTTCCATCCCATCGTAATTGTCATCCTTCGGAATGGATAGATTCTTTTCCGCATCCTTGTCGAGCTCGGGGAAGAGAATCACGGACTTATTGAGTACATCAGGAAAGAAGAAGTGTTCCTTTCCAATGATTATCCCTGAAGAGGCTTGCTTCGCTTGGTTGATGTCAAGCTTGGCGATGGCTATGCCATCCAATGCCCTCAGCGTGATGCTACCGAGCTTAATAGGGCTGGAGGCAACACTCTTGAATAACTCCTCCTCCGATACCTTGACCGGACTGTCGATGTTGGATGCGGAGCTGTATAGTGCCGTGTGGAAGCCCATATCCGCTCCTTTGACGAATTTGTCGGTAAAGTCAATCTTCAGAGGACGCTTGATCTCAGCGAAGTCTTTGCCAGGCTGGGTTGCTTGTATCAGGGCCCTAGATGGGGTGGCAAAGAAGTAGAGGGTGTAATTGGCCGGCTCGATCCCATCGATGCCGGTGATGGAGAATATCCCCGCCGTATCGTCAGGATTAAGGAGGTCGGCCCCCTTCCGCTCGCCCCGGAAGGCGTTGACGTCTTTGTCAAAAGCGTAAGCTACCTCCCCCGGCTCTCCTTTGTCATTGTCCTTATAGAGAACTATTCTTAGACCATTTATCGTATTTAGCTTCGCCTTGTCCTTCAGTATCTCCTCGTCAGCCCGGAATATGGTCCGGGGATGGTTGTAGGAGGCGAGACTGAGGTCAAAGGTAATTGCCCCCTTGCCAGATGTGACAAGGTCGAGGTCGTTGATCTCCTGCCTTGGGTTGCATGCCAATGTCATCACTGCCAGTGATGCAAGGATGGTACTCTTTAGTCCTTTCATTAGTTATGATATAAGTAATTGCGAGTGGTCATTCTGTAGTTAGGTGGAGACGTACTTTCCCCTCGGTCTGATCGATCGTGTAGCCCTGAGAGGAGAGAAAGTCGAGCGTGTAGTCCCACTGCTTGGCGGTGACTGTGGGGAAGCTCTCACGCAACTCTTGTCTCATGATGCCATCGGGGTGATCCAGCATTGTATCTGAGATCTCGTGGATCAGGCGATAGGTCAGGGTCTTGGTCTTGTGAGAGAGGCAGTAGTCGCAGTAGCCGCAGGGTAGGGGAGCCTTCTCTCCGAAGTACTCCATCAATATCCTCACCCTGCAGGAGTCGTCACACCTGATGTAGTCGATCATCTTGGTGAGCCGATCTACCTCCCCTCCCAGCTGCTGGTCATAGATGTAAGCTGGTATCTTAACTTCCCGCGACGGAAGCCTCTGCTGCGTGTAGACGACATAGTCAGACCGCTTGCCGGGGATATACTCGATCACGCCCCAGCGCCGCATCTGGATCAGCATCCGGTAGAGTTGCTCCGGGCTCAGTCCCAGCTTAGTTTGGATCATTGACTCATCGATGAAGGCATACTCTGTGAAGATCCCCTCGTAACTCCTCAGCAGTAGCTCCACCAGGTCATCGTACTTCGCCTCATCATCGGAGAAGAATGTGTAGAGGTCATTGCGATTGATCGTGAAGATCAGACGGCTTGCCATATGGTAATCCTCCCGGTGCTCAATGTAGCCGGAGAGGGTCAGGATCTTGAGTGCCGCCCTGAGGACAAATAGTGGACAGTGGTACCTCTTGATAAAGTCATACGGCAGTAGCTCATGGTAGGATCCAGTCCCCGACTCGACTGCCACCCCGAAGTAGTCTCCCAGCCAATTGTATATCTGCACGACTGTCTCCGGAGGTGGGTAGTGGGACTTGATGAGCTTAGAGAGATACTCCTCGTCCTCCAGTGGGGTGTAGAGGAGTACCGCATAGGAGCGTTTCCCATCTCGGCCGGCGCGCCCGGCCTCCTGGTAGTAGCTCTCAGGACTAAATGGTGAAATGGGGTGGATCACCAGGCGCACATTTTCCTTGTCGATGCCCATCCCGAAAGCGGTCGTGCAGACCATTATCCTCAGCTCCTCACTCTGCCACGCTTGCTGCCTCTGTTGCTTGATCGAGGGGTCCAGTCCCGCATGGAAAAAGTCAGCGCTAAATCCCGCATCCTGCAGCAGCTGTGCAAAGCGCTCCGCCTGTCGCCTCGTCCGCACGTAGACAAGACTACATCCCTCTACGCTCGAGAGGATATGGATCAGCTCGCGGGGCTTATCATAGGTCCTGCGGACGACGTAGGAGAGATTGTCCCGGTAGAAGCTCCTCCTGAAGACCTTATACCCCTGCCTAAACTCCAAGCTTCGGATCACATCCTCGACTACACGTGGAGGCGCTGTCGCCGTGAGAGCTAGCATCGGGACATCCTCTCCGATGATGCTCCTTGCTGAGGCGATAGTCATATAGTCCGGGCGAAAGTCATAGCCCCACTGACTGATGCAGTGGCACTCATCCACCACCATCAGAGATATGTCCATCGCTCCTAGCCGGCGTAGGAAAAGCTCATTTTGCAATCGCTCGGGAGCAATATAGAGGATCTTGTAGTCAGCAGCGTAGACGATATTGTCCAGTACGGCGAGTGTCTCTCCCCGAGTCATCCCACTGTAGAGTGCCTGGGCATTGATCCCAAGGGACTTCAGCTTCTCGACCTGATCTCGCATCAGTGCCACGAGAGGGGTGATCACAAGTGTGATCCCCTCGAGTATCAGGGCAGGCACCTGGAAGGTAATCGACTTACCTCCCCCCGTGGGCATAAGGGCGAGGGTATCGTCTCCCCTAAGGACGGACCGGATCACCTCTTCCTGCATTGGGCGAAAGGAGGAGTACCCCCATATCTCCCTTAGTACTTCGAGAGGGGTGGCTTGGCTGTAATCTCTGCGCATATGTCGTCCGAGTGACTACAGATCTGCAGCGTGGAGACGGATGTCCTTAATATTGAGCTGGATATTGTGATGACCCTGCCTGGTATATTCGTCAATGGTGTAGGCGACGTCAAAGGTGGTGTCCTGCTGCAGCATCGTCAGCTTATCCGCCTGATTGTATGCCATCGCTTGCATGATAGGCATTTGATCGGGCATACTGAGGACGAGCTTTAGGTGCGATCCCTGGTAGCCGGTGATACGGGGGGGGGTGACACATACCACTCCATAGGTGACAAAGATAGGTGGCTCATTGCCGTGCCCAAAGGGGGCCAGCTTCAGCAGCTGACGCCTAAATTTTGGAGTAATCTCTCTTAGCTTCAGCTCCTCCTCGATGGTTAGCACGGGTGTCAGGTCATCCAGTGAGATCTCTCGGTCAGCGATCTCGGTCACCTCCTTGATGAAGCGGTGGAGATTTTTCTTCTTGATTGTCAGGCCGGATGCAAACGGGTGTCCCCCGAAGTTGTCCAGCAGATCAGCGCACCGCTCGATGAGAGAGTAGATATTGAAGCCTCGTACACTCCGAGCCGATCCGGAGATGGTCTGGCTGTCCGAGTCTGAGAGGACGATGGTGGGCCGATTGTACTTTTCGCTGAGACGGCTCGCGACGATGCCTATCACGCCACTGTGCCAGGAGGGGTCGTAGACCACGATCACCTTGTGCTGATCCATGTCCTTAAAACCCTCCACGATCTCATTTGCCTCCTGAGTGATCGACTGATCGATCTCGCGACGCTGCGTATTGTACTTATCTAAGTTCACGCTACGCTTAAGGGCATCCTTGGGGTTCTTTGAGAGCAAAAGCTCTACCGCCTCACGACCATTTTGGATGCGTCCTGAGGCATTGATGCGCGGACCGATCTTGAAGATGATGTCGGAGATGTCGAGCGTCTGATTGCTGATACCACTCACGTTGATGAGCCCTTTTAGTCCCACAGTGGGATGTCTATTGAGCTTCTTGAGCCCATAGTAAGCGAGTATGCGATTCTCATCCTTCAGCTCCACCAGGTCGGCAGCGCAGCTGACTGCCACGAGGTCCACCAAGTCATGCAGTCCTCGCTTGTCGGACCTATTGCTCATAGCAAAGGCCTGCATTAGCTTGAAGCCCACGCCACATCCGGACAGCTCCTTGAAGGGGTAGCCGGAGTCGGGAGCTTTAGGATTAAGCATAGCGATGCAATTAGGTCGCACCGGACCGGGTAGGTGGTGATCGCAGACGATCACGTCTATACCGAGCTCAGCGGCCTTATCGATCATCTCCACCTCCTTGGTCCCGCAGTCGAGCGTGATGAGGAGCGTACAGCCCCTCTCCCTCGCAAAGTCAAGCCCCATATCCGAGATGCCACTCCCCTCGGAGTAGCGATCCGGGATGTAGAACTCCAGCGATGGAGTGATCTGTCGCAGGTACTTATAGACAAGGGCGACAGCTGTCGTACCATCGACGTCATAGTCTCCATAGATAAGGATCCGCTCCTTATCGCCGATGGCCTGATTGATCCGCTGGACAGCGGCATCCATATCCTTCATCAAGAAGGGGTCATGCAGCTCGCTCATCCTTGGCTCAAGGAAGTGTGACGCCTCATCGTCACTCCTCACTCCCCGCTGCACCATAAGTGAGGTGATGGAGGTGAGGAGTTTATATTCCTGAGCCAGCAGGGAAGCGATCTTTTTCTCTTCGTCAGTTAGCTCATTAATTTTCCAGTGGTTATACATGGGTCTATTTATTTCTTCCCAAATATACCTATTTTAGCATAAGTCTCCCCATCGCAGAGACTGCAGGTGGAGGGTTGTCAGTCCTCAGGGGTTCCTTGTGTCCTTTCTCAGTAAGGTTCCGGTCGTAGGTTGGCTCCCTGTCGGATGATCGAATACTCTTCACTGCCTCGCCAAGCATCGGTAGGAGAGGGGGGGGGACGAGAGCGACGCACCAGAGCAGAGAATGCTCTGATGCGTCGCTTGAGTTTGTTTTGTGCCAAAAAGGCAGTAGGGGCGGCTTACTCTACACTCTTGAGGGGCTTGATGTCAAGTCTTACCGGCTGGGTCAGATTGTCAGGATCGAGGATCTCGTCGAGCTGCTCCTTGGAGAGGATGCCCTTCTCGAGCACGAGGTCTACAATACTCCGTCCGGATGCCTGAGCCTCCTGTGTGAGGAGGGTCGAGTTGTCGTAGCCGATGTAGGGATTGAGAGCCGTCACGATGGAGAGGCTGTCGTATACCTGCTTGCGGGTGTGCTCAGCATTGGCCTTGATGCCGTCGATACAGAGCTCCCGCAGGGTGTCCATAGCACGCATCAGGAGATCAGAGCTCTCGAAGCAGCACTGGACCATAATAGGCTCCATAGCATTGAGCTCCAGCTGTGCGGCCTCGCCTGCCATAGTCACGCAGACGTCGTTTCCGATCACCTTCATAGCGATCTGAGTGATCACCTCGGGGATGACAGGATTGACCTTACCGGGCATGATGGACGAGCCGGGCTGACGAGCGGGAAGGCTGATATCCCCGAGTCCGGCAAAGGGACCACTGGATAGGAGGCGCAGGTCATTGGAGATCTTGCTGAGCTTGACGGCTAGGCGCTTAAGGGCTGCGGAGTAGCCTACCATATGGGAGGTGTCGGAGGTGGCGCCTACGTAATCCTTGGTCGGCTTGATGTCCCACTCGGTGATCTTGCGGAAGGCCTTGATCACTGCCTCACGATAGCCGGGCTGAGAGCAGATACCGGTGCCGATGGCTGTGGAGCCCATATTGAGTACGAGGAATTGCTTGGCGGCGTGCTCAAGATTGGGGATCTCTTCCTCAAGGATTGAGGCGAAGCCATTGAAGGTCTGCTCATGGGTCATCGGGACGGCATCCTGGAGCTGGGTACGACCGATCTTAAGCATCCCACGGAATTCTTTTGCCTTCTTCCTCAGAGACTTGATCAGCTCATCGAGGTGGGGTGTAAGGTCGAGGAATGTGAGGTAAAGTCCGATGTGTGCGAAGGTTGGGTAAGCATCATTGGTGGACTGAGAGAGGTTGACGTGGTCGTGGGGATCACAGTGCTTGTAGTCTCCGTGCTCGTAACCAAGGATCTCAAGTGCCCGATTGGCGATCACCTCATTGGCATTCATATTAGCCGAGGTCCCTGCTCCTCCCTGGAACATATCGATGCAGAACTGATCTCTCAGCTCGCCCTCGCGGATCTCATCACATGCCCGACAAATAGCCTTGAAGACATCCTCAGGAAGCTCGTTGAGCTCGTGATTGGCCATCGCGGCTGCCTTCTTTGTGATCGCCATAGCCTCGATGAAGCGAGGATAGGTGGAGAGCTTGTATGGAGAGAACTGGAAGTTGTCTGCCGCTCTCTGAGTCTGAATACCATATAGGTGATCCATAGGGATCTGCATACTACCGAGTAAGTCTTTCTCTGTACGCATCTTGGGATTTCCCATAATAATAGTTGTGCTGTTATGGATTGATTAGTTGTGATTTGATTATGCTACAAATGTACAGATTATTGTTGACTATAGTGACACTGTGATGATCCGTTTTTTCAATGGGCAGGATGGTAGAGAAGCTACTGACGAGGGTTGCCATGGTCGACTTTGACTATGGTTATTTCTAATACCGATATTAGTCGCCACTAATATCGGTATTAGATGTCTCTTTTACCGGTATTAGATTGGCGCGACATTTGACCTATGGTTAGAGGTCCCTATGGGACAGAAAAAAGAGTGCCTGCGGTCATACAACCACAGGCACTCTTCTTCTTCTTTATAGGGAGAGATAAGGGTCTCTTATCTCATCCCTTACTTTTCGTCCTCAAGGGTGTGGACAATGAGACCGGAGCGAAGCTTCGGCTCAAACCAAGTCGCCTTGGGGGGCATGATATTGCCGGTGTCAGCGATCTTCATGATCTGTCCCATAGTCACAGGATAGAGTGCCAGGGCCATGATCATCTCACCACTATCGACACGGCGCTGAAGCTCCTCGAGACCGCGAAGCCCACCGACGAAGTCGATGCGGTTACTGGTCCGGAGGTCACCAATTTTGAGGATGTCCTCGAGGATCAGGTTACTCGATACCGTCACATCCAGGATGCCGACAGGGTCGTTGTCATCGTAGGTGTCGGGCTTGGCGGTGAGGGAGTACCACTGACCATCAAGGTACATACTGAAGTTGTGGAGCTTATTGGGGTGGTAGATCTCCTTTCCCTTACACTCTACATCGAAGTTCTCCTCCAGCTTCTTGATGAATTGCTCCTTCGTCAGTCCATTCAGGTCCTTGACTACACGATTGTAGTCCATGACGTGCAGGTGGCTGGCGGGGAAGACAACTGCCATGAAGTAATTGTACTCCTCCTTGCCGGTGTGATTGGGGTTAGCCTCAGACCTCTCCTTACCCACACGAGCAGCAGCGGCAGAGCGGTGGTGGCCATCAGCAATATAGAGCGCAGGCATTTTACCAAACTCTCTCGTGATGGTCTCAATGTCTCTGTCATCGCTGATGACCCAGAAGGTGTGGCGGAAGTCCTCCGGAGGAGCGACGAAGTCGTACTCCGGCTCAGTCTTGCGGTACTTGTCGATGATCGCTTGCAGGTCTGCATTGTCTGGGAATGCGAGGAAGACAGGCTCCATATTCGCATTGAGGACATTGACGTGCTTCATACGATCATCCTCCTTGGCCCTGAGCGTGAGCTCATGCTTGCGGATGACGTTATTGAAGTAGTCGTGTACGTAGGCACCTACCACAAAGCCGTACTGGGTACGGTCGCCCATAGTCTGAGCGTAGAGGTAGTAGCATGGCTTTTCATCCTGTACCAGCCAGCCTTCCTTGACAAACTTGTCCTTCTGCTCACGAGCCGCGGTATAGACCTCGGGGTCGTGCTCATCCTTACCAGCGGGGAAATTGATCTCCGGGCGGATGATGTGGTAGAGGGACATCGGATTGCCCTCAGACTCCTTGCGAGCCTCCTCCGTGTCGAGGACGTCGTAGGGACGTGAGCTGACCTTGGTGACCAGGTCCTTGGGAGGGCGCCAGCCCTTAAATGGTTTTACTGTAGCCATTATTATGGGGATAGTAGTGGTTACTTATTGACTTGGAACTTTACCTCACCTTCGCTGAAGAGGGCAACGATCTGATGGGCAGCAGCAAGGCCGGCATTGATATTGGCCTCGACAGTCTGAGCACCCATCTTCTTGGGGGTGGAGAAGTATCGATCTCCCAGCTTCTCGCGATACTCTGCATCCATGTCGGGCATGATATCGGTGAGATACTTGAGGTCCTCGCGCTCCTGCAGGAGCGCGAGAAGTCCTGCCTCGTCGATGATCTCCTTGCGCGCAGCGTTGAGGAGGACACCGCCCTTGGGCATATTCTTCACGAGATCATAGTTGATGGATCCCTTGGTCTCCGGTGTGGCGGGGAGGTGCAGGGAGACGATGTCACAGGTCTTGTAGAGATCCTTCACGTTGGTGAAGTTGGTGACATCCTCGTACTCTTTGGGGGAGCGCTCCTTGCCCTGCTCGAAGAAGGGCTCGAAGCAGTATATCTCCATACCGAAGCCGCGTGCAATACGAGCAGCGCAGCGGGCGGTGTGACCAAAGGCGTGGAAGCCGATCTTCTTGCCCATCAGCTCGCTCCCGGACTTGCCATTGAAGCGATTGCGTGCTGCGAATACAAGCAGACCGAAGACGAGCTCTCCGACAGCATTCGAGTTCTGTCCAGGAGTGTTCTCCACGATCACGCCCTTCTCCTTGGCATACTGGGTGTCGATGGAGTCGTATCCAGCACCGGCGCGGACGATCACCTCCAGCTCCTTGGCGGCGTCGATCACCTCCTTGGTGATCTTGTCACTGCGGACGATGAGGGCATTGGCGTCAGTGACTGCCTTCAGCAGCTCGTCTTGGCTTTGGTACTTCTCTAGCACCTCGAGCTTGTAGCCGGCATCCTCCACGATCTTGCGGATTTGTGGTACTGCAGCGGAGTTGAAGGGCTTCTCTGTAGCTACTAATACTTTCTTAGTCATTGTGATATCAGGCTATCGTGAGTTAGAGGATCTCCTTCTCAAAGTCCTGCATGCACTTAACGAGTGCCTCCACGCTGTAGAGGGGTAGTGCGTTGTAGAGAGAGCAGCGGCATCCACCGATAGAGCGGTGACCCTTGATGCCCTCCATACCTCTCTTCTTGGCGAAGTCAAAGAATGCAGCCTCCTTGTCCTTGTACTCGTCGGCGAGGACAAAGTCTACATTCATCAGAGAGCGATCCTCCTTCCTAGCTACGCCACGGAAGACCTTAGAGCGGTCGATCTCGTCATAGAGCACCTTTGCTCTCTCCTTAGCTCTTCTCTCAAGCTCATCGAGACCACCGATCTCCTTGAACCACTTGAGCGTCTGCTGCATCACGTAGATCTGGAATACAGGGGGCGTGTTGTAGGAGTCGGCGTGATCAACGTGGGTCTGGTAGTCGAGGATCTTCGGGATAGCGCGACCGGTCTTGCCGAGGGCGTCCTTACGTACGATCACAAAGGTGACACCGGCGGGGGCGATATTCTTCTGTGCACCACCATAGATGCAGATGTACTTGGAGAAGTCGATGTGACGGGTGAAGATGTCAGAGGACATATCAGCGATCAGTGGCACACCAACCTCAGGATCCTCACGCAGCTCCGTACCATAGATGGTGTTGTTGGAGGTGAAGTGGAGGTAGTCGTACTCGTCCGGTGAGAGCTTAGGGAGCTCGGGGTAGAAGGTGTAGTTGGCATCACGGCTGCTGGCGACAACCTCAGCATCGCCGACTACCTGAGCCTCCTCGATAGCCTTGTGGGCCCAGTTGCCGGTATCGACATAGGCAGCCTTTTTCTTCAGGAAATTGACCGCGTGAGCATAAAACTGCAGGCTGGCACCTCCGCCGAGGAAGAAGACCGTGTGTGTATCAGGGATCTCAAGCACCTCCTTGAAGAGTGCTGTGGTCTCAGCGAGCGTGTCTTGGAAGGTCTTGCTACGGTGGGAGATCTCGATCAGGGAGAGATCTGTGCCGTTGTAATTGAGTACCGCACGAGCGGCCTCCTTGATAACACCCTCATCCAGGATACATGGTCCTGCAGTGAAATTGTGCTTTTTCATGACGATTGTAAAGTTGCTTTGAAAAGTGATTGAATGTTGTTCTTGTTACTCTTATGGTCCAAAGATATGTATTATTTTTGAAGTTAACACGGATTTGTAGGTATTTTTCTTCATACTCGCCTTCTCTGTTCATTACAGAAGGGTTTTATCCCTGTGCGATCGTTTCCCGAGGAGTGAGGTATGAAGCTTTTTCCCTTGATGTAATCCGCTAGCTCTTACCTGCAATTTTGCAGCTACAGAAGTGTCAGAACTGGAAGTAGATAAAGGGCTGTACGCCAGCGCTCCTGAACTGCGTGAGGATCACTAATACTGCTGCAAAGAGTAGTGTCTGAGCCCAGAGGGGAGCTCTAGCTACGCTGCCCTGGAGCGACGCCCGCCACCTGTCTGGGCAAAAGTGAAGCAAGAAGCCAGTGACGATGAGAGCTGTCACCATCCGATATCCCGCAAAGAATTGTGGTATCACCTCAGGGTGGAACTCCTGCGTGATCATCGTCAGCATATCCCACACACCATTGATCGACCCCATACGGAAGAAGATCCACGTGAAGCAGACGAAGTGAAAGGTGATGATCACGGAGACGATCCGCCATACCGGGCTCATCTCCTCTCCTGTGCGACCCAGTCTGGGGAAGAGTCCTATGAAAAACTTATGTACCGCCAGCGCCACTCCGTGCATAGCGCCCCAGAGGACGAAGCGGATATTAGCTCCGTGCCACAGCCCTCCAAGGAGCATGGTGATGAGGAGGTTGATGTAGGTACGGATCTTCCCTTTCCTATTCCCTCCCAGCGAGATGTAGACGTAGTCCCTCAGCCAAGAGGAGAGAGAGATGTGCCAGCGTCGCCAAAACTCTGTGATCGTGGCCGACTTGTAGGGGAAGTCAAAGTTGGTATTGAAGTGGTACCCCATCCAGAGTGCCAGTCCGATGGCGATGTCGGAGTAGCCGGAGAAGTCGCAGTAGATCTGCAGCGCATAGCCGTAGACACCCATTAAGTTCTCAAACCCGCTGTAGAGCAACGGCTGATCAAAGACACGGTCGACAAAGTTTAGCGATATATAGTCTGAGATCACCCCTTTCTTAAGCAGTCCACAGAGGATCAGAAACAGTCCTCGACCGAAGTCATCCCGACTCACCCTAGGGATCCTGTAGATCTGCGGGATGAAGTCGACCGCTCGGACAATCGGGCCGGCTACCAGCTGCGGGAAGAAGGATATGTAGAATAGGTAGTCAATCCATCGCCTGAGCGGCTCTATCTTTCCCCGATATATGTCGATCACATAGCTTAGGGACTGAAAGGTAAAGAAAGAGATGCCCACAGGCAGGAAGATGTCAAAGTGACGCCCCTCCGGTGTCGCTCCGAAGAGTGGAGCAAAGGAGTCGTAGAGGAAATTCGTGTACTTGAAGTAGCAGAGCAGTCCGAGGTCGAGGAGCAGGCTGAGGATCAGCCAGCACTTCTTTCCCGACCAGCTTTCGCTCCGTGCTATCTGCCGACCAATGATGAAGTCTGTCGTCGCTAAGAGGATTAGGAGGACAAAGTAGACTCCGCTGGAGAGATAGTAGAAGTAGAGGGAGAAGAGCACCACCCAGATCGTCCTCGGGAGATGGCGCTTGCGGAGCAGATAGAATACCGGGACAAAAAGGAGGAAGAGGACCAGGAAAAGACCGCTATTGAAGAGAAGTGGGGAGGTCGGGTCGTAGCTCAGTAACCCTATGATTTTTTGCCACATGGGATGTGTTAGTTGATCATTACGCGGGAGCCGAGGTAGCGCTTATAGTCCTTAGCGAGAGCATCGGCTATGGAGTTTCCGAGGGATTTATAGCCCTCGGTGGTGAGGTGGATCCGGTCACCCTGGAGTAGCCCCTCGGAGACTAATCTGTCTGCTCCTCTCTCCCCGCCGAATATTTCGAATGTATCGATGTATCCAACGCCCAGAGCCTTTGCCTCCTCTACTATGGAGCGTGAGACCAGCTTGACATTGGGATTAGAAGCGGTCAGACCTCGACGGCGGGAGACATAGCACATGACCGGAGTGGATAGGACGATTTTAGCCTCCGGACAGCTTTTTCTCAATTGGTCGACAAGGCTTCTCACAGACGCCCTTACCGCTGATGAGTTGACACGCCCCATAGCATCGTTGGTACCGAGGGAGAGGATGATCAGGTCCGGCTTCAGCTTAGACAAGGAGCTGGTAAAGTGATCCTTCAGGTAGGTCTGGTAGGTAGCCCCATTGTGTCCCAGAGTATGCACGGTCACGCCCGGAGCCCGACTCTCTAGGCTCGCACCATAAAAGGTCGCTCCTGCCGGGATCACCAGCTTAGTAGATGTGACGCTGCGCTTAAGGTCGAGGGTATCCGTCTCGCAGAAGCCTGCGGTAAGGAGGGAGAATGGGCGTCGAGGCGAGTTGGACCAGTCTCCGGAGAGGGAGAAGGCTCTGTCATTGGGACTATGGAATACGATTACCCGGTCAAAACGGATCCCATCGCTCGTGGAGAGAGTCACCTCCTGAGGTCTGGAGACGATAGACCGCATCTCAATCCCTGTGGGACCTTCGCCTGCATAGGATCTGCGGGTGATCTGATCGGTGGTATATGTGCCCCGTCGTCCTTGTAGCCTCATATGGCGTGGCTCATTAGTACCCAGTATCCGGTAGGGGGCGATCAGTCCCGGTCCGGAGAGCCCAAACTGTCGGCCGAAGTATTCCCTGATCGGCATCGTGAAGAAACCCGCCTGTACATGCGAGTCGCCTAAGTGCAGGACGATGGTATGATCATCTCCGCCAGGTGTCGAGCATCTCTGCCATATGGGATCAAGGTAGCCACGAGGTGCTATCACCCGTACTGCACGCTCTTGTCTGTAGAGGTCATGCTGAGACTCCTGCTGAGCCTTCAGCAATGCCCCTGAGCCGAGCAACAACGGAACGATTGCCTGGAGTAGTAGGAAAAGGCGGATAGAGTAGTGAGACCGCATAAACTTCAGATGGAGTCCTTCTTTGCTGTGCCTTCTTGAGGAAATGTGGTCGGAGAGCTACTCTGCTGCTTCAGGGTGTCACTCTTGGCTTCTGCGCACTTTGCTCCCTTGCTTTTTGTCGGGAGGAGTGATTCCTCTAGGGGAGCCTCAGCTACCTGACGAGTCACTTGACCAATGGGACTCTCCACCAGGTCTTGTACCAGTCGCTTGGAGATCTCTCGACCACCTGCAGAGCTGAGGTGCGTATAGTCCTTTGCCGCCCAGCCCTTCGACACAAAGCTCCGTATCCCGCCCATCGATCGTATGGTGCCATAGGTATTGAAGAAAAGGGCGTGGTACTTCTTTGCTAATCGCTCCTGTATCTCTACCATTCGTGGCACGCCGGGAAGTGTGTAGACTTCGCCGTCATACTTCTGACCTCGGTCGGAGATAGAGATAATCAGGAAGATCGCCTCAGGATAGATATCATGGAGACATGAGAGCACCCGATCCATCCCCTTGTAGTAATAACCATAGTCATTATGGACGTCCTTGGGACTTACCACGTTGAGTCCATAGGAGAGGACGATCAAGTGGTAAGGTCGGATGCGATGGAGGTCCTCTGAGAGACTTAGGGAGACTGCCCCCAGCTGTAGACCAGAGGAGCCTCTCAGGCTCATATTATCCACTCGTACGCCTCTGTCTCCGTCCATACAGATACCATAGAGTCTGCTGCTCTCAGCCTTGGAAAAGTCGAGACGAAGCGACGATACCTGTCGTCCCACTTTCACACTATGCAGCCTGCCTCCCGTTGAGGGAAGAAGTATCTGCGTGGGTGCATCACCATTCACTGTGGAGCTTATCAGCAGGCTATCCTCCGATGTGTAGAGGAGAGTCGCTTGGTCGACCGGTTGCCTATTCTCGTAGATCACCTCTGCCTCGCCGACAGCCTGCTGGTAAGATCCTGTGATCAGGAAGTGGTTGCCACGCGGGTGCTTAAGGGCATTGTCATCCTCCCACGATCCTGAGAAGCGGTGCTTGATCGTCTGTCTAAAGCGTGCCGTGACGGATGTGAGCGGCACGTAGCCGACTCCTCCACCGCCATAGCGTGCCTGTAGAGCCTCGCGGAAGTGCTCGACTAATATATCTCCCTCGATGAAGGAGTCCCCGAGGAAAGCTACATTGACCTGGTGATCTCCCGCTTGCGTGAGGGTCTCTCTCAGTCGAGTGAGTGCTGATCCATCCGAGTAGTCGATCAGTCCCGCGGGGAGCAGTCCGGCAGAGATCGGCTCCATAACGCTGTCCACTTGCAGAGTGTCGGCTGTCACCTCGGCCTCCTCACGCTCGAGGCTGTCACGCCTCATCGCCTCTGCCAGCAGTGGGTCCTCTAGGGGTGTATCAGCCCCCTGAGCCACCTCTCCTCCCGGTGTGGGGAAGAGGTCGCTCAGAGGGTTGAACACCTTGACCCCAATGGAGGGAAAGAGCTCTCTGAGGGTAAGTGTTACCCCAAAGGCAAGTCCGGAAGCTGCGAGGAGGAGAAGTACGGACTTGAGTATCTGATGGTCTCCTCTACTCATCTATAAGTCACTTCTCTTCTAGGGTATGACTGGATTGGCCCCTGAGGTAAGCCTGATACTCTGGGCTGGCGGCACCACGTCCCTCCTTTACCTCCCTATTCAGGATAGTACGCATGTAGTAGTAAGCGATGAACCCGGAGATCAAGCTACCGAGCAGGATGCCGAGCTTGGCGTCATTGAGGTACTCAACACCGATATCGCCGAGCGATGCGGGGTATGCAAGAGTCGCTACAAAGAGTGATACGGTAAAGCCGATCCCGGCAAACATACCCACGCCCAGCAGGTTTCGCTTAGTCATACCGGGAGGGAAGCTGACCACACCAAGCTTTGTGAAGAGCCAAGTAAAGAGGAAAATACCGAGTGGCTTGCCGACCACGAGACCCAGCATCACTGCGAAGGGGACACCGCCTGCAAAGTCGCTCAGAGGCACATCGCCAAGGGCGATCCCGGCATTGGAGAAGGCGAAGAGTGGTAGCACGACATAATTCACGAAGGGGCTGATATTGACATTCATCCGCTGCACCGGACTCACCACCTTAGATGAGGTGTCGCGGATCTGAGTGAGTATGTCGAGCTGAGGAGCAGACATATAGACCCTATTCTTGCTATGCGACACAGGGTAGGTGTCGAAGTGTTGCCTTGCCACATTGATCTGATCCATCAGATCCTTCGGTACACCCATCGGGACGTAGGGCACGCAGAAGGCAAGCAGGACACCGGCGATCGTCGTGTGTATCCCACCATGGAGGAAGCAGAGCCACACGAGGAAGAACATAAGGTAGTAAAACCACTGCCTATACACCCCTTTCTGACCACAGAAACGGGTGAAGATCAGCAGTACTGCAGCGATCAGCAGCGGGAAGACAGCCAGTCCCCCTGAGTAGAAGATCGCAATGACAAGGATCCCTCCGATATCGTCCACGACGGCAAGAGCCATCAGGAATACCTTCAGCGTCGTGGGGACACGGCTACCGAGTAGACCGAGAGCAGCAAGGGAGAAGGCGATATCTGTCGACATCGGGATGGCGGCTCCTCTCAGCACGGTGGAGTTGCCGCTCTCCACGAGAGCGAAGCAGGCGACCGGTACCAACATACCGCCGATAGCTGCAAGGACCGGTAGGTTTGCTGTCTTGAAGTCCGATAGTGATCCGCCCACCATCTCGTGCTTGATCTCCAGTCCCACAGAGAAGAAGAAGAAACACATCAGGGCGTCGTTGATAAACTCCCCTATATTCATCGTCCTCCCGTGGTGGCTAAAGACCTGCCAGTCTCCTATCTGGAGGTTGATCGGTGTAGTTAGGAAGGAGAAGTAGTAGTCACTCCATGGTGAGTTGGCTAAGATGAGTGCCAGCACAGTGGCACCGAAGAGATAGACAGCGGGATTGACCCCCTTGAGGAAGCCGAGCATCGAGTTACCATCGCTTCGCCTATAGGAAGTGCGTTTAGTCATTTCGTTCTTGATATAGAGTATCTTGATGTTACTTATTGATCTTTACCTCATGAGTGGGAGGGAGTAGCTTATTGCGCTCCCCCACTGCTCCGATCATCCGCTCTGCCACGTGGCGGAATGCAAGCCCCGACACCGTCTCTCGGAGGGCAACCGGCTTCCCCTCGTCACCTCCCTCTCGTACGCTCTGCACAAGAGGGATCTGTCCTAGCAGCGTACTGCCAGTGAGCTCTGCCAGAGCCTCTCCACCGCCCTCTCCGAAGATGTGGTACCGATGATCCGGTAGCTCAGCAGGGGTAAACCACGACATATTCTCCACCACACCGAGGATCGGTACCGACACCTGATCCAGACGGAAGAGGTTGATCGCCTTGATCGCATCGTCTGTAGCTACGCTCTGTGGGGTAGTCACGATGACTGCCCCGGTGATGGGAAGCGTCTGTACCAGTGTCAGCTGTATGTCCGATGTACCGGGAGGCAGGTCGATGAGGAGATAGTCCAGCTCTCCCCAGTTGCCCTCGCGGATCAGCTGCCCGAGGGCATTGGATGCCATAGAGCCGCGCCAAGCAAGAGCTTGGTCGGAGTCGACAAAGTGTCCGATGGAGAGTGCCTTGACGCCATAGACCTCTGCCGGATGGATCAGCTCCTTGCCGTCCACCTCATCAAGCCAGGGCCTATACTCCTGCACCCCGAGCATACGGGGGATAGAGGGACCGAAGATATCCGCATCCAGCAGTCCCACGCTATACCCGAGTGCAGCCAATGACACAGCCAGGTTGGTGGTCACTGTGCTCTTTCCCACACCCCCCTTGCCGGAGGCGATAGCGATGATATTCTTGACACCCTGCAGGGGCGGCTCCTCGTTGGCAGTGGGGGTCGGCTCAGGGAATAGGGGAGTGATGTCCACCTCCAGGTCGGGAGAGATCTCTCGCTTCAGCGCCGCCTCAGCTGCCCTAAGGACACTCTTGTGGAAGGGGTCGCGGCTTTTCTTGAAGCGGATCGAGAGGGAGACCTTATTCTCCTCTATCCTGATATTGTCTTCCACCATTCCAGAGGCGACGATATCCGACTCCTCGCCAGGATATCGCACCTCCTTAAGTGCTTCCCGGATCAGTGCCGGGTATAGTGTGATATATGGCATCTCTATTCTTACGATTTATTCTTCTTTGCTTCCTTTGCCCACCACCTCTGACCTCCGGGACCGACCAAAGCTCCTATAGCTGTCCTGCTCGATCTCCACCTCTGGCTCGATAGGCTCATCCGGTAGGTGATCCAGTAGCAGTCGGAGGTACTTGATCGAGATCCCTCGAGCGATCCACTGCTGCTCGTAGTACGTCTGGATCGTCCGAAGAGGGGAGT
The DNA here is from genome assembly GCF_900541275.1 of uncultured Porphyromonas sp. Classification (GTDB taxonomy): domain Bacteria; phylum Bacteroidota; class Bacteroidia; order Bacteroidales; family Porphyromonadaceae; genus Porphyromonas_A. The sequence goes on from NZ_UQJH01000001.1 coordinate 117,091, forward strand.
CAGCGGTGGCCTCGCTACCCACGTCTGTCATTCGCTTATCGATTGTCAGACCATTGACCTCAGCCACGGCCTCGGTGTAGCTAAAGAGAAACTGCGAGTCGGTCTTCAGGTGAAGCACTGACGGCTCTGCCAGGATCTGACGATACATAGTCAGAAATCGGGGTGAGGTAAGTCGACGCCTGCTCTTACGCATCTGCGGGTCGGGGAAGGTAAGCCATATCTCAGATATCTCCCCCGGAGCAAAAAAAGTGTCCAAAAACTCGATCTCAGCTCTTAGGAAGCAAACATTCTCCAGTCCCTCCTCGTCCGCAGCCTTGGCTCCGGCCCAGAGACGATTCCCCTTGATGTCCATTCCGATGAAGTTGTGGTCGCGATAGGTCCGACCGAGCTCTACGGTATACTCACCTCTACCACAGCCGAGCTCCAGTACGATGGGAGCACCATTGTGGAAGACCTCATCAGACCAATGCCCCTTGTGGGGAAAGGTCATCCCCTCCCTCCGAAGTGTCTCGAAGGGGTACTGCAGGACGTTGGTCAGCCGGTCGATCTCGGCAAATTTCTCAAGCTTGCTTTTGCTCATTCTCCTTTAAGGGCAAATTACGAATGTGTAAAGGTACCAAAATAGCGGGTCTTGAGCTTGAGAGAAAGGGCAGGTCCTTACTTACTTCTGATCCGAAATCCTCAGAGCGCGATCTAATACCGATATTAGCTCACAGCTTTACCGATATTAGACGCGACTAATATCGGTAATAGATTTGTCCTCTCGTTATCACACAAAAAAAGACCCACAGGCGGAAACCTGTAGGTCTTTTGACTTAAGGGATGAGCTGAAGTTAAATCACCTCAGATCCCTCTCTAAGGGAAAAGGCTGACTATCACACCTCCTCGAAGTCAGCATCCTTGACATCTCCCTCGCCGGTGTTGTCCGTGGAGGAGTTGTCTCCGGCAGTGGGGCCTGAGGTGGCCTGCTGACCAGCGCCCGAGGCACCCTGCTGACTATCAGCACCCTGCTGGCCATACATCTGAGCCGAGAGACCCTGGAAGATTGTATTCAACTCCTCCATTGCTGAGTCAATGCCGGCAATGTCCTGAGCCTTGTGCGCCTCCTTAAGCTTGCTGAGTGAAGCCTCGATCTTGGACTTCTCATCCGCAGGGATCTTGTCACCAAGATCCTTGAGCTGATTCTCAGTCTGGAAGATTACACTGTCGGCCTGATTGAGCTTATCGATCTTCTCCTTCTCCTTCTTATCGTTGTCGGCATTGGCCTCTGCCTCTGCCTTCATACGATCGATCTCCTCCTGAGAAAGACCACTGGAGGCCTCGATGCGGATCTTCTGCTCCTTGCCGGTCCCCTTGTCGCGAGCAGACACGTTGACGATACCATTGGCATCGATGTCGAAGGTCACCTCGATCTGAGGCACGCCACGCTTGGCAGGGAGGATGCCATCAAGATTGAATTTTCCGAGCGACTTATTGTCCTTCGCCATTGGGCGCTCGCCCTGGAGCACGTGGATCTCTACGGAGGGCTGGTTGTCAGCTGCGGTGGTGAAGACCTGAGACTTCTTGGTCGGGATAGTGGTATTGGCATCGATCAGCCGCGTCATCACACCGCCCATAGTCTCGATACCGAGAGAGAGTGGGGTGACATCGAGTAGGAGGACATCCTTCACATCTCCGCTGAGTACACCACCCTGGATAGCAGCACCGAGTGCGACGACCTCATCGGGGTTGACTCCCTTGGAGGGCTCTTGGTTGAAGAGCTTCTTCACCAGATCCTGGATAGCAGGGATACGGGTTGATCCACCCACGAGGATGACATCATTAATGTCTGAGGCAGAGAGGCCTGCGTCTGCCAGTGCCTTATTCACCGGCTCGATGCATCGCTGGATGATGTTGTGGCAGAGCTGCTCAAACTGAGCCCTTGTCAGGGTCTTCACCAAGTGCTTTGGTACATTATCCACAGAGGTAATGTAGGGGAGGTTGATCTCCGTCGAGGTGGTGCTGGAGAGCTCGATCTTTGCCTTCTCGGCGGCGTCCTTGAGGCGCTGCAGAGCCATCGGATCCTTGCGGAGATCGACATTCTCAGTGCTGAGGAAGTCGTCGGCCAGCCAGTCCATGATGGCGTGATCGAAGTCGTCACCACCGAGGTGGGTGTCTCCATTGGTACTCTTCACCTCGAAGACCCCGTCGCCCAGCTCAAGGATGGAGATATCGAACGTACCGCCACCTAAGTCAAAGACGGCAATATTCATATCCTTGTTGCTCTTGTCGAGACCATATGCAAGGGCAGCGGCAGTCGGCTCATTGACGATACGACGCACGTTGAGCCCAGCGATCTCACCGGCCTCCTTGGTGGCCTGTCGCTGAGAGTCACTGAAGTAAGCAGGTACAGTGATGACCGCCTCCGTCACTGCCTCGCCGAGGTAGTCCTCAGCTGTCTGCTTCATCTTCTGGAGGATCATAGCGGAGATCTCCTGAGGCGTGTACATCTGACCATTGATATCTACCTGAGGCAGGTCATTGCCACTCGACACGACCTTGTAGGGCATACGAGATGCCTCTTTCTCTATCTGGGAATATCTCTCACCCATGAAGCGCTTGATAGAGTAGACTGTGTTTTGAGGATTGGTGATTGCCTGACGCTTGGCAGGGTCTCCCACCTTGCGCTCACCACCATCCACAAAGGCGACCACGCTCGGTGTGGTCCTTTTGCCCTCGCTATTTGTAATCACGACGGGCTCCTTATTCTCGAGTACAGCCACACAGGAGTTGGTTGTACCTAAGTCGATTCCGATAATCTTTCCCATTGTATCTTGTATATGAAATTAGTTTGTTGTCTATTAGTCAGTATCGTCCTCTCGCGGTGAGAGGTCTGCACCCTCATATGTACAAACCCTATGCCAAGTCTGTCTACGAGTAACTGATGGCGGTACAATGTGTCACGTCGGTAGGCGTTTTGCAATCCCCTGAGGCAGGTATGATACAAGATATGGCGGGTGTCGGACCACTTGGTCTGACACCCGCCATAAACTTAAGCGCAGAGGGAAGTGCTTCCCCTCCACTATCTCAAGGGGATCTGGATCACTTCTTGAGGTCGAGTCCGGAGCCGGCCTTGAACTTTACAGACTTGCGAGCAGCGATGTGCATCTTCTTGCCAGTCTGAGGGTTGATACCAGTACGAGCAGCACGCTCGCTGGTGGAGAATGTGCCAAATCCGATGATGGTCACCTTCTCGTCCTTCTTCATAGCCTCTGCGACAACGTCGCAGAAAGCATTAACAGCCTTCTTGGCATCAGCCTTGGTGAGCTCAGCCTTCTGGGCAACTGCCTCAATGAATTCGGTCTTGTTCATGGTAAAGTAATATGGTTATAAAACGTGTAAAAAAATGATGCTTATGTAAGTAGTAGGGAGCCGGACTGCTAACGCACTCAATGTGAAATCCCTTCTACATGCTCAAATGTAGGAACTTTTATTGAAATACAATATAAATCATCACAAAAAGGACGTCGAAATCGCTTTTTCGTCCCATTTATCAGTCCTACTATGCCATTTTGTGTGATAAAGATGACAATATCGGACTTTACTATCTGCATATCCGTCTGCTGATAAGCCCTGAAATAGACCGCTAAGGCACCCCCCCTGAGGGTGGTATGGTCTATTGCAGGGTTAGAAATTATGTCGTACCTTTGCGTTACACTTCTGGGAGGGCTTTCAGAGGTGATATGGTGCCCATAGCTCAGTTGGTAGAGCGCTGGATTGTGGTTCCAGATGTCGAGAGTTCGAACCTCTTTGGGCACCCTACTGAGACTTTACATTCGTTTGTAGAGTCTCTTTTTTTGCTTCTGACAAAATACAGAGTGGCAGCGTCTCGGAATGAGGCGCTGCCACTCTGCTTTACGCTGTAGCTCCTTACTTCTTGGCGGAGTCTACTCTCTGGATGAGGTCATCGATGGCTGCCTTGAGCTGGAGGTCATTGTCGGTGAGGAAGTCTTCGGGGGAGTTGTAGACTGTGATCTCAGGATAGATGGCACGATTCTCTCGGGGTAGGTTGTCCGTCCCGGTCATCGTCACCTGTGGGATACCGAAGACGAGATCTTCATTGACCTGCGTCTCCCACCATACGGCAGTCATGGTGCCGGCAACGGGGGTGCCGACCAGCTTGCCGAGCTTCAGAGTCTGGTAGGTCCATGGGGTCCCGTATGCATCGGAGTAGTTGTCCTCGCTCACCAGCATATTGGACGGCTTGTACCACTGCATAAAGGGCTCTGAGCCGATGTACTGCCCTCTCGGCTGGAAGCGTGCGTACTCCTTACCGCTCAGCAGGATCGCTACATCATTGTGCAGCCAGCCACCGCCATTGTGACGTGTGTCCACGACGATCGCATCGCAGCCGCGGTACTTACCCAGCATCTTGCTGAATACCCGACGGAAGGATTCGCTATCCATTCCCTCGATGTGGACATAGCCGACACGACCATTGCTCCACTTCTCGGTGAGAGCTGCCCGGCGGTCTACCCAGCGGTCGTACAGGAGAGAGGACTCCTTACCGAGTGAGATGGGGACGACAGACTCCTCGACCTCCTTGCCACTCTCGTCCCTGAGGGTCACGACCGTACGCTGTCCGGTGAGACCATTCAGGTAATGCTCGATCGGAAGGTCCTTGGAGATGGTGGTGCCATTGATCTTGAGGACGATGACGCCCGGCTTGGCAATTGACTTGGCGCGGTCGAAGGGACCACCCACGATCACCTCCGCGATCTTAGCTCCCTCGCCTTCGTAGCTGTCGTCGTAGAAGAGTCCGAGTGAAGCGGTCCGAATGGTGGACGCACCACCGAAGTAACGCATACCGGTGTGGGAGCCATTGAGCTCTCCGAGGAGCTCGCTGCAGAGCTCGGCGAAGTCATAGTTGTTATTGATGAAGGGCAGGATCTTCCTATAGCTGTCGGAGTAGCCCCTCCAGTCTACGCCATGGAGATTAGCGTCGTAGAACTTATTCTCCACCTGGCGAACCATATGGTCGTAGATGTATTCCCGCTCCTTAGCTGGGGAGTACTCAAAGCGTGCAGAGTAGGTAAGGGGAGTGATGTCCCTGCCCTCGATCTTCTTGAAGCCATTATAGCCAAAGAGGTAGAGGGTCTTCCCATCCTTGCTCATTTCCAGAGAGCCGCTGCCGGTGTCGCCGACGATCTCCTTAGTCTCCTTCTCTGCGAGGTCGAGACAGTAAAGGTTGGTCGTACCGTCGAAGGAGGCGAGGTAGTAGAACTTGTCTCCCTCCGGAGTCACGGCGAAGTCAGACTGAGAGCCACTCGTACGGGTGATGCGGACGATACGCTTATCTCGATTGGAGAAGTCGAAGACGAGAGGCTTTACCTTGTCCTCATCCTTGCTCTTCTTCTTCTTTCCCTTTTTCTTCTTGTCCTTTTCGCTCTTGTCTGCACTCTCCTTCTTCTCGTCCTTGTCCTTCAGGAGCACCTCCCGCTCCTCCTTGTCGAGTAGGAAGCGGTCGTATGCGTCCTGATCAAGGAACATCAGGTAGATGTCCGTCTGAGAGCCCCAGGAGCCGTGGCTGCGGTAGCCGGCGTAGTCACAGTAGTAGGCGATGGCTTTTCCGTCAAGGACAAAGCGTGCACCGATGGCATTGTATCCGGTCTCGGTGAGATTGACCAGCTCACCAGTACCATCCGCCTTGACGAGAGCAACATCGGCGTTATTCCAGCCACCATTGCCCATAAAGTTGGTCAGGATGTACCTAGAGTCGGGACTCCAGGTAAACCACTGGTCTCCATCGGAGTAGGAGTAGTTGTACTTCTTATTAAGCACCTCGGTGCTCTTCCCGCTGGCAAGGTCGAGACAGTACACTGCCGCACGATCCCTTAGGTAGGCGATCTTCTTGCCATCGGGGCTGAAGACCGGCTGGAAGGCAGGCACCTCCTTCTCGTGGGTTAGCTTCTTCTCCTCCAGCTCGGTAGCGTAGGTAAAGGTCTTCTCATCAGGGCGCTTGATGGTGGTCTGATAGAGATTCCACTGATCCTCACGCTCTGAGGAGTAGACGAGGGTCCGCCCATCGGGGCTGAAGGTCAGGTCACGCTCCTGCTCCGGAGTATTGGTGATCCGCTTCGTGGTGCCGTACTCAATATTGGCGACGTAGACATCACCGTGGACGATGAAGGCGTACTCCTTGTCATTGGGAGAGAGCTTTGCTTCTGAAGCCCCGCTTCTGTAGGCCACATAGAGTTTCTCCTGCTTGCTGTTGTCGGCAATTACCTGCACCGGAAGCTGCTTGGCCTCTCCGCCCTTGGGCATGTAGTAGAGCCGGCCATTCCAGGAGAAGGCGATGTTGCCACTATTGTCCATTGAGAGGTTGCGGACCGGGTGCTTCTTAAAGTTGGTCAGCTGGGTCGGGCGGGTCGGGTCAGCGAGAGTGGCACGGTAGACATTGAAGTTACCATCCCGCTCACTCAGGAAGAGGAAAGCCTCCTCGCCCGGGAGCCAGATGGCATTGCGATCCTCGCCCTCGAAGGCAGTGATCTTGGCATACTTGCCCATATTGCCATCCGGAGTCCACATCCATATATCTCTGGCGACGGGAGACTTGTGATGCTTCCTTAGAGGATCCTCGTAGCCCTTGAAGTCGGTAAAGAGGATCCGTCCATCGGTGCGATTGATCGACGGCATCTTCATCGTAAATGCAGAGAAGAGGTGTGGCCGCCCACCTGTGGTCTTGATCCGGTAGACCTGAGAGAAGGAGCCACCGGGGAAGATGCCCGACTCCTTAGTGGTGCGATAGCCACACTCGTAGAGGATGGTCTCGTTGTCTAAGAAGGCGACCGGCGTTTGTGTCTTGCCATTGATGTAGGTCAGCTTCCTTGCCTGACCGCCCTGACGGGAGGTGAGATAGACGTGGAAGGTGCCAAACTCTCGGTCGGACGAGAAGGCGATGCTCTGTCCATCAGGGCTCCAGACCGGTGCCGTGTCGTACGCAGGATTGGACGTGATCTGTGTAGCGATGCCACCGCTCACCGGTACAGTGAAGATATCCCCTTGGTAGGTAAAGGCGACTACCTTTCCATCGGGGCTGAGGGCGGTGTTCCTGATCCATCCCGCATCCTCCGCCTGTCCCAGGGCGGCAAGGGGGGCTGCCAGTGTCAGGAAGGACACTGCAAGCAGCTTCATGGTTTTGTCCATAAATTTGAAGTAATATTGAATGTAATAAAAGAAGTCAGATCGTTTTTCAGATCACGTAGATGAGCTCACAGAAAAATCCCACCAGCACAGGCACCAAGATATTTGTTACTATGCCGTGGAAGATAGAGGGGATCGTGTAGCTGGCACCTACAGACTTCTGCACCACAGGTAGACAGACGTCAGCGCTGTTGGCTCCGCAGAGAGAGATCGACGCCATAGGTCCGATCTTCTTTCCTAAGAGAGGGACCATCAGGAGAGCGGTCGCCTCTCGTATGATATTTGAGATCAGGGCGACAGTCGCGAGTGAGGCAGCACCATAGGATCCGATGATGATACTCGAGAGAGAGTACCACCCGAGACCAGCACCAATGGCGGCACCCTCCAGCCCAGTGATGTTGGGAGTAAATAGGGTCATAAAGGCGGCTCCGGAGATGCTACCGATGCAGGTGAAGACGGGAAGCGTCCAGATGATCCACGGCATCTTGAGCATAAGCTTCACTTTCTCCATATCGGTACCTAAGTTTAGCCCGATGACGAAGAGGAGGATGTAGATCACAAACATTGAGGTCCGTGAGTCGAGTAGGATCGCGGGGACGTTGTCTCCCATAAAGTATCCTACAAGTCCGCCGCCGATGAGGCAGGCAAAGATGATCAGACTGTCTTTCATTGCTTATGTGATGGCTGATTTTTCTTTTCCATATACTTCCCGATGAATCGCCACATCCCCCATCCGAGTAGGACGCTACAGATCACTGCCCCGATAGTGAGTAAGAGGGCTGAGATACCGATCTGGCCGAGCGAATTGATCGCATCGTGGTCGTTGCCAATCTCAATACCAAGCAGGAAGAGAAGGATGCAGATAATGACGGAGGAGAGCCAAGAGGGGACTGTGAGCCTCTTGGATCGTCGGTTGATCAGTGCCCCGATGAGCATGCCGACCGCAAATGAAGCAACGATGATGATCGTGTCCATATCATTACAAGTAAAGTTTGTAGCACCCTTTTGCGGCACCATATCCGAGCCCGGGGAGAGGGGGAGGCGAAGGCACGCTTAAGGATGCATGCGTAGATGTGCTTAAGAGCTACGCGACTGAGCTATTCTAAATCAAAGGTTGCAAAGAGCCATAGACCCTTTGCGACGGTCAAATGTACTAAAAGAAACGAAAAACTACCGCTTGTGCAGGATGCTATTGAGTACACGGACAGAGGAGACAAGGGTCCCCATCTCTGTGTAAATCTCCACATCCCAGAGGTGAGTCGAGCGTCCGCGGTGGATGATCTTTGCCTTTGCTGTCAGTGTATTGCCGAGCCGGGCTGAGTGCACGTGGCTACCACTCACCTGCATTCCCACCATCGTCTCATCCTGGCTCAGCAGGTAGACCGACCCGTAACCGGCTATTGTCTCAGCGAGAGCGAGGGAGGCACCGCCATGGAGGATCCCCATAGGCTGGCAGGTGCGTCGGTCGACAGGCATCGTACACTCCACGTAGCCCTCCTCGAGGAGCGTGCACTTCATCCCGAGTGTCTCCATGAGGGTATCCTTCTGCATCGCATTGATGAAGTCCACCTCAGGATGCGCAGCGGACTGCTCCGGATGCAATACATATTTATTAAGTAGGTGCTGGATCCCCTCCTCCATATTGGAGGTAGTGACGTAGTCGGCCACCTGCTTGACCATCTCATTGGCATTAGCCATCGCCACTCCCAGTCCGGCAGCCTGGAGCATCGGGATGTCGTTATTGGCATCACCGACAGCGATCACCTGGCTTCGCTCGATCCCCATCTCGGACATGAGGAAGCTGAGCGCCTTCCCCTTGTCCACGTAGGGACTCATCGCCTCGATGAAGGTCGGACCGGAGAGGATCGCATTAAGCTTTCCCCTAAATCGCTCCTGCAGCTCTATAGCTAGCTTGCCGATCACCTCTGGGTCGCCGGCGATGCCACACTTGTAGGGGTCTCTCACAAGTGCTTCTTTGAGGTTGGGCACCTGGCGTATCGGCATCCCATTGTCGACCTGGCTCTCCTGGCGGACATAGGGGCTGTCAGCATCCTCGGTGATGATCTCGTGGCGGGTGTAGGTCATCATCGTCACGGTGTACCCCTTGAGGAAGTCGTAGAGCTCTCCGACCGTCTCCCGTGAGATGGTCGACCGGGTGAGGACATCGTTGTCGATGCACGAGGTGATCTTGGCACCATTGTAGGAGATAATATACCCTCCATACTTCGCAAGCTGGAGCTGATCCGCAATATGCTCGCAACCAAAGGTCGGTCTCCCCGACACTAAAGCGACGGTCATGCCCATCTCGAGGATCTCTCGGATGGCATTGGCTGTGGCAGGGGTGATCTGCTTGTCGTCCGTCACTAACGTACCATCGAGGTCGACGGCAAAGAGGAGGTACTTCAGAGGATCTCTTGTAGAGCTATACTTGGGGTTAAGTATGCGTGGTGTCTTGGCCGATGCTGGCATAGGTTATGTGAGATTTATAGTGATAGTATATTGAGCACTCGGTAGTCCTCCTCGCTGATCGTCTTGGCACCCTTGATGGCACTGGAGAATGGGATGTAGACGACCCTATTGTCTCGGATACCGACCATAATATTGCGCTGTCCATCGAGGAGTGCATCGACAGCAGCGACCCCTAAGCGACTGGCTAAGATACGGTCGCCTGCGACAGGACTGCCACCGCGCTGGATGTGCCCAAGGATCACGGCCCGAGCCTCCCACTGAGGGTGCGACTCGTGGATCCTCTCGATTAGTGCCTGAGCGCCTCCGGTGGCGGGACTCTCGGCCACGAGGACGATAGCAGAGTTCTTTGTCTTCCGGAACCCATTCTCGACCATCCAGTTCATCTGATCCATTGAGCTCTTAAACTCCGGTATCACCGCTACCTCGGCTCCGCTGGCGATGGCACCATTGAGTGCTAAAAAACCCGCATCACGTCCCATCACCTCTACGATGAAGAGGCGGTTGTGCGAGCTGGCTGTGTCGCGTAGCTTGTCGACTGCGTCCATGATCGTATTGAGGGCTGTGGCGTAGCCTATCGTCTGATCGGTCCCACCGAGGTCGTTGTCGATTGTCCCGGGGATGCCTACTATAGGGTAATTGTGGTCACTGGCAAACTTCCGGGCGCCGCTCAGGGAGCCATCGCCACCGATCACCACCAGGGCATCTATCCCGTGCTTGACAAGATTGTCGTATGCCAGCTGGCTCCCCTCATCGGTCATAAATTCCTTGCAGCGTGCGGTCTTGAGGAAGGTGCCTCCCCTCTGGATAATGTTGCTGACATCCTCAGTAGCTAGCTCCTTGATCTCATCGTCAATGAGCCCCTTGTACCCTTGGTAGATACCATACACCTTGATTCCATTGTAGATGGCGGTACGCGTTACCGCACGGATGGCGGGATTCATCCCCGGTGCATCGCCTCCGGAGGTAAGCACCCCGATGGCCCTGATATTACCTGTGGCTGTGATCGAATTGTCCATATTACTCCTATAAAATAATTCTAATGACAAATGTAATCAGAAGTGGCCAATAAAGTGGACTTTTCGTGGTGCGAGCTCAGGTTAAGTTCGCCAGAAGACCGATTGATCCGGCTCACGCTATAACCTTTTGGTGCCTTGATTACTTTTCCCGGACCTACGGGATACTAAAAAGGCTACTGACCACTGAGGGTCGGCAGCCTTTTCAAACTTATCTGTACTGAACCGACTTAGGCTCAGTCAGGGCGATATTACATCCCCTGAGGCATCCCTGCGGCAGGATTCATAGCAGGCTCATCCTCCTTGATGTCGGTGATCACACACTCTGTGGTGAGGAACATGCCTGCGATGGAGGCAGCATTCTCAAGGGCGACACGTGATACCTTGGTCGGGTCGATGACACCGGACTCACGGAGGTTCTCGAAGCGATCCTCGCGTGCATTGTATCCAAAGTCACCCTCCGACTCGCGGACCTTCTGTACCACTACAGCGCCCTCCTTGCCAGCGTTGGCGACGATCTGGCGCAGTGGCTCCTCAATAGCGCGGCAGATGATATCGATACCTGTCTGCTCATCGTCATTGGCACCCTTGAGGCCCTCGAGAGCCTTCTGAGCACGGATGTAGGCGACACCACCGCCGGGGACAGTTCCCTCCTCAATGGCGGCTCGAGTTGCGCTCAGGGCGTCATCGACGCGGTCTTTCTTCTCCTTCATCTCCACCTCACTCGGGGCGCTGACGTAGAGGACAGCTACTCCACCGGCGAGCTTTGCGAGACGCTCCTGGAGCTTCTCACGGTCGTAGTCGGAGGTGGTAGCCTCGATCTGATTGCGGAGCTGGCTGACACGATTTGCGAGAGCATCCTTGTCTCCCTTGCCACCTACGATGGTGGTATGGTCCTTGTCCACGCTGATCTTCTCGGCACTTCCGAGCATATCAGCGGTAGCGTTCTCGAGCTTGAGACCGACTTCCTCGCTCACCACAGTGGCACCGGTAAGGATGGCGATATCCTCAAGCATCTGCTTACGGCGGTCACCATAGCCGGGAGCCTTGACAGCAGCGATCTGGAGGATGCCACGGAGCTTATTCACCACGAGGGTGGCGAGTGCCTCGCTCTCAACGTCTTCAGCAATGATCAGTAGCGGACGACCACTCTGAGACACCTTCTCGAGGATGGGAAGGATATCCTTGATGTTGCTGATCTTCTTGTCGTAGATCAGGATGTAGGGGTTGTCAAACTCCGTCAGCATCTTGTCCGTGTCGGTCACGAAGTAAGGGGAAATGTAGCCTTTGTCGAATTGCATTCCCTCAACGACATCGACATAGGTCTCCATACCCTTAGCCTCCTCGACGGTGATGACGCCCTCCTTCTTGACCTTACCAAAGGCCTCAGCGATCAGCTTGCCGATCTCCTCGTCGCCATTGGCAGAGAGGGTGGCAACGTACTCGACCTTCTTCAGATCGGTGCCTACCTCCACGCTCTGTTTCTTAAGATCCTCGACGATGACCTTGACAGCCTTGTCAATACCCCTCTTGATCTCCAGCGGTGCAGCACCGGCAGCGACGTTCTTAAGTCCTACGCTGATGATGCTCTGAGCGAGGACGGTGGCGGTGGTGGTCCCGTCTCCGGCGTCGTCATTGGTCTTGGAGGCTACCTCCTTGACCAGCTGGGCACCCATATTCTCGTACGGATCCTCCAGCTCGATCTCCTTAGCTACGGACACACCATCCTTAGTGATGTGAGGAGCGCCAAACTTGCGATCCAAGATCACGTTGCGTCCCTTAGGTCCGAGAGTTGTCTTAACCGCATCGGAGAGCTTGTCGACACCATCCTTCAGGAGGGTCCTTGCCTCAGTGCTGTACTTGATTTGCTTAGCCATATAGTGTTGTGATTTGATTCTTTTTGATGTTTCTATGACGATTGATTACTCAATGATGCCGAGCACATCGCTCTGGCGCATGATGAGGTACTTCGTATCACCGTCCTCTACCTCAGTACCTGCGTACTTGCCATAAAGGACGTGATCTCCCTCCTTAAGCACCATTTTCTCATCCTTGGTGCCTTCACCTACAGCGATAACCTTGCCGCGGACCGGCTTCTTCTCGGATGAGTCAGGGATGACGATGCCTGATGCAGTAGTCTTCTCTGCCTCTGCGGGCTCGATGAGGACTCTATCTGCTAACGGTTTGATATTCATAATTGAGTTGCTGAATAATGATTGAAATTGTCTTTACTTTCACAATTGACTTAGGGAAAAGTGTGCCAAGTCCTGCCTGACATGTCTGCCGGTGACAAAATGACGCTCCATTGGTGCCTTCTCTGTCATTAGTCACCTACTGAGACGGAGCTGATGGTACCTCGGTGCCGGCAGGGTGGGGCGCACCTTGTTTATCCCCTCTGGGAGCGGGAAAACCCTGATACTTAGGGATGAGTATTTTGTCGCATGCCATAAATCACGTACCTTTGCGTCGCTTAGTGCGATGGACAACAGCGGTTGTCCTCTCAAAAAGGTTCCGAGACACGGACGCCTGATCGCATTGCCGGCCCGTGAGGGTATGTGGCGACTCAGGATATCTATTCACTAAACATTATGATATGAGATTCAGAAATTTCGTACTTGGAGGGCTTACTCTGCTGCTGACACTACTGTGCCTGTCCGCTAGGGTGGCTCCCGTAGAGCCTGACTTTGGGCTCACCCCGGGAGAGCGCTTTCCAGGAAGAGAAATGGAGGGTTTCCATAACACACTTAATGCCCTTGGCAGTGGTTCGGAGACGGCAGTCATTGTGACGTGGCGGACGGATGATGGTCTTTCGAGAGCGATTAATGCGATGCTCTCACACCGATCACTTGCAAGGGGGGTAATGGTCTACTCGATCTGTCTGGATGACAGCGACGACGATGCCCTACTATATGCAAAGGCAGATAATGTGGCTATGGGGACAAGGATCTTGGCAGCTTCACAGCTGGGTCGGAGCGTAAGAAAGCAGCTTATGCGGCGTGGACCGCAGGTCTTCAAGCTCTCTTCCGGTCTGGTGAGTGAGGTCTATAGCCCGGATCGCATCTGGCTTGATGGGGTGTCTGTCTTATGACTCCCTGCTTCCATTCTGCCGGATGAGCAGTTTTCCCTCCTCGCTGGCAATCAGGGTGACGCTATTGTCTTCCCGTCTGTCGGACTCATGTTTTTGAGCAATCAGTTAATTTGCATTAATAGAGACCACCCCCGAGAGAATGAATCTCCCGAGGGTGGTCTTTCTTTTTAACAAAAAGGTTCCCTTTTACTTCTTCTCGCTGCTCCGGTCGTAGACATTGCCGCCATAGCAGTCGACAGCAACGATCACCGGCAGCTCCTCGACACGGAGCTTACGGATAGCCTCCGTGCCCAGCTCGTCGAAGGCGATCACCTCAGCCTCCTTGACACAAAGAGACATCAGAGCTGCTGCACCTCCGATGGCTGCGAAGTAGACTCCGCAGTGGTTCTTCAGACTATCGATAACAGCCTGATTGCGGGCTCCCTTGCCGATCATGGCTCTTAGTCCATGCTCCACAAGGGTGGGGGTGTAGGCATCCATACGTCCGGCTGTGGTGGGCCCTACTGAGCCGATCGGCTCACCGGGCTTGGCAGGAGCCGGACCAGCGTAGTAGACGATCTGTCCCTCGAAGTCGAAGGGCATCTCCTCGCCACGCTTGAGCATCTCGCAAAGGCGCTTGTGGGCAGCATCGCGAGCGGTGTAGATGGTCCCGGTAATGTAGACCATCTCCCCTGCGTGGAGCGTCTTGATGATCTCGTCGGTCAGGGGTGCCGAGATGATACGCTTCTCTGTATCACTTGTATGCATAATAAGTCGTGCGTTTCTTACTTGGTCGAATGATTGCATCAGAGACTGCCCTCGGAGTGACGGGTGGCGTGGCAGCTGATATTGACCGCCACTGGCAGTCCGGCGATGTGTGTCGGACCCGCCTCTACGTGGACATCAAGCGTGGTGGTGTCTCCTCCCATCCCGGCGGGACCGATGCCGAGGGCATTGATCCTGCTGAGGAGCTCCTCCTCGATAGCAGCGAGGTGGGGCTTGGGGTTGCGGTCGCCTACGGGACGGAGTAGGGCACGCTTGGCGTAGAGTGCGCTCTCCTCGAAGTTTCCACCGATACCTACACCGACGATAGTAGGTGGGCAGGGGTTGGGACCGGCATGCTTGACCACCTCCATCACGTAGTCCTTGACACCCTCCTCGCCGTCGCTGGGCTGCAGCATACGGAGGTCGCTCTTATTCTCACTGCCGAAGCCCTTGGGGCTGACGGTGATCTCGATCTTGTCTCCCGGGACGATGTCGTAGTGGATGATGGCAGGGGTATTGTCCCCGGTATTCTCTCGTAGGATCGGGTCATTGACCACAGACTTGCGGAGGTACCCTCTCTGATAGCCATCACGCACACCGGCATTGATCGCATCGGTGAGATTGCCCCCCACGACGTGGACCTCCTGCCCGAGACGGACGAAGACCACCGTCATCCCGGTGTCTTGGCACATGGGCTTCTCCTTATCGTGAGCGATGTCCGCATTCTTGACCAAGGTCTTGAGGATGCCCCGACCGAGGGGAGAGCTCTCCCGCTCGCTGGCATCCTTGAGCGCATTGTAGATGTCGGGTGACAAGTTATAGCAGGCATCGATGCAGAGTCGGGAGACCAGCTCGGTGATGTTCTGTGCTTTTATTTCTCTCATAAGTTGATATATCTATGTTAAGAGACTCCTAAGAAGTATCTGGCGTTGCGGTTATTGAGGTTCTCCATCTCCTCCTCTGTCGCTCCCAGCAGACCTACCAGGCACCAGGCATCGTATCGTCCATCGTAGATGAGCGAGTGGTGGAGCGAGAAGTCCTTTATCTCACCCGTCGACTGGACGTGGATGCGAGGGCCCTCGCAGGGGAGTATCCTCTCACCGACCTTGATGTGGTCCTCATCGATATAGCTGATCGGTAGATCTGCCCTGATAAGGTCCAGTATCCTCTGCTCTAGGCGGCATAGATCCTCCCTGGAGAGATTGGGATCCTCATTGAATTTCAGGACATATCCCTTCGCAATATCGGCGGAGTAGAAGTGATCCTCATGGAGGTTGAATAGCTCTGCAAGCGCGAGCGTCGTCACCTCCTCTGCGGAGTGCGCCATCTTACGGTAGATCAGCGAGGACTCCACCATCCGGGAGAGCGTGTGGGGCTCAGGACCAAAGATAGAGGGTCTCGTAATGATGATCTGCTCACCAATGGCTATCAGCAGGTCGGCATTGCGTCCGAGGGCGTCGGTGAGCAGGTCAAAGTGCTCGATGACAAGCCGCTTCTTGGCGGCAAGGGCCTTGTTGACGAAGTCGACGATCTCATACATCTGGGTGAATGCGAGCTGAAACCGCATATCCAGGTGAAAGGTGGTCGCTGAGTGTAGGTCGGCAAATCCACTACGGAATTGCATGATCTTCCGCGTGAGGATCGCATCGTCATCATTGGAGAGCTCCAGCCCGGGAAACATCCCATGGATGAGGGATGACTTACCGGAGCCGGCAGCACCGATGATGCCGATCAGACGATCGGTGAAGCTGAGATGCAGCTGGCTGATCCGCTCGCCAAGCTGTAATAAACGCTCACGCCCACGCGGGGCGAAGTACTGGGTCTCTACCCAGGACTCCTGCACTCGCTTGGGCGTGGCGTGAAGTCTTACGCTATTGGTGCTCTCCTCAAGCATCAAAAGTGAAGTGGACCAGAGGGGCGTGCTGCTGCGCGCCGTAGACGTCTACCTCACCAAGGGCACCGCTAGGGATCGGGCGCTTAATCGTCACCTTGACCGCCTTAGCCGGATCAAAATAGATCACATTGAAGACGTCTTCCTCCTTGATGCCATAGAGCTTGGAGAAGGACTCAGCTGTGATCGGCTTGTGCTCCTTGAAGAAATTGTAGTCGTCAAACGTCTTGAAGATAACGTCAAACGTCAGCTCGTACGGACCCGAATTCTTGCTCCGGATCACGTCAGCCATGTCGATAAGCTTATATGTTTTCATCTCTTTCTCTTAATCAAAGTCACTGCATTTGCCGTCCTTGACATCATGGAAGGTGACAGGGAAGTACTGCTTCGGATCATCTACCTTCATCAGGTGGTATACGTTAAATTCGTACACCGCACCCATATGGGCATCTGACGGGGAGAAGGGGAAAGCAAGATTTCCGGCTGTAGAGATACGTCCGGGATAGCCGAAGTGGAGGAACGTACTGCGAGCGAAGCTGCAGATCGTATCAGCGATGGACTGTGTCTTGGCGACACACTCGATGATGATCAGGAGCTCCTCACCGGTAGCGTTCTTGATATTCGGGAACATACTCATCACAGCGCCTCTACCATAGATCTTGAAGTCTAGGAAGAAGTTACCCATATCCATATCGCGGAAGTTATCCTCGACGCGGGCGCGTACATCCTCCTTTACCTCATCGATCTTGGAGATCAGGATCGGGTCAGAGCAGCCGGCGCATGCGATGGTGCGGTAGCCGGTATTTTTGACACCCTCGAGCTTGATGAAGTAGCCGTCAGTGGGCTCAAAGATCGTTCCTGCGATGGCGACACGATTGTCTGCCACCTGCTTGAAGGTGGTATTGTGCAGGTTGAGACGTCCGCCCGGGCCGGGGAGGAGGTAGGGATTGGACTTCTCGTAGAGCGTGTGAGCAGCGACAGAGAGTGTCGTGCACTTGCGCGCCGGAGAGAGGGTCTCGACCTCGAAGTGGTCCTCGTAGAGGTAGCCAAACATACAGTCACTACCGCTACCGGGGAGTGCGCAGATAGCTGCACACTCAAGGATCTTACCCATATGGAGGGCGAGTGCCTTGTCGAAGCCTTTCGCGATAGCGAGACTGGCGAAGACAGCCGGGTCGTAGGAGCGACCTGCCATAATCACCTGAGCACCGCCCTTGAGAGCCTCCATGTAGGGCTCCTCACCCATCTGGGCGACGATGTGCACCGCCTCATCGATATCCTTGTCCGTCAGCTCCGGCACGGGACCGAGGGGGCTGATACGACCCTCCTTGAGGTTGTAGTGGATCGTCTCCTTGTCAAACTCTGCGGAGATCTCAGCATACTTAAAGCTAAGATGATGCTCCTCAGCGATCTCCATGACGAGGCGGCGATTGATCTCGAGGTGAGGTGTAGCGCCTGATCCGCCGGAGGTACCGACGATGACCGGGATGCCTGCCTTGATGGCAGCAGGGATCATGATGGAGAGGTCACGCTTTACAGCTGCGACATCGGTAAAGGAAATGCCGGCACCGAGGTAGTAGGGACCCGGGTCGCTGGACCCTGCATCGCAGGCAATCACGTCCGGGTGACGCTTCATGCCCTCCTCAAACGACTCCTTGGGGAAACCATAGCCCAGGATCGCTGACGGAGAGAGTACTCTGAATTCTTTCATGGTAACGAATGCTTTAGCTTAATTCCTTCTTTGATTAGAGGATGTCCTTGAGCGCCAGGATGCGGCTCATCTCATTGAACATGATCATATAGCCCTCATCGACACCCATACCGGGCTTAGCCAGTGTCTGAGACGGGGAGGTGGCCATAGCTACGTGAGCACAGCACTCAGCAGAGCGATTGGTCTCGTTGCAGGTACCACCGAGGTATGCGCCCATCCCGTGCTCCTTGCAGTAGAGGACAGCCTCGATAGAGTTGTTGATACCGCCGAGGTCAGGAGTCTTGATCTGAGCCATATGACCGGCCTTAGCCTTGCAGAAGTCGACAATATCCTCAAAGGTATTGCACCACTCGTCAGCTACGATCTCGGCATCCATGCCCTTATCGTCCATGCACTTGCGGATGGCAGCAAGAGCCTTGATCTGAGCCTCGCGCTCCTCTACGTCTACCGGACCCTCGATGCGGAGGTGGAAGGGCTTAGCAGCCTCAGCCAGCTCACCGATGTAGTCAGCGATCTTCTCCCAGTCGTTATTAAATACGATACCCAGGGTACCATATACATCGATGTGGAAGATCGGCTTGTAGTCCTCGCGGGTACGCTTATCGAGGATGCGGTTACGCAGCCACTTGACATACTCGAGCAGCTTCTCACCCTTGAGACCTACCTTCTTCTCTACGTGATTGAAGAGTCCGTGGGGCAGGATATCAGCCTCCTTGATGATCATCTTGTCGACGTTGTTGTAGCGATCGTCACCAGACTGTGCGAAGATCGGGATCCTCTTGTCAGACAGAGTGGTGTGATACTCGTCAGCGACGACCTGAGCCATCAGCTTGCCCTCTGCCTTAGCGACAGCATCGAGGCATGCCTGTGTCACGCCGTAGCGGATGGCGGTGTGATACTTCTTACCATTGGCGTCTGTGTGCTTGTCGACCAGATCAGCCATCTCGCGGAAGTTGGTGATCTCCTTACCCTCATAGAGCGGGGCGATCTCCTTCATGATCACAGGGATGAAGTCCTTTGCGAGGAAGAGCGGATCACGGCCTCCGGCTCCGGAGTACTGTACGGCAGCGCAGTCGCCATGAGCGATGGCGCCATTCTCCAGCACGAAGAGTACCGAGATGGACTCTCCTGCCTGACGTACGCCAGTGAAGCCCTCAGTTACAGGGTCGCCGACATAGAAGTTACCGTCATTCTCAGCACCCTTTTTGATGGCACGCTGGTCATCGAAGTAAAAGCCGGTCTTGCCGGGGGCACATACTACCTTCTTAATTTTCATAGAAGAAATGGATTGAAGTTTAGTTGTTTATTATAGGATTGATTGTATCCGATTACTTGAGGTTCTTACGACCAACGAGGAAGCCCTTGCTGATCGCATAGACATCATCGATAACCATCTGGAAGCTCACCTCGCGATTTTCACACTTGGCTCTTTCCTCCAGCTTCTGGCGGTGGAAGTCCTTCGTCTCCTGCGAGAAGGGCATATTGCCACAGTCGAGGATGCGGATGGCACCGTCGTTATCGCGTGCAGGCATTACCTTGCCGGCATTGTACTTATTGGGAGCGAAGGGGATGTCAAGCACACCTGCTGCAAAAGCGTTTACCACACCTGCACCGAGGTCGCCCTTCCCGAGCTCAAAGACCTTGTCCATGATCTCCTTGACCTCCCTCTTGATGATCGTAGCCTCCTGCTCTACAGCGGGGATCATTGTCAGATCCTGGTCTCTCAGCATAGAGATCACCTGCTTAGTGGCGCGGAGACCTGCAGCGTTGGCTTCCTTGGTCGGGATGCCGACAGCCTCATGGGGGGTCTTAACGATCACCTTGGTGGCCTTGGCAAGAGCAGCGGTAGCAGATCCCCAGCTGATCACGCCAAATGCCTTTGCCTCATCCTCCGGGAATCCTCCCATCCACTGGTGGAAGACGGTGGTGAGGTGTACCTTATTGTAGCCATACATCTCCAGATACTCGCGGCACTGCTCCCTGAGCGCGCGGATAGCGGCGACGTCTTGGATCAGGTTACCGCACTGACCGTAGCCCACCGTCAGGTCGCTCACACCCTGCTCTGCAGCGAGGAGTGCCTCGATGATGGCGACGGCATTGGAGATACATGCAGGGATCAGAGTACCGGTAAGGGGGCCGAAAGGCTCACGATTGATATCCACTCCGCGCTCGGCATAGAGACCGCAGAGACGGTCGGTGTACTGCCAATACTTGATGACCTTGTCGATGGGGTGATCCTTGGAGTAGGGGATGTTGTAGGAGATACCTCCACCCTCGTAGGAGGTGAAGCCACCTGCGATGGCGATCTCCGTCAGAAGTCTTGCGTCCGGGGTTCCGTGACGTACCTGCACCGGGTTCTTGACAGACTCGGTGACGGTGCGGCAGATGTCGACACCATAGTTGACAGCCGGAAATCCGTTCAGGAGAGAGCGACCAGCCTCTTGACTCTTCTTGATACCGATCTCAGCCTCCTCGTATCTATTGAGACGGGTGTAGCTGTCGATGGTGGAGGGAAGGAGATCTGCACCTCCCATATCCTCGAGGTACTGGAGCAGCTTGATGTGCTCATCGTAGAGGGCGACACCGGCACGAGGCTGGATCAGCGTCCTCTTCTCTTCATCGGCCTTCCAGAGCTTGGCTCCGAAGCGCTTCTCTTCAGGGATGGAGAGCTGGTACTTTACCGCCTCCTCAAAGTCGATATTCCTACCCGTGGGCCAGCTGGCCAGCACTTCCTCACGCTCCTTGAGGAAGTCGTCCATTGGGATTTTGACGTTTTTGACCTCCATAATAATATAATGTTCTCTATTCGTTTCGTAGGTGTATTCGAGGTGGTTGACTCGCTATGTGTCCCTCCTCGAGTTTATTGTTTTTTCTTCTTCGTCCCGACCTTGACCAGCTCCTTCTGCATCAGATCCAGGGCAACGTCAGGCATCTGCTCACTCAGGAGACCCATTGACGCCATAATATAGTGGCTGTCGAGGTAAAAGTCAGGCTTCAGTGGCTTGGCTTTGTCGTAGTTGGATATGTTGAATGAGGCACCATCTAAGATAAACGTGGGGTCAGCGCTGTGTATCAGCGCCCCCCCGATACCGAGGACGTGGTCCGTGAGGGTAAGATCCTTCCCGTTGATGGTAAAAAACTCTCCCATGGGGGAGTAGACCTTGTGCGTGTGACCTACATGGCGATCCGTCGCCAGGCTCACTGCTCCCTTGGCAAGGACTTTCTCGCAGAGGATTTCATCCTCCGTCACTGCACGAGTGGACTTATCAGCATCACATCGAGCAACCCAGTCTCTGAGCGTGTCGCCCGAGAGACCCACCTCAGCCGCCACGGCGTCAAGGTCCAGTTGCTCCGATAGCGCCGTGAGGCTATACCTCATACCGAGGTCGCCCTCTACGGTACGCTTGCTATACGGCTCCGGGATGCCCTGATGCATGATGTTGGCCTCATGAGGCTCGCCATCGCCTATTGAGTAGACATCGGTGGTGGCACCACCGAGATCAATGGCCAGGAGCTCTCCCAGCCCTCGTCTGTTCTTGGTGCCGTCACTGAGCAGGTTGCAGGCATTGAGCACAGCCAGAGGGGTAGGGATGATCTCATTGTCAGCTCGCTCCTGAGCCTTAGAGAGGCCCTTAGCCTCGATGATACGATCAATGAAGAGCTGCATGATGCACTTCTTGGCGGGAGCGATATTGAGGGAGTTGAAGTTGGGCATCACGTTCTCCGTGATCACAAAGGGCTTGCCTGCCTCTGTGAGGATACGTGCCACCTCTTCCTCAGCAGCTTTATTCCCCGCCACGACGGTGGAGAAGTGACCCGGGATCCGACCGATGACCTCCGCATTGTGGATGATATTCTCCACGTTGCCTCCATCGGTACCCCCGCAGAGGAGGAAGAGGTCAGGATCGAGTCGCTCGATCTCCTCTGCCTCGGTGTGGGTGATCTCGTAGGAGTAGGTCTTCATCACCTTGGCACCCGCACTGGCTGCTGCCATACGTGCTGCCTTGGCGGTGAGGTCGGGGACCAAGCCACTGGCCACCATCTTAAGTCCTCCCGCCGCACTGCTGCAGCAGAGGAATTTATCCGGTGTCCACTCCTTGCCGATCTCTTTCTCTAACTCTCTGAATGCATTGTGGAGCCCCTCCATCACATCCGTCTCGATCGTGGTAAAGGCTGCGCCTGTACCCACTATCTCGGGGACGTCTGTGTCGATGGCTGTTACCTTGGTGTATGTACTACCAAAGTCTGCTGTAAGATATCTCATGATGATGAAACAAAAGGTCGATCCCGCCTATGTATGGGTGGATCATCGGGGCAAGTAGTATTATCTCTTGATCCCGAAAGTCTTGTCGATGTCCGCAATAGTCGTCTCGATCGGAGTGCCCGGTGGATAGACATAGTCGAAGCCCATCTTCTTGAACCGCTCAAGGACGTCCTCAAACTTCTGCTTACCTACCACCAAGTTGCCACCGGCAAAGAGGGGGATCCCCTTGAGACCCGCCTCATTGCACTTATCTCGTAGACCCTGACAGTCGATCTCCCCCTGTCCGTACATAGACGAGACAAGGATCGCATCAGCGTTGGTCTCGATGGCAGCTTCGATGTACTGCTCTTGGCTTACCATCACGCCGAGGTTGATGACGTGGTAGCCCGCATCATTAAGTGCATAATCGATAATTTTGTTCCCCACTGCATGGGCATCGGCACCGATCACACCGATTACGATGGTAATATCACTCGCTTTACCAGTCGTAGTTTTCTTTGATTCCATAATGGTTATGACCCGCTATAGGTTACGTGGTGAAGTCATATAAGGGAGATTATAGCTCTAAAGAAATTAGTTAAGGTCCTTTCTATGGCTTCCAATAGGGCAAACTTAGCCATAAAAAATGGATTAGCAAGTATTGCCCACCTCTTTTTCGGTGCAGACGCTTCAGAATGGTTGAGAATACCCTCGATGGTTGTGAAGAGACGGCGTAAAGCTGCCCGGATGAAGCATCACACTAATACCGATGTTAGAGAATTCTTTTACCGGTATTAGTGAAGTCTAATATCGGTATTAGTGATCTCTAATATCGGTAAAAGAAATATCCCAGATCAGCGGAGACGGATTTGAGCTTTACAGCGGCACCCGAAAGGGGGGTGCCTCTTTCCTGTCCTGCAATTGACTTCTGTACGCCCTAACTCGCCATCCCTATGCCCAGCAGCGTGGTCGCTGATGCCCTGCTACATAATTGGTACCTTTGTCTCTCACTACGCAGATGATACCCTATGGATCAGGATAACAAGGACTCACAGAAAAAGCGCTTCGCATGGAGCTTCCTGCAAGCTATGATGTGGAGTGGGCTCCTCGTCGGGATGGGCTTTGTGGCTCAGGCTGTCGGGATGCTCTTCTACAGGCAGCCCCTCTTCTCTACACTCTTCCTTACAGGTGGGCTGGTGCTCATCCCTGTCTTACTGACACAGGAGCTTCGGAAGTATCGTCTGATAGTATTTGGTAACCGCCTGTCCTACTCACGCTGCGTCACAGTGATGGGCGTGATCTACCTCTTTGCCCTTATCGTCGTGACGCTTGCTTACCTGCTCGTCTTCACGTACCTCTTCCGCGATCCTACTTTCCTCGCCTATATGGACCGGAGTATAGACGTTGCCGGGCAGATGATGGGCAGTGAGGCCGATCGGGAGATGCTGCTGAAGTCCTACCAAGGGATCACGCCCGCGCTGATGACGAGAGGGGTGATCTCGCTCTCCTTCACGCTTGGGACGCTCTACATCTTTATTGTCTCGATCTTCCTCCGTAGAGACTGATTATCGGTAACTTTGCTTGTCTACTACATACATATATGTCTCAAGATAAGAATTACCCCATAGACCTATCGATCGTCATCCCGCTCTACAATGAGCAGGAGTCTCTCCCAGAGCTTCACCGGTGGATCTCCCGTGTCATTACTGAGATGGGGATCACCTATGAGATCATCTTCGTCGATGACGGGAGTACGGATGACTCCTGGGAGACTATCGAGCAACTACATGCGGAGGACCCGCACGTCCGAGCGGTCCGCTTTGCCCGCAACTACGGGAAGTCTCCCGGGCTGCAGACAGGCTTTGAGCGCGCCTCGGGTGCTGTCGTCATCACAATGGACGCTGACCTGCAGGACTCCCCCGATGAGATCCCCGAGCTCTATCGTATGATCCGTGAGGAGGACTACGATGTGGTGAGTGGGTGGAAGAAGAAGCGGTATGACCCGCTCTCCAAGACCGGTCCCACGAAGCTCTTCAATGCCACCGTGCGCTTCTTCTCCGGCATCCCGCTTCATGACTTCAATTGTGGACTCAAGAGCTACAAGAATGAGGTGGTGAAGCACATAGAGGTCTACAACGATATGCACCGCTACCTTCCCTATATGGCGAAGATGGCGGGGTACGGCAAGATCGGCGAGCTGGTGGTGCATCACCGACCCCGCAAGTACGGGAAGACAAAGTTTGGCATGAGCCGATTTGTCAATGGCTACCTCGACCTCTTGGTCCTCTGGTTTATGGGCACTTTTGGTCGCAAGCCGATGCACTTCTTTGGCCTCTGGGGCAGTGTGATGTTTTTCCTCGGGCTGATCGCTCTCCTCTGTGTCCTTGGGTCCAAGCTCTACTCCCTCTACCATGGGATCCCCGCCCGACTGGTGACCGACCTGCCCGCCTTCTACCTCTGCCTCCTGGCTATCGTGCTGGGGGTATTGCTCTTCCTTACCGGATTTCTCGGTGAGCTCATAGCCCGGCAAAGTCCCGGGCGTAATACCTATGCCCTACGTGATGAGATCTAAATTACTTATCCTCGCCCTACTTATCCTTCTTGCTGGTTGTGATCGTGGGGAGGGGACCTTTTACCGCGAGACAGGAGAGCGCTTTACCACCTACTACGCCATCACTTATCGTGCTGATAAGCCCCTGGCCGCACAGATCGACTCGACGATGGATGCCTTCAATGCGGTGCTCAATAACTTTGACCCCACCTCCGTCGTCTCCCAGATCAATGCCAATACCACCGACCGGACGGATCCTATGCTGGAGGAGGTGCTGCGACAGGCAGCAGTCGTGAGCGAAGCAACGGATGGCGTCTATGATGTCACCGGAGGACCACTCTTCGACATCTGGGGCTTCGGGACCAAGAAGGGGGTAACCCGACTGGCTACCGAAGAGCAGGTCGACTCGGTGCTCCGGTTTGTCGGGTACCGGCAAATACACATCGATACCCTTACCCACCGCATCACCAAGGACGACCCTCGGCTCTCTATGGGTCTTGCCTCGCTCTCCAAGGGGTATGTTGTCGATCTCGTCGCACGGACGCTCGAGCACTACGGGGTAGAGGACTATATGGTGGAGATCGGTGGTGAGGTGACCTGCCATGGGCGCAATCCTCGGGGCGACTGCTGGAGCCTCGGGATCAATAAGCCGATCGAGGACAATACCTCCACCGTCAATGAGCTCCTCGGTAAGATCGAGATGTGTGAGAAACTTGGTGTCGCCACCAGTGGCGACTACCGCAACTACAAGATCATCGAGGGGCGGAAGGTCGCCCATACCATCAACGCCGTCACAGGACGTCCCGCCCACAGCGACATACTCGAGGCGACTGTCGTAGCCCCTACTACTATGGAGGCAGACGCCTGGGCGACCGCCTTTATGGCAGTTGGGCTGGAGCGTGCCAAGGAGATCCTCGAGGGACAGCCCCAGCTGGGTGTCCTCTTTGTCTACGCTGACCCCTCCGGCACCGGCTACCTCACCTATACCCATCGCCTGCACCTCCTCCCCCTCAAGTAGGCCAGTATGAGGAAAGAGAAGACCGGACAGAAGAAAAACATAGAGAGCCTGCCGAGGCGACTCTATACGATCAAGGAGACGGCTGCCTTCTTTGGGGTCGAGGAGCATGTCCTGCGATACTGGGAGAAGGGTACCTCCCTCTCTCCGCGACGGATGCCGAGCGGCTCTCGTCGCTACTCCATCGAGGACCTTAAGCTGATCGAGCGGATCTACTACTTGGTCGAGGTGCGGGGAATGACCCTGCAGGCTGCGGCAGAGCAGCTGGATCACCCTGACTTAGATGTCGACCTGGAGGTGAGGGAGCGGCTGATGAAGGTCCGCGAGCGACTCACCGCCCTAAGGGACCGAGTGGGGGAGACCTACGGCATCGGTCCCGAGGGAGGAATCACTGAGAGCGTACCTCGAGATGAGTAAGGCGGAGATCGGCGTCGGGATGTATGTCCAGGTGCTGGGCTGCGGTGCAGCCAAGCCCTCCCTTGGTCACAACCCTTCCGCACAAGTGGTGCGACTGAGAGGCAATAAGGCGTTCCTCATCGACTGTGCAGAGGGGACACAGCTCCAGATGATGCGCTATGGCGTGCCGATAGCGAGCCTGCACCGCATCTTTATCACCCACCTTCATGGCGATCACTGCCTCGGTTTGCCGGGGCTGATCAGCACGATGTCGCTGATGAGCTTTGATCACCCGATCCATATATACGGACCGGTGGGCACGGCAGACTTTGTCGATCGGGTCGTCCGCTACTTCACCGGAGAGGAGGGGGACGACTACTATGCAGAGATCGAGGTGCACGAGTGTGCGCCCACCGGGCGGACGGTGATCTACGAGGATCGGTCGGTGACTGTCTCCTGCTTCCCGCTTAAGCACCGCGTCCCCTGTATCGGCTACCGCTTTGACGAGGCACCACTGCTGCCGCACCTCGACCGGGAGGCGGCCGATCGGGCCGGGGTCCCAATGGCCTACTTCGGCAGCCTCAAGCAGGGGCGAGACTACGTCAAGGAGGACGGGTCGATCGTCCCGGCCACCTCCGTCACCACACCGAGTCGACGCCCGCTCAGCTATGCGTACTGCTCCGACACCATCTACCGGGAGGCAACGGCGGACTATGTCCGCGGGGTCGACCTGCTCTACCATGAGGCGACCTTCGGGGAGGAGTGGAGCGAACTCGCCAAGCATCGCGGTCACTCCACCGCCCGTCAAGCAGCTGAGGTGGCAAGGCTTGCCGGGGCGGGGCATCTCCTCCTCGGTCACTTCTCCTCCCGATATACGCCCGAGACGGAGGAGTCAATCCTCCTTGCGGAGGCGAAGGAGGTCTTTCCCCGCTCCTTCCTCGCCCACGAGGGGCAGCTCCTTGACTTTGAGCAATTGCGAGAGCAAGAGTAGGGCATAGGGGGTAAAAGCAAAAGCGGTCGGCAGCCACAAGAGACTGTCGACCGCTTTGTCGTATGGTATAAGGTCTACTTACTCGATCTTGAAGTCATCGAGCATAACGTTGTACTCAGATTGCTTACCAATCTTTGCGCTGAAAATCTTACCGGATCCAGTGTTGTTGATCTTGACTTGGTTAATATCAAGCGTGATGGTTACCCACTGATCCCCCGTGTTGATCTGACCATCATACTTATGGTCCTTAACTGATGTCTTGTACTCAGATATCACCTTATCAGCAAGAATATCCCCAATGTTATAGATTGCCATCTCGCCATTGGGGCCATAGACAACGACTGAGAAAGATCTTGATGGACTTGTGCCCTTTACCTTAAAAGTAATCTTCTTAGGTGCAGGATTTGTGACTTGCACGTTTTGAATATTGAAGATCCACTTGTTTCCCGAGTCTTTACCGGTCACTTTCATCACTCCACCCTGTGTAGGGTCATTCCCCTGCTCAATAGTGATGCCGGTTGAGTTTCCCTTCATGAAAACGGACATAAAGGCACTCCAATCCTCGAAGTCGGCTCCGGGGAAGAGGAGGTTGTCGGTGGTGGGCTGCTCCGGCTTAGTGCCGGGCTCCTCCGTGCCGGGCTCAGTACCGGGATCCTCAGTACCGGGCTTAGTGCCGGTTGCCTCCTTCACCTCGATCTTACCGATCTGCCACTGAGCAGAAGCTTCATCTGTGCTGGTGTACTTGAGGGCGATGTGGATATTCTTCTCACCGGCGTAGGCGGAGAGATCCGTCTCAGAGTCGGTGGTGCTGAAGTTCCCTTTTGCAGGCTTGCCGGGGTAGGTGATGGTAAGCTTGGACCAGGTCGCCTTGCTGGGATCACCGGAGACATAGTCCTTGGAGATCAGTACCTGTTGCTGCTCCTCCACGTTGCCGGCGTGACCGATGGTGTGATTGAGGAAGAGCTTGGGAGCAGTCGCACCGGTGAAGTCCAGAGCAGGAGAGATGAGCCAGTCGACATTGGCCTTTGCACCACCGTTGTAACCACTCATAGCAGCGCCATTCTTGTACTGTCCAGAGTTGCTGATCCTCCACGCCTCATCGCCTGACTCACTGAAAGCGGAGAAAGGGTCAAGGGAAGTAGCAGCCTTGAAATCATTGGCAAAAGGAAGCTTCTGTGCTGTTGCGGGGGTGTCTCCGGGGGTCTCGGGGTTGTCAGGCGTGACATCGCCACCGTCTCCGGTGCCGCCGTCATCGATACCGCCGATGGTGCTGCCGTCAGGATTGACCACCTTGCCGTCCTTGGTCAGCTTGGCCTTAAAGGTGTAGGAGAAACCGCTATCCAGCTTCGTCGGCGCTTTATTTACCTTGTCCATGCTGAGGGTGTAGCTCTTCCCGCCCAGTGTCATCACAAAGGCGAAGGTATTTTCCACTGCCTGAGGCACGACGTAAGAGCTGTAGGTACCCTCTGCCTCCTTCGTCAGGGTGATATCGCCCTTCGTGGTGCCGGTGGTGAGCTCTCCGGTGAGGACATTCATCTTCACGTCAGTCACACCGCCCTTGAAGAACACGGTAGAGATGTCACTGAGGTTGAGTCCCTCCTGTGCGGTGAGGACGATCTTCACCTGGGCGAGCTTGTGCTTAAAGGTGAAGGGGAGCTTAGGATTGGCAGCGGTGCCACTCTGGATGGCAAAGAGGACCGGCTGGTCGCTTCCCTTACTGATGATGTAGGACGCCTTGCCCTCGGAGATGGTGCTTGCGTAGGGATAGTAGGCGGCAAAGGTCACCTGAGACTTGTCGCCCGGGAGGAGGAGCTTTGTCCCCTGGTCGGCAAAGTTGGTGGTGCTGCCTGCTGATGTGGCCTTGTATGCTACGTTGGTGGTGGTGGCCTCGGCCTTGGTGACATTGGAGATACCGATCACCTCGGTTCCCTCCCAGCTGGTCCCGCTCACCACGCGTGTGACTGGACCAGCGGTGAACTGTGCCACCTCTGATCCGTCCTGTGGTGTCTGATCAGGCGCCAGCCCCCTCTCCTGCTGACAGCCGGTGAGGGTCAGTGCCATCAGAGCGATGGAGCAGAGCGCAGATGTGTAAGTCTTTCTCATCTTAATGCTTTGATTGATTAGTGATTGGGTCTATTATTTTTTTTCTTTCTGTTCAAAGATACCATTATCTTGTTACTCTCTTGTTGCAAATGGCTCAATCATTAGGTCTGACGTGTACGAAACGGACCAGTAGCACACATCCTCAAGGATACCTATGGAGAGAGTACCCTGCCGAGAGCTCGAGGGTCAGCCCCCTTGAGAGATATTTGATAGATTGCTGTAAAGCTCTTATGCGTCCGCGCTGAGTCGGGCGCGGTCAAAGGAGAAAAGGGTATATTTGCGAGACAAGATGAATCGAACCGCTTACCGAAGAATTGTTTTTTTTCATGAAGCTATCCCATATCCTATTTGGCGTAGTCGCTGGCGCCTTTGTGGCAGGCACTACACCGGTCATTTCGCAAGTGAAGGGTGACCAACTTACTCTGCAGGACATCAATAAGGGGGGCTACTACCCTCGCAGTGCTGGTAGTGGCTTCCGCTCGCTCTGCGGTGCCGGCAGCTCCTACACGGTGATCAGCCCGGACCACAAGCGGGTGGTGCGCTATTCCTATGCGACGGGGAAGGAGGAGGCGGTGCTCTTTGACACTGCTAAGGCGAGGGAGTGCCCCTTTGAGACCTTTGACGACTATATCATCAGCGACAATGGCTTCCATATGATCATCCTCAGGGAGACGACACCGATCTACCGACGGAGCCGCTCCTACACTGCGTACCACTACGATGTGCGGCGCAATATGATCTCCCCGCTCAGTGAGACAAAGGGACAGGTGCGGATCCCCACCTTCTCCCCCGATGGCAAGATGTGCGCTTACGTGATAGACAATGACCTGTACATAAAGAAATTTGACTACGACACCGAGGTGAGGGTGACAACGGACGGGAAGCGCAATCACGTGATGAATGGCGTCACCGACTGGGCCTACGAGGAGGAGCTTTACCTGACCAGTCTGCTGAGCTGGAGCCCGGACAGCAAGTACCTCTCCTACGCCAAGACCGATGAGAGCGATGTGAAGATGATCGGCATGACGATGTACGGCAAGGGCAACTACCCCTTTACCTACGCCTATAAGTATCCCAAGGCGGGCGAGCAAAACTCAAAGGTCTCCCTCTGGCTCTATGAGGTGGACAATAGGCGCAACGTGCCAATCATGGAGAAGGAGCTGGGCGAGGAGGAGCTCTACATCCCGAGGCTTGGCTTTGAGGGCGAGCAGCTTTATGTCTTTACCCTCAATAGAAATCAGAATGACCTCCGCATCTATCGGGTCAACCCCGGTAGCCGCATTGCCCGACTCTGGCTACAGGATAAGGACGATAGGTACATCGATGAGCATGCGGAGGTGCTGCAGATGCAGATCACGCCCTCAGCGGCCTACCTCGTCAGTGAGCGGGACGGCCGCCCAAGGGTCTACAAGTATACCCCTGAGGGCAATCTCGTCGGGCGGCTGACAGATGAGGATGCCGATGTGGAGGAGCTCTATGGCGTCTCTCTCTCAGGGGAGGTGTACTACCAGCTCGCTTCGCCCACGCCGATGGATCGGGTCGTGGTGGCGAGAGATGCCAAGGGTCGCACTCGCCTGCTCTCTCCGGACACGGGGTCGAGCGATGTCACTTTTAGCGACGATATGAGCTACTACCTGCTGAGCCACTCCTCCACTACCGAGGTGCCTCGCTACACCATCCACCGGACCAAGGACGGGAAGGAGCTTCGGGTGCTGGAGGACAACGCCGCACTTGCTCAGCGGATCTCCCGGCTGAGCTATGGTAAGAGGGAGTTTATCACCCTCGAGACGAAGAGTGGACAGCGGCTCAATGGCTGGATCATGCGCCCGACAGACTACAGAGAGGGGGTGCGCTACCCGGTCGTGATGACGCAGTACAGCGGTCCCGGGTCTCAGTCCGCACTCAATCACTTCTCTTTTGGCTGGGAGGAATATCTCACCACCCAGGGCTTCGTCGTCGCCTGCATCGATGGGCGCGGTACAGGAGGTCGAGGCAGTGACTTCGAGAAGTGCACCTACCTCCGCATGGGCTACTTGGAGAGTCAGGATCAGATAGAGGCAGCGCATGCACTCGCCAAGCTGCCTTATGTCGATGGCGACCGGATCGGGATCTTTGGCTGGAGCTTTGGCGGGTATAATGTCCTGATGACGATGGCGCGTGGCAAGGGGACCTTCCGTGCCGGTGTTGCTGTCGCTCCGCCCTATGACTGGCGCCTCTATGACACCATATATACTGAGCGGTATATGCGTACCCCTCAGGAGAATCCTAAGGGCTACGAGCAGACCTCTGTCGCAACCTATATCAAGGGGATGGAGGGCGCACTGCTGATCTGTCACGGTACAGCGGATGACAACGTCCACTTCCAGAATACAATGCACCTCGTCCCCGCCCTTGTGGAGGCTGACAAGGACTTCCGAATGCTGGTTTATCCGGACAAGAACCATGGGATCTATGGTGGCAACACCCGCAACCACCTTTACCGCCAGATCACCAATCACTTCATAACCTATCTCTGTCCATGATGAGAGACGAGCCCCGTAAGCCGGCCTGGCTGAAGATCGACCTCAGCAGTACCGACAGCTACAGTCATACCTCCCATACCATCACCTCGGGCGGTCTGCATACGATCTGCGCAAGTGGTAAGTGCCCCAATCGCGCTGAGTGCTGGAGTCACGGCACTGCCACCTTTATGATAGGGGGGAACTACTGCACCCGGCGCTGTCGCTTCTGCGCCACCGCTTATATGAGTAAGCCACCGGCACTCAGCCCTGATGAGCCTGAGTCTGTCGCTCGTAGCATCCGTGAGATGGGGCTTCGGTATGCGGTCATCACCTCCGTGGATAGGGATGATCTGGAGGATAGTGGAGCAGGACACTGGGCGGAGACGATCCGTGCCATCCGTAGGCTCTCACCGGGGACGAAGATTGAGGTACTGATACCGGACTTCAGGTGTGATATGAGTGCCATCGACACAGTCCTCAAGGCAGGTCCCGATGTAGTGGGGCATAATGTGGAGACGGTCCGTCGCCTGACCCCGCACGTCCGCTACCGGGCGACCTACGATGGTAGCCTTGCCGTGCTGAGGCACGTAGCTGAGCAGGGCTTCATCGCCAAGACCGGCATTATGCTTGGGCTTGGTGAGACAGAGGAGGAGGTGCTGGAGACGATGCGCGACTGCTACGATGTAGGCGTGCAGACGATGACCATCGGGCAGTATCTTCGTCCCACGCGCCAGCATATCCCAGTCGTGGAGTACATACATCCCGACCGCTTCCGGGCTTATGCCGAGGAGGGTAGGGCGATCGGTCTCAAGCATGTGGAGAGTGGGCCGCTGGTCCGCTCCTCGTACCATGCCGCCGATCAATTTGATACCGCTAAGAATTTCCTTGACCTGAGGGATCTGGCTACTCGTCGCACCCAGGTGAAAGGAGAAGATAAATAGTCCAATCGAGATATATATGAATACTTTCGCCAAGATACTTCGTCCTGTCTTTGTCGCTTCGCTTGCCACCTTCCTCACCACCGGCTGCGGGCTACTGCGTCAGACTACCCAAGAGTATGGGGATGAGACTGCAACTGAGGTGTCGGACCACCACTATGTGATGCTGATCGGATCCCTCGGAAGCACGCCTGAGGAGGGGGAGATACAGAGCTTTACCCTTCACCCGATCACTATGGCTACGGAGCATACCGGTACGGTCTCAGCAGCATCGCCCTCCTTTATGGTGCTCGGCAAGGATCGCCGTACGCTCTTTGTGACCAACGAGACAGATCGCGAGTCAACGCTCTCCTCCTACAGGCTTGACCCCAGCAGCGGTGAGCTGAGTCTCATCAGCAAGACCTACACTATAGGAGAGGGACCCACCTATGTGGCCACCAACGGATCCTATGTGGTGTCGGTCAACTATGCCGGAGGGAGTATCAGTCTCACGGAGAGTGACAGCAAGGGTGTACTGGCACCGGTGGACTGGCATATTCAGATAGGGGATAAGGGCGTCTCTCACCCCCACTCGGCTTACTTTACCTCGGATGGCTCTCAGCTCTTTGCGACTGACCTTGGATTAGACAAGATTCTGCACTTCGGCATCCATACCGATACACCACCGATCACCCTTGATGCCAATCAGATCACGCTCCCCAAGGGCTCTGGTCCCCGACACATTATCCTTAGCAAAAACGATAAGTTTGCCTACGTCGTCTGCGAATTCACTCCTCAGGTCTTTGTCTACCGCAATGAAGACGGGGTACTGACCGAGATCCAGCGCATATCCACTCATCGCACGGGGAAGAGTGGGGGACACATTGCCCTCAGCCACGATGGTCGCTTCCTCTACACAAGCCATCGGGATGGAGGACAAGATGCGATCATCGCCTTCCGTGTGGATAAGCAGAGTGGGCGACTCACTTACCTCTCGACCACTCCGACTGGACGTCATCCTCGTCACTTCGCGATCAGCCCCGACGACCGCTACCTCGCTGTTGCTCAGAGGGACGACTCTCTGGTGAGCTTCTATAAGCGGGACCGAAGGAGTGGAGACCTAACTCCGATGAAGAAGGCGATCCGAACCGATCGTCCGGTTTTCCTCCTCTGGGAAAGCTTTGACAACTGATCCCTTATGCCCTCTGATACCAAGGAGGTGAAGGAGAAGAGCCGGGCTCGGCTCCTCTGGCGGCTTTGTAGCTCTTTCTTTGTCATCGGTGGCTTTACCTTCGGTGGCGGATATGCGATGATCGAGATGATCCGCGAGACGGTGGTGGAGAAGTATCACTGGCTCGAGGATGAGGAGTTTATCGACTTGCTTGCACTGACTCAGTCGCTGCCTGGGGTCTTTGCAGTCAATATCTCCATATTTATCGGCATGCGACTAG
The DNA here is from genome assembly GCF_900541275.1 of uncultured Porphyromonas sp. Lineage (GTDB taxonomy): Bacteria > Bacteroidota > Bacteroidia > Bacteroidales > Porphyromonadaceae > Porphyromonas_A. Next base: position 151,357 of record NZ_UQJH01000001.1, read on the forward strand.
CGGGTCCGATAGGAGCGGTACTTGCAGGTATTGCGACGACGTTGCCGAGCTTCCTCATTATGCTGACGATCGCCATCTTTGCCGTCTCCTATCGAGACAATCCTACTGTCGATGCGATCTTTAATGGCATTCGCCCTGCGGTGGTCGCGCTGATCGTGGCTCCGGTGGTGAAGCTCTGGCGGGGACTTCGACTCCCCTACTACTGGCTCTGGGTCCCGATCACCTCAGCGCTGCTGATCTGGCTCGGTGGGGTCAGCCCCGTTGTGGTCATCATTGTGGGTGCACTGGGGGGATGGTTTTACTCTGTCGTGCTGCGCAAGTCGGTACGGCACACAGGTGAGCCGGATAAGGGATGATCTACCTACAGCTTATCTGGGTCTACCTCAAGATTGGTCTTCTTGGCTTCGGTGGGGGGTATGCCATGCTGCCACTGATCCAGGAGGAGGTGGTGGACCATTACCACTGGCTGACGATGCAGGAATTCACCGACATCGTAGCTATCTCGCAGGTGACACCGGGTCCGATCGGGATCAATAGCGCCACTTATATTGGCTATACCGTCACCGGGGGGAGTGTGCTCGGCTCAGTTGCGGCCACACTAGCGGTGATGTTTCCCTCCTTTGTCCTCTGCTTCCTCATCAGTCGCGCCTACAGGCGCTTCATCGATAATAAACATGTACAGGGACTCTTTGTCGGCATCAGACCAGTGACGGCGGGTCTCATCGCCTCAGCTGCTCTGCTCCTGATGACCCCGGACAACTTCATTGACGTCTGGAGCATCGTCCTCTTCCTCGCCTGCCTCGTCTGTATGCTCAAGCGGTGGGTCCATCCCATCCTGCTGATGATCCTCTCCGGGCTGGCGGGGTATCTCATTTATGTATAAAAGAAAAAGGCCTCTGCAACTGCAGAAGCCTTTTCTCATAGTACGCCGCTGTGCTTATTTGCCAAAGCGGCCGATGAGCTTCAGGGCTGTAACGGCTGCCTCGATGCCCTTATTGCCGTGCTTGCCACCGGAGCGGTCAGTCGCCTGCTCCATGGTATTGGTGGTGAGGACACCAAAGATGATCGGCACGTCAATGGTGTCGGCATTGAGCTTGCCGAGATTGACGGCAACCGCTTGACTCAGGTAATCGAAGTGGGGCGTCTCACCCTGGACGATGCAGCCGATTGCGAGGATCGCATCGAGCTCCTCTGTCTGTAGCATTCGGTTGCAGCCGTAGATGAGCTCAAAGCTTCCGGGCACATACTCCACGAGGATATCTTCCTCTTGTACGCCATACTCCTTGAGCGTGTCGATCGCGCCCTGTGCCATACTATTGGTGACCTGATCATTCCACTCCGAGACGACGAGAGCGACTCGCTTACCTGTTGCGTCGGGAATGGTCGTGGGGTCGTAGTTGCTGAGATTGGTTGTAGACATTTTATTTTATATACTCATTGGTTTTTACTCAAATCTTAGGACCTGCGCCGGGTGGATCTTGCCGATCACCCGAGTGGGAATCAGTACAAGGAGCAGAATGGCGATGACGATGATGAGATTCGTGAAGAGGAGAGTCTCCCAGCGGATCTCCATCGGCACGTAAGCGGTGTAGTACTGTGAGGGGTCGAGCTTAAGTGGCTTCCAGGTCATTTGTATGCCGGCAAGGAGCAGCGCAAGGGCATTACCCCACAGCACCCCTCGCCCCAGCACGAATGCCGATATGTGGAGGAATACCCTCCGCAGAGACCTATCCGACTGACCGAGCGTCTTTAGGAGAGCAATGGCGCGCACCTTCTCCAGCACAAGGACGATGATGCCGGTGATCATCGTGATGCCGGCAACGATGATCATCAGCGCAAGGATCATATAGACATTAGCGTCCAAGAGACTGAGCCAGCTGAAGATACCGGGGTAGAGCTCCTCTGAGGTGAACATCGTGTATCGCTCCTTATACTGCCCATTGCGGGTCGCTAAGTAGTCAAAGCAACGATCAAAGACGGTCCCCACCTGCTTGTGGTCGGTCAGGTGGATCTGCACACCACCCACTTGGTTGTCGCCGAAGCCGGCAACGGATCGAACCAGCCGAATATCCCCCACCAGAAGCGCTTGATCGTACTCCTCAAATCCGGTGTAGAATAGTCCGGCCACTGTGAGACGTCGTACCTTGAAGCTCTCCCCGTCCGTAAAGTAGGAGAGGCAACGGTCGCCCACCTTAAGGTCAAAAAGCCGTGCAAGCGTTGTTGACATCAGCACCTCCTCATCCGACTCACCCCTAAAGCCCGGGATCTCTCCCTCCACCATATACTTTGCGAAGAAGTCGGCATTAAAGAGTGAGTCCACACCGTGGAAGGCGACTGCACGGAAGGTGGAGTCGACCTTAATCAGGCTCATCTCTTCGGCAAAAGTATAGACAGCCGCCTTGGGGTCATGGCTCCGGGCGATCGCCGTCAGCCTGTCGGTCAGTCCCTCTGGGAGATCCAGCGGTACAGTGTATCTATTGAATATATTGTCGGGGTTGGAGATCTTCACACTGCCGATAAAGCCATCAATCTTGCTCCGTATCTCCTGCTTGAAGCCGTCAATGATGAAGAAAGAGATCAGGATCAGCAGGATCCCCAAGGCGATCCCTATGGTTGAGACCTTCACCACCGGTCGTAGCCGGGGCTTCTCACTCTCGCTGTAGAGGAATTTCCGCGCAATACTTCGCTCCAAGCTCATAACTTAGTACTCATAACTCAGCACGCCACCCTGTCTCAGCATCTCGTGAGAGATCCTGTGGCGCTTGAGAGGCTTGCCATTGAAGTGGATCCTCTTGACATAGCTCTTCGCATCCCGGGGAGCCCCCTCAATCACCAAGCGGTCGGAGCCATACCAAGTCGGGTCGAGCCGAATTGTGATCCGGTCAAAGGTGGGTGCCGTCAGGGCATACTCAGGTAGGCCGGGCACATCGGGGTAGAGGCCCATCATAGAGAATACTGCCCAAGCGGACATCGTTCCGGTATCGTCATTCCCCGGGATCCCGTCCGGAGCCGTGTGGAAGTGCTTCGCCAGCAATTCGCTAACTAAGTGCTGTGTCCTCCACTCCTCGCCACTGAAGTAGGTGAAGAGGTAGGGATAGGCAATGTCCGGCTCATTGGAGGGGTCATAGTGCCCATCGTCAAAGACGCTCTGCAGGTGACGGACAAAGGCTTTTTGCCCGCCATGGAGACGAACCAGCCCGGGAATGTCGTGGGGGACGAAGAAAGCGTAATTCCAGGCGCAGCCCTCGTGAAATCCGGGATTGGGCTCAAAGTTCTTCCCCAGCTCAGGGTCATAGGGCGATAGGAAAGAGCCGTCCGGCAGCTTAGGTCGAAGCGTCTTTGTCTCCGGGTCAAAGTAGTGTCTGTAGCCGAGGCTCTGCTTGTAGAAGCGCTCCGCCTCTTTCTTGTGCCCGAGTGAATCAGCAAGGATGCTCAGTGCATGGTCCGCCACGTAGTATTCGAGCGCATGGGAGACAGAGTTGTCGTACTTTCCTCGCAGAGGCACATAGCCGAGCCGGAGGTAGTCATCGTTGTCACTCCTCAGGAGATTTGCCACACTCTGCAGGGTGGCAGACTTAAGCATCGCCTCATAAGCGGTCTCTATGTCGTAGCCTCTCAGCCCCTTGAGCCACGTGTCGACGATCACCAGGATGGCGGGGTCCCCCTCCATTGTAAGCGTCTCACGACCGATCAGCTCCCAGCGAGGTAGCCAGCCCCCCTCGCGGTACATATCAATCATCGACCGAACCATATCGAGCTGCCGCTCCGGATATGCCAGGGTCATCAGCTGATGGACGTTGCGGTAGGTGTCCCAGAGAGAGAAGATAGTATACCGGTCGTGTGCCGTCTGTCCCACGCTTTCGCTCTCCATAGTCGGGTACTGGCCGTTGACATCCTGGAGGATGCTTGGCTGGATCATCGTGTGGTAGAGTGCTGTGTAGAAGACCCTTCGCTGCTCCTCAGTACCGCCCTCCACGGTGATGCGGCTCAGCTCCCTTTCCCAGCTTGAGGAGGCACGCTCCCGGAGTTGAGCAAAAGAGAGTTTCGCCGTCTCCGTCTCCATATTTTGCCAAGCGTTCTCAGTGCTGACGAAAGAGACGGCAAGTCGGACTTCGATCGTCTCCCCCTCACTTGTCTCGTAGGTGAAGTAAGCGCCTATGTCGTCTCCGGCAATCTCCCGCCCATACTTCGTGTAGACTTTATACCTGCCGGCGTGTTGGTCCCACTCCGCCTCGGCAGTCATCGGGCGCTGATGCTTCCACCAGCCTGTTTGCTTCGGTGCTTTGGACACACGGAGGGCAAAGTAGATCGGATAGACCGCCTGGGGAACATCGTAGCAGAAGTTCCCCAGCAGCTTCATCCCCTCGATCTCAGTCTCGCTCTTTCGCCTAAGGAAAGCCCCCGACTCATTCGTCAGACCTTCACCGAGATTGAGCAGAAGGTGACTCTCCCCGGCAGGGAAGGTGAATCGGCTCACTCCGGTCCTCAGAGTGGAGGTAAGCTCGGCAGAGATGCCGTAGCGATCGAGCCGGACGGCATAGTACCCAGGCTCGGCACGCTCCTCGCTGTAGGCGGTCCCATACTTGTGGTAGTCCGGCTCCAGCAGTCCAGTTGTCGCCATCAGCAGGAGGGAACTCATATCCGGGCAGCCGACGCCGCTCAGATTGACGTGCGCAAAACCAGTAAGGAAGGAGTTTGTCCACTCATATGGTGTACTCCACCAGCGACTATCTTTGTCGAAGGTATTGCTGTCCGAGCCCATGACATTGAAGGGTGTGACAGACATAATTCCCCACGGGCACCGGGCACCGGGGTTGGTGGTGCCAAAGTTGGTGGTCCCGATGAAGGGATCCACATACTCCACAAGTCGCTCCTGCCCGTGGGCAAGAGCGCAAAGGAGGGAGAGTAGGGTGGTAGTGAGTACCGCGACACTCTTATGCATAGATAGAGGCAATCAGTCGTCCGAAGAGCTTCGTCATACGGTCCGAGGCTGCATCAGCTGCCCGGATCACATCATTCTCATCATTAACGTACTCGGGGTCGTTATTGAAGCACTCGTTGGTGATGCAGGACATCCCGAATACATGCATCCCGCAGTGCCGAGCTACGATCACCTCCGGTACTGTGCTCATACCGATGGCGTCCCCTCCGATGAGGGATAGCATACGGCACTCGGCAGGCGTCTCGTAGGAGGGACCTGTCCAGCCGACATAGACCCCTCTCTGGAGTGAGATCCCCAGCTCACCTGAGAGTCTCTCAGCCTCGTGGATCAGCCCGCGGTCGTAGGGGCGAGTCATATCCGAGAAGCGGGGACCAAAGGCATCAATATTGGGCCCGATCAGAGGATTGGGTAGCCAATTGATGTGATCTGTGATGACCATAAGGTCGCCCACATGGAATGAAGTATTGAGTCCGCCTGCAGCATTGGACACAAAGAGGTACTCAATGCCTAAGAGGTGGAAGACCCGCACGTGGAAGGTGACCTTATCCATCGGATAGCCCTCGTAGTAATGAAAGCGCCCCTGCATAGCGATCACCGGAGCACCATCCAGCGTACCTATGATCAGATTGCCTTTGTGTCCCACAGCCGTGCTGACGGGGAAGTTAGGGATGTCCTTGTAGGGGATTACCTTAGCATTCTCTATGCGGTCAGCGAGCTTCCCGAGCCCGCTTCCCAGCGTGATCGCCACCTTTGTCCCCTCCGGTACCAGTGGACGGAGGTAGTCGGCGGCTGCCTGATAGTCTTGTAGATTCATCTCTTGAGTAATAAATGATTATACTGCTACACCGCTGCGACGGAAGAGCTCCTTGGACACTTCCTCAAAGCGCTCCCTGATCTCTCTCTCTCCCGGTATGATGCGGTGTCTCATCAGCACCTTCCCGTTGACGATCGTCGTGTCGATGACGTCTCCATTGGTAGCGTAGACGAGGTTGGAGATCAAGCTGTGTGTGGGCGTCATGTCAAGTCGGGAGAGGTCGACAAGACAGACATCGGCAAGATAGCCCTCCTCAATGCGACCACTCTCCAAGCGAAGGATCTCCGCCCCAATGCGAGTAGCGCTGTCGAAGAGGTCTCCCGCCTTATTCACCGTCGGGTCTCCGCTCCAGCTCTTTCCCATAAAGGAGGCGCACTTCATCGCCGTGATCATATCAAGGTTATTCGAGCTTGAGACGCCATCCGTCCCCAGTCCCACCCGGACACCCCGGCGGCGCAACTCTTCGTATCTAAATTGGCTCCCCGAGGCGAGCTTCATATTCGAGGCAGGATTATGCACCACGCTACAGCCGTGATCAGCCAGCATACGGATCTCCTCGCTGTCAAGCCATAGTCCGTGAGCCAATACAAGGTTGTCCGACAGCACTCCGATCTGATCAAGGAAACGAACCGGTGTCGTCCCGTACTTCTCGCAGCAATCGCGCCACTCGGTGTAGGTCTCCGAGAGGTGGAGGTGCACGAGGAGTCCATTGGCCTTGGCAAAGTCGGATCCATACTTGAGCTGCTCAGCCGATACCGTATAGATGGCGTGAGGACCGACCGATAGCTGCACCCTATCGGAGAAGGTGCTGAAGAGCCTGAGGTACTCCTCCAGCCGCCTCCGGTCCAGTGCTGCCCGCTCCTCATCCCATCGGTCAAAGAGGGTGTAGGAGAGGTTGGCTCGCAGGCCGCTCTCCTCCACTGCACGAGCCGTCCCCTCGGGGAGGGTGTACATATCGAGGAAGGCGGTGGTGCCACTCTTGATCATCTCGAGGGTGGCCACACGGGCACCCCAGTAGATGTCTTCCTCTGTGAGGTGAGCTTCCACGGGCCAGATCATATTATTGAGCCAGTCCATCAGGTTGAGGTCGTCACCATAGCCACGGAAGAAGGTCATCGCCGAGTGGGTGTGACCATTCACGAAGCCCGGTATGATAGCCAGCCCGTCCCCCTCGATCAGGTCAGCCTCAGGATGGTCAGACGGGGAGACGGAGCCGATCTTAGAGATCCGACTCCCCTCAATCAGTACATCTGCCCTCCGACGGTCATCGGAGGGCAGGAGTACATTTTGGATCAGTAGTGAGGACATAGATTACTTGTGACCGAAACGGGCGTAAAACTCCGCCACCGTCTCGATGCCGTTGTAGAAGTTGGTCAGCGGGAAGTTCTCATTCGGCGAGTGGATGCCGTCAGACCCAAGACCAAAGCCCATAAGGATGGTCTTCGTCTGGAGGATCCGCTCGAAAAGGATCACCACGCCAATACTACCACCACTATGGTAGGCGATGGGACGCTTGCCCCATACAGCCTCGAAGGCATCCTCTGCCACCTCATAGGCAGGCAGGTCAGTCGGGCAATTGTACGCATCGGTACCGCTCAAGTTGGTCACCTTGACGCGCACGGTATCAGGAGCGAGCTCCTTGAGATAGGGCTCAAAGGCTGCAATGATCTTATCCTTATCTTGATTGGCTACAAGTCGTGTAGAGATCTTGGCGGTCGCCTTGGCGGGGATGATCGTCTTTGCGCCCTCACCGGTGTATCCACCGTAGATCCCGCAGACATCCAGGGCGGGTCTCCAGCTATTGCGCTCATAGGTGACGTAGCCCTCCTCGCCCTGTACGCCGGGCACGCCGATCGCATCTGAGTAGGACTTGTCGTTGTAGGGGATCTGTGCTACCTGCTTGTGATCCTCCTCAGTCATATCGATCACGTCGTCGTAGAATCCCGGGATCGTCACCTTGCCCTTCTCGTCGTGGAGCTTGGAGATGATCTTTCCCAGCTCATTGATCGGATTGGCGACGGCACCGCCATAGTGACCGGAGTGGAGGTCGTGGCTCGGACCACTCACCTCTACCTCCCAGTAGCACATACCTCTCAGTCCGGTAGTGATCGATGGCACCTCGTTACTTACCATATCGGTGTCGCTGACTAAGATGACGTCACAGGCAAGGAGATCCTTGTGCTCCTTCAGGAAGCTCTCCATATTGATCGATCCGATCTCCTCCTCTCCCTCGAGGAGTACCTTTACGTTGCACTTCACCAGACCTAGCTCGAGGGCAGTCCGCAGTCCCTGTACCTGTGTGGAGGACTGTCCCTTGCAGTCATCAGATCCACGGGCTACGATCAGACCATCCTTGATTACCGGCTCGAAGGGATCCGGCTGATTCCACTCATCGAGCGGCTCTGCCGGCATCACATCATAGTGTCCGTAGACGAGTACCGTGGGTGCCTCCTCGCTATACTTCTTCTCTGCAAAGACTGCAGGGTGTCCTCCCGTCGGCAGGACCTCTGCGCGATCCATGCCGATGCTCTTGAGGATCTCGCTCCAGCGCTCGGCGCAGCGTACCATATCCTCCTTGTGGGATGACTGTGAGCTGACGGAGGGGATGCGGATGAGTGAGAATAGATCCTCAAGGAAGGTATCCTTATGCTCCTCGACAAACTTCTTGATTTCCGGATTAGTGGCCATAGTGGTTTACGTTGTACTCGGCTCGGGAGATCGTAGCACAGCCGAGGGGTGTCTATATATACGTGTAGGTGCTATGGGATCTCCAAGGAGTAGCGACATAAAGAGGTCATCGACCGGCGCTCTCCGCCGCACCTGTCTTCAAATTTACCCTTTTCCTCCTTTTCTGACAAATATAAGCCATGGAAGTGAAGTCAGTCATGAGAAAATACGCTATCTTTAGCGCACCTATCAACCACTAACAGACAAGATTATGATCCCTTCCCACTTACGTACGCTTCTGCTGCCTATCTCAGTGCTCCTGCTGCTGACCGTCTCGCCCCGTCTCCTCGCTCAGACTCCGTCAGACCAGTATGAGTGTCTCTACCGGTATCATTACAGTGGTCCGACCACTTCTGCAGAGGAGGGGGATAGCGGCCTGGACATTATGGTTGCTATTATGAGTGCTCAGGAGCAGCATAACGAGAGTCTCCCTCAGGAGCTCTCTACACTGGTGATGCTCCGGATGGGAGACCAGCGCAGCTATTGTCGAGACTATACCGCTTATCGGGTGGACTCCCTGATGGCCGAGAAGACCCGCCCGGACAGTCTCCTGCAGAGTCTTCAGATGGCAGCGGTAGACAATCTCTTCTACTTCGACCCCTGCGTCACTATGGATCTGGGGCGTGGGGAGATGACGCTAATGGAGACGATCCCACTCTCCTACTACACTTACACCGAGCCGATGATGTCGATCGACTGGACCCTCTCAGAGGAGACCAAGGAGGTGTGCGGCTATAGCTGCAAGACTGCCACGGGTAGCTATGGCGGACGGACCTGGGTCGTGAGGTACGCTCCCGGGATCCCCTCTGCCTTTGGTCCATGGAAGCTCCACGGACTTCCCGGTCTGATCCTCGAGGCGGAGGATACCGAGGGAATGCACCACTTCACGGCGGTTCGCTTTGCTAAGGCAACAACGCCACTACCGGAGCCTGATCGCTCTATGGCGATCCGGACTAACCGTCAGGATTTCATCAAGGCAAAGTCGCGTCAGACTGAGATCCCTATGGACGGTATCACCGAGATGACTGTCAGGAGGAATGACGATGGTCAGAGAGTCGTTATGATCAATGGCTTTACGCTTCGACCACTTGTCTCTACGATCCAACCACTGGAGCTGAAGTGATGAGACCCCGCCGCTGCTTACTCTCGCTCCTACTTCTCCTTTGCTCGCTCTCGCTTCTTGCACAAGAGTATAAGCTCGCCGGTCGTGTGACTGGTGCTGAGGGCGAGGCGGTCGTGGGCGCCCGGGTGACTCTCAGCCACGAGGGGCAGATCCTCGCCTTTGCCTTTACTCGCAAGGGGGGCAGTTTTACCCTCACATCCGATCGCAGTTACCCGAGAATGACGCTCTCTATCAGTCATCTCTCGTACGAGACGGACAGTATCTCGCTGACGCCCGACCGTCACGAGGTGACGCTCCGTCTGTCTCCGCGTGTCTCACAGTTGCAGGAGGTGACGGTGGAGGCCTACCCGATCATTGAGCGGTCGGATACGCTTACCTACCTCCTTCGCTCTTTCACTGAAGCGGGAGACTATACCCTGGAGGATGCAATCAAGCGTTTGCCGGGTGTGGAGGTGGATCCCAAGGGACAGATCAGCTATCTCGGCAAGGCGATCAGCCACTTCTATATCGAGGGAATGGATCTCCTCGGCGGGCAGTACCACAAGGCGACACGAAACCTTGAGGCTACAAAGGTAGCCTCAGTCGATGTGATGAGGCACCATCAGGATCGGAAGATAGATAAGGACGTGCCGACGAATGACGTAGCACTGAATGTCCGACTGGAGAAGGATGCGAAGAGCCGCCCCATATGGTCTGGGAATGGAGCGATCGGCTATGGGGGTAGGGTGCGGTACGATGCCTCCCTCTCGTCGATGCTCTTCGCTCACTCTATGCAGTATATGGCGCTGCTATCGGGAGGCAATCAGACGGAGCGTGCCCGGGATGACGCTCTGGATCTGATCGTGAGAGGGGACCCGCCTTCTGCTCTTGCGGAGCGGGTGATTGGCGAGGCCTCTGCATCTGCGCCGCCGATCGATCGGGAGCTCTACATCAGTCCCCTTGACCTCTCCGTCTCCGGATCGGTCCTCCGTGCCCTATCAGATGATCGGCAGCTCCGTGTGCAGGCACGCTATGGTCGCAGCTCTACCGGCTATGGGTATGCGATAGAGAGGCGCTTCGCTGACGGGACAGTGATCAGTGAGGAGAGCAATCCAACTGCTCTCGTCCATCTGCCGGGCGTGGAGATCGAGTATCGGGACAATCAGGAGGGATACTACCTCAGTAATAGCTTTGTCCTCGACGGAAAGATTTCTGACGATCAACTGCCAACCGTGCTCGGCGGTGGCGGATCCCACTTTGTGCAAAAGCAGTCTCGCGGTCTATCTCTCCTTGATGAGATCGCCTACAGCCGCCGTCGCGGGACCCAAAACCACCGAGTGGAGGGGCGGGTGAGTCTCGTGACGATCCCGGATCAGTGGATGGGCATCGGCTCGGCCGATGAGGTGTCGCTTCGGCAGTATGCTCAGGGGGGATCCGTGGGTGCGGGAGCTACCTATACGCTTAGTGAAACAAGGGGGGCGCACAGGCTCCTCGGCACCTTGGGACTGACCTACTCGGGTGACCATGTGGAGACCTATCAGGAGCGGGAGGGTGCCGAGCGCACTGCACTGAATGACCTCGACGTGAGCACCACCTCTCTCGGGCTGTCGACAGGATACACCTATACTCGTCCGCGAGGGCTCCGCTGCGTTTTAAATGCCACGCTGGCACTCACGGGCAACTACCTCTCGCTCAGCAATAGCGGGGACCGACCTCTCAGGCTCTCTCGCCCGCTCTTTACCATCAACCCCTCTCTGTCGGCGGACTTTGCGCTGAGTCCCTTCTCCGAGGTCAGCCTTGGTGCCAACTACAGCAGTGGCTATGGCGGCGCTGCCTCCTTCCTCTCCGCCCCGATCCGTACCGGACTGACGCAGACCACCACCGGTTCGGGGACACTCTCAGAGAGCTCTATGATCAGTGTGACGGGGGACTACCGCTTCAGCCAGCCGATGAAGATGTGGTTTGTCCGGCTTAGCGGGGGCTACACCCGGATCCGGAGCAATACCCTCGCGACTCAGACGATAGGGGAGGACATGATCGGCACCGGTGCTCTGCAGACGGATAACACCTCGCACCTCTACAATAGCGACCTCACGGTGACGAAGCGCTTCCACGCCTATAAGACTGCCCTCCGGTTCTATACCGGAGTTTCCCGTGCTGACTATCGTGTGATGCAAAATGAGGTGCTCCTCCCCTACAGCTCCACCACTATGTATGTCTCGCCGGAGCTCTCTACCACGCCGATTCGAGGACTGGAGCTCTCCTACGGGTACAACCTCAGTCGCACGATGATGAGTTACGGTGGCACCTCCGCTCAGCCGGTCGTCTCCTACAGCCATCGCGCTGGTGTGAGTGTGCCGCTACTGTGGGGGGTGATCTGGAGGACAAACTGCCGAGTCACTACCTACACCGCATTTGAGGGACCGGATCGGACCTTCCCTCAGCTCAGTACCGCGCTCTCCTATCGTCAGAAGTCTCTCTCGGTCGATCTCCGGGTGCTCAACCTACTCAACCACCAGTCCTACCGCTACCTCACCTTCGACACCGTCAATAGGTACGCATACCGGTACGACCTCCGCCCAAGGACCATCCTCCTCTCTCTGCAGCTCTCCCTTTGACACGCAGACATATGGTGAAATAGACCGCCTGAGCGCTAAGCAACCACCTTCTTCACCGACTTGTGGAAGAAGTCTATACAGAAGTAAAGGATTAGTAGCCAATAAAAAAAGATCCTTGGTCCCAAGATAAGGGACCAAGGATCTTTGTCGAAAAGCCTTAGCTAATGAGGGCAGATATTACTTCTGGAGCTCTGCGAAGCAGTAGCTGTAGACGAAAGAGGCGCTCTTGTCGATGATCGGGCACATAACCACATCGTTCTCGATGAAGGGCACATCCTTTCGGAAAGCTTGGAAGAGCTTCTGCAGCCTCGGCGAGGTCTTCTCCTGATTGCCCTCGAGCTGTAGAGCCTGAGCAGCATTCAGCAGCTCGATGCCAAGGATAGCGTAGAGGTTGTCCAAGAGAGGAAGCATCTTCGTGGCAGCATTGGCACCCATCGAGACGTGATCCTCCTGACCATTGGAGCTGACGATGCTGTCGGAGGAGGCAGCAAAGCAGTACATCTTATTGCGGCTGACCATAGCAGCAGCAGCGTACTGAGGGATCATAAAGCCTGAGTTGAGACCCGGATTAGCCACCAAGAACTCCGGCAGACCCTTTAGCCCAAGGATTAACTGGGCGGTACGACGCTCAGAGATATTGCCAAGCTCTGCCATCGCTACTGCTAGGAAGTCCATCACGAGGGCGATAGGCTGACCATGGAAGTTGCCACCGCTGACGATCAGATCGTCATCAGGGAAGATCGTGGGGTTGTCGGTGACGGAGTTGATCTCACGTGTGATCACCTCAGAGACATAGGTGAAGGAGTCCCACGACGCTCCGTGTACCTGCGGAATGCAACGGAAAGAGTAGGGGTCCTGTACCTGCGGCTTTGCCTTCTGCTGGAGGGCGCTCTCCTCAAGGAGCGTCCGCATCTGGCGAGACACCTCTGCCTGTCCGGGATGAGGACGAACCTCATGGAGCTGAGGGATGAATGGCGCCTGCAGGCCATCGAAAGCCTCGAGTGACACCGCACCGATTGCTGTAGACGCATAGAGGGCGCGACGACACATAATGAGGGCGTATACTGCATGGGAGCTCATAAACTGAGTGCCATTGAGCAGTGCCAGACCCTCCTTGCTCTTGAGGGTGATGGTCTTGATGCCGGCGTCCTCAAAGGCCTTGTGTGAGCAGACCTTCTCACCCTTGTAGTACACCTCTCCCTCGCCGATCAGCGGGAGGAAGAGCTTGGCGAGAGGTGCCAAGTCGCCCGAGGCACCGAGGGAGCCCTTATCGTAGACGATAGGGGTGATGTCGTGATTGAGCATATCGATGATGCACTGGACCGTAGCCACCTGGACACCACTATTTCCCAGCGAGAGGGCGTGTGCCTTGAGGAGCAGCATAATCTTCACGATCGGAAGTGGCACCTCCTCCCCATAGCTGCAGGAGTGACTCTTCACGAGATTCTCCTGTAGAGCGGTCAGGTCATCGGATGGGATGCTGATGTTGCAGAGTGATCCAAAACCGGTGGTGATTCCGTAGAGAGGACGTCCGGCGGTCTTCACCTTCTCATCCAGATAGTCGCGACACTTCTGGATACGCTGCTTAGCAACGTCTGAGAGCTTATACTCGACGGACTCGGCAGTGATGAGTCTCTCGATCTCCTCGATGGTGATGTCCTTCTCACCGACTGAGTAGGTGAGATGCTCCTTGGTGCAGTAGGGGACTGATTTTAGTTTCATAAAGTTGTGGTGTGGTTAGAGATTCTGATAGACGTGAGCCAGGATCTTCTGCTCTGTCTCATTGACCTTTTTCTCAAGCTCCGCAGCGCGGTCGGCATGCTCCTTGACGAAAGTCTCATCCTTGATCGATCCGAGGTTGATACGGACATTGAGGAGTGCACCGATCACCGCATAGCGGCAGGCCATCATGGCGCAGCAGGCATCCGTGATAGAGTTTTGATTACCCTTCATGATCACCTTCTCGATCAGAGGCATCAGCTCAGCTGCCTTCTCGGCAACCCTCATCGGCACATCGGCAGCGATCTTAGTGCCTCGCTGGATCTCAGCGGAGCGTGCTTCCTTCTCCTCCTCGGTCTCCTTAGGCCACTTGAAGGCCGCAAAGACGACATTGAAGGCGTCGCTATCCTTGTCGACAGCCTCGAGTAGCTCCTTCTGTATCTCGGAGACGCGAGAGACGATCTCGCGCATCTCCTCCTCAACGTCGGCATACTTCTTCTTACCGATGGTGAGGTTGCCCACCATAGAGGTGAGAGCAGCAGCGATGGCGCCATTGAGGGCTGAGACACTGCCTCCACCGGGTGCGGGAGAGTCACTCGCCAGCTCATCGATGAAGCCGGCAACGGTCATATCTATTAGTTTCATTATAAATGTAGTCGGTTAGTTGTGGTAAGGGATCCCACCCTTGACAGTGGTCTCCACGATATTCATCCCAAAGTGATAGGATAGGAACTTGTATGAGGGGTAGCGTAGGATCACTACATCGCCTGCCTTGCCCTCCTCAATTGACCCGATCTCATCCTGCAGTCCCAGAGCGGTCGCTGCATTGATGGTCAGGGCTGTGACCGCCTCCTCGACACTCATATGCATGTAGATGGTTGCGAGGGCGATCATCAGCGGTATAGAGCAGGAGAAGCAGCTACCGGGATTGAGATCCGAGGCAAGAGCGACAGCACAGCCTGCATCAATCATCTTGCGTGCAGGAGCATAGTCGTCCATAAGAGAGAAAGCGGTCAGCGGCAGTAGCGTAGATACGGTATGACTCTTCGCCATCTTGTCGATGTCCTTATCGGAGATCTTGAGGAGGTGGTCTGCTGAGAGGCAACCGAGATCAGCCGCCAAGCCAGCGCCTCCGAGAGGATAGATCTCGTCCGCATGCATCTTAGTGGCAAAGCCCATATCCCGTGCCGCTGTCAGCAGTCGACGGGACTGCTCGAGGTCGAAGACATTCTTCTCAGTGAAGATGTCCACATTACGAGCCAGCCCCCTCTCCTTTACGAGTGGGAGCATCTCTCGTATGATGAAGTCGATATACCCATCCGGGTCACCCTGATACTCGGGAGCAATGTCGTGTGCCCCGAGGTAGGTGCTGATGACATCGATCGGCTGCATCTCATCCAGCCTCTTGGCTACCTCGAGCTGACGGAGCTCTGTCTCCTTATCGAGACCATAGCCACTCTTCGCCTCCATCGTGGTGACACCCATGCGGAGCATAGAGCGCAGGTGAAGCAGTGCCGCCTGGGTCAACTCCTCTGCAGAAGCCTCCCGAGTGGCTGTAGTGGTGGCTGCGATGCCACCCCCCTTCTCCATTATGCTCATATAGCTCTCGCCTGCGAGGCGCCACTGAAACTCATCCTCACGGAAGCCTCCGAAGACTAAGTGGGTATGTGAGTCCACGAGTCCGGGCAGGACACTATGCCCCTTAGCATCGACTCGCTCCACTCCTGACTCCACAGTGGGACAGTCGGCAGAGGGACCTGCATAGACGATCTTACCATCGCGGATCAGTACTGAGGCCGGTCCGGATAGCACCCTGATGTCTCGCATCGCCTCTCTACCCCTCCGGGTAGTGCCAGCGACGGTGACCAGCTCACCGATGTTTTCGATAAGGAGATCTCCCCTCCTCTTGTTCTTCCCCATCATCGGCTTACTTTCCTTGCTGCTTAGCGAGCTTATACTCGAGTACCTGATCCATCTGGAAGTTCTCCACCTGGAGGAAGTCCACAGCCTGCTTTGCCATATCCTCGAGGTCCATCTCGCCCTCAGCGATCTCCTCCTTATGGAGGTAGTAGGCGAGGGTCTCTCGGAGTGCCTCCTCAGGGATCATTCCGATGATCTCGGAGCCGACGATCTTGGCACCATAGCGCTTCGCCTCCATGCGAACCATCTCATGAGCGCGATAGATAGCCGTCTTCTTATAGTTCGTCAGGTTCATCGATACCTGTGACTGATGACGCTCTGTCAGGTCGACACCCATACCCTTGCAGAAGTGTAGTCCTCCACCGATGTGACGGACTCGCTTAGCGATGGCGGTAGCATGCTCGACATTTGGATCGTCAAGATTGACATTATAGGCAACCAAAAACATACGAGCACCCACAGCCACGACGCCTGCAGTGGGGTGAATGTCTGACGGACCAAAGTCCGGGTGCCACTCAGGCTCGTGGATCTTCTCCTTCATGCCCTCAAATTGTCCCTTACGGATCTTGGCAAGGTTCTGCCGCTCAGGAGTAGTGGCGGAGTCTTCATAGAGGAATACTGGAATCCCGATCTCCTCACCGATGATCTTACCGACCTCCTTGGAGAGCTCGATAGCCTCCTCCTGAGTCACGCCCTTGACAGGGACAAAGGGGATCACATCGACAGCTCCCATACGGGGGTGCTGACCGGTGTGGTGATTGAGGTCGATCTTCTTGACTGCGATCTTGACAGCCTCGATGACTGAGGTCTTGAGTGCCTCGGGCTCACCGACAAGCGTCACGACCATACGATTGTGATCCTCATCATGACTCCAGTCGAGGAGGGTCATCCCCTCAGTGTGCTTAAAGGGCTCGAGGATAGCCTCCATCACCTCCATATTGCGTCCCTCGCTAAAGTTGGGGACACACTCCATTATCTTTTTCATTGTAAGTATATAGCTTGTTCTTAATTGTTTCTTTGTAAAAGGTGGACCCTCACTTAATCAGGTCATTGATGAGCTGATCATCCACCAGCTCGGGCATCGTGATGTGGTAGTAGTCGGAGTGGGACTCATTGAACTCCTTCGCTGTGCTCATGGCATTGTCATTACGTGCCCACGAGCGACGAGCTACACCATTGATCACATCCCAGGTCATCGCAGACTTGATGATCTGATCGGTCTGCTCGGAGCCATCGAGGAGGAGGCTGAAGCCACCATTGACTGACTTACCGATGCCGACGCCTCCACCATTGTGGAGAGTTACCATACTCATACCACGAGCGCAGTTTCCGGCAAAGCAATTGACAGCCATATCAGCCATGACGTTGCTTCCATCGTAGATATTGGAGGTTTCGCGGAAGGGTGAGTCAGTACCGCTCACATCGTGGTGGTCACGACCCAGCATGACGGGCCCGATCTTACCCTCACGAACCATTTCATTGAATTTCAGAGCGATCCGCACCCGACCTTCGCAGTCCTGGTAGAGGATACGTGCCTGTGTACCGACTACAAGTCCATTCTTCTCCGCATCACGGATCCAGACATAGTTGTCCATATCCTGATAGCGTCTGTTGGGGTCAATGCACTCCATAGCTGCATGGTCAGTTGCTCTCAGATCCTCCGGCTTGCCACTCAGGCAGACCCAGCGGAATGGACCGTAGCCAAAGTCGAAGAGCAACGGGCCCATAATGTCCTCCACGTAGGATGGCCAGATAAAGCCTTCCTTGTCGTCTACTCCATTCTTGGAGATCTCCTTGACACCGGCGTCAAAGACCGCCTTCATAAAGGAGTTGCCGTAGTCAAAGAAGTAGGTACCTCTTGATACGAGCGTCTTGATCGCCTCGAAGTGACGCTTCAGTGTGAGGTCGACAGCGCGCTTGAATTCCTCCCGATCCTTCTCGAGCATCTCGGTACGCTTATCGAAGTCAAGTGTCACCGGACAGTAGCCACCGATATAGACAGCGTGGCAGCTGGTCTGGTCGGAGAGGAGGTCGATATGGATATTCTTCACGACCGCATACTCCAGCAGGTCGACGATGTTGCCGTGGTAGGCGATGGAGGTGGGCTTCTTGCTCTTCATACCCTCAGCCGCCATCTCAAAGGCCTCCTCCTTGGTCTCCGCAACCATCTGTACCCAGCCCTGCTCTAGGCGCTGACCGATACGAGAGGCATCTACCTCCGCTACGATGGAGACGGCACCGGCGATGTCAGCCGCCTTGGGCTGAGCACCACTCATACCGCCAAGACCCGAGGAGACGAAGAGGCGTCCGGCGAGGTTACCCTCCTCCGGGATGCCGAGCTTCAGACGACCGGCATTGAGCAGGGTATTGAAAGTGCCGTGGACGATCCCCTGCGGACCGATGTACATCCAGCCTCCGGCAGTCATCTGACCATAGTTGGCGACACCCATTTCGGCAGCTACCTCCCAGTCGTCCTGGTTATTGTACTCGCCGATCATCATAGAGCTGGTCTCGATGACGCGGGGAGCGTCCTCACGGCTCTCAAAGACTCCCAGCGGGTGACCACTGTGAAGCACGAGGGTCTGGCGCTTAGTCAGGTGCTGGAGATAGTGCATGACGATGCGGTACTGCATCCAATTTTGGAAGACCTGACCCATCTCACCGTAGGTAACCAACTCATAAGGGTAGAGAGCGATGTCGAAGCAGAGGTTATTGTCGATCATCACCTGAAGTCCCTTGCCGGCAAGACACTTACCCTCGTAGTCGTCGATCGCCTTGGCAGAGAGGTTACCGGTCGGGCGGAAGCGATATCCGTAGATGCGACCTCTCTCCTCCAGCTCCTTGAGGAACTCAGGAGCGAGCTCCTTATGGAACTTCTTTGGGATGTAACGGAGGGCATTCCGGAGAGCCACTTCTTTCTGATGCTTTGTCAGTCGGCAGCCTCTATCGGGTGCACGGCGGATCCCGGACTCAAACTTCGGGTATACGGGCAGCTCTCCACCAGGGCAGAGCGCCTCCTCAAACATATTGTTGCTATCCATTAGATTGATAAGGAATAGTGGTGTAAGATTAGCTTGTTAGCGGCTCAAATATAACCATATTTTCCCTCTTTGAGTACCTTCCCGGCTGCTTTTTGCCATCTCACGCAGTCACTATGTTTTATCGTGACTCTGCGAACAGGAACTATTGGATAAGACCATATATAAGAGAAAGGCATATCCTACTCTTCCGAGTAAGATATGCCTTTCTCTTAACTAAACTGTCTTTAACAAAAGAGTGCGCAGGAAGAGAGTCGAACTCTCACCCACATACGTGGACTACCCCCTCAAAGTAGCGCGTCTACCAATTCCGCCACCTGCGCATTATGGTCTGACACCGAACTTGGTGCCCAAGACAGGAATCGAACCTGCACGACATTGCTATCACTAGTACCTGAAACTAGCGCGTCTACCAATTCCGCCACTTGGGCGAGTGTAGCACTATCGGCTTTCGTCAGACCGACGGGCCTGCCTTCCGACCCTGTCCTTTCCGTTTTGTGAATGCAAAGGTAAGAAGACTTTCCGTTTTATCCAATACCTGTTTACCCCAAAATCCGCATTCACTCATCCAGTGATTTGCATTACGCTATAAACCAAGCATTAACCCCTGAGAAAAAATGAATGCAAACTTACTCTCATATTCGCTTGCTCTGGATTATCTCTAATATCGGTATTAGTGCATGGCTTCATCCCGGCTCTGTTTCTACTGCAGATTGGGTGCCATGACACATTGATATTACGAGACGATGTATAGCAAGAGTCAGCCTTTACTATGCACGATCCAATTTGCCTTATTCTTGACGATATGCTAGGGTGGCTCTTGCCACTGAAGGGTATTTTCCCTATCTTTGCACTCAGTTAGGTCAGAGGAGGAGGTTTCCTCTTTATTGATTTCAAACTTCGACTTACGAACCCGGAAGTGTGGGTGAGTGGCTGAAACCAGCAGTTTGCTAAACTGCCAAACGAGTAATCGTTTCACGAGTTCGAATCTCGTCGCTTCCGCAAGGGTACCAGATTAGGTACAGAAAAGGTCTCCACCGGACATCCGATGGAGACCTTTTTTGTATCTATTTGCTTCTCAGTCGCGTGGTGCCAAGTCGAGGCGGGCAAAGGACTCCGGTCTGTGGAAGTCCGGCTCAGCACTGTGGATAGGCTGCCACGATGCGTAGTGGGGGATCACCGTCTCATCCCCACACTTGTAGAAATTCCCCTCTAAGTGATCGGGTATCTGTGAGCTTCGGATGAGCCCGAGGATGCGCCAGCTGATCTTGGCAGAGACCCAGAAGCTCTGGATCCCCTGTCTCTGCTCAAAGACTGTGTCCCTACGCTCGCTGGCAGCTCGCCTGATCTCCAAGTAATCCTCGGGGGTCAGTGGCTCACTCTCCTCCCGACTGAGACGATGTGAGGCATCGCAAGTCCCGATGCAATTGAACTCGAAATTGTAGTACCGATCCTCACCCGGCATCCGAAGGAAAGCCTCCACGCAACTGTCCAAGTGGACACGGCCTCCGTCCTCTGAGATGGTTGCCTTCAGCCCACGCCCTCGGCTGTAAAACCTTAGGTAAAGCCCAGTGTCGGTGTAGGCGAGATCGACGCAGGTCAAGGGCATATACCCGTACTGTGCAGGCCAGTTATTGGTCATAATGGGCAGTCTAAGAGCTTTCTCCTCCATAAGCACTTCGTTGGAGGTGAGGTCTAAGGCGTCCAAGACGGGTAGGAAAGGGATAATAGGTGTGTCGGGTGTCATGAGGAGAAGTGTGATATGGGATGACGATCTATTTTTTCTCTACACCATCGCTACCATAATGGCGTGCGTAGTGTCGGCAGTAGTCAGAGATAGGGCAGGTCGGGCAGTGAGGGCTGCGCGCAAAGCAGATCTGTCGCCCGTGGAGGATGAGCCAGTGGTGGATGCGATTCCAGTACTCCCTCGGGATGCGACGCATAAGCGACTCCTCCACCTTGAGTACGTTATTGGCTGTCTGTGGGACCAGCCCAATGCGTCTGGAGACACGATAGACGTGGGTGTCAACGCCAATCCTTGGCTCTCCGATGATTACGGAGAGGTAGACATTGGCAGTCTTCCGCCCGACCCCTTGGAGACTCATCAGCTCCCTCAGCGTCTCGGGCACTTCACCACTATATTCCTGCACGATCGACTCTGCGGACTGCTTGAGGTAGCGTGCCTTGCTATTGGGGTAGGTGACGCTCCGGATATAGCTTAGGATCTCCTCCTCTGATGCTCGGGACATCTCAAGGGGCGTAGGGTAGGCGGCAAAGAGAGCGGGTGTGACCATATTGATCCGCTCGTCGGTACACTGTGCAGAGAGCAACACGGCGACCAAAAACTGGTATGGTGTGCCGTAGTGCAGTGCCGTCTGTGGGTGAGGATTGGCTGTCTCAAATCGCTCAATCACCCCGTCTACTCGCTCCTTGATCGTCATCACTTCTCGCTCTGGAATTGACTGAGGAATCGCAGGTCGTTCTCAGAGAAGAGTCTCAGGTCGTCGACGGTGTACTTCAGGTTGGTGATCCGCTCAATGCCCATCCCGAGGGCAAAGCCGGTGTAGCGATGTGAGTCTATCCCACAGGCTTCGAGGACATTGGGGTGGACCATACCGCATCCGAGGATCTCTACCCAGCCGGTGTGCTTGCAGAAGGAGCAACCCTTGCCCCCACAGAGGTTGCACGATATATCCATCTCCGCACTCGGCTCCGTGAAGGGGAAGTAGGAGGGTCTCAAGCGGATCTGCGTCTCGGGTCCAAACATCTCGTGGGCGAAATGGAGAAGAACCTTACGCAGGTCAGTAAAGGTCACGTGCTCATCAATATAGAGCGCCTCCACTTGGTGGAAAAAGCAGTGCGCACGCGCTGATACCGCCTCGTTGCGGTACACTCTGCCCGGGCAGATGATGCGGATAGGTGGCTCCTGCTCACCCATTACCCGTGTCTGTACGGACGATGTATGGGTCCTGAGTAGGACCTGTGGGTCGTGGCTGACAAAGAATGTGTCCTGCATGTCACGTGCCGGGTGATCGGGAGGGAAATTGAGTGCCTCAAAGACGTGCCAGTCGTCCTCCACCTCGGGCCCTACAGCGATACTGAATCCGAGGTGACCGAAGATCCGGATGATCTCATCGCGAACGAGATTGAGCGGGTGGCGACCTCCTGTGGGTATCTGGGCAGCTGAGCGCGATAGGTCGAGGTCTAAGAGTCTGGACGACTCGCTCGCCTGATCGAGAGATGCCCGGAAGGTCTGAAACTTCTCCTCCGTGACCTGCTTCAGCTCATTAATCAGGATGCCGATCTCACGCTTGTCCTCCTTGGGTACGGACTTAAAGTCTGAGATCACCTCATTGAGGGCTCCCTTACGGCTGATATACTTGAGTCGGAGGGACTCGTACTCTTCCTCCGTTGTAGGCTGAGGCAGGGCTTGGATCTCCTCCCTCAGCTGCTTGATCTTATCTTGTAACATACGTTCTGTCAATTGAGGGTGAGCTCTATCGTATTTAGGACCGATACCCTCATTAATAACGGTTCAGTAGCAAAATTACCTATAAATATTAGAATAACTAAGACTACAGGACGATACCTTGCAGGATTAGAGCAGATGTCGTACCTTTGTAAACATATATTCCAGAGGGGATGACAGGATTTGACAGCATGTAGAGTCGACCTGTGTAAGCACGTAGTGTAGGTTATCCGGCACTCTAACTCGGGTAGCAAACTTTTTAACTGGCGAAAATAACTACGCTCTCGCAGCGTAAGCCTTAGGGTTTACTGCCTTTTCGCTTGAGCAATTGCTCGCGGCGAGACATCACCCAAGGCCCGTGATCCCGAGGTGGCTTGATCAGGTGGTGCTGAAGTATCGGGAAGGGTTGTCGGTGCGTCTCTCATCGACAACGACATTTAAGAGACTAAGCGTTGGAGTCGGTTGCTCTGTCCTTCCTCCCGCGTCGAAAATCCGATCAGAGCTAAACGTGTAGAAAGCAGTTTGGTTCCATGTTTGGACGAGGGTTCGAATCCCTCCATCTCCACTACCGAAGCCCGCTCATACAAGGTTACGCCTGTATGAGCGGGCTTTAGTGCGTCCAAATAATACTGGGGGTTGCACTCTGTCGGATATGCTTGTGGGCTATCATTTTGACAGAAGATTAAGCAATAATGGAGGTGACTATACAAGCATTCCTCTGATTCTGAAACTCAGAATCAGAGGAATGTATGTCTGTAAGATGAATGCTTGCTACCTCGTCACCCGCCCATTGCAACTCAAGTAGCGTCAGCTGAGTGACCCCGGGGAGAATCGAACTCCCATTTAAAGTTTAGGAAACTTCCGTTCTATCCGTTGAACTACAGGGCCTATTTTGCTTATCTTTGCGTGCAAAGGTACGATAAAAAGGGGTATTCCCTATAGATTTCTTTTCCGAAATGAATCAAAGTAAGGTCTCTAAGCGGGTGTGGATGTGGATCACCATCCTGATCATCTGCATCTTAGTTGCTCTCTCTTGGTGCTACTATCGTATCACCGGGAAGGCCTCTTACAATGTGGATGGGGATGCTCCTATTTCGCTTTACGTCTATCCCGGCGATGATTGGGGGACGGTCGCAAGCAAGCTCGGGGAGACCACGTCCGTGAGGCATGAGAGAGATCTTGCCCTTATCGGTTTTCTCGGGGATAAGCCTCGCGCTGGTCATTACCGGGTACGGCCTAACGAGACGACCCTTGGGCTATACCGGATGGTGGCGAGGGGGCTTCAAGCACCGGTTAGGATCACGTTTACCACCACTCGCGAGGTGGGGCAGCTGTGGAGACGTCTGTCGGATCAGCTGATGTGTGACAGCACTGATATAGCGTCAGCGATGACCGATAGGGCTCTACTGGACTCCTTGGATATCCAGGACTCTACACTCGCCTTTCACCTTATCCCCAATACCTACGAAGTCTACTGGACGGAATCGGCAAGGTCCATCGTCCGTCGACTGGCTCGAGAGAGCAAGGCCTTCTGGAGCGAGGAGCGCCTCGCCAAGGCTTCGGCGCTCGAGATGACGCCTGTGGAGGTGACTACGCTGGCGTCGATCATCAATGAAGAGAGTGCTAAGAGAGATGAGTACCCAGTCATAGCGGGGCTCTACCTCAATAGGCTTAAGCGAGGGATCCCTCTGCAGTCTGACCCCACGGTGCTCTTTGCGATCGGGGATCGGTCGATCAGGCGAGTGCTACATAAGCATCTGGAGGTTGAGTCGCCCTACAATACCTACTTGTACAAGGGACTCCCGCCTGGTCCTATCCGCATCCCATCGGCAGATGCCATCGATGCGGTACTCTCTCCCGCCAAGCACGACTACATCTATATGTGTGCCAAGGAAGACTTTAGCGGGTATCACAATTTCGCAGCCTCTTACACTGAGCATATGCGAAATGCGAGGGCCTATGCCACAGCCCTTAATGAGCGAAACATTCATTGATCCACTGTCCATATGAAAGTATCCGAATTGATCTCTTATCTTGAGAGGCAAGTGCCAGTGAGCCTGCAGGAGTCATACGATAACTCCGGACTCCAGCTGGGTGATCCTGATCAGGAGTGTAGGGGAGTATTGCTGGCGATAGATATTACGGAAGAGGTGCTGCGTGAGGCAGTTGAGCTGGGGTGCAATGCGGTCTTTACCCATCATCCGTTGCTCTTCCACAGCCTAAGGCGCATCACGACCGAGACATATATAGAGCGGTGCGTCGCTTTTGCTCTCAAGCACGATCTCGTCATCTATAGCTCTCATACCTGCTTAGACAATAGCCCACTGGGACCCAATGCCTACTGGGCATCCAAGATGAGTCTCCGTGAGGTGATGGTCTTAGATCCTAAGCCGGACTTCTACTGCAAGGTGGTCACCTACGCCCCTCGTCAGTATGCAGATGTCATAAGAGCTGCTCTCTCAGAGGCGGGAGCAGGTAGGCAGGGTGAGTATAGTGGGTGTAGCTTTTCTGTCGAAGGTGAAGGACGCTTTACCCCTTCTGCAGAGGCCCATCCGCACTGTGGGACTCCCTGCCGTAGTCATGTGGAGCCGGAGAGCTGCATCTCTGTTTTGGTCGATAAGGGTCGGCTGGGACCCGTGCTATCTGCCCTGAGGAAAGCCCATCCTTACGAGGAGCCAGCGATCGATGTGTTACCGGTCAGCTACCGCTCGTCAGAGCTTGGCTCAGGCATAATCGGGGATCTCCCTCAGCCGATGACACTGGAGGAGATCATTGATAAGATGTCGGCTTTTCAGCCGGTGGAGCAGGTCTGTCATAGTAGATACGATGGCAGAGCTGTGCGGAGGATAGCTTTTTGCAGTGGCTCCGGCGCCTTCCTTTATCAGAAGGCAGGCAGGATGGGTGCTGAGCTTTTTTTAACTGGAGAGGCTAAGTACAACGACTTCTATGACGCTACCGACTATACCGTCTTAGCGACCTATGGTCACTACGAGTCAGAGTTGATGACACAGAATATATTAGGAGAGATCTTGTCAGAGAAAATAGGTACATTTGCACTCCACTACTCTGTAAATAGTGCAAATCCGGTAAATTATCTCGAGAGAAGTAATGGTAAAAAATAATTCAAAAGATCTAGAGGAGCTCTCCGTACAGGAAAAGCTCAAGGCGCTGTATAAGCTGCAGCTGGTTACCAGTGAGATCGATCGCATCCGTATCATCCGTGGTGAGCTGCCTGAGGAGGTACGTGACCTTGAGGACGAGATCGAGGGACGCCATACTCGCTACCAGAAGGATCAGGATGAGATCGCCGAACTCAATCGCTTGATCGGTGAGTATAAGGAGAGTACGACTAACTCCAATGAACTGATCAAGAAGTACAATGAGCAGCTTCATAATATCAGCAATAATAGAGAGTATGACCTCTTGGTCAAGGAGATAGAGTATCAGAATCTCGAGATCCAAGGGTTTGAGAAGGATACTCGCCTCGCCAAGGAGCGCATCGCCCGGCTGGAGGAGGCCATGCAAGAGCTGAGCCAAGAGACTCAGGATCGAGAGAAGGATCTGGAGCTCAAGAGGACCGAGCTCGACACCATCATCTCTGAGACTAAGGAGCAGGAGGATAAGCTACACGATGAGACTAAGGAGCTGGAGGCTAAGATCGATGAACGCTTGCTCCGTGCATTCCATAGGACCCGTGACTCTTACCGCAATGGTCTGGCTGTCGTGACGATCGATCGAGGTGCCTGCAAGGGCTGCTTCAATAAGATCCCCCCACAGAGGATCATTGATATCCAGTCTCGTAAGAAGATCACTGCCTGTGAGTATTGCGGTCGTGTCTTGGTCGATCCTGAGCTGGCGGAGGAGTCAGCGCGTGAGATTGATCTGCAGTAATAGGGTGACCCACTGATGTCTTAGGAGTGCTTCAGAGCTTTCGAGCCCTGAGGCACTCTCTGCTATGTTATGTCGCTAAGTCTCATAGGCCATACGTTTCCTATAGGGTCGACAATCATTGTCGGCCTGAGTGGAGGGGCGGACTCGGTCTGCCTGATGGATTTGCTCTACAAGGCTGGCTACGTAGCTGTGGCTGCGCATGTCAATTTCCACCTACGGGGGGGCGAGAGTGATAGAGACGAGGCCTTTGTGCGAGAGCTATGCCGCGAGCGCTATCCTAAGGCCAAGCTCGTGGTCCGATCATTTGATACCATCGGATACGCTCGTGAGCAGAGACTCTCTATGGAGATGGCTGCTCGGGAACTGAGGTACGCCTGGTTTAGCGACCTCGTGGACAGCTACGAGGCTGCTGCCATCGCTGTGGCTCATCACGCTGGAGATCAGGTGGAAACGCTCCTTCTTAACCTTGCGAGAGGTACCGGTGGAAGAGGTCTCTGCGGGATGCGGACTCTGGATAAACGGACTGGGATCTGGCGTCCGCTGCTGTCTGTAACGCACGACGAGATACTTCACTATCTCTCAGAGCAACAGTTGCCCCATGTGGAGGACTCCTCCAATGAGGACCACTCTATCACGAGAAATCTCATTCGGCATAAGCTGATACCATTATTTCAAGAGATAAACCCTTCCTTTACCTCCGGTGTCATCCAAACTATGTCTCATCTCCGAGAGGAGCAAGAGTATCTGGATCGACAGGTGGCGCAAGCTAAGGTGGCCCTCTGGGATGAGGACTGTGGGTGCCTGGACTTAAGTGGAGATCCCTTTGCACTCTACCGGATTATGAGCGATATGGATCTCACCGCAACTCAGGTGAACGATATCCTCTCGCCTACGACAGAGGGTGGGGCGCTATTTGAGACTGTGTCAGGTGATCGGTACGAGCTCTTTAGGAAGAGGCTCTACAGGGTGATACTCCCTACAGTCTCTGCAGAGCAGGCTAGGGCAGAGATGGTCTGGTCTCAGATCCTTAGGATTGCATTTGTCCAGCCACTTGAGGAGGGTGATTACATTCGTACTGCTCGTCCTTCTGATACTTTTGTGTTGCCGGGTATGAGCAGGGGGCATAAGTCTGTCTTTCAGTTTCTCAAGGAGTGTGGTATCCCATCGTCCTATCGACCGACCTGTCCGGTATTGGTGGATGAGTCCGATCAGGTGAAGCTTGTACTCTGTCGTCACAGAGGTGATCAGCCTTTCCGCATTGCCCCGGTAGAGGAGGCCGGCTACTTTGCCCATCTGCTCGTAAGAGGCACAAAATAAATAGGTCTCACTTCCTACGGAAATACTACATTCGACTCACAATACTTACGTTAGAGCAAAAGAAAAGAGGAGGGTAAGATATGCTCTTACTCTCCTCAAAACCTGAGCGGAAAACGAGGCTCGAACTCGCGACCTCAACCTTGGCAAGGTTGCGCTCTACCAACTGAGCTATTTCCGCCTTTAGCAATCCCCTCTTGGGTTCATTGCTCTGCAAAGGTAGGATAATTATGCGATATCTGCAAGATCCTCTTTGAGTTTTTAGAAGCCTAGCATCGTAGCGAGCTCCTTCACATCCTTTGCCACTTTCTGGTCACTCTGCATAAGATCTCGTATGGTATTGTAGCCATAGATCACGGTGGAGTGATGCCTATTGCCTAAAGTCTGGCCGATTACCTTAAGTGGGGTCTCGGTGTACTCCTTGCAGAGATACATGACTGTCTGTCTAGCGAGGGCAATCGCACGCTTGCGACGCTTGCTCTCAATGTCCTCCTGGGAGACTCCATAGAATTGGCAGGTGGTGTCGATGATCTCGCTGAGATCTGCCTTGTGCTCCTGTATGCCCACTGTCTGCGACATAACGCGATGGGCCAAGTGGATGTCAAGGGGTACATCATTATAGAGCGAGTACGCCATAAGCGATGTCAGCGAGCCCTCAATGTCTCGCACATTGTCCTTAGCGTGCTCCACGATGAAGTCAAAGACATCATTGGACAGAGTGACACCCGCTTCCTTGACCTTAGACTGCAGGATCATCCTCCTTAGCCGCACGTCAGGGCGCTCTATCTCCACGGTAAGCCCCCACTTTAGTCTGGTGTAGAGTCGGTCCTCAAATCCCTTGAGCTCCACTGGCGGACGATCGCAGGTGATGATGATCTGCTTGCCGAGAAGCTTTAGGTTATTGAAGATCTGGAAAAAGGCATTCTGTGTGCTGCTAGCGCTGGCGATCTCCTGGATATCGTCCATCAGTAGCACATCAATATTGTGGTAGTAGTCAAAGAAGAGCTCCGGCTGCTTTGCCTTTATCGTCGCATAGACATACTGACGCATAAACGTCTGAGCCGGTATGTAGATCACTCTCATGGAGGGATTATCCGCCACCAGCTGATTACCTATGGCGTGCATAATGTGCGTCTTGCCGACACCGGATGCGCCATGGATAAAAAGGGGGTTGAAGGCATTATTTCCAGGCTTCTTGATGATCGACCTAGCAGCCGTGTAGGCGAGCCGATTGCAGAGACTCTCATAGAAGTTGTCAAACTTCATCCTGATGTCCAAGTGCGTCTGGAAGGGTGCACTCTGAGCATCAGGAGCAGCCTGAGACAGATCGGTCGATGGCTCGATGTCTTGGATCGTAGTGATGTCTGTCCCTCTCAGGCTCTGCCGAGGCATACTCTCCAGTGTCCGTCGAAGGGTCTCGTCAGGGATCTGATAATTGAGCTTCACATTGTCACCAAAGGCGATCCCGAGGGACTCCTTGAGTACCTCGAGGTACTGAGACTCGATCCGTGAGTAGTAGTCACGAGAGGGTACACGTACCGTCAGCACCCCGTCCTCCCACTTAATCGGCTTGATTGGCTCAAACCACATGTGGTAGTCCTGAGGTGAGTGAAGACTGGTCCTGACATTACTTAGGAAGTGATCCCAAGCATTGATAAGTGTACTGCTAATCATGATACTCTAAAATTTCTCCGACCTTGATGCAACTCTGTCCGGGAGATTAGATAGATCCGGGGCTAAAAATAAGGACTCCTCCCATTGGCTCCAATGGAGAGAAGGCCTTATTTGGATGCCTTGCAATGCAAAGGTTATGAAACCTACTGAAACAAAAAAAGCACTTTTCTCTTGTTTATTCCGATCCTTATAGGTCTCAACCTCTTAGGCGTAGTACTCTCTAATGTAGGGCGTTACATTTCCATTACGATGGTAAGCGTTTGGTTGTTAGCTACCTAAAGAAAAAGAGTATCAATAGTTAACGCAGGTTAACGCGAGAGTTATCACTCATACTTGATCCAGCGCCAAAGCTCTTTCATAGTTGGTTTCTTGCCGTACATCAGCATCCCTACGCGGAAGATCTTGGCCGCAAACCACACGAAGAAACAAGTAAAGGCGATCATAATTGATATCGATAGCCATACCTGCCAAGCAGGTGGATTGAAGGGCAATCGTACCATCATGACATTGGGTGCCATAAAGGGGATGAAGGAGGTGATGAGGGAGATGTTGGTATTTGGATTCTCTGCCGAGTAGAAGCCGAAGATAAATCCGAAGACAAGAAGGATGGTGATCGGAAGGGTGATCTGATTGACTCCCTCCTCAGCATCTGTGACCGCGCCTGAGGCTGCGTAGAGCGCAGCGAAGGACACGTAGGAGGTGATGAAGTAGCAGAGGAAGCAGATGATGATCTGCCCGTAATCGATATTCGCGAGTGCCTCCAGACTCCCAGCCAGCTCCGCATCGTAGCCTCCATCCTGTGCAGCCATGACAGCGTCCTTGAATTGGTTCATATCAAAGGTAACCGAGCTTAGCAGCAGTGACTGCAGAGCTACGAAGACGATGACGAAGAAGAGTCCCCACATGAGCAGCTGAGTGATACCGACGAGCCCGATACCCACGATTTTCGCCCAGAGTAGGGTGGTGGGTTTGACGCTTGTGGCAAGGATCTCCATGATCCTATTCTTCTTCTCTACCCGCACACTCTCCATCACCATCGATCCATACATGATGACAAAGAAGTAGAGGGCGAAATTGAATATCTGACCTGTGATCATCCCCACCGTAGCTGAGGCTGCCACCTCCTCCCCGTCAGCACTCCACTGTACGGTCGATATATTGACTGAGACCTTGGAGTCAGCTATGATCTTGTCCAGCTCCGGGATCTGGTAGGATGCGATCTTCTCCTGCTGCAATTCTCTTGAGAGCGTCTTGGATAGATTATCCTGCAGTGCCGGAGGGATCGTAGCGGTGGAGTAGATCGTGATGGCTCGAGGGTCCTCGAGCAAATCCTTCGTGATGACCACGACAGCGTAGAGGCTGTCAGAGGAGAGTGCCTGACTCTTGTACTCCGAGATGTCGGCAGAGCCATCCATAAAGTGGAAGCCCTCCGCTTCGCCATCCTTAATGGCATCATAGTATTTGCCGGTCTGGTCCACGATGATCACCTCCTTGTCGCTGGTATCCTTTGCGAAGACTCCGAGTAGTGCCGGCACAGCTCCTAGGAGTATCATCAGGACTGGGGTGAGGAAGGTCATGATGATGAATGACTTCTTCCCTACGATGGTCATATACTCCTTCTGGAGTACGATGAGGAAATTATTCATGGCTCTCTTCGATCTCTCTTTGCTTGTCCGTAATACTCTGCAGCTCTGTCGGGGCACCGCTCTTCTTGACCACATCAATGAATATATCATTCATACTCGGGATGATCTCCTCGTAGCTCACTACCTCCCCAATGGGTCCAAAGGTCGCCAGTAGCTCTCGTGAGCTCATCCCCGGGGTATTCTCAAGCACCAGTGTGTGCTGACCATACAGGTTGGTCTCATCGGTGCGGAAGACAAATTTCTCCTTTACCTCCTCGGGGAGCTCAATCTCGGAGTCGTAGACGATCCGATAGAGATTTCCCCTATAGTCGTTACGCACCTCATGGATGTCTCCATCGAGGACCACGTGAGAGTGGTTGATGAGTGTGATGTTGTCGCACAGCTCCTCCACGCTGTACATATCGTGGGTGGAGAAGATGATAGAGTGACCCTCATCTCTCAAGCGAAGCATCTCCCGCTTCAGGATCTCCGCATTGATCGGGTCAAATCCGCTAAACGGCTCGTCAAATATCAGCAGGTCCGGCTGGTGGATAATGGTGCAGATAAATTGCACCTTTTGAGCCATTCCCTTACTCAACTCTCCCACTTTCTTGTCCCACCAGTCGATGATGTCCAGTCGCTCAAACCACTCGCGCAGTCTCCTCTCGGCCTCCTTACGCTCCAGTCCCTTGAGCTGAGCAAAGTAGAGAGCCTGCTTGCCCACCTTCATCTTGGGGTAAAGACCGCGCTCCTCCGGAAGATAACCGATATGCCTCAGGTCTTTGCTGGTGAAGGGATGTCCTGCAAAGGTGATCTCCCCTTCGTCCGGCACGGTGAGGCGGGTAAGGACGCGGATAAGGGTAGTCTTCCCAGCGCCGTTAGGTCCAAGGAGACCATGGATCTTACCACGCTCGACCCTCAGACTTGCGTGATCGAGAGCTCGATGTGCGGAGAAATCCTTGACGATATCTCTCGCCTCAAGTAAGTAGTTTTCCATCTATATATGCGTTATTTCTAATGTTGTCGTGGTTGTAACTTAAGGGTCGGAGTAAGTATGCGATCCCCCAGCATCCGACTCATATCTACTTTCATCTGGTTTAGGTTCGCCAGCTCAGAGAGCAGCTCCCTTGACTTCTCATCCAGCTCATCACCACTCTCCTGATGATCTGTTGGGATAGACTGGAGTTGCTGCAGCAGGTCCGAGATCTGCCTGAGGACAAAGTCGTACTTGTAGCTCAGGATTGTCCTCATGACCCGGCTGACCACCTCTGTCGGTGTGGAGGCCTCGCTGACGTAGGTGGAGTGCATCTCACTCAGCTCCTCCTCATTCATCAGCATATCTGCCACCGTGTGCAGGATCACCGGATCCTCGTGCCAGGAGAGGTACTTGGTAATGTCGGGATTGGGCTCCTCCTCATATAGTCGCTCCACCTCATCGAGTATGGTGCAGAAGTGTGTGGTCAGGGTGCCATTCTCCCTCAGGTCCTTCGTTTCCTTCTGTACCACCTGGATCAGGCTACAGCCATGTCTCCCGGGCTCTATCTCGTAGTCGGGTATCTCCATAAGCCCATTCTTCATAATCTCGCCCAGCAGCGTGATCTCAAAGGGATTGAGCCTCTCGTCAGGTGGGGTCGATTGACCCTTGGACTCTGAGGAACCGAAAGCGGTGGAAGCACCTGCCTCGTCCTCTTCTCGCTTCTGTTGCTCCTGACGGTGCTGTGTGTTTTGCCACTCCCGTCGGATGGTATTCCTCTGTTGCTGCTGCAGCTTTTGGATCCGCTCCAGCAGGTGCTTCGGCTCAACACCCAGGCGAGGCGCCATATCCTTGACGTAGATATCTAGTATGAGCTTATCCTGGATATGTGCCATTGACTCAGCAATGACCGCTACGGTATCCGCTATACCTTGTGGGGTATCAGTCCCATTTTGCTCCGAGAGGACTCGGGCGTTGAAGCGCAGGCTATCCTCCTCATACTCTCTGATGTACAGCTCGATTTCCTCTGCTGTATGGGTCTTAGCGAAGGAGTCCGGATCCTCGCCCTCGGGTAGCAGCACCGTATGGAGACTCATCCCGCGCTCCAGCCCCACGTCCAGTCCCCTCATGGCCGCCTTGATGCCAGCGGCATCGGAGTCGAAGATAAAGGTGAGATTGGAGGTAAAGCGCTTGATCTTCTGCACTTGCTGCGTCGTGAGAGCGGTCCCGGAGCTAGCGACCACATTGGTTATCCCTCGCTGATGCATCGACAGCACATCCATATAGCCCTCCACGACGATGCACTTGTCCTTCTTGGCGATCGCCTGCTTGGCAAAGTAGAGCCCATAGAGCTCACGGCTCTTGTCGTAGATCGAGGAGGCGGGCGAATTGATGTACTTCCCCGTATTCTCCTTCTTGACCAAGATCCTGCCCCCAAAGCCTACGATCGAGCCGCTAATCGAGTGGATGGGGTAGATGACGCGGTCGCGGTATCGGTCGATGTACTGT
This sequence comes from uncultured Porphyromonas sp., assembly GCF_900541275.1. Classification (GTDB taxonomy): domain Bacteria; phylum Bacteroidota; class Bacteroidia; order Bacteroidales; family Porphyromonadaceae; genus Porphyromonas_A. The sequence continues at coordinate 184,692 of NZ_UQJH01000001.1, forward strand.
CCGTCATCGGTCTGGAAGAGTAGCCCGACTTGCTCTAAGGCATCGAGCGAAATTCCCCTCTCTTTCGCAAGAGAGTAGAGGAAGTGACGATCTCTCGGTGAGTATCCGAGCTCAAATTGCTTGATGGTCTCATCACTCAGCTCTCGGTCGCGGAAGTACTTCAGCCCGACGAGTCGACCCTCGTTGCCATTATGGAGTTCGTTGGTGAAGGCATCTCTCGCAAAGGCATTGGCAGATAGCAGCCTGTCCCGCTCCGTGCGCGCCTCCTGCTCTTCGGCAGAGAGTTGTGTCTCGACGACAGGGATGCCATACTTCTTCCCAAGATACTTGATGGCATCGGGGAAGGTAAGGTGCAGGTATTTCTCTAAGAATGAGACAGGTGTTCCTCCCACGCCACAGGCAAAGCACTTACAGATGTTTTTGCTCGTGGAGACGTTAAAGGAGGGTCTTGAGTCGTCGTGGAAAGGGCACAAGCCGATGTAGTCCTTGCCATGCTTCTTCAGTGCCACGAAGTCCCCCACCACGTCGACGATGTCGGCGCGGTCCATGATGCGGTCAATGGTATTGCGATCTATCATACGAAAATCTCGGACGTAAAGGTACACATTTACCGACTTAGAGCGTGGAAAAAGGTACAGCTCAGTATTACTATTTGTCCCCTCCTGATGCGAAAAATACCAAGGTCGTTCATCAAGTCTTGACGAACCTCCTTGGTAATTCAGTGCAGGCTATCCTGCCTCATGGGTCAGTAGTACCAGGGATTGGTCCGCTGGGGATGGCTGCTCTCCTGATACTTCAGGTCCTGGAGGAGAGAGGCATCAACGGCAATGGAGAAGTTGTATGACTTGTAGGGCCCCACAGGGATGAAGCTGGCGCGCATTGACCAGCAGTGGAGATCGCGCTGCAAGTTGCACGACATATTAGTGATCTTATTGAGCTGGAAATTATAGTTAGCGGAGAAATTGAAGTGCCAATTCTTCGTCACGCTAAGATTTCCATTGAAGCTTAGATCTTGAGAGAACTTGTAGGTAAACTCCCGAATTCTCGGATCAAAAGGACCCTGGCCCATAGTAAGGCTATAGTTAAAGCCCAGATTCCAGTCAATCACATTCTTGCTGTACCCGTATGGATCGTACTCGAGATCGCTCTGTCCGGAGGAGAAGAGGGAGCCTCCGCCACCGCCATCCGGAGAGTTGCCTGATCCTCCGCGTGGTCGCTGCTCGGTGCCGGGAGGATTGGCTGTGTCATCACCCTCATCCTTCTCGTCCTTGCGCCTCAGCCCCACCTTGGCAAGCAGCTCACTGAGGGTCTTCGGGTTAAGGTTGTAGGAGAAGCTTGTCGAGGTGCCTCTAAACCAGCCGATCCCCTTCCCAGCGGTGATGCGTAGCTTGTCGACACGGTAGGGTACTATCTTTCCGTCATACTCGTAGTAGTCCCAGATGTAGGGGTCAAAGGAGCCACCCAGCCTCAGCGTAAAGTCCTTGGTAAAACGGAGGGCTATATTGGCTTGGAAGTCACTCCATCGGAAGGAGTCGGCGGCAAAGTTGTAGGAGGTGGAGAAGGAGAGATTGTCTATCAGACTGATCTTTCGCGCCTTGACACTATCGCTCTTCGCAGCCAACTTTGCCTCGACATTATTGCTTACGGAGAGGCTGACGCTACCGCTTTTGCCTCTGCCGGGGACACCAAATAGCTGCCCATCGTAGGGACTGTACCACCTATCCAGTTGACGTCCGTCCCTACTGATGTATTGCAGATGCTCCCAGTAGCCAAACCTTGGGTCGGCGAAGTCAGGCTGGTAATTGAGTGAGATCGAGGGCTCCATACGGTGGCGAATCATCTCCACATTTTTTCCGGCCCAAGGGACCCATGACATGGGCTTAAAGAATCCGTAGATGGTCGTCGAGAGGGCGAGCGAGGCACGGAAGTCGTACACTCGATTGAAGCCATAGGTGGTGTCCACGGGGATGATATCGTTCTTCTCGGGATCGTAGGCGCGAGTCACCCGGGAGCTGTACCATCGCTCGTTGTAGCTTACCGAGGGGGTTACCTTAAAGTAATTAAGGAGGTCGAAAGAGGCACTCACAGGGATGGAGTGGCTGACGCCATTGCGCCAGTCCTTGATGAGATTGGTCCTGAAGAGTTGATTCTCCTTCGTGGTGATTGAGTTTCGCAACTGACCGGAGTAGGAGAGAGAGATCTTCTCGTACCAACGCTCCTTACCGACAGCTTTTTTCCGCTTAAAGGGGAAGATCCTGCTTGCCGACCAAGAGAGGTTGGGTAGCGTCACAGCTACCGTACTATCCTGGGAGCGCTGTGTGATGTCCACCGATCCGGTGATGGACCAGGGGCTATTGGGGAAACGTCTCGAGAAGCTGATCGAGGAGCTCTTGGTATTCTGACCCATCATCGCCTGATTATAGAGCGCGTTGAGGTCGTTGTGGTTGTAGGAAGAGGTGGAGAAATTAACGTTGGCAGAGAAGGTCCTGTAGGGATCAGCCTTAGGATCTTGCTGGTGGGACCAGGCGATGCGGAAGTCGGTACTCTCGGAGTAATCGCCGGCGATGCGGTCTCCGCGCTTCGTCTTGAGGTAGGAGGCGTTGACGGACCCGCTGTGCCGGTAGCGCCGACGATAGGTAGAGCGTCCTGTGAGCCCCCAGGAGCCCTTGGTATAGAGATCTCCGGTCACCTCGAGGTCTACATGATCATTGAGTGCCAGGTAGTAGCCCCCATTGCGGAGGTAAAATCCTCTGTCTCCCTCCTCTCCGTAGGTCGGCATCAGGAGTCCGGATGATCGCTTCGTAGTGAAGGGGAAGAATGCGAAGGGCAAGCCTATCGGCAGTGGCACGTCAGCCACTACGAGATAGACCGGTCCGGAGACCAGATCCTTGGCGGGGCGGACCTTAGCCTCCGTCATGGCGATGTAGTAGTGGGGATGCTCGTGGTTCTCACAGGTGGAGTATTTGCCGTCCTTCATATAGAGGTCAGAGTTCTCCATACGCTTGGTCTTCTGCGCCACGACATAGCCCTCGCCTTGCTTCGTGATCACGTCAGTGATGTAGCCACGCTGAGTCTTGACATTGTAGCGCATTGACTTCGCCTCGTACTCGTCCTGACCTGTGGTGATCTTGGCGTAGTGACGCTCTTTCTTGAGGGAGTCGGGATAGTCGATGTAGGTGGAGAAGATTGTCCCCGAGTCTGTCTTCATCTCCATAAAGTCTCCCGTGATCTTATTGTCTCCATAGTTGACTGTCCCCTCACCGTACATACGCACTATATTGCGCTTGGGGTAGATCGCAATGGAGTCATTGGAGGTGAAGTCCATCGGAGCCTTGAGCTCACTCAACAGACTATCCGGCACGATACTGTCCTTCCGAAGGCTATCCGCAGGGATGCTATCCCCGGGCTCCGTTCTACGCCCTTCCCTCGAGAGGGAGTCGGATGTTGCTATACTTTGGTCGAGGCTGTCTCTCAGTGCTTTTACCGTCTCTACTGAGCCTGTCGGTAGGGAGTCTGTGGCTACTGTGGGGGTCTCCTCCCTTGCCGGGAGGGAGTCCCTTGCTGCTGCCACCTTTGCCACCTCCTCAGCGGTGATGCTCCGCCGATGGACACCGCACCCGGTGACGAGAAACCCCACGAGGATCGACAGTGTGATCCACGTGCGGAAAGGATAGGAGAGAAAGTGGTGACCGTTAGCCTTCATGCAGTCCTAATAGTGAGCCAGTCATCCCTTCGGTGACAGCTTCGGGCAAAGGTACTATTTTACTTGCTCTTATCTGTGGTCAGGAGCACCACTGCCACGAGGATCATCAGTATCCCGAGGATACGGATAGGTGTCAGCACTTCGCCAAAGGCAATCACCCCGACCATGACTGCCGTCATAGGCTCCAGCGCACCCATCACTGCCGTCGGTGTGGAACCTATGAGATCTATTGCCTTGACCAGCGTGATATTGGAGATCGTGGTGGATAGGACACCCAGCAGCACTAAGTTGGTCCAGTCCATCGCCGAGGCAGGTAGCACCATCTTGTCGTCCGCAATGCAGTAGAGGGATAGGAAGACAGTGGTGATCAGTAGGATGTAGAAGGTCAGCGCCTCGTGGCTCAGCGTCCGGGCCACACTCTTATTGACCGTGATGATGTAGACGGCGTATAGGAATCCACTTGTGATTACCAGAGCAGGTCCCTCGGGATTGATGGGCTCTGAGGAGGTGACCCCACTGACGAGAGAGACCCCGGCCACAGCTGCCATGATCGCCATCATGCCTCTCTTGCTGAGCCGGACACGGAAGATCAGCAGCATAAGGAGGGCGACGAATATAGGATAGGTGAAGTGGAGGACCGTGGCCATACCGGAGGAGATATACTCGTATCCGGTGAGGAGCAGGTGTGCCGTGGCAAAGTAAAGGAAACTGAGGAAAAGGAGCCTGACAAGCTGCTTCCTCGTGATGCGGAGGGAGGACTTACGGACCAAAACGTATATGCTCATCGCCAAGGTGGCAAAGAGGAAGCGGTACATAAGGACCGTAGAGGTGGGCATCCCATCTGCGAGGAGCGGGACGCTGAAGAGAGGGATGAGTCCGAATGTAAAAGCTGAGAGAAGGGCGGCAGTGTAGCCCTCTGCTGTCTGATGTCTTTTCTTTGCGATCTCTGTCATTCGATATGCTGATTTGGTCGCAAAGGTAGCTCATTTCCGCTACAAAGAGCGCCCATGGGTCAGTCGTTATTGGGCAATCGCATCAGAGTCAGCACGCAACCTTTTACCGGTATTAGAGAATCCTTTTATCGGTATTAGTCGTCACTAATATCGGTAAAAGAATTACGCCAGAGGGATGGGGCGCTACTCCATCCTTCCCTGAGCCTTGCTTGTCCCACCCCAGTGATCAGCTATGGTCTGAGTAATAGAGATTTGTATAGATTGTCTCTCGTTACTGTTGGCCGCTGTCCTGGAGTACTATCGAGAGAGTGTCAAGCTTGTACCGATCCATCAGCGGCCTGAGGTGCTGCTCGATGGTGGGGCGCTCTCGGCGGAGGAGATTAAGTGCTACACTGGAGGAGCAGTGGATGACTAAGGTGGACTTGCTCTCGTCAAAGGTAAAGACAGGTCGGATCCGTCGCAGCCTGATCCCCGGCAGAGATTGCCACTGCTCGAGGAATGCCCGGTGTCGCTCAAGGTCGGTGAAGAGGGAGGGCTTATTCCCCTCTCTCATTTCCTGCAGTATCTTACCCAGTGTCTCCGACCTATAGATGCGCATAACCCCCTTAGAGTACTATAGAGACCCCGTCCTCCACCCGGACAATGGTATACTCCGTGTCCGGTAGCTGGGCGATGATCTGATCCAGGTATTTCCTATTGGTATCGGTCATAAAGATCTGCCCAAAGTCCTCCCCGGCCACCAGGTGGACGATCCTGTCGACCCTCTCCTCGTCAAGCTTGTCAAAGACATCGTCCAGTAGCAGTATCGGACTATTATTGGGGTAGAGTGTGGAGAGGATCTTGAACTGTGCAAACTTGAGCGCGATCATATAGCTCTTGCACTGACCCTGGGAGCCGATCTTCCGGATCAGCGTCTCCTCCAGGAGCATCTCCAGGTCGTCCTTGTGCGGACCGACAGTGGTATAGCCCATATAGAGATCCGCCTGTCGGGTCGCCTGCCACGCCTCTATGAAGTCCTCGGCAGAGGGAAGGTGATCTGTCGCGAGTGAGGGCTGATACCGGATGTCCACCATATCCCTTGACTCCGTGATGTAGCTGTAGTAGGAGAGGAAGATAGGCTTCATCCGCTCAGTCCAGTCGGCTCTGTGTCTGACGATTGTCTCAGCCTCACCAGCCATCTGGTGGTCTAGGATATTGAGGGTAGGGAGGTCGAGGAAGCCTTTATTCTTTAGGAGCGCATTACGTTGCCCGAGGAGCTTGTCGTAGTGCATCACTGACGTGAGGTAGGGATTGGACTCCTGCGAGATGAGCTGGTTCATAAACTTTCGCCGCTCCACGCTGCCGCCTCGTATCAGGTCTATGTCGGAGGGAGCGATCATCACGACCGGTAGCTGCCCTATGTGATCGGTGATGCGGTCGTATCGCTTGCGATTCCGCTTGATCACCTTGGGCTTCTCCGTGGTGACACCGATATTGATCGCCACCTCGTCCTCACCCATCTGATACCCTCCTTGGAGGATAGCATAGGTCTCACCCTTCCGGATCACCATCTGGTCAGGCACATGGAGGTGCGACTTGGTGAAGGAGAGGTAGTAGATGCTGTCCATGAGGTTTGTTTTCCCCATGCCGTTATTGCCGATGATGCAATTGAGCTTATCGGAGAAGGTCAGGTCGCAGCTCTCGATATTCTTGAAGTTGGTGAGCGAAAGGTGTTTCAGGATCATCTCGTGATGTGCTATTACTGACGGATCAGTGTACTACGGAGACGAAGGAGCAGCTCGAGACCCTTCAGTCCGGTGAGTCGCCAAGCTCTGTTAGCGAGTCGCACCTTTGGGCTTTGGTCATAACTTAGGAGGTACTGGTGCTCCCGCATCCAGGGCTCTATGCTCTGCCTTTCGTCCTTAGTGAGTACATCCATATGGCTGAGTAGGATGCAGTACTCTGTAGCGTAGAAGGAGAGGAGTGCCTCTCTCATCCCAGGCGAAGGTTGGCTGTCAGCGAGCTGAAGCCCGTCCTCGATGATGAAGACTAGGTCGTGGAAGCGTCTCGGGGAGTACTCCCTTGTGATCGAGCCGTCCACCTCCTGCCGGTAGCCATAGAGGTAGTCGTGGAGGAAAAGACTGCCCTCTGCATGACAGAGAAGGCGCATAAACCACGGGATGTCCTCTGAGGTGATCCCCGGGATGAAGGATAGCTCACTCTTGATGAGGAAGTCTCGGCGGAGAATCTTGATGCAGGCACTCATGGGGGTGTCTCCTGACCGAAGGATGCTCCTCAGCGCCTCCTCGCCACTGACTACCTCCGGGACGTAGTTGCCGAAGTCTCTCCAGCGTCTCTGCCTTTCCTTTGAGAAATAGTAGACCCAATTGAACCCGATAAAGTCGCACTTCGGATGGCTATCCATAGCGTCAAGAAGCGTGGTGAGCGTATCCTGCCGTAGCCAGAAGTCGTCGCTGTCTAAGAAGAGGACAAACTCCCCCTGAGCTCTTGCCAGACCATTATTTCGTGCAACGCTCAGCCCCTGATTGAGCTGGTGCAGCACCTCTATCCGAGGATCGTTCGCTGCGAATTGGTCGCAGACCGTCCCGCTACCATCGGTGGAGCCATCGTCGACGATGATGGCGTGCCAGTCAGTGAAGTCCTGATGCACGACACTCCTGATGCACTCCTCGAGAAATCGAGAAGTATTGTACACCGGGATGACAATGGAGACGCGAGGCATCGTCAGAAGGTCGCTTCGGCAGAGAAGGTCGCTCCATCCCCACGGAAACCCTTGATCGGGGGCTGGACCTTGGTGATCGAGACGGAGGCCCGATTGATTGAGAGTGACGCTGTCTCCAGCTCCTGCAGGATCCTATAGGCCACATGCTCTAAGAGGTCAGAGGGACGCTCCTCAGTCATCACACGTCGTACCAGATCGTAGAGATCAGCGTAGCTGATCGTCTCTCCCACGTTGTCACTCATCATGGCGGAGTGCTCTGTAGGCCAGACAGAGAGGGAGACGCTGTAGGTATTACCTGCCACTTTTTCCCTCTCTTCCACACCATGACCGGCACGGAAGAGGAGATTAGTGAGATCAATCCTTGTCTGAGTGATTTTCATTCTTTAGTCGCTTGATCTGATCGGTGAGTGAGTAGTCATGGATGATGCGGAAGAGATCCTCCACCAGATCAGGCGAGATCCCGTAGAGCTCTGCCTGACGCCTGTGGTGATGGATCATACTCTCAAGCCGTGCTGACTGTAGGGGCGTGAGGTGATGAGTTGCCTTCCACGCACCTATCTCAGTGGTCAATTCGGATCTCATAGAGAGGAGATGGATGAGGTCACTGTCGACCTTATCTACCAGCTCCCTGTAGGCAGTGAGGGCGCAGTCACCATGGGTAGACTCCACCTTGAGGAGTGTACTTATCTCCTCAGGGATGATCTGCTGAGCTGCATCTGTCAGGGCCGTCTCCGGGTGGTAGTGACTCTCGATGAAGAGCCCATCGTAGTCTCTACGCTGCGCCTCCTCAACGATCTCTCTCAGTAGACGACGGTCTCCAGAGATGTGACTCGGGTCACAGAGGATCGGGAGCTCCGGATTGTGAGACTTAAAGTCATCTACCGCCTCCCACAAGGGATCATTACGGAGGAGTCCACCCGCCACTGTGGTGAATCCTCTCAGGATCAGTCCTATCCTTATCAGGTGATGGCGCTGTAGTCGCTCGACTGCCCCTTGCCACAGATGGAAGTCTGGCGCTATGGGATTCTTGACCAGTATGGTCAGATCACTACCATCGAGGACCTTTGCTATCTCCTCCACTACGAAAGGGGATCCTGTAGTGCGGGCACCAAGCCAGACGAAGTCACACTTGTACCTGAGTGCTATCCGAGCATGCTCCGGTAGGCAAACCTCAGTCCCCACTTTGAGCCCCAACTCGTCAGCAGCCTCGCGCATCCAGCGTAGCCCGATCTCCCCGACACCCTCGAAGGTACCCGGTCGTGTCCGGGGCTTCCAGGCGCCGGCACGGACCACCCCGATCCCACACTCCTTGAGTCGGCGCATGGTCTCATAGATCTGCTCCTGAGACTCGATACTGCAGGGACCAGCGATGATCGGGAGATCGCCCTCAGGCAATATCTCCCCGGGGAAGAGCGAAGGGATCATCAGGGATGGAGTACTCGTACTGCTGTCTCGACCAGCTTATAGGTATTGGATAGGGTGTCGCAGACTTCAGCTCCTGCCGCATTGGTATGCCCACCGCCGTTGAAGAACTTGGTGGCAAATTCATTTACGGCAAAGCTCCCCTTGCTTCGCATAGAGATCTTGGTGTACTTCGGCATCTCATGGATCAGGATCGAGAATTCGATGTCCTTAGCTGCGAGGGGATCATTCACCAATCCCTCTACGTCACCGGTCTGGTAATTGTACTTTCCCTTATCTGCCATACTTAGGGTGATGATGGCAGTCTTGAACTGAGGGAAAAAGGTGATCTTGTCAGCCATCAAGTGCGCTGTGAGGCGCAGCTTATCGATGGTAAAGCTCCTATTGATAGCGTCGTAGACGGCATCCTTTCGCACCCCCAGCTCGAGCAGCTCTGAGATGACCTGATAGATCTCGGGGTCCTCAGAGTTGTAGGCAAAGTTCCCCGTATCAGTCATCATACCGGTATATATAGCTGTGGCTGCTTCCGTGGACAGCAGGTCTCTCCATTCCATCGCACGGATCAGCTCATAGACAATCAGGCAGGTGGAGGATCTGTCGGGATAGGAGAAAGAGAGGTCTGCAAAGTCGGAGGGGTAGGGATGGTGATCGATCAGAAGCTTAAGCGCCTCTGACTCCTCCAGCGGGGCGGTCAGTTGCTCGACCCGCTTTGTCTCATTGAAGTCAAGGCAGAAGAGCCCCTCCGCCTCACGTATTGCCTGGAGAGCCTCCTCGGGCTTATCCTTAGCAATCAGTGCCTCCGAAGCCCCGGGCAGGAAGGCAAAGCTTTCCGAGTAAGCCGTCGGGTAGACAACCGTGGCGGAGTGTCCTAAGGTTCGAAGAAGTGAGGCAAAGCCGAGTGTGGAGCCAACAGCGTCACCATCCGGTGAGACGTGCCCCAAGAGTGTGATACGACGTGGTACGGAGAGGAAGTCCTGTAGCTTGGCGAGGTCTTCTTTAGCAAAGTCTATCTTCATTTGGTCTTATTTCTTAGATCGGTTACCGGGTCTTCTCCCACCTCTACCACGAGAGGATCCTCCTCGTCTACCGGAGCGACCCTTTCCTCTATCCTCTGAGGAGCTTGGCTTACCAGGCTTAAAGTCTGCCGGGAAGTCCGGTCGCTGCAACTTGTAGCCGAGGAATTTCTCGATCCTGGCAAATGAGTCCTTATCCCTCGGGGAGACAAAGGTGACTGCTGAGCCACCCAGGTTGTCTCCGCGCGATGTGCGACCAATGCGGTGGACATAGTCCTCCGGGTCGGAAGGCACGTCGAAGTTGATGATCAGCTCGATATTATCGATGTCGATGCCGCGTGAGAGGATATCGGTAGCCACGATGACGCTGGCATGTCCATTTCGGAAGCGGTGCATCACCTCATTGCGCTCCTCCTGGCTCAGGTCGGAGTGCATCTGCTCGACCGAGTGCCCTTGCATACGCAACATACGAGCAGCCTCCTTGACCCTCTTCTTAGCTGCGAGGAAGACGATGCACCTCTCCGGTCGCTGCTCATTGAGTAGTGATACCAATAGTGATAGCTTATCGTCATCGGACACAACGAAAGCGGACTGGCTGATGCTCTCAGGGGGACGTGAGATGGCGATATTGACCTCCTTTGGCCGACGCATAATCTTGCGGGCAAAGGTTCGGATCTGCTCCGGCATAGTGGCAGAGAACATCACGGTCTGCACACCTTTCTTTGGCAAGAGGGACTGGATCTTGAGTATATCCTCCGAGAAGCCCATATCCAGCATCCGGTCTGCCTCATCGAGGATGAAGAAGCTCACCTGTGAGAGGTCAACTGAGTTCATATCAATATGGGACAGCAGGCGCCCGGGGGTGGCTACGATAATATCGGCACCCTTGGCCAGCGCTCTGCGTTGCTGCTCATACTCTATGCCGTCGGTCCCTCCGTAGATCGGCTGAGCATTGACCTTGACGTAATAGGCAAAGCCATCGATCTGACGGTCGATCTGCTGCGCCAGCTCTCTCGTCGGCGCCATAATGACGCAATTGACGTGATCCTTTGGGTAATCCCCGTAGGCTAATTCGCTCAGGACCGGGAGTAGATAGGCAGCAGTCTTGCCGGTACCGGTCTGAGCACAGGCGATGATATCCTCACCGTCCATAATTAGGGGAATCGTTGCTGCCTGTACCGGAGAGGGCTTGCCATAGTTCATTGTCTCCACCGCATCCTCGACATCAGGGTGGAGACCAAAGTCATAAAAGGAGTCTATCTGTGACTCTTGCTTGGTCATATTTCTATCTTACGTACTATTGTTCTGTCGTATCTGTCTTGCGGATCCTCTGATTGAGGGTGTCTCTCAGACTCTCTGCATCAGACCTGATGAGCCATACCTGGGGTGCCTCCAGCGATATGTCAGTAACCACTCGGATCTGTGGAAAGCGCTCAGCCATCTCTTTGGCGAGGTTATGCTTCACCACCGCGAAGTAGATCTTCCCCTTTACCATCTCCAGCATCATCTCGAGAGGCGGCAGATCGATCTCGCATGGTCGGATGGCCGTATAGGAGATGTCGTGGAGGTTTTGGAGGATCAGGCGCACCTCCCTGTCCTCGGCAGAGTAGTAGACCTCCACGGGACTGGGACCACTCAGTACATCACCCCAGGAGAGACTGTCCTGCAGACTCATCAGTGCATAGTGCGAGCTACTGATTGGGTCTGTCGTGAGGAGGTCGGAGCTCTCCGATAGATCTGTGGAGGCTTGCTGAGTGGCTAGTATGTCGACCCTCTTCTCCCTCAGCAAGTCTGTCCCAAGGCTCTTCTCAGATACCGGCACCCATATATAGCTTATGCCGGTCAGCAGCCTGTCTGCCACCGCAGGCAAGCTTCCGGAGATCTCCCCCTTTTCATCGATCTCAAAGAGCCCCGGCTCCATTACCACCGCTATCCGTAGTGGATGAAGACTATCTCCTGTGGGGACTTGTGCCATCCTCTCTATCGGGCCAAGAGTCTCTCGCTGGGAAGTGCCTCGGCGAAGTACGATAAAAAGGAGTACCCCGAGGATCACCACGAGCGCCCCAATCAAGGATGCATAGGATCTACTGACCTTCATACTCGGGTATCAATTCTTTAGGTCCACAACTACACCAAACTGCACCTGAGGTGGGTAAGTGGGGTAGTAGGGCATAGTGAAGTGGTTAGGCTTTAATATCTGCGAGCCGACATTGTAGTATCTCACGAAGACGCGTGCTCGCTTGAGATGAAAATTGGCATACGCTGTCATCATAGGAGCGTCCCCACCGATAAGGATCTTATCCTGAGGGGTAAACATCTGTGTAGTCGGCTCATAGTAGGGTGCCGTATAGCTGCTGTGCCACTTGGCATCCACACCCACCTGCAGGGTCATCACCTTGGCAATGAGTCCGCTGAAGTAGAGATTGGCATACGCAGCAAACTCCGGCATCGGGATCACGTAGCTGTCGCTACTACTCTGCCAGACGAAGGAGGTCTCGAGATTGACAAACCTCCACCTTACTGCTTGGTCAAAGCCAGCACTGATCACTCTGACGTTGCCCTCATGCTGGATCGGCTGATAGGACACAGAGTCGACCTGATAGGGATGCTGGATCGTCTCCGCACGTACAAAGAGATGAGACTCTGTCGCAGGGATAGTAAGGTCAGCTCCGAGTCTCAGCCGCTGAGTATTCTTTAGGTCTCTATCCCAGGCGTGGAATGTACTCTTGAAGTGCTCCAAGAAGTAGGGTGGCACTGTATTGAGGAAAAGTCCATTCCCACTCAGGATCACGTTCCTCTTGAAGAGCTTCATCCTCAGATCCACGTTACCCCTCACATCGATCTCACCGGCGCGATAGCCCTCGACACCTACCTGTCCCTGCACATACCACTTCAGGTGCTTGAAGGAGTCGCTCTTGATCCTCCCACCGACGAGGGTGGAGTGTAGCTTGGACCCCTGCTCTTCGTAAGGGAGATCCAGTCGCTCAGCATCCTCAGGCAGGATGAGTGGCTGCTTATTGATCTGGTAGTCAAAGGAGGCAAAAGCGCTGATGCCCATCTTCGCCCACTTGTGGAAGCCCTCCATCAGCTCTACACCCACGGTATTCGATATGGTAGCGCTGCTGAAGCGTTCGTAAGGATAGTACTTCATCCCCTCCTGCTTGGGGATGAATTTCTCCTTAAATCGATCAAGCAAGGCAGGATCCTGAGAGACAAACTCGTGGCTGCCTCGCTCTATCGTCAGGTCATGGAAGATCGAGGTGACGGGGACGAAGACCTTCTTCACTACTTCGTCTTTCTCCTCGTTGTTGTCTTCGTCTCCCTTATCCTTCGGTGGTGCACTCCTCCTAAGTATCTTCTGCTCCTTAGGTGCTTCTGTCGGTGCTGCAAGGGAGTCGGGCTCAGTAGCCACTAACGGTGCTGCTGGTAGTGAGTCCTGCTTGGCTACTTCGTCCTTTAGTGGAGTCTTGGGGGGGGCGACCAACTTCCCATCCTTATCGTACTCTCGGTAGCGTCCGAGGCGATACCTGTGGTGAAGCCGTCCGCGACCATAGGAGGCGGAGTTCCAGGTGGACTTATATCGGGTCGGGATGTCGCGAGGTAGCAGCGTGCGTCGTCCGCCGGCTATCTCCTCCACATTGGAGATATACCTCATATCGGTGATACCGCCATTCTCCTGGTTGATGACGTTGGTATTCCCCACCTCGGCAAAGAGCTCATACCGCCCCTTGGTGTAGGAGCCAAAGATTCGATAGGTGAGCGCTTGGGAGGCGGTATTATTGTACACGCCATTGGCCTTGTCAATCTCGGCTTCCCCGCCGAGATTGACATTGGGACCCAGGTTTGTGGTAAAGAGGGCATGTAGGAGCTGCTCCAACTCGTTGGATCCGCCCAGCTTCTGCACGCTAAGGTAGGTGTAGGGTACCTTGGTGTCAAAGTACCTCGCCATAGTCCCTCTCCTGAGAAGGTGGAAGTAGGGCGCCAAGTAGTAAAAGTCTCCCCACTGGTCGATCGGCTGGTCAAAGTAGACTTTGGACTGATAGGGACCTGCATAGGTGCCTAAGTAGCTCTCCGCGACGCTCCTGCCCTCGATGTGCTCTCGCCTGAAGGAATTGAGCTTGAGGGTATCAATGGGAGCCGGTCGCAGGTCTCCCGTGCGACCGGTCAGGTAGTAGCTCTCGAGCGTCCCGTGCCGATCTGCATCGGTGTCGTCATTGAGTAGCGAGTCGGGGGCGATGATACGATCCCGAAGTTGCTTGTCGATGTCGATCTGTCCCAGTGCCCTTCCTCCACCGAGGAGCATAAGGCAGCAGGTAGCAAGGATAGGAAAAAGGCTACTCCTGCTCATCTCGGAAGTCGATTGCCAAAGGTGAGAGCTCTCTTCGAGCGGAGAGCAAGTGCCTCATCGAGCACTCCTCCTCGCACTACAGGAGCTCCATTAAGTATCGTCCCGACGACGCTGCTACGGAAGGTCTCTCCCTCAAAGGGACTCCATCCACACTTGCTTCGGATCACCTCCTTTGTCACGGTAGTACTCTTATGAGGGTCTACCAGCACCAAGTCAGCGTAGTAGCCCTTACGGATAAATCCTCGCTCCTCGATGCCGTAGAGTAGGGCGGGATTGTGTGCCATATACTCCACTACCCGCTCGATCGGGAAAATCCCCTCACGGACCAGCTCCAGCATAAGGGGTAGGGAAAACTGCACCAGCGGTCCGCCGCTCTTTGCTTCCAGGGCGCCGCCCACCTTCTCTTCCGGCAGGTGGGGCGAGTGGTCTGTCGAAACCACATCGACGAGGCCGCTATTGATGGCGGCTCTCAGGGCAGCTCGGTCGCGCTCGGTCTTGATGGCGGGATTCCACTTTACCCTTGCCCCAAGTCGCTCGTAGTCCTTATCGGTAAACCAGAGGTAGTGCACGCAGACCTCCCCGGTGATCCTCTTGCTGCCGAATCCCTCTGCTGTGCGAGGCCTCAGCAATGACAGCTCGTCCTCCGTGGAGAGGTGGAGAATGTGAAGTCTTGCCCCTGTCTCCTCCGCCATGGCGACTGCTCGTCTGCTACACTCATAGCACGCCTCTCGACTCCTGATAAGGGGATGAAACTTTACCTCCGGATCATCTCCGTACAGTGCAGTATACTTCGCCTTATTGGCCCGGATGATCTCCTCATCCTCACTATGGATGCAGATCAGTGTGGGACACTCCGTAAAGATCCGACGGAGCGTCTCCGGAGAGTCGACCAGCATATTGCCGGTGCTGGAGCCCATAAAGACCTTTACCCCTGGGGTGTGCTTCAGATCAAGCCTTGAGAGCAGGTCTACATTCTCATTCGTAGCGCCGAACATAAAGGAATAATTCCCCATCGACTCCTCCTCAGCGCGTCTCATCTTGTCCTCCCACGTCTCAAGTGTGGTGGTCTGAGGGAGGGTATTGGGCATCTCGGCATAGGAGGTGACTCCTCCCAGCAGGGCAGCGCCACTCTCCGAGGTGATCGAGCCCTTGGCGGTCAGCCCCGGCTCCCGGAAGTGGACATGCATATCGATCACCCCCGGTAGGCAGAGCAGTCCCTCTGCCTCGAGGACCTCATCAGCTGAGGGTAGGGGCTCCTCGTCGCGGATGATCTCCGTGATACGCTCCCCGGTGATCAGGATCGAGCCACGGAATGACTCGCCCTCATTGACGATCTCAGCGTCGTGGATCAGTAGTCTCTTCTCGTCTCTTCTCATATCCTGTTGTCTTGGGTATCTTGTGGGTGAGTGACCAGTAACGCATCTTAAGCACACCGAAGAAAGCTTCGCCAAAGATACCTGAGCTCATCTTGCTGACTCCCAGTCGCCTATTCACAAAGATAATCGGCACCTCCTGTATCCTGAAGCCACAGAGCGTCGCTGTGTACTTCATCTCGATCTGGAAGGCGTACCCCTTGAAGTGGATCTTATCCAAGTCAATCGCCCGAAGCACCTCGGAGCGGTAGCAGACAAAGCCTGCCGTGGCGTCATAGACCTTCATCCCCGTGATCGTACGGACGTAGAGGGAGGCAAAGTAGCTCATCAGCACGCGACCAAGAGGCCAATTGACCACATTGATACCGGTCAGGTATCTCGACCCCACCGCCACGTCAGCTCCGCCACTGTGACACGCCTCGTAGAGCTTGGGTAGAGACTTGGGATCGTGGCTAAAGTCGGCATCCATCTCCAAGATGTAGTCGTACTCGTGCTCGAGAGCCCACTTGAATCCAGCAATATAGGCAGTCCCCAGCCCCTGCTTGCCACTGCGACTGAGCAGGAAGACCCGTCCCGGTAGCTCCTCAGCGATCTTGGTCACCTCGGCACCGGTGCCGTCGGGCGAACCGTCGTCCACGACAAGGATGTCAAAGGAGGGATCGCTCAGCTCCAGCACAGCGGCCGTGATGGCACGGATATTCTCTATCTCATTATAGGTAGGTATGATGACAAGCTGTCGCGTCATAGTTTATTTTCCTTTTCTGTGTGACTGAGGGCAAAAAAAGTGTAGGCAACGAAGACCGTACCGATCACGAAGAAGAGGATCCACATACTCCTGCCCTCTACAGCAGAGCCCCCGGCAATCATGTACATAGCAGCACCGAGGAAGTTCATCCGCATCAGTCGCTTGGCACGTACCCCGAGAGTACTCACCCGACGGGCATCGGAAATATGGCTGATGATGATCAAGAGCCCGCCTGCAAAGAGGGTCCATCCGCCCACCTGGGGAAGCCAGATATGGAGAATGGCCCCGAGGGCGCAGGCTATCAAGCCTGTCGGGTAGAGAGTGCTACTGATGGTCATGTGTGGTCTCTTCTGACTACCACTCTGTAGGTCTGTCATTACTTCTTGTCCGGGTCTGTGAGCAAGTAGAGATCTTCGTCCTTCTCCTTCATTAGATAGCGCTCTCTCGCATACTTCTCGAGCATATCACGCTTGTACTTGATCTCATCAAGGTGTCTCTGAGACTTCTTGATCTCATCCTTGTAGTACTGATACTCCTCCTGCTTCTCCTTGAGCTGTCGGGAGGTCTTGATCTGAGACCAAATACTATGCTGACCAGGGACCACAAGCATAACGGCAAGTAGTCCGGTCATCAGGAAGAGTGGATTGACGTTGTAGAAGAAGTCTTTCACCCTATGCCAATATCCCTTAGCTGACATAATGGAAGTCTATATAAAGAGCCGATGAAGAGTTAGTCGAACGTTACTACTATCTGACTACAAAGGTAGCAAATAATCCGCCTCTGGTGGATGGAGAAGCGATATTGCAGAAAGCAGTCGTGTGCTCATAGGGGGTGGATCTTGATGAGTAGGTACGCATATTATAAGTCCACACTTCTTTCCGACCTGATGATTGCCTACAGGGATGCAATCTATGCGGAGCGAAAAAGCCCGAGTCAATCGTCCATCCTAACCGCCCATGGAGGCGTCTATCTAATACCGATATTAGAGAAGACTAATACCGGTATTAGACAAGACTAATATCGGTAAAAGAATTGAGCCTGCAGTCGGGGCGATTTTTCTGACATCTGTCGGTAGACAAAAAGAGTATGTCCGGTCTCTGATCAGGAGCCGGATGGTGGTGATAGGCCTCGAGGACTATCGCAAGCGCTTTGTAGTGCCGGAATAAGTCATCAATGCTGCTTTTAGTGTCTATTTGTCCGCTCCTATGAGGGGTATATGCCCCATTCGTCGCTCTCTGACTAACTTTTCTGACTGCTATGGTCGGGAGGTGTCGTAATAATTGTGTACTTTCGCAATTGTGAAGTACGAAGCACAAATACCTTTTTAATCATAACACGTACACATGTCAAAATTCTTATCCCTTATGACCCTTGCGGCGACCGGAGCACTTATGCTATGCTCTCCGGTGAGTGCAACAACGGCAAGTGAGACCGCCGGCGAGGGTAAAGTCTTCACCGCTGAGGCGATGCACAAGCTTTATCGCATCGGGGGCATCCAGCTCTCTCCGGACGGGAAGCACTTCATCTACACCCGCACTATGGCTCAGCTCGAGCAGAATAACTTCTACTCCGAGATCATGGTCGGTGAGACTGGTAAGCCTGGTAGCGGACGAGCCATCCTCGGCAAGAATGCCGGTCACTCTCCGATTTTCCTCGATGATCAGACGATTGCTTTTGTCTCCACAAAGGGCGATAAAGCTCAGATCGCTCTCTGCAACTTAGACGGCAGTAACCTCCGCGTGGTGTCGGACTATGACTTCGATGTGATCGACTTCCTTTACTCTCCCGATCGGAAGAAGGTGGTCGTCATCCGCGAGGTGATGCTCCCGGAGATCTCCAAGGAGGAGAACCCTGATCTCGGGAAGCAGACCGGGCATATCTACGACGACTTGATGTACAAGCATTGGGATGAGTGGAATGTCTCCGTGCCTCAGTCCTTCATCGCCACGGTAGGCACCGATGGCAATGTCTCCAAGGAGCTTCGCTCAATCCTCAATGAGGGCGAGCTCTTTGAGTTGCCGACCAAGCCCTTTGGCGGTACAGAGCAGCTGAGCTGGACCAAGGACAGCAAGCAGATCGCCTACTCGTGCCGTAAGAAGGTGGGCAAGGAATACGCTGTCTCGACCAATACGGATATTTATCTCTTTGACCTCCAGAGTGGCAAGACGACTAACCTGACTGAGGGGATGATGGGCTACGATACCAATCCCACCTTCTCTCCCGACGGGACTAAGCTCGCGTGGCTCAGTATGGAGCATGACGGCTGTGAATCGGACCTCCCGAGGATCTTCGTGATGGATATGAAGAGCGGGAAGAAGACCTTTGTCTCCAAGGACTATGAGTACTACCCACAGCAGCTGGGCTGGTGCTCTTGTGGTAAGAAGCTCCGCTTCGTTACCCCGGATCACGGCACGTCCAATCTCTTTAGCATCAATATCGAGACCGGGAAGGCTGAGCAGATGACAAAGTACGATCTCGCCGATGTGACGGGTTTCGCAGGCGAGGGTAAGGAGATGCTCCTCACCATACAGTCGATGGCTGAGCCGACCTCCGCCTTTGCTTACGATGTAGCAAGGGGGGAGGCGACGAAGCTGACCCCTGACAATGATGCCTTCCTTGCTGACTATACCAATGTAACTGTACAGCGTCACATCGTCAAGACGACCGATGGCAAGGATATGATCACTTGGTTCATCCTGCCGCCCAACTTTGACCCCAGTAAAAAGTATCCCACCGTCCTCTTCTGCGAGGGAGGTCCACAGAGCCCGGTGACACAATTCTGGAGCTACCGCTGGAACTTCCGCACCTTTGCCTCCGCTGGCTTCATCATGGTAGCGCCTAATCGTCGCGGCACCATCGGTAATGGTAAGGAGTGGACGGAGCAGATCTCCGGTGACTATGGTGGTCAGAATATCAAGGACTATCTCTCTGCGATCGACTATGCTGCCACACTGCCCTATGTGGATAAGGATCGGCTCGGTGCCACCGGTGCCAGCTATGGAGGATTCTCTGTCTACTATCTCGCCGGGCACCATGAGGGCCGCTTCAAGGCGTTCGCTGCTCACGCCGGGATGTTCAATCTCGATGCGCAGTATCTGGAGACAGAGGAGCTCTGGTTTACCAACTGGGACCTCGGTGGTCCCTTCTGGGAGACAGATAAGGAGCGAGTACGCAACTCTTACTCCTTCTCACCTCACCACTTCGTCGACAAGTGGGACACGCCGATCCTCTGCATCGCCGGTGGGTATGACTTCCGCATCCTCTACTCTCAGGGTATGCAGGCCTTCAACGCTGCTCAGCTGCGAGGCATCCCCTCTCGTATGCTTTACTTCCCCGACGAGAGCCACTGGATCCTGAAGCCACAGAATAGCGTCCTCTTCTATCGCACCTGGATCGACTGGATGAATAAGTGGCTCAATAAGAAGTAACACGAGCCCTACAAAGCAAAAGAGAGGCTGCCCGATCATCTCGGACAGCCTCTCTTGTATTATAGGTCTCGGACAGGATCCCAGACGGGGGTGGAGGGAAGTGGGGCAGTGAAGGTGATCGGCTCCCGTCGGACCGGGTGGATCAGCGTGAGTGAGCGGGCGTGGAGAGCTATGGACGCATCTGGGAGGGGGTGAGAGGCGCCATACTTGACATCACCGACGATCGGGCAGCCTATGGCTGCCAGCTGGGCACGGATCTGGTGATGCCGTCCGGTGTGGAGGTGGATCTCCAGTAGCGTCTGCCCTTCGGTAGGCTGAGCCACCACTCGATACTCCAGCACCGCCTCCTTCGACTCCTTTGTCCCCACGCGGACCGAGTAGCTCTTATTTTGATCCCTATTGCGAAGGAGATGGTGGGTCAGAGTGGCAACAGGACGCTCCGGGCGTCCCTCGACAAGGGCGAGGTAGACCTTCTCAAGGTCGTCCCTACGGCGAAAGGCGTCATTGAGTCGGGTGAGTGCCTTGCTGGTGCGAGCGAAGAGCACCACCCCGCTCACCGGTCGGTCTAGTCGGTGTGCCACCCCGAGGAAGACAGCACCGGGTTTCTTGTATTTCTCCTTTATATAGGCTTTACAGGTCTCTACAAGTGGTTCATCCCCGGTACGGTCCCCCTGTACGATCTCACCGGGAGCCTTGGAGACAGCGAGCAGGTGGTTGTCCTCGTAGAGTACCTCCATCGGATCAGAGTGCCATACCGCCACAGACCTGCAGCACCTGTCCGGTGATGTAGGAGGCGTCATCAGAGAGGAGGAAGGCAACTGCTCGGGCAACATCCTCCGGAGTGCCTGCCCGACGAAGCGGGATCTCTGCAGTCCACGCCTTCGTCTGCTCCTCGCTTAGCTGAGAGGTCATATCAGTCAGGATAAATCCGGGTGCGACCGCATTCACCCGGATGCCGCGACTGCCCACCTCCTTGGCGAGCGACTTCGTGAAGCCTACGATCCCGGCTTTGGAGGCGGAGTAATTGGTCTGACCGGCATTGCCGTGGAGACCAACGACCGAGGAGAGGCTGACGATGGATCCGCTGCGAGCGCGGATCATAGTGGGGAGTAGGGCAGAGGTGACATTGAAGACACTCTTCAGATTTGCACCGATAACGCTGTCCCACTGCTCCTCGTCCATGCGCATCAGGAGTCCATCGCGAGTGATACCGGCATTATTAACTAAGTAATCAATGGTGCCGAAGTCTCTGAGCACGTCAGCGACAAAGACCTTGGCTGCCTCGTGGTCTGCAGCATCAAGAGCGTAGGCCTTGGCCTCCACTCCCATTCCACGGAGCTCCTCCTCGAGAGAGGTAGTATTGGCATTGAGAGATCTGCCACAGAAGGCTATTTGGACGCCTCTCGAGGCAAGCTCAATACAGATGGCGCGACCGATGCCACGGCTTCCACCGGTGACGATGGCAGTCTTGTGAGTCTGAGTAGTAGTCATATCGTGTATTGGATTATTCTTTGTCCTCTGTCTCATTACCTATCCCCTTGAGGATAAGGTCGTAGACGATAAAGTAGGTGCGCATGAGCGACTCCCGTGAGCGTCCCAGCTGCCCCCGGATGTAGGGTACCTCGAGCCCCTTAAGGCAGGCGTGCAGGAGCATCGTGGTGCGGGTCGGGTCAATGGTGGGGCGAAAGTAGCCCCCTGCAATCCCCTCCTGAAGCATCTGGCGGATGAGGCGTCGCTCGAGTACATCGAAGCGCACTCTGGCCCGCTCGAGGGTGGCTATGTCATTGAAGAACTCAGCCTCTAGTGTCCCATTCCACATTACTACGTTATTGATCATCTCCTCACGGCGACCTATGTAGCGCATAAGTTTCTCCGGTGTGGGGACGGGCTGATTAACAAACTTCTCCAGCTCGCTGTAGAGGAAGTCAAACTCCTCCTTGATCACCTCCAAGTAAATGTCCTCCTTGGTGCTGAAGTAAGTGTAAAGGGTTCGACGACTCTTGCCGGCACTCCTGGCGATGCCATTCATCGTCGTGTCACGGAAGCCCAGCGAGGCGAAGAGGTCTCGAGCTACCTTGACGAAGTGCTGTCGAGTCCGCTCCGCCGTTGCTGTACGACGTTTCCGTTTCTTTACCTCAGCCATTGGGGTCACTTCTCTCGGAAGAAGATGTTGATCGGGGTGCCACTGAAGTCCCAGTTGGCCCGTATCTTATTCTCAAGGAAGCGCTTGTAAGGCTCTTTGATCCACTGTGGCAGGTTGCAGAAAAAGACAAAGCTCGGGACAGTAACACCGGGGAGCATGGTGATGTACTTGATCTTGATCATCTTTCCCTTGATCATTGGGGGCGGGGTGGCGCCTATGATAGGGAGGAGTACCTTATTGAGCTGACCGGTGGAGATGCGAGTCTTCCGCTTGGCATAGATCTCCTCAGCGAGGTCAAGGATCTTAAGTACCCTTTGCCTCGTCAGGGCGGAGATGAAAAGGATCGGGAAGTCGGTGAATGGAGCCAGTCGGGCGCAGATGGCTGCCTTGTAGGTCTCCATTACTTCCTTCCCTTTCTCCTCGATCAGGTCCCACTTATTGACACAGACGATGAGTCCCTTGTTATTCTTCCGGACGATGGAGTAGACATTGACATCAACGGCCTCAATGCCTTGGGTGGCGTCAAGCATTAGGACGCAGACGTCAGAATTCTCTATCGCTGTGATGCTACGGAGTACCGAGTAGTACTCGATGTCCTCGCTCACCTTCCTCTTCTCCCTCACACCAGCGGTGTCCACGAGGAGGAGGTTGTGGCCAAAGCGATCATAATGAGTGTAGATGGAGTCCCTCGTGGTGCCGGAGACATCGGTCACAATGTGGCGATCCTCATCCAATAGTGTATTAACTAAGGTGGACTTACCGGCATTGGGACGGCCAACGATGGCGAGACGAAGCATATCCGGTACCTTCTCCTCCTCGACGCTATCTTCCGGAAGCATCGAGACCAGGGCGTCGAGGAAGTCACCCGTGCCGGCGCCATTGGTGGCAGAGATTGGGTAGGGGTCCCCGAGTGAGAGGGCGTAAAACTCCGCAGCGTAGGCATCCATAGTAAAGTTGTCAGCCTTATTTGCCACCACCATAAGTGGCTTGTCTGTGCGACGAAGCATATTCGCAATCTCCATATCCAGTGGAGTGAGTCCCTCCTTCACATCGACGAGGAAGACGATCAGATCAGCCTCTGCAAGACCCATCTCTACCTGCTTATTGATGGCGGACTCAAAGGTCTCATCACTCTGACCGACCCAGCCACCAGTGTCGACTATGCTGAAGGAGCGCCCCTGCCACTCGCAGCGACCATACTGACGGTCACGGGTAGTGCCGGGGGTGTCGGAGACGATCGCTGTCCGGGACTCGGTGAGGCGATTGAAGAGGGTGGACTTGCCGACATTGGGTCGGCCGACAAGTGCTACCAGTTTGCTATTGGCCATAGGGTGTATCTGTCTATTGTGTTATCGGTAGTGAAATAGGTTACTCAGTTCTTGGACTCGTAACCGAAGGATCGGAGTGCCCGATCGCTGTTGCGCCAGTCATCGGAGACCCCCACTTCGAGGCGGAGGAAGATCTTCTTCCCGAAGAACCTCTCTAAGTTGCGCCGAGCAAGGGTAGAGACTTTCTTAAGCGCTATGCCACCCTTGCCGATGATGATCCCCTTCTGGGACTCTCGCTCGACAAAGATTGTCCCTGTGATGCGTATCAGATCATCGGACTCCTTGAAGGACTCTATCGCAACCTCGCAAGAGTATGGAACCTCCTCCCTGTAGTAGAGGAAGATCTTTTCGCGGATAATTTCCGAGACAAAAAAGCGCGCCGGTCGGTCCGTCAGTGCGTCCTCATCAAAGTAAGGGGGCGCCACTGGGAGCAGCTCGGGGATGCGCTCCTTGAGATAAGGGATACCGGCCCCATGCAGAGCAGCGAGAGGGAGGATCTCAGTGGCATTGGGAAGCCTGTCTCTCCAGCTCTCTATAAGTGCTGCCAGCTCATCCTGACTCATAAGATCCGCCTTATTGATCAGGATGAGGACGGGGATGTCAAGCTTAGCCACTTGAGCGACGAAGTCCGCATTCTTGTCCGCCTGCTCAATGGTATCTGTGACATAAAGAAGGATATCGGCATCCTCAAGGGCACTGCGTGAGAAGGAGAGCATATCCTCCTGCATACGATACTTGGGCTTAAGCACCCCCGGAGTGTCACTATAGACGATCTGCATACGATCGCTATTGACGATGCCGATAATGCGGTGCCTCGTCGTCTGCGACTTATTGGTGATGATGCTGAGTCGGTCCCCTACCAGCTGATTCATTAGGGTAGACTTGCCGACATTGGGATTGCCAACGATGTTGACGAAGCCGCTCTTGAAGTTTTCTATCTTATCCATCTCTATCACTCTTACACCTCCGGTGTGTCGTAAGCCCACTTAAGTAAGGCCGTTCCATAGGTGAGACCAGCCCCAAAGGCGGTCATTACTATATTATCTCCTCTTCGTATCTGCTTCTCACACTCACTGAGTACAATGGGTATAGATGAGGATGAGGTGTTGCCACAGTGCCCGATATTGACTAACAGTCGATCCATCGGTAGCTCAAGACGCTCAGCTACAGCACTCATAATCCTGAGATTGGCTTGGTGAGGAACCACCCATGCCACTTGATCCTTGGTGAGACCATTTCGTAAGAGCACCTCCTGCGACGTCTCACCCATAGTCGAGACAGCGCACTTGAAGATCACTCTCCCATTCATCTTGATGAAGTGCTCCCCATTCTCAATCGTCTCATGCGAGGCGGGTCGGGCGGAGCCTCCTGCAGGGATGATCAAGTCATCGCGGTGACCGATATTCTTATTCCCGATCAGGACGTCTATCACCCCCACCTCGTCCTCCGTTGGCTCGATAAGTGTCGCTGCACCACCATCGCCGAAGAGGGGGAGGGTCGACCGATCAGAGGGGTTGGCAAAGTAGCTATTCTTCTCTGCTGTCACCAGAAGGATCTTACGATACAGCCCACTCTCGACTAAGCCTCGAGCAATCTGCAACCCGAAGATAAATCCGCTACATGCAGCCTGAAAGTCGTAGCAAGGCACGCCATCCGGGATCCCCGCCTCGGCCGCTATGATGGATGCAGTTGATGGGAAGATGTAGTCCGGGGAGTTAGTGGAGCAGATCACCATATCTATCGTCGATAGATCCATTGGGTGGCGTCTTACCAAGTTACGGATCGCCTCTACGCCCAGCAAAGAGGCTCCCTCAGTGCGGTCTCTCAGTATGTGACGCTGATGGATGCCGACGCGTGTCGTGATCCACTCGTCTGAGGTGTCAACCATCTTGGCAATGTCGTCATTGGTCAATATATCCTTGGGCAGATAGTGTCCAATGGCAGTGATAGCAGCTCTGAGGTGCTTTGTCATATAATGCTATAGTGTGTACGTCTGTGCCGGAGGAAGGGAAAGGCACAAGTGTGCAATTGGCAAAACCTTCCCCTTTACAACGCCAAAGGTACAAATTTCTCATCTTATCTGATGAGTGTGCAATTTGCTTCCCCACACCACGTCCCGATGAGTATGTATAGAGGACAAGAATCGATCAAAAGACGCTCTCTGTCGTGCTTAGCTTTGCAAAGAGCATCCAGCGATAGCGTCACTGAGGGTCGATCGGGAGATCGCCTGGGCGTGAGGGGTAGAGTGTCTCGTAGGTATTGTCGTCATAGTAGATGATGACCCTCTGTACCCGCCTGACAGACACCTTCTCAAAAGGACCGAGTGAAGGAAGACTCCTTCTCTCAGTAGGTGCTTTTTCAGAGCCCGTCTGGGGCTCGGAAGTTGGTCCTGTAGTGGAGTCCGTCGCTACTGTAACACCTGGAAAGAGGGGGATCGTGGAGCTCCTCGCTCGCTCCTCACTATAGGCCTCAGTCCACATAGAGCCATTGCCATGTATGAGCCAGTCGGACTCGTACTGGGGGTACGTGCTGAGTATCTTCGTGATTACCTCCATACTGGGATTATTTCTCCCTGTAAGTACGTGATTCAGCGTCGATGTATTGATGCCGGTAGACTCTGCGAAGGCGGCTTGGGTGACTCCCTCGGTCTCTATCATTAGCTTAATTCTGTCCCTTATATCCATATATAAATGTGTAGCTTACGTCCGGGGTCGTATATATCCACGTCCACTATGCAAATATATATGTAAATATCGATACAATCCCACTTGTATGGGTGGATTAACGATCACAAGCATCAATGTATGTGTGCAGTCACTTAGAATAGTGTCAATGGTTATGTGATTAAATTAATGGTTTTCAAGATTCTATACTTCATAGAAACGTACTGCACAGTCACTCCGATGGCTGCGTAATCCGTGTAGGCTAGATTAATTCTAAACATTCGTCTGTAATTTAATGGTATTCATAGTTATGCGTCATATGATCGTGCGACTGTTCCCTGTAGATATTAGGGACTCAACTGTTCCACGATCGTATGCATTCGATCGCACGACACTGAGATCCATCCATACCAAATATCTAAATGTATACGTACAGTGGTTTGTATGCATGTATATATCAGTTTACTTATGTGGATATCCGAGTGATTTCTATAGCGGGAGTGTGGAGAGATAAGGTAATAATCGTAAATTTGGGAGTATGAGATGAACCTTGAATAGAGATCACAAGAGACGTGTGGGGGAGACATTGTGAAATATATGCGACAGATAAAAGACCTTAGTATGTCCGTGTGCGACATACGACACTTCAGCGATACGCTCTATGGCATACGTGTGGAGCCTATCGACAGGGCAGTGAAGGTGCCTCCCTTTGCTCCTGGTCAATTCGTGCAGCTACGCATCCATGCACCGGAGGTGCTACTGAGACGCCCTATCTCTATCTACGGAGGGGGTGAGGATCACTTGGACCTACTTATCCAAGTGGCCGGTAAAGCGACACGCTACTTGAGAGACGCTCCCAGAGGGACGAGCGTGGAGGTACTGGGACCACTTGGAAACCACTTCAGCGCTCCTATCGGAGAGAGTCCTCTATTAGTAGGTGGCGGAGTGGGCATTGCACCTCTCCTGACGATGGGTCGCCACCTACTCAGTCAAGGATACGAGCCGACTTTTCTCCTCGGAGCTCGCGCTGACAGTGCCTTTCCCGATCTCACCCCCTTTGAGGAAGTGGGCGAGCTTCTCATCACTACTGAGGATGGGAGCCTTGGCGAGCAAGGCTTCGTGACTGAGCACACTGTCTGGGGCAAGAGGACATTTTCTGATATATACTGCTGTGGTCCCACTCCTATGATGAAGGCGGTTGCAGATATCGCCCGTAGGAATAAGATCCGTTGCGAAGTGTCCCTGGAAAATATGATGGCCTGCGGCATCGGGATCTGTCTCTGCTGCGTAGAGCCAACGGTGCGTGGTAATGTATGCGTCTGTACGGAGGGACCTGTGTTTAATATCGAGGATCTATTGTGGCAATGAAGCAGATGAACGACTTAACGACTAAGATAGGCAGTCTCGTGCTGAAAAATCCTGTCACGACAGCCTCCGGAACCTTTGGTGATGGTGTGCTGATGAATCAGGTGTACGATGTCTCTCAGCTGGGTGGGATCTTTGCAAAAGCGGTGACGCTGGAGCCTCGTCAGGGAAATCCGAAGCCTCGAATGGCGGAGACCCCCTCAGGGATGATCAATGCTGTCGGGCTGCAAAATAAGGGGCTCGACTACTGGATTGATCACATCTATCCTGAGGCCAATCGGCTTGGTACCGAGATCATACCCAACGTAAGTGGCTCCACGATAGCCTCCTACGTACAGGTGGCAGAGGCTCTTAATGATCTCGATCTGGTACATGCGATCGAGCTGAATATCTCTTGTCCAAACGTGAGGGATGGGGGTATGCTCTATGGAGTCTCTTGCGAAGGCACTGCCGAGATCGTAAAGGCAGTGCGGAGGGTCTTCGATAAGACGCTCATCGTCAAGCTAACGCCCAATGTGACCAGCATAACCGACATTGCTCAGGCTGCTGTAGACGAGGGCGCTGATGCACTATCGCTGATCAATACCATTATGGCTATGGCAGTCGATGCGGAGCATAGGAGACCAAAGATCTCCACCATCACCGGTGGTCTCTCTGGTCCTGCAGTCAAGCCTGTGGCACTAAGGATGGTATGGCAGGTGTCTCAGGTCGTCGATGTGCCGCTGATAGGTATTGGTGGGATCTGCGACTGGAGGGATGCGATCGAGTTCATCCTATGTGGTGCCTCGGCAGTTCAGATCGGCACTCAGAATTTTGTCGATCCTCTGGCTCCTCTCGGTGTGATAGCAGGGATCGACGACTATATGACCCGACACCACTTCTCGTCCGTTACGGAAATGGTTGGGGCGCTGGTCACCGACTAAGACGACTTCCGTTTTTACCTGGGCGGACACCTCTTTTTTTAGCTTATGTCCATCCATTTGATACCACAGCTTGTGACGGACGAGAGGGAGCACGGACACACTCGATTCTTTTACCGGTATTAGTGACGACTAATACCGGTAAAAGAATTCGCTAATACCGATATTAGACTGAGGGTTCATTTGACGGAGGTACGCTTGGTTTTGCTATAGACCTAATGTAACCCGTTGCCTATTGATAATCAGTCTGTAGTGATCCGATTAAAATTGCTTCCTCTGCTTGGACCGTGAGGCTTAGGCTTGAGACGGCGAACACTGAGGCGATTGCCACGGAAAAGCGGTCATTCTGTGAAGCAGAGTTGTCAATTTTTTGGTATTTTTGCACGCGATAGAATAGTCTGACAGACCAAGAGAGTAGCTTTATGTCCTACAATTTCACAGAGATAGAGAAAAAGTGGCAAGCCTGGTGGCGAAACCACAATATATACAAGGTCACGGAGGAGCCATCTAAGAGGAAGTTTTACTGCCTGGATATGTTCCCTTACCCCTCTGGAGCCGGTCTCCATGTGGGGCATCCGCTTGGCTACATTGCCTCAGACATACTAAGTAGGTACAAGCGGCTCTGCGGCTTCAATGTCCTGCACCCTATGGGATATGATGCCTATGGTCTGCCGGCAGAGCAGTATGCGATCCAGACCGGACAGCATCCTGCCGTCACTACCAAGATCAATACCGACAGGTACAGGAAGCAGCTGGACAACATTGGCTTCTCCTACGACTGGAGTCGAACGGTTATGACTTGCGATCCGGGGTATTACAAGTGGACGCAGTGGGCATTTATCCAGATGTTTCACTCTTACTACGATACGGAGGAGGATAAGGCACAGCCGATCTCCACGCTTGTGGATCACCTGTCCAAGAGGGGAACCGAAGGACTGAGTGCTGAGGGGTCCGAGGAGCTCTCGTTCAGCGCTGACGAGTGGAATGGATGGGATGAGAAGAGGCAACAGGAGGTGCTAATGAATTACCGGCTCGCTTATAGAGGCGAGACGATGGTCAATTGGTGTCCCGCCCTTGGTACCGTACTCGCTAATGATGAGGTAAGCGAGGGCTTATCCGTACGTGGTGGACACCCTGTGGAGCAGAAGGTTATGAAGCAGTGGTGCCTTCGCGTGTCAGCTTATGCGGAGAGACTTCTGTCAGGGCTGGATCATATAGACTGGACGCCCTCGATCAAGGAGACCCAGCGCAATTGGGTCGGTCGCTCTGAGGGGGCTGAGATTACTTTTCACCTCAAGGATAGTCACGAGTCGATTACGGTCTTCACCACTCGGGCGGATACGCTCTACGGGGTGACCTTTATGGTGCTGGCTCCGGAGAGTTCTCTTGTGGAGGAGGTGACCACGGACGAGCAGAGGGTGGCGGTCGATGCCTATCTCGATCGGACGAAGAGGCGGTCCGAGAGGGAGCGTATGATGGACCACTCGGTCTCCGGAGTCTTCTCCGGCAGCTACGCCATCCACCCGATAACGGGCGAGGAGATCCCGATCTGGATCAGCGACTATGTGCTCATCGGCTATGGTACCGGCGCCGTGATGGCAGTACCGGCTCACGACTCAAGAGACTTTGCCTTTGCAAAGCACTTCTCTCTCCCTATCATCCAAGTGGTCAAGGGGAAAGGCTCTGAGGTGAGCGATCCGGCATCTTGGGAGGAGTCTCTCGATAGCCACGAGGGGACGATGATCCACTCCGGTTTCCTCGATGGGATGAGTGTCGATGAGGCGATCGGTGCGATGAGAGACTACGTAGACAAGCACAAGCTTGGTCGCAAGCGTGTCAATTACCGACTGAGGGATGCGATATTCAGCCGACAGAGATACTGGGGAGAGCCGATCCCCGTCTACTACAAGGACGGCATACCCTACACTCTGGATGAGTCGGAGCTTCCTCTGGAGCTCCCTGAGGTGGATAAGTATCTCCCCACAGAGTCAGGCGAACCACCTCTTGGTCGGGCCAAGGACTGGTGTACTAAGGAGGGCTACCCCCTTGAGCTGTGCACGATGCCCGGATTTGCCGGCAGCTCAGCCTACTACCTGCGCTATATGGATCCGCACAATAGGCAGGCACTTGTCAGCAAGGAGGCTAATGAGTATTGGAGAAGTGTGGATGTCTATGTGGGGGGAACGGAGCATGCGACCGGCCACCTGATCTATAGTCGCTTCTGGAATAAGTTCCTTTACGACCTCGGCTATGTCTGCGAGGATGAACCCTTCCGTAAGCTGATTAACCAAGGTATGATCCAGGGAAAGTCAAGCTTTGCCTATCGTGTCATTGGGACCAATACTTTCGTCTCGCTGGGTAAGAAAGATGCGTATGAGGTCCAGCCGATCCATGTGTCGGTCGGGATCGTCCATAATGACCGACTGGATCTGGATGCCTTCAAGGCCTCTCAGCGAGAGCTTAATGATGCAGACTTTATCCTCGAGGACGATGGCTCCTATATCTGCGGTAGTGCAGTGGAGAAGATGAGCAAGTCGTACCTCAATGTGGTCAACCCGGACGATATCATCGAGCAGTATGGCGCTGATACTCTGAGGGTCTATGAGATGTTCCTCGGCCCGATAGAGCAATCCAAGCCTTGGGATACGAATGGAATCGATGGAGCCTTCCGTTTCCTTCGTCGCATCTATGGATTCTTCTTTGATGACGAAGGGGCGCTGAAGGTGACGGACGATAAACCATCGAAGGACTCTCTGAAGTCCCTGCACACTGCTCTTAAGAAGGTAACCGAGGGCATTGAGTCTTACTCCTTCAACACATGTGTGAGTGCTATGATGGTCTGTGCCAATGACCTTGCGAGCCAAAAGTGCACCTCAATGTCATTGCTTCAAGACCTTGTCGTAATGCTCTCTCCCTTTGCTCCGCACCTCGCTGAGGAGGTGTGGCATGCACTGGGACACTCTGATAGTGTCGTGGATGCCAAGTGGCCGGAGCTAAATGAGGACTTCCTCAAGGAGTCCACGATTACTTATCCGATATCTTTCAATGGTAAGGTGCGCTTCACTATGGATCTCCCTGCTGAGATGAGTAAGGCAGAGATTGAGGAGGAGGTGCTTCGGTCTGAGGACACTCTGCGATACCTTGAGGGTAAAGAGCCTCAGAGGGTCATAGTGGTACCTCATAAGATTGTCAATATTGTCCTTGGAAAGTAAAAGGACGCTTTCACGAATAGTTTTATTTAACTTATTAATCATGGGCATAAGCAAATCAGCTAAGATCTGGCGCGAGGTAGAGGATTATATCCTGATCTTCCTTACTCTGCTCCTGTACACCTTCTTCTGGAGAGGGTTTATCTTTTCGCACGAGATCACCTCGGGTGGACTCTCCGGTATCGCTTCGGTCATTACTTGGGCCTGTGATAAGGCCGGTATGACCTTCGACGTAGGTTGGCCTTACAATATCATCAATGGTATCTTAGTGATCCTGTCGGTGATCATACTGGGATGGAAGTTCTCCATCCGCACTGTATTTAGCGTGATTGTCCTCGGTATCTCGATACCGGCATCGGGACAATTCTTTGATACCCCGATGCTGCCCGACGATCCGGCTATGGCTGTGATCATCGGATCTATTGGTATCGGATTCAGCCTTGCAATGATCTTCGCAAGGGGTGGCTCGACGGGTGGTACCGATATTATCGCGTCGATCATTAATAAGTACAAGCATATGGCCATTGGCCGTGCTCTCTTAGCGATCGATGTGATCACTGTGGGACTCTCATGGTTTATCTTCCAGGATCCGGATAAGCTGGTATACTCCTTTATCCAGATCATCACCTGCAATCTCTCGGTCGACTTCTTCCTCAATGGCTACCGTCAGTGCGTGCAGTTCTTCATCATCTCCTCTAAGTACGATGAAATCAGTCAGCTGATCATCAAGGAGGCAGGACGCGGTGTGACCCTGCTCAAGGGTGTAGGAGCTTTCTCCGGATCTGATATGAAGGTGATGATGGTCATCGCCCGACGCGCTCAGACAGCCACGATCATGAGAATTGTGAAGGACATTGACGAGCGAGCTTTCATCACCGAGGCACCTGTAAGGGGAGTCTATGGCGAGGGCTTTGACGTCAATTATGTCAAGCCTACGAAGAAACAGAAAGAGGGACTTGAGGAAGTGACTTCATCGACGAGGCATGGTGAGGACTCAACAGAGTAATATGAGTGAGAGGCATCGGCTGCTCCTAGCGACTCACAATGAGCACAAAACTCAGGAAATAAGAGATCTCATCCTCCTTGAGGGACTGCCTTATGACGTGGTGTCCCTCCATGAGATGGGTGACGATGAGGAGATAGAGGAGACGGGAACGACGATCCGCGAGAACTCTATGATCAAGGCTCAGACCTGTCATCAGCGTCACCATATGGACTGCTTCGCTGATGACACTGGTCTCGAGGTGTCGGCACTTGATGGTCGCCCAGGAGTCTATACAGCTCGCTATGCTGGCCCGGAGTGCCGTCCGGCCGACAACATCCGAAAGCTCCTTCACGAGCTGGATGGAGTAGCGGACCGGAGCGCAGTCTTCCGGACGGTCATCACTCTGATCTTGGATGATCAGGAGCACTGCTTCGTGGGTGAGGTCCGCGGAGTGATTACGAAATCGCCTCAGGGGGAGGGTGGATTTGGCTACGACCCGGTGTTCCGTCCCGAGGGCTTTGATCGTACCTTTGCGGAGATGAGTGAGGAGGAGAAGAATCGCATCAGCCACAGAGGGAGAGCCACAGAGGCACTGATCCGTTTCTTAAGGTCACTGTAGTCACTATCTGCCTATGAGCGTGGGCGCATCGAGGATCAGTCTCTTTGAGGACGAAGAGGAGGTTAAGGCGTTTAAGCTGAGTGAGTTGCTCGGAAGCGTACGTCGTGCTCTCGATGCGAGCTTCAAGGGATACTATAGGATCGTGGCTGAGGTGGCGAGCATTAATTCTAATGCTTCCTCAGGACACTACTATCTAGAGCTGACAGAGACAGATGAGCGTGGGCGAAAAGTAGCCTCCTCACGAGCCACTATCTGGGCAGGGAATGCTGCTCGGGTGATGCAGCGCTTCTGTGATGTGACTGGGGACTATCCGCGTGCTGGAATGGAGCTCTTGATGACTGTGAGTGTCTCCTTTCATGAGCTGTATGGTTTCTCCCTCAATATCCTGGATATTGATCCTAATCACACTCTGGGCAATCTGGAGCGCATCCGTCGGGAGACGATTGCGAGGCTAAGAAAGGATGGCATTATTGATCTCAATAAGGAGCAGTGTACTCTCCCGACACTCACACAGCGGATAGCCGTCATATCCTCTGCGACCGCTGCAGGGTGGGGTGACTTTAGGGATCAGATGCAGAAGAGCAATCTTGCCGGACTCTTTCACTTTGATCTCTACGCAGCTACGATGCAAGGCGCTACCACCACTCAGACAGTGATACGTGCTTTGGATCGGATATATGATCATGCGGAGTCGTATGATGCTGTGGTGATCTTAAGAGGTGGGGGCAGTCCCATCGATCTGTCCGCATTTGATGACTATAGGCTCTGCGAGTATATAGCCAACTTCTGTCTCCCGGTCATTACCGCCATCGGGCATGAGCGTGACTTCTCTGTGGCTGACCATGTGGCCAATACCTCTGTCAAGACGCCCACAGCGGCCGCAGAGTTTCTGATCCATCGCTTGGAGAATCAGGTAAATAGGGTCGTCAATGCCGGTGATCACTTGAGTACTCTGCTTCTCGATCGCTATCATCGGATGCAACAGCTACAGGTCGATCACCCCTCTCGACTGGGGAAGGTGCTGTCCGCGCTCGAGCGTCGAGAGAGCGATCGTATGCGCCGCTCAGAGAGGCTACTGACCAATGCTCTGCATAGTCACCAGGATGCTCTTCATGATAGCGTTGAGACCCTCACGAAGCGCGCTACTGCGCTACTCTATGATCGTAGGTTGTATGTCGGCTCTCAGTCCGTCGGCCTTGAGAGCAGGCGCCAGCGTCTATCCACGATCCTGACGAGGATTGTCCCGCAGGAGCAGGAGCGACTGGACAACTATGCCAAGCTAGCAGAGCTCTATAATCCAGAGAAGATTATGAGGCGGGGGTTCCTGCCGGTGCTGCAGGGAGGACGTCAGCTCTCCTCGGTCGAAGAGGTGGATAGCGATACTGACATTCAGATCCTGATGATCGACGGCTCCATCGAGGGGCAAGTCTCCCGCATACTTAAGGACAAGACACAATAAGACCTATGACTAAAGAAGAGATCAAGGAAAAAGTAGACGCTCTGACCTACGATGAGGCTATTGCTGAGACGGAGCGTGTGCTCTCACATCTGGAGGAGGGTAACCTGCCGATCGATGAGGTACTTAGCCAAAGTCGCTATGCAGTGGCACTGATCACACATTGCCGGACAAAAATTGCCCAGGTAGGGAAAGAGGTCGATCGTATATTGGACGACTTGGATCCTACTCCCGATAAGGAGTAAGGTCTTAGGCACCCTTGTACAGGGCCATCATCGGTCACTGTGGAAATGACTGCATGACCACCGATTGCCATACTACCTATTGTAGCAGAGGGCAAGTCGTGTCACGCTTTCTTACGATAGGGGGTGAACTTTGTTAGCGTCAGCGTCCTCTCTCCCCGTAGCACTTCCCAGCCGAGCTTGGTCATCGTGAGGCTACAGCCCTTACTGTAGTCGATGGCGATGAGACCATTCTGAGCCATTTGGTATACATACTCTCGCCATGCCAGCCAGGTCTCGTC
Source organism: uncultured Porphyromonas sp. (assembly GCF_900541275.1). GTDB lineage: Bacteria > Bacteroidota > Bacteroidia > Bacteroidales > Porphyromonadaceae > Porphyromonas_A. The sequence goes on from NZ_UQJH01000001.1 coordinate 219,610, forward strand.
CTTTCCGATCCCAAAGGTGGTCAGCCTGCTGAGACCTCTATCCCATAGCTCCCTCCGCTGCGATCCTATCAGGATATTTGCTACATCCTCTATGGTGACCGTCTCCTGTGCCCTAACGATAGTACTCATTACCTTCTGAGCATATATCGTACCATCAAAGGTTGCTTCCGGTGGTAAGAGACAGATGTCGCAATTGTTGCAGACCTCTGCTGTCTCCTGCCCGAAATATCCGAGCAAGATCTTACGTCGGCATACGGTAGCCTCACAGAAGCGCTTCATATACTCCATCTTGGCTCTATTGAGATCCTCGTTGGAGGAGTCTTTCATAAGCAGCTCGAGGATCTTAAGGTCACCATAGGAGTAGTACATCACTGCCTCTGCCGGCTGACCATCCCTTCCTACACGCCCGATCTCCTGATAGTACTGCTCTATATTCATGGGCATACTGTAGTGGATCACCCATCTGACATCGGGCTTATCGATCCCCATACCGAAGGCAACTGTAGCACAGACGACCTGCACCTGACCGGAGAGGAACGCTCGGTGTACGATGAGTCGAGACTCGGGAGACATCGATGCGTGGTAAGGGAGTGCATGGATATTCTGACCATTGAGGTAGTCGGACAGCATCTCGGTATCCTTCCGCTTGGTGCAGTAGATGATCCCACTGGATAGGGAGCCACGCTCCTCGATAAAGTCTGCTATCTCCCTCAGCTTTTCCCTCTTTCTTACCCCTCTCCGCACGGTTATGTGAATGTTTGGTCGATCGAAGTCCCCGACAATCTCGAGGGGATCAGCCAGCTGCAGCTTATTCACTATGTCCTTACGGGTCGCAGGATCAGCTGTCGCAGTGAGTGCGATGATAGGGTGATCGGGATATCTCTGCTTAAGAAAACCTAGCTGCGAGTACTCTGGCCTGAAGTCGTGTCCCCACTGACTGATGCAGTGTGCCTCGTCAATGGCAAAGAAAGAGATCTTAGCACTCCGCAGGATGTACTCCCCGGTCTGAGACATCAAGGTCTCGGGGCTGATGTAGAGCAGCTTCAACTTTCCCTTGAGTAAAAGCAGAAGCACCTGACGCCGGGCAGCATCAGGCATAGAGCTATTGATGGTGGCAGAGGGGATGTGACGACGATTGAGTGCATCGATCTGATCTCTCATCAGGGCAATGAGCGGCGAGACCACAATGGCGCATCCATCACGCAGGAGGGCGGGAAGCTGGTAGCAGATGGACTTACCGCCTCCTGTGGGCAAAATGACCAACTGATCACGACCCAGGAGGAGGTTTCGGCAGGCTTCTTCCTGATTGGGTCTGAAGCCATCATACCCAAACGCCCTCTTCAGCGCCTCCTGAAGTGTCATCCTTTCTGGATCTTGACGTACTTCTGTAATTCCTCAAGCAGTAGAGAGAGCGCTTGCTGCGCGATGTAAGCGCGGTTGGTATTACGTCCCTCATCCTCATGCTCGAGCCAGCGAGAGACCGTTCCCATAGGCGAGTGGACAGCAATCCAAGCAGCGCATGCCTTATACCCCTCACTCTCAGCCGGACCGGCGACACCGGTCGTGGATAGCGAAAATGCAGCTCCGGAGAGCTTTGCAACGTGCTCGCACATCGCCATCGCTGTCGCCTCCGAGACCAGCCCATCCCGAATCTCCCGATCCAAGAGTCCGAGTACCTGCTGCTTACTATGTCGTGTATAGGTCGTCACCCCGGTATCAAACCAGTCAGAGGCCCCGCTGATACTTGTAAGGGTGGCAGCGATCAGACCACCGGTACAGCTCTCAGCGACTGAGAGATGAGCCCCGATGGAGAGGAGAAGGTCGGAGACCTCCTCCGATAGGTGTCCTAAGTCTGACAGATACTTGTGTAATGATTTGTCGTACTCCATATGTCCAAGTATGATTAGATCGTTATCCTTGAGTAGGGGGCGTCACTCATCTCGCTACGATGACCGGCGGCATAGAGGCATGCTCCAGCCATAGCAATCATAGCGGCATTATCTGTCGTGTAGCTGAAGGGGGGGATGAAGACAGCCTTCCCGCTCCGCTCACCATAGTCTACGAACGCTCGTCTTAAGCGACTATTGGCAGAGACACCGCCTGCCACGCCTACCTGATCGATATTAAGATCCTTGGCAGCCCGCTCCAGCTTCTCCATAAGGAGCTCGACCACGGTCTCCTGTAGCGAGGCACAGAGATCCTCCTTATTCTTATCAATAAAGTCCGGATCTCTCTCGAGATTGTCCCTCAGTGTATAGAGAAAAGAGGTCTTCAAGCCACTAAAGCTATAGTCGTAGCCACTGATCCTAGGCTTAGCGAAGTGGAAGGCATGTGGGTTCCCCTCCTTCGCCAGTCTGTCTACAACAGGTCCACCGGGATAGCCCAGCCCCATCACCTTGGCACACTTGTCAAAGGCCTCCCCAGCAGCATCATCTATTGTCTTGCCGATGATCTCCATCTCAAGCGGACTATGTACCAGGATGATCTGAGAGTTTCCTCCCGACACCAAGAGACAGAGAAAGGGGAAGTGCGGGACCGGTCGATCCTCCCCGGGTTGCTGTACAAAGTGCGCCATCACATGTCCCTGCAGGTGATTGACATCGACCATCGGGATCCCCAGAGCCTGACTCATCCCCTTGGCGAAGTTGACCCCGACCAGGAGTGACCCAAGTAGTCCCGGACCTCTCGTATATGCAATCACATCCAAGTCATCCCGAGAGATCCCAGCCTGACGGATGGCTTCGCTTACGACGGGGACTACATTCTGCAGGTGAGCCCGACTCGCGAGCTCGGGGACGACACCACCATATTGCTCGTGCACTTTCTGGCTGGCAATAACGTTGGACAACAAGGTCTGTCCCCTCAGCACAGCTGCTGAGGTGTCATCACAGGAGGACTCGATGCCTATGATGACCTTATCGGGATCTATAGAAAACTGTGTCATACAATACTTGATTACTCACCTACAAAGATACTCAATTGTGTAGGACCTTAGCATCGCTGATAGTGATCTCACCTATGATCCTCTGTATCAGAAATAGCAAAGGACACCATAGATTGCTCTATGATGTCCTTCTCCGTACAAGTGGCTATCAGGAGACAAGAGTCGGCTCAGGGACTCTGATCCTCAGCTTCACATCCTTCCCTCTACCTGTCGTGTCGAGAAGGTAGTGCTCGCCGGGCCTGACCTCACCACTGATGATGGCATCGGTAATCATCTCCTCAATATACTGAGCAATAGCGCGCTTGAGGGGTCTAGCACCCAGCTTGGGATCAAAGCCCTTCTCAGCCACGAAGTCACGAGCCGCATCGGAGTACTCCACCAGGATATTGATATCCTGTAGTCGCTTGTCCAGCTTGCTCAGCTCGAGGTCGGTGATGCGGCGGATATCCTTCTTATTAAGCTGATTGAAGGTTACGATCTTGTCGATACGATTGAGGAATTCGGGTGCAAAGTGCTTATTAAGCGCCTTACGGATCACCTGATCCGCTGCCTCACTACTGTCGACAGATAAGTCCTTAAAGCCTATACCAGTCCCAAATTCGCTCAACTGTCTGGTACCGACATTCGAGGTCATGATGATGATGGTATTCTTGAAATTGACCTTATCCCCGGTACTATCTGTGAGTACACCATCGTCAAGGATCTGTAGCAAAAGGTTCTGCACATCGGGGTGAGCCTTCTCGATCTCGTCGAAGAGGATGACCGAGTATGGGCGACGCTTCACTTTCACCGTCAGTTCACCGCCCTGGTCGTAGCCGACGTATCCGGGTGGGGCACCGATCAGGCGTGATACGGAGTACTTCTCCATAAACTCGCTCATATCCACGCGGATCATAGCCTCCTCAGTGCCAAAGAGCTCTTTGGCGAGCATCTTAGAGAGGTAAGTCTTACCCACACCGGACGACCCAAGGAAAAGGAATGAGCCGATCGGCTTGCCAGGGTCCCGTAGCCCCACCTTATTACGCTGGATGGCCGTCGCGATGTCCCGGACGACGTGGTCTTGTCCGATCACCTTAGACTTAAGCTTACTCTCCAGCTTGCCCAGAGTACCGAGGTCATTGGCGGAGAAGGACTGCACCGGCACACCACTGCCGAGGGAGACCACATACTCCACCTCTTGAGTATCGACGAGGGTAGGGTCCCCAATGAGGTCTCCACGCTCTAAGCTTCGCTTAACCGCCTTGAGATCCTCGTGGTACTGCTTCTCTTTATCTCGCGCTTGTGAGGCAAGGTCGTAGCGTCCCTGATTGACATACTGAAGCTTAAGCTTACGTATCTCATCGATCTTATCTTGATAGGGTGTCAGGTCTACCGGCTTCTGATTCTTGATGAAGGAGTAAGCCCCCGCCTCATCCATGGCATCGATTGCTTTGTCCGGGAACTGACGATCCGTCACGTAGCGCTCCGTCAGGTGAACTGCCGACTCAAGTGCCTTATCGGTATAAGTCACGTGGTGATGCTTCTCATAGATCGGCTGGAGCTTCTTAAGGATCAGTAGCGTCTCCTCCTCATCGGGAGCATTCACTATGACTTTCTGGAATCGCCGATCCATTGCCCCATCTTTCTCTATGCTCTTGCGGTACTCCTCGAGCGTTGTGGCACCGATGCAGCGGACCTCGCCACGAGCAAGCGCAGGCTTGAGCATACTGGCAGCGTCAATACCTCCCTGCGAGTTTCCACTACCCATGAGGGCATGTATTTCGTCTATGTAGAGGATGATGTCAGGATTGGCCTTAAGCTCGTGGATGATCTTCTTCATCCGCTCCTCAAATTGCCCCCGATACATCGATCCCGCAACCACGGAGGCCATATCTAATGATATGATCCGCTTATTGAGGAGGTAGGGCGGGACCTCACCCGCTACGATCCTCTGTGCTAGTGCCTCTACGATAGCTGTCTTGCCTACGCCCGGTTCTCCGAGGAGTAGGGGATTATTCTTCTTCTTTCTGGCGAGGATCTGGGTGATGCGCTGTAGCTCTTTCTCACGACCATAGACAGGATCCAGCTTCCCCTTCTTCACTTGGTCACTGAGCCAAGTGCCGAAGGAGTCCAGTGTCGGGGTCTCTGTCTTCTCCTTCTTACCCTTATCTCCGGTCGACTCAGGCCCGTCGGGTGAGTCGTCTCCATCGGGAGAGGAGGGCTGGTCAAAGAGCGTGTCAAAGTCACTCTGATCGGTTATCAGAGTCTCAGTCAGCTCGCCATGTATCTCCTTGTGATCACTTATATGCTTATCTAACATCTATACAACTTACTTAGTTATGGATTGGGACCCTCCTTTGCGTCCTCCATAGAAGTACCCTCAAGAGGGAATCCCTTGGAGCGAAGTATGTCCATCACTAAAGTAGTTGCATAATCTATGCCAAAGAAGGAGGGCTGGATGGCTAAGTCGTAGCTCTCACAGCGTCCCCAGCGCTTGCCGGTGTAGTAATTGTAGTACTGCCGTCTGTTCTTATCCAGCTTTAGGAGTCGGTCAATGGCCTCTTCCTCGCTTACTCCCTCATAATCCCGCTGGAGATTCTTGACCCGTATCTCCATCGGCTCAGATATGTAGATAGTCAGGAGGTTGGGGTGATTTCGTAGAGTAAAGTCGGCTGTGTGCCCTAGGAATATGGCAGAGCTCACTCTTGCCAGCCTGAGTATCGTCTCAGCCTGCATCGAGTGGATATTCTTATTGGATAGAAAGTTGTCAGAGTAGGTGATCATAGACCCCGATGAGGCGTACTCAGAACCATAGAATATTGGGACTGAGAAGTCTGTATTGTCCTCATTCTGCACAAAGAGATCCTTCCGTATATTGTGATCCTTAGCGGCTAAGTCAAATATATTGTCCTCGTAGACCGGCACACCAAGCTTTTCCCCTAGTCGATGAGCAAAGGTGACGCCACCACTGCACTGGGACCTCGAGATGCAGATAGCAAATTTATCGCGCGGTAGAGCAAGCTCCTCATCTTGGTGGATTTTGTCAGACTCCTTCATGGCATAATAGTTTCTATTAGTTATATACTCTTAGGACAAAGTTAAGCAAACCCCTTCATATCGCTATAACGACCCAGACCAACCATAGTTGTGGCATATTGGAGGTGAGGTATGCTCTTATGCCTTACGATGATTGTGAGTGCGTAGATACAGGGAGCAGACGTATTACGTAACTGAGTGTAATATCTTAAGACTGGTAGCTGGTGAGACTTCGGTGACTCGGTGAAGATAGGGTGGTATTATTGATTATTTTTACTCAGCATATATACCCTTCCAACCGCCTACTTAACATAATCTCTATTATGGATAAAAATAGGTTTGAACAAAATTCGTACAGCACCTTTGCTGCAAATAATGCTGAGCAGGTGCTGTAGAGTCACCGCAGTCGTGACCTATCAAGAGGTGGCGTGAAAACAGAGCAAAACTCCCCGCACACCATAGTGAATTCTTTTACCGGTATTAGTCGCGACTAATACCGGTAAAAGAATTCACTAATACCGATATTAGCACACCGTCAGATCGAGTAAGCTCTTGACTGATCTGCAAAGTCCCTGAGCTCAAATGCTCGAGATGTGAGGCTATGTTGATAATTGATTACATTTGTGACCACTTCTGTCAGCTACGGAAGTTTACACCGAGCAAATCACATATATAGTTGCAATGAAAATAACTCTGATAGGATATGGACGTATGGGTCATGCCATTGAGCAGGTGGCCCATAGCCGGGGGCACGAGATCGTTGGACGCATTGACAAGGACGATCAAGCATCTATCCCCTCCGAGACTGATGTCGTCATCGACTTCTCTACTCCTGACAGCGCCTATAGTAATATTTGTAGAGCGATCGAGAGTGGCTTTCCCGTGGTCAGTGGTACTACCGGGTGGACCGATCGTATGGAGGAGATCCGGGCGCAGGTCAGAGAGCGTGATGGGGCTTTCTTTTACTCGTCCAACTTCAGCATCGGAGTCTTCCTCTTCCGTCACTTGGTGAGAGAGGCCGCTAAGCTGATAAATAATCTCCCCCAGTACTCAGAGGTTCAGATGGAGGAGGTACACCACATCCATAAGCTCGACTACCCCAGTGGCACTGCCCTGACTGTTGCCGGTGACATTATCTCGGAGATGGATCGATACAGAGACGCAAAGGCCTATCTCGGTAATGCAGAGATGCCTACCATAGCTGAGGACCAGATACTTATACACTCTCTTCGTGAGGGAGAGGTGCCCGGCATCCACCGAGTAGCCTTTGGCAGTCCTCAGGATGTGATCAGGATGGAGCATGAAGCCTTTGGGAGAGAGGGCTTTGCAATGGGGGCGGTGATGGCTGCAGAGTTTTTACGAGGTAAGAAGGGATGGTACGGCATGGAGGATATGCTGCACTTCGATAAGTGATATGAAAACGATAGACTTCAAGGCTGTCCCCAAGCGGGATTGGATCAAGTTTGGCGCTTGGGCGATCGCCCTACTCTTATTTGCCATTTGGGTGGGCAGTGTGTGGCTCTTTGTGGTCCCTACCCTGCTGATTTTTGACAATTATATCACCCACATTATCCCCTGGCGGTGGTGGCAGAGCTCCTCGAGTAAGACTCTGCGCAGCACGATGCGACTCGTAGAGGACATCGTTGTCGTCCTGATAGCGGTACAGGTACTCAATATCTTTTTCTTCCAAAACTTCAAGATCCCCTCTTCCTCCCTGGAGAAGACCTCACTTGTGGGCGATCACCTCTTTGTCTCTAAGCTGAGTTTTGGACCGAGATTACCGATGACCCCGCTCGCTTTTCCTTTGGTGCACAATCAATTCCCCTGGAATGGGAAGAAAGCCTACATCGATAAGCCTCAGCTCCCCTATAAGCGCATCAGCGGTCTTGGTCGTCTTAAGCGAAATGAGCTGGTAGTCTTCAATTTCCCCGCCGGAGACACTGTCCCACTTAAGGTGACCAATCCTGACTACTACACCCTCTGTCACCTCTATGGGAGAGATCGGATCTGGAGTGATCCTCGCACGTTTGGCAAGGTGGTCGCACGTCCCGTGGATATGAGAGATCACTATGTCAAGCGCTGTGTAGGGCTTCCCGGAGATGATCTTGAGGTGCGACACAACGCCCTTTATATCAATGCGAAGGAGGTTGATACACCGCCTCACGCTCAGCTCAATTACTTCGTACAGACCGATGGCACGATGCTGTCGGAGGATGAGCTGTATGAGCTGGGGGTGGCTCGAGACGATATCGCTCTGCTGGATGGGCTAGACCAGTCTTACTATCCTCTCTATGAGCAGCTGGGCTTTACCGGAGATATGACTAAGGGCTTCGGGCTGATCTACCATCTGCCCCTCACCAAGTCTATGCGGGAAACGCTGCAAAAGCACAGTGGGGTCCTCCATATCGAGGTGGAGCCTGATCCCGGACAGTCGGTCTTCACGACATACCCTCTTAGTGACTTATTTGACTGGACGAGGGATAACTATGGACCGATCCACATCCCGGCCAAGGGCGAGACAATCCCTCTAACAGCGGAAAATCTGGCACTCTATGAGCGGTGCATCCGGAACTTTGAGCATCACACGGTAGAGAAGACCACATCGGGTGTACTGATAGATGGCAAGCCAGCCTCGTCGTACACCTTTGAGATGGACTACTACTTCATGATGGGAGATAATAGGCACAACTCTGCCGACTCCAGAGCCTGGGGCTTCGTCCCTGAGGATCACATCGTTGGCAAGCCTCTCTTCGTCTGGCTATCGCTGGATAAGGATAGGGACCTCCTCCACGGCAAGATCCGGTGGCGGAGATTTGGAACTGTGCTGAAGTAAGGAAAAGTGGTATGCTCTCTCTGCCCACCCTCTTTGCTCCTGCAATCCTGCAGGTCAAACTGATGATGGATCATCCTAATGCGGTGATCAACGTGAGTGAGCAGTATCAGAAGCAGACGCTCCGCAATCGGACCTATTTCCTTACCCCACAGGGCGCTACACCTTTTACGATACCGGTGGAGCGCTTTGCCTACCCCTCTCCGCCCACGTCAGAGATCTATCTTGCCGAGCACGATCACTGGAGACATCGGCTGGAGGAGGCACTGCGCTCCTCGTACTGCTCCACGCCCTACTGGCAGTTTTATGAGGATCAAGTGATCTCTCTCTGTCATTGTGAGGTGGGAGGTAGGCTCATTGACTTCAATCAGCATTGGCTCACCTTTATCCTCGGAGAGTGGCGTATTCCTACCCCCACGATAGTATCTGAGGGTGTGAGAGATGAGGCTCAGAGGTCTGACATCGCCCTACCCTCTCAGCTGCGTGAAGGTAGGGCGGTCCTACCGAGGTACTGGCAGGTCTTTGAGGATCAGAGTGGATTCGTACCCAACCTGTCAGCACTCGACCTACTCTTTCACTTAGGTCTGGAGGGCCGACTTTATCTCAATAGGCTATGAATAAGATCTTTCGACTGACTCTGCTGCTATGTGCACACCTTCTCCTGCCCTGTCGCCTTATAGCCCAGGACTTCGGAGAGTACTTTATCGACCAGACCCTACGCCTGGACTATATCTTCTCCGGAAATGCCAGTGTTCAGGACATCTCCCTGCTGGCTTACTACAAGATTCCTCGCTGGTATGGCAAGAGGCATCGCTTAGCCGAGACGCCGATGAAGGGGAATGGCACGATCACAGTCAGAGACCTTGCCACCGGGAGGGTGATCTACAAGCATCCTTTCTCGTCGCTCTTTCAGGAGTGGCTGAGTTACCCACAAGCACAGGAGAGTGGCAGGAGAGCCTTTGAGAATGTCTCTCTGATCCCTATGCCGAAGCAACCGGTGGAGGTTAGTCTCGAGCTCCGAAATAGCCGTCACGATGTCATTGCCTCCATGACACAGCGCATAAACCCGCACGATATACTGATGACCCCGCTCGGTGAGCAGGGTATCCTGCCCTACACCACTCTTCAAGCCCCCAAGGACAGTTCTCGAGCAATCCATATAGCATTTGTAGCTGACGGCTATACGGAGGATGAGATGGAGGACTACTTGGCGGACGCCCATAAGGCTGTAGAGTCGATCTTCGGGCACGAGCCCTTCAAGTCTTTGCGTGACCGCTTCTCGATCATAGCAGTTCGCTCTCCCTCAGCAGAGAGCGGTGCTTCCATTCCCTCTAAGGGGATCTGGAGGGACACCGCGCTCGGCTCACACTTTGACACCTTCTATAGTGAGCGCTACCTCACGACACTACACCTCCGCAAGCTGCACGACCTCCTCGCCGGGACGCCCTACGAGCATATCATCGTACTGGTCAATACACCCCACTATGGCGGAGGCGGGATACTCAATTCGTACAACCTCTCGATGACTAAGCATCCGGCATTTGTCCCAGTGGTGACGCATGAGTTTGGACACAGCTTTGCCGGACTGGCGGACGAGTATGCTTACGAGGCAGAGCAGATACCGATGTATCCGACCGATGTGGAGCCGTGGGAGCAGAATATCACTACGCTGAAGGAATTTAGTGCCAAGTGGGTCGACCTGCTACCCGCAGAGGTGTCCGCCATACCGACTCCAGAGGAGTGCAACTATCCCGTGGGGGTGTACGAAGGAGCCGGCTATAGCCTTAAGGGTGTCTACAGACCCTCTAAGGACTGTCGTATGAGGACCAATACCAATCCTGAGTTTTGCCCGGTTTGCCAGAGGGCAATCCGCGAAGTGATTGACTTCTACACAGACTAAGAAGCACCGATCAGTACCTCCTGACCAAGGGCTGAGTGGTGCACCGGAGCAAGCCTCCCAGCTTGCTCACCTCCCTGTATGGGGTCGTCAGCACTTCCAGTCCTCGGGTCTCAAGCCAACCCTTCAGCCTCGCGAAGGAGCTGTCTATGATCACCTTTCGCGGGGAGAGACTAAAGATATTTGTATTCATCTCAAAGAACTCCTCACGTGTAATGGAGAAGACATTCTCCGGACCGAAGAGTGAAACAAGGAACTCATAGTCAGAGTAGTGGCGGAATGCACCCGGGAAGATGATTGCCAAGCCCTCCCCTACCGGCTGGAAGGCACAGTCAAGGTGCAAGACGCCCCGATAGGGGTCGTGGTCATCCTTGATCAACTGCAGTGGGATGATCTCTCGTCCAGGGAAAAGACCCTTGAGGAAGCCTATGGCATACTTGTTGGTTCGTGCGGTGCTGTAGCGGTCGAAGTCGGTTGTCAGGTGGCATCCCAAGAGTATCCGTCCATCTCTAAGTAGCGTCACATCGCCACCCTCCACTGAGACGTAATCGGGTGCCGTCACTATCTTATCCGGCTCGATCTGAGACCAGATCGCATCGTACGCCTTCATCTCCTGCTCTCTATCCGCAATGATATTGGCACGGACAAACGTATCTCCGATGACAAACCCCACATCCCGAGCAAAGATCTGTTGCATACCCCTATGTCGACCGGGGCGCAAGACAGTCACGCCCTCCCTCTCCATCAGTGAGACAAATGCCTCCACTTCGCGATTGAGATCCTCATCCAGAGGATATTGGTCGTGAAGGATGGTGTGGTACGTCTTGGCGTCGTAAGCTTCCTCCAGTGCCGGAGGCTCACCATTATGGAAAGCGACACCGGCCACGACCGTATCCAGCTCTCCTACTTCGTCTAATATCTTTAAGTCAATCATAGTAAGGCAAATATAGGATTAATTCTCCTTCTCCTCCAAGTTTAGCAGCCTGATGCCCGGTATTTTCTCAAAGAATGTGATCTGCTTCCTAGCGTACACTCGGCTATTTTTCTTCACCCTATGGATTGCTTCGTCCAGCGAGCATTGGCCATCCAAATATTGGATCACCTCCTTGTACCCGATGGTATTAAGCGCATTGCAGTCCCGATATGGGAGTAGACTACGAACCTCCTCGACAAGCCCGCTCTGAAACATCTGGTCCACCCGCCGATTGATCCTCTCATAGAGGATAGGACGGGGACGAAATAGACCCCATACCTCATGCTCATATGGAAAGATGCGTGGAGTATGGGTGTGCCAAGAGGAAAAGGGACGGTGGGTGGTAAGCCAGACCTCCAGCGCACGGATCATCCGCTTGTGGTTATTGCCATCCACGGAGGCGAGGTACTGAGGGTCCACCTCCGCCAGTCGGGACTTGATGGGACCGATCCCATGAGCCTCAAAGCACTCCCACAGTTGTCGCCTTACCTCAGGATCCGGCTCAGGGATAGGATCCATCCGGTAGAGGAGCGCCTGAATGTACATCATCGATCCGCCAACGACAAGAGCGGTATCATGAGTCGTGAGTACCTCATCAACGACTGCGAGGGCATCTGCTGCGTAGTCGTATGCATTGTAGGGCTCGGTGACCTCACGCGTAGTCACGAAGTAGTGACGGATCTCACTCATAGCCTCAGGAGAGGGGGCATCGGTCCCGATGCTCATCCCTCTGTAGAGCTGCCTGGAGTCAGCCGATATGATAGGTATGGAGAGCGAACGAGCCAGCTCTACGGCATAAGCGGACTTACCCACTCCGGTAGGTCCGGTCAGGATGATCAGCCGCTTATCTTTCGTCAAAGGGGAAAGTCCTCAGTGGGGACCTCGTTGTCAAATTCCCCCGACTCATCTGAGGTGCCAAAGCCCTCAGGATCGATCTCTGTGCTGTCGAAGGCATCGCTCCCATACTCATCGGGAGTAGACTCCTCATTCAGCTTCTTCTTTCCTGTCTCGACAACCTCAGCGTCGACGGACTTGACCTTCGGCTCCTCCTTTTTCTTGACCTCCTCCGGCAATCTCTGGAGTGGCGGCTCTCCCTCTGATCGAGAAAGGACATAGGAAGAAGGGAGACTACCGGAGCTGATCTCGCGTAGCTCTATGTAAAATGCCCTCGACCGGTCAGGGTCATAGAATAGCATTAGTCGCTGTCGCTCAGTGTCAAGGAGCTCAGAGAGACGCGTGCGCTCCATAAGGAACACATCCTCATCAGAGCGGCTGTGGGGTGGCTCCACCTCATAGATCGTCACCTTTTGACTCCAAGTATGGTCAGTAATATGGATCAGACTTGGCTCCACAGGAGAGTAGCCGATCTCATCGTAGAGTGCGTTGCGCAGATCGCCAAAGGTGGCCTCACTGCCGATCCTGAGGTCTCGACGGAAGGATCGAGCTTCCGGAGAAACGATGACAAAACGATAGATCATACTCAGAGTCTCAGCCCTTCACTATTCCGCGCTTGGAGTTACGAATAAAGTCCAGTATTCTGCGTCGCTCTGGAGTGTCATCCAGAGACGACTTAATCTCCTCTAAGGCATCGCTCACATTAAGTCCCTGAGCATAGAGGATGCGGTAGGCATCGCCGATGAGGCTGATCTCGCCCTCAGTAAAATCCCTCCGACGGAGACCGACCAGATTGATCCCACAGAAGGCAATCGGCTCACGTGCTACCACAGCATAGGGAGGTATATCCTTAGTCACCTTACTGCCTCCCTGCGTCATACTATGACGTCCGATGCGGGTGAACTGATGCACTAAGACTGAACCGCTTAGGATTGCCCAGTCGTCTATCTCCACTTCACCGGCGATCTGCGATGCGTTACCGATAATCACGTGATCTCCAAGTACGCAGTCGTGTGCCACATGTGCATAGGCCATAATGAGGCAGTCGCTACCTATGACGGTCTTGTCACGTGAGGCGGTACCACGACTCACGGTGACATACTCACGGATCACCGTCCTATCACCTATGTAAGCGGTCGTTTCCTCGCCCCTAAACTTCAGGTCCTGAGGCACCCCGGCGATCACTGCGTAGGGATGGATCTCACAGTGGCAGCCGATCCTGGCACCAGACCTGACTATTGCCCCGGCATGGATATGCGTCCCGGTACCTATCTCCACATTGTCCTCAACAATTGCAAAAGCATCGATCCGGACACCCTCTCCCAATACCGCTCCGGCATTGACAAGTGCCAGCTGGCTGATAGATATATTCTTCTCTTCTGTCATTTTCCTATCATTCACCCTCGTTATTAGCCACCACCTTGGCCACCACCTCTGTCTCGCAGACGATATTGTCCCCTACGTAGCCCACACCACGTACTCGAGCAAATCCATGACGTACAGGTGCCAGAGGCTTGACACGAAATATCACCGTATCCCCAGGCATTACTTTTTGTCTGAATCGGGCATTCTCAATGCGTGCTAGGTAGGTCGAGTGTGGTCCTGGCTCATCCATTATGTGGAGTACGAGGATCCCCGCAATCTGAGCAATCGACTCCACGAGCAGCACCCCGGGGACAATGGGTTCACCGGGGAAGTGTCCCACGAAGAAAGGATCTCCGGCAGAGTAATTCTTTAGTCCTATAGCCTGATCGACAGTGAGATCTAACATCCTATCCACCATGAGCATCGGGTAGCGGTGGGGCAATATCCGCATAATCTCACGGGTGTCGAGTAGTGGCTTTGCACTTAGGTCGACAGCGGGGGGGAGGGACTCCTCCCCCTCAATCTCCTCAAAGAGCTTCATACAAAGCCTGCCATTGATGGTATGACCCGGCTTTGTGGCAATCACACGTCCCATGATCCGACAGCCTGCAAGTGCCAGATCTCCCAGCACGTCGAGGAGCTTGTGTCGTGCAGGTTCATTTGGGTAAGCAAGTGGTCTGTGACTGATGTAACCAAGCGTAGAGGCGTCACTGTGATCCACCCCAAGCTCATCTGAGAGCTTGTCGAGATCGGTCTGAGCGAGCTGACGATCGTAGATCACCAGCGCATTGTCCAGATCCCCACCCTTGATCAGATTATTAGCAACCAGAGCCTGCACCTCTCTCACGAAGACAAAAGTCCTCGCCGGGGCTATCTCACCGGCAAAGTCATCTCCTATCTCATAGGACGCATACTGATGAGTCAGGATGGGAGAGTCGTAAGAGATCAGCGCATCAACAGCGAAAGTATCATCCGGAAGGAGTGTCAGCCTTGCACCCGATGCTTCATCAAAGACCTCGATCTTACGCTGCACTTTGTAGACTCTTGCTTTAGCGCTCTGCTCCGCGAGACCTACTTCGCCGATCTTATCAACGTAAGGCTTAGCGCTTCCGTCCAAGATCGGTGCCTCAGGTCCGTCTAGCTCGATGAGGCAATTGTCTACCCCCATAGCCGACAGCGCTGCCATCATATGCTCGATAGTGCAGACAGAGAAGTCCCCATCTCTCAATGTCGTGCAGCGATCGGACTGAGTGGCATACCGGACGAGGGCGGGCAAGATAGGCTTACTCGGCAGGTCGGTCCTACAGATACGGATGCCGTGATTCTCCTCCGCTGGCAAGGCTCTGAGGTGGATATACCGCCCGGTGTGTAGGCCCTTACCCTCCAGCTCAAACGATCCTCCCAGGGTGTGTTGGTACGCCATTTCGATCACTCTCCGTCTTTTGTCTTACTAATCTCTCTTAGCTTATCCAGCTCTTCTCTCAGGCGCTTCACCTCCTTGGAGAGGTCGTAGATCTGCTTATCTAACAGAGGAAGACGATCGACCACGGCAGCGCTTCGCATCGCCTTGACGTAAGGTCTCCCGGGGTAGCCAAACCAGCTGCTACCCTCCTCCTCAATGCTCGCCATAATGCCTGTCTTAGCCCCAAAGGTCACACGATCGGCAGTCTTAAGATGACCGGCTATACCCACCTGTCCCCCCAGTCGATTCCACTGGCCGATGGTTGTCGAGCCGGCAACGCCGGACTGAGCAGCAATAGCAGTATGCTCCTTCACCTCGCAATTATGGGCGATCTGGACGAGGTTGTCGATCTTTACCCCACGCCGTATGATCGTTGCGTCAAGGACCGCACGATCAATGCAGGCATTAGCCCCTATCTCCACATCATCCTCAAGGATTACCTTACCGGTCTGGGGGATCTTGTCCCATCCCTCAGCAGTGGGGGCAAATCCAAATCCATCTGCCCCTAAGACCGCTCCCGAGTGAAGGATGCATCGGTCTCCGACGATCGTTCGGTTGCTGATCGTCACCTGCTGATAGATCTTACAGTCCGCCCCCACGAGGCAGTCCTCACCTATGTATACCTGAGCACGGACGATCGTACGGGGACCCACCTTACTGTTCCTACCTATATAGACAAAAGGTCCCACAGAAGCTGTCGGATCCACATCAGCAGACGGATCCACAATGGCAAATTGCGAGATCCCCGCCTCCGGCTCGGACCCATCGCGGATCACGCTCAACAACTTTGCCAAGCTGTCATAAGGGTCTGCTACACGGATCAGGGTCGCCTTCACTTCAGAGGTCGGCTGATAGTCAGCCTGCACCAGCACCGCACTACACTTAGTCGTATAGAGGTAATGCTCATAGGTAGGATTAGCGAGGAAAGTCAGTGTCCCTGCCTTCCCATTCTCTATCCCGCCAAAGTCATGAAGCTCCACATTAGGGTCTCCATCGACCACCCCATGAAGGAAGTCGGCCACCTCCTGAGCTGTATATCTCATAAGCTTGTCTTCTCAAATAACGTGATGCTTCCTAAGCTCGCACTCCATCTCCACCTGCAAGGCGAGACTCTTTGCTCGCGCTGCCTCAGCAAAGTCCTCCCCCTTGGAGGCAAAGATAATACCGCGTGATGAGTTTACTATAAGACCACACTCACTAGTCATGCCATAGCTGCACACCTCCTCGAGTGATCCGCCCTGCTTACCCACACCGGGTACGAGGAGGAAATACTCGGGAGCGATCTCGCGGATCTGACTGAAGAGCGTCGCCTGTGTTGCCCCAGCGACAAACATCAGCTGCTCATCACTGGCCCACGAGGTCGCTGTCTCTAGGACAGCCTGATAGAGCAGCCGTCCACCCTCCAATCTCAAGTGCTGGAAGTCTGCCGAGCCGGCATTGGATGTAAGGGCAAGGAGCACCGTCCAGCGGTCCTTATACGCTAGGAAAGGAGAGATGCTGTCTCGACCCATATAGGGAGCAGTGGTGACGGCATCCGCTCCCAGCTCCTCGAAGGCAGCTCGCGCATACTGTGCCGAGGTATTACCGATATCCCCTCGCTTGGCATCGAGGATCACCATAATCTCAGGATACTTATTATGAATATACTCAATAGTCTTCCCGAGTACCTCCAAGCCCTCAGCGCCTAATGGCTCATAGAATGCCTCATTGGGCTTATATGCCACGACAATGTCTGCCGTAGCATCGATGATCGCTTTATTGAAAGTCAAGACTCCCTCAGCAGTCTGAGGGAGATGAGGAGGAAGTAGAGTGGAGTCACTATCCAGACCGACACAGAGGAAGGACTTCTTACGTCTGATCTGGTCAATAAGTTTCTGCTTATTCATTTCTCAGTATCCGTATTGCATTCGGGCAAAGGTAATGATTTTTGCCCAAATCTGCTGCGCAGCTTTCGTCCCCTAGTACCACCGATTGGGCTAAATCTGCAGTAACTGGATGTATAGTAGTACGGACCATATAAAGGGGATATTCAGAGGCACAGAAAAGAGCTATGAGGCTAATGCAAAGCGAGATGCACTACGATAAGGTCAAGACAATTCCGTACAGAGTTAAAGACGGGGCATTGATATAATATTGGTGATGGATTTCACTCTGCCCCGGGCTGCAGATCGACCTCAGTCAGCCAGCCGTGACGGTCGGGAAGTCTGCCGGATTGTATGCCGGTGAGGTGGTCGTAGAGCTCACGGCAGACCGGGCCCGGCTCATCGCCATAGTCGTATATCCTACCTGTATCGAGGTCGACTATCTTGCTGATGGGACATATCACAGCGGCAGTACCACAGGCAGCGGCTTCATCAAGGGTACTTAGCTCCTCCACAGGGACGGGTCGTCGCTCCACTGTTAACCCTAGATCGCCAGCGATGGTCATCAGACTATCGTTGGTCACAGAGGCGAGGATCGACTTGGACTGCGGGGTAATGTATGTTTTCCCCCTTATCCCAAAGAAATTGGCCGATCCACACTCGTCAATGAACTTCTTCTCTTGCGGATCTAAGAAAAGGCATCCCCCTCGATAGCCCTCCTCATACGCCTCATGCATCGCACGGAAAGAGGCAGCGTAGTTGCCGCCCACCTTAAACCTCCCTGTGCCTCGCGGAGCCGCCCGGTCATACGATCGCTGGATCACTACTGGTACAGAGGTGACACCACGCTTGAAGTATGGCCCCACTGGGCAAGCATAAATCGAGAAGAGGTACTCGCTGCTCTCGCTCACACCGACATGAGGTCCCATACCTATCACAAGAGGTCTTAAGTAGAGGGCAGCACCTGAGCCGTAGGGAGGCACAAAGCGGCTATTATGCTTCACCACCAATTGGCATGCCTCTAAGAAAAGATCCTCCGGCACCTCGGGCATCATAATCCCGGCACAGGAGTTTTGTAGGCGTCGAGCATTCTCCTCAGGTCTGAAGAGACAGACTCGACCATCCTGACATCGAAAGGCCTTGAGTCCCTCAAAGGCCTGCTGGCCATAATTAAGCCCCGTGGCTGCGAGATGAACCGCCACCGTTGGGTCGGCACACAGCTCAGGCCTGCTCCACACCCCCCTAGAGTAATAGCTCCGAACGTTATAGTCCGTAGGATAATAACCGAAAGTCAGTGACTCCCAGTTGGTCTCTTCTTGTGGCATTGCTTAGCTCTCTTGCTCTTACTTTGCTTTTTTGGTGGTACTGGTACGCTTGACTGGCTTTTCCGCTCTCAGCTTATGGAGCTCCTCCTGTAGTGCTGTGATCTCCTCGCCCTGGTTCTCGATCGTCTTGAGGAGTGCATTGAGCTCTTCATTCTCGATCGAGCTGGGGTACTCCTCCTCTACGCGGAGGTGGAAGTCGCTCAGCACATTCATGTAGTTATTGAAGGCATCGTAGGGACTGCTGTATGGACTATAGAGACCGGAGTCCTTATTCTCCATAGCTGTGGACATATAGAGGAAGTGGTCACTGCTCTGGAGGTAGGCCCAGTCTTGCTTGATCCTCCTATTGCCACTCATACGGGTCCGCTCTGTCCACTCCACCAGCTTACCGAAGGCCTCCTGCTGGAGGATGTTGCCGAGCCAGGACTTTGTTGTCTTCTCCTCCTCGGACCAAGAGATGGTGTCCAGGACGCTGATCTCATCCTCCGGCTGGAGCTGAGCAAAGACCTCGGATGGTGTCGCCATCTCCAGCCCGGCTCGCTCGATGTACTCCGGTAGTGCTCGGAAGAAGTCGAAGATCCCCGATGAGGCAGGACATAGATTACCAAGCACATCGTAGCTCATATCGAGGTAGGTCACCTGTTCCCCCTTGCCCCGATCAGCGAGCCAAGAGGCGTACTTGTCGGCTGTCAGCGGATACTCGTCCCAGCTCTGATCGCAGAAGCGTCGAGAGAGGTCCTCCGACAGAGCGGCATGCCTCATCAGGAGATGAAGCTCAGGCACTACTGCACTTTGGTAGACGAAGTCGGGACTCTTCCATCCCAGCACATGCTTAGCACCCTCGGTAAGCATTCCGTGGAATCCCATCTCCGAGACTGCAAGAGCAATGTCGTCATCATAGAGGAGCTCGGTGTTGCGTAGCACCTTTGGCTCGTAATTGAATATCGCCTTGAGAGCCGTGACATGCATCCCCACCTGACCCTTAAACTCCGCCTTGGACGGGGCAAGAGAGGATAGACTATGGGCGTAAGGCTCTGCCAGTAGCTCCACGCATCCGGTCTCAGTGAGCTTACGGAAGCTGTCGATTAGCTCCGGCGTGTACATCTCTATCTGATCCAAAGCAGTTCCGGAGATAGCGAAAGCGACCTTCACCCTACCCTTTGACTCCTGGATCAGGTCGTAGATCATCTTATTAGCCGGCAAATAGGATCGCTCGGCAGCAGACCTCATATACTGCTCGTTGAGAAAGTCATCGAAGTAGTAGTGGTCATTACCTATGTCGAAAAATCGGTAGCGCTTCAGGCGGAAAGGCTGATGCAGCTGAAAGACGAGGCAGAGTTTTTTCTTATCCATAGTAAGAGTTTATCTATCTGGCAGGTTATTCAAAAAAGGTATCAGGGGGTATCATCACCGTCCAAGGACCTGATCGTAGAGACCACGTATCTTGAGCGCCACTTTATCCCAAGTGATCCCGGCTACCTCATCCAGACCCCTCTGAGAGAGGAGATCGTGAAGAGCAGGATAGGTGACGAGAGCGTACATCGCGTCCGCCATAGCATCTACATCCCAGTAGTCGAGCTTGATCGCGTAGGTGAGTATCTCAGAGCATCCTGACTGCTTAGAGATGATACAGGGGACGCCGCACTGCATCGCCTCGAGAGGGGTAATCCCAAAGGGCTCCGATACAGAGGGCATCACGTAGACATCGCTGGCATGGTACACCTCATACACCTGACGACCCTTCATAAAGCCTGTGAAGTGGAAGCGGTCCGAGATGCGCTTCTCCGCTACCAGGCGGATCATCTCATCCATCTTGTCTCCGCTTCCGGCCATCACGAAACGCACATCTCTCTTCTTGGCCAGCACACGTGCTGCCGCCTCCACGAAGTACTCAGGTCCCTTCTGCATTGTCAGTCGACCGAGGAAGGTTATCACTTTATCCTTAACACCTCGCTTATCCGGGATATTGAGGATTGACTCCTCGAGAGGGATCACGGCGTTGTGCACGGCGGTCACCTTGGCGGGATCCTGATGATACTTCTCGATCACTGTCCGACGGGTCAGCTCGCTCACACACATAATATGATCGGCATGGTCCATACCATCCTTCTCAATGGCATAGACAGTGGGATTGACGTTGCCACGACTGCGGTCAAAGTCTGTCGCGTGTACATGGATCACGAGTGGTACTCCGAGGATCTGCTTAGCGTGAATCCCGGCAGGATAGGTCACCCAGTCGTGAGCGTGTACAAGGTCATAGCGATCGGCACGGGCAACGACACCTGCTACGATAGAGTAGTTATTGATCTCATCAATAAGGTTGTCCCCATACTTCCCGGAGAATTGGATGCACCCTATATCGTCCGTCAGCATGTACCTAAAGTCTGCGTAGATGTGATCCCTCAGGTGATAATACATCTCCGGGCTCATCACGCGACCGATCCGCTCCTCGAGGTACTCTCTTGAGGGATCCTGATAGACGATCGGCACCTCGCTGGCTCCGATGATACTCATATACGAGCTGTCCTCATCTCCGGATGGTGCAGGCAGCATGAGTGTAATGTCCATATCCTCCTGCGAGGAAAGTCCCTTGGTGATGCCATAGGTAGCAGTCCCGAGACCTCCGGAGATGTGAGGGGGAAACTCCCAGCCAAGCATAAGTGCTTTCATACGATTACTCCTGTCCTGCTAATGGTGCTTATTCCTTACGCTCTGTGTCGAGAGCCTTATCTCCCCGCTCAGACTCCTCCGTCACTGCTGCCTCCTCATCAGCGCCTCCACGACCTTGGTCAGGCGAGGAGGAGTGGTGAGAGGTCATACTGAGGAAGGAGTCATAGAGGTCTCCCTCCTCATCCCAGATACTCTTGTACTCCACCATACGATTGACGATGCGGAGTATGGCCGAGACGCTCATCATGAAGGAGAGGTCACTCCGCCCTCTGTAGGGCGGAGTCCCGTCATAGATCTCCGAGATGGTGCCGATGCCATTGAGGCTAAGCTCTTCCTCAAAGGGGATAAGCATTCGGTCTACGAAGAAGAGGCCGGTCCGCTTGAAGAGCTTCAGATACGCACTGAGGTAATAGTAAAGGGTCCAGGGCCACGCACCACCCTGTACATATGCGTAGTAGCGCTCTCTCTGATTGCCCCCCGCGTAGCCTTTGTAGAGTGGACTGACCGGTGAGAGCGAGCGCAGCCCCTTAGGGGTCAGTAGCTCCTTGGTCACATAGTCGAGGACCGATCGCTGCAGCTTGCGAGACATAGGTGAGTAGGTTAGTCCCACAGCGATGATCTGACTCGGACGGACGCTCCAGTCGAGCGGACGACCATCAGCCACGTAGTCGAGCAGGTAGCCATGCTCATTGACAAAGGTCCGGATGAAGCTCTCACGTACTTGATCGATCAGCTCCGTCACCTCCTCGTCCTCTTGCAGGTCATATAGGAAACGATAGAAGCAGAGGGCATTATACCACAGAGCATTATACTCCACGATATAGCCACGCCGATCCACAACTGCTGCCCCGTCGATGATCGTTCCCATCCAGGTGATCGGCCGCCGATCCTCTCCCGGATCGGCGTATAGCAGGCCATTTCGCCGCATCTCCAGCAAGGGGACACGACCCTCCCTGATGTAGCGGATCGCTCGTCTGAGTGTCGCACCATATCTCTTTTTCGTCTCCTCCTTACCTGCCCATCGATAGTAGTCCTGGATCGCATTGGCTACCCAGAGGAGGCTGTCCGGCTGCCAGATGTCCTCGATCACCGAATCCTCCTCTCCCTCATCGAGATAAGACCAGATCGCAGGCAGAGCCGTGTCCATTACTTTTTGATAGAGCTCAGGCTCACCGATACCGAAGCTGCACGCTGTGAGCCCCACCATCTCGTCCCTCAGGCGGACCCCATACCAGGGGTATCCAGCCTTGAGGTAAGACTTTCCCGGTCGAGGTTCGTAGTAAAATTGCCGTGCTGAGCGTCTGAGACAAGTAGCAAAGGTATCGGCCACACCATAGCTCCGGAGGGCCTCCTCAAACGTCACTTCCAGAGTCTCCGGGTCAATGGCGCGATCAGATGCAGATAGGATGATATCCTCACCACGGCGGATATTAAGGGAGAAGAAACCAGGGACTGGCAGGTCCTCGACACATGCATTGCCCCGCTCCGCCTCTCTGTCGTAAAAGAAATCTCTATACCATGTCGGCTCCTGGTGCCATACCGCATCATACTTGGAGAGCTGCATATAGAGACGAGGCATCCCCTTATAGAGGCAAAGGGATACCCCATGATCCTCGCTGGTGTAACTCCAGTCGATTTTGTCATTGATATGTGTCAGCTCCCTCACGGTACGGAAAGCTAGCATCGGCATGAGCCTCAGGGTCGTCTCAGAGTGCGCCTCCAAGAGGCGGTAGCGGATCAGGAGCTGATTGATCTTAGACGAGAAGACGATCTCCTTAGAGAGAACTACCCCACCAACGCGATAAATCGTCCGGGGGCACTCCTCAACGGAGAATTCGCGGATATACTTATGCCCGTTTGGACATAGGGTCCCGTCATGATATTTATGCACGGCGAGGTGAAACTCTGCCCCGTGCTGGATCACCGTCTCGTCCATAGATGAGAGGAGCACATCGGGATCGCTCTCCGACGGCACCACCAGTAGCCCATGGTACTTACGCGTATTGCATCCCACGACCGATGAGCAGTGGTAAGCACCACGACTATTGGCATGAAGAAGCTCGAGGGGTAGCGCAGTCCCCAAGTTGGTCATGATACGACGATCAAACTTCTGATAACTCATATACTCTGCTACTTTCGTGACGTGGTCTGACATCCGGCATATCAGTAAGGTACCTCCTTCCCCCAGCATATCTGTGATTCCTTAGGACGTGATCGGTGCCTTCCTCCCTCCTCCCTTCAAATATACAAACAATTTAGATTTCCTCGCTATTTATAACGGGACAAACGGCTATTTGGCAATCAATAGACTCGGCTCTTACTTCTCTTATCGGATACATGATAGCTACTCCCCACACTCTCGCAATAATTTTCGATAGGGATATGGTGGTTTTTCTACCCATAGTTACCATGTAAGGTGTCCGCCATTAAAAGCCCTGTTTCTGGAAAAACTCTAATACCAATATTAGTAACGCCTAATATCGGTATTAGTCTTCTCTAATATCGGTATTAGATTAAGGAGGGGATTTTCTCTATCCGATGATGTCGGACACTCGGAGTCGGAAAATAGCTGCGATCTCTGATCTAGGTCCGTGCTAAGCAGTTTGGCTACTTGGTGTGTTTGATAAGGACGAACCTGAGGTCCTTGACAGCTCACCCCACCTGTATATCCCACGAGACTATTGTTCCGAGAGTCCCATCTCGTTTCCTCTCTATTCAGGATGCCACCCTCTATGGACCCTTTTGTAGATAAAAAAAGGGATGCATCCCGCTACAGGACACATCCCTTACTGAGAATTGATTAGGCTCTACTTATCAGAGAGAGAACATGGTCAGGAGGGTAACGAGGAGCGCGAGGATCGCGTACAGCTCGGGGAAGACCGCCTCGACCATGGAGATGGCAAATACATTGTGACCATCAGCGGTGGCAGCAATACCATGAGCAAGGACCTTACCCTGCTTCATAGCTGATAGGAGACCTACCGATCCGAGGAGTAGACCGCAAAGCAGGATGGCAGTGGCTGCGAGTACAGACATATCTGCTGCGATATGCTGGCTGGCGAAGTACCAGCCCACAAATCCATAGAGACCCTGGGAGGAGGGAAGCGCTGAGAGACCTATGTACTGACCCATCTTGGAGGGATCCTTGCGCATCGCCCCGATAGCGGTGATACCGCAGAAGGAGAGACCATAGCAGCTACCGATACCGGCGAGACCGACCATCAGT
Source organism: uncultured Porphyromonas sp. (assembly GCF_900541275.1). Lineage (GTDB taxonomy): Bacteria > Bacteroidota > Bacteroidia > Bacteroidales > Porphyromonadaceae > Porphyromonas_A. The sequence goes on from NZ_UQJH01000001.1 coordinate 244,073, forward strand.
GCGATACCCAGGTAGGCCATTAGAAGTGTAGTAGACATAAATTGATTTACTTATTGAGTTTGTTATTGTTTTGTCAAGAATAATGTATCACTTGGAGACTTTCTCCTCAATAGGAGTGTAAGGCGTCCCCCCTCCCTCGTACTCGGAATTATTGAAATACTCTACATAGGTCAGTCGGACCGGATGGACGAGCGAGCTGATCATAGTAAGACAGAAATTGAGCCCATGGCCAAAAGCGAGGATCAGCAGTCCTACCGGTATCGCTGCCCAGATGGGCATAGAGGAGGTAACAGTCTCCGTGAGGGTATTGAAGACCCCACCGAGGATACCTCCCGTCAGACCGATGGCGAAGAGGCGGATATAGGATAGGGTATCTCCCAGAAGCCCCGAGGCAGTATTGTAGGTGTCCCACAGCCCTTTGCCAAGATTGACAAAAACGCTCTTGCCGGGAGAGTTGAGGAAGAAGACTGCTAAGACGCAGAGCCCTACAACGCCCCAGAGGGTGTACTCAAGCCACTGTGGCAGCTGAATGCTGAGGGCGGGTAACCCGACCACAAGCCCGATGAAGATCACCAATGTTGGCCAAGCGAAGCTGGCGAGCGAAGCGCGGGTGCCGCTCTGGTGCCTAACCTTGAAGGCAGCCACATACTTCGCAAATAGAATCTGGACGAGTCCCAGCGCTAGGGAGATCACCATCAGGTTGTCCGACGAGAGGAAGAAGTCCTTGATCGAACTGAGGAAGGGGACCTCGATGAGTGAGATGCCGAAGAAGGTGCCGGCAAGGAATCCCATCACCACGCCAGCTCCACCGAGCCACTGGAAGAGCTCTAGGTACATCTTGGCACTCTCACCCACCTTGCGCTTAAAGATCGTCGCCAGTATCAGCACTACCAACCCGTATCCTGCATCTCCCGAGCACATACCAAAGAAGAGCATGAAGAAGGGCGCAATGAAGGGTGTCGGGTCAAACTCCCAGTAATTAGGAAGGGAGAACATCTTTACCAGAGGCTCAAAGGCCCTGCCAAAGCGACTATTGGAGAGCTTGATGGGCACATCCTCCCCATAGACAATTTCCTCCTGGACGTAGGCGATACCCTCCTCTGAGAGTGCTGCCTGCATGGCGGCATCCTGCTTGGCGGGGACATAGCCCTCCAGCACCATCAGGCGATCGTCATAGAGGCGATCAGCCTGATAGTAGGCATTGTCCATCTGATAGGTATCGGCGAGGCGGGCCTCTTGCTTATCGAGTATCTGATCGTGGTGTGCTAAGTAGAGCTTTGAGTCCGTCAGGAGCCTTAGGTCCTCCTCCAGACTCTGTCTCTCTACCCTCAGAGAGCTAATGGATCGGTCGGGTAGACGGACCCGCTCGGCAAACTCAAGCTCCGGCTCCGGCTCGTCCTCAGAGGTGATGGTGACGAAGTAGGTGGAGCGACCGGCAGTCTGAATGATCTGAGCGTGGTAGAGCTCCTCCCACTCCTTATTGTACCTCTGAGAGAGGACGGTCCAGAAAGTCATATGGACCCCCTTGCCCCTCAGCTTAGAGATCAGTGTGGGGTCAAAGTCGCCCCAGTATGAGAGCTCATGCTCTTGGGACTTGAGCTCAGAGAGGATCCTCGACTTCTCCCTGATACGGGCGTCAAGGTCACTGATCTGACTTAAGTAAGTGTCATAGTCCGTCAGGGTCTCCTCAGGAAAGTCTATGTGCCGGATGCTATCGGGAGTCTGCTCCTTCTGCAGGGGATGCTGGTCCTTGAGGAAGCCGAGACTCTTACGCAGATCGGTCAGCTCGTCCTGCCGAGCCTTTACCTCTCTGATGCGGTCGAGCTCGTTTGGATCCTTATTCTGTCGGACATGGATCACGCCTAAGGAGCGCAATTTCTGTAGGAACGCCTCGTACTCCGGCTCGAAAACCAGGAACGAGTACTTATTCATCGTCTCTATCATACTATTGCTTCCATTTCTGATTCTGCCTCCATGGCGTTGCGGCGCTTCTCCTTCTCCTCATCGAGGTGAGCGCGCATAATCTTTTGAGACGCCTTGGAGAGCGACTCTTCGTCCTCGAGGTAGCGCTTGATCTTCAGGATCGCCTCCTTGAGACCGGGGATCTGAACTTTCTCGAAGAGGTTGACCTTCTGCGTCGTCTTACGTCTGGCATGTTGCAGGATGTCCAGCTCCAGGCGTCCGACCTCTGCTTGGATGCCAACGGTGGCGAGATCCTTGATCAGCTGCGTGCCCTCCATATACCAGGAGGGGGTATTAAGGAGACTAAAAGGGCGAACCTCAAAGTCTACCTCACCCAGCACTGGAACCGGGATGCCGGCCACCTTGCGTGTCTCGAGATGGACATCCTCCACTCGGACAAGAGAGGGATCAAACTCACTCCAGAGGGCAGTCATGGTGTCGAAATTCTCGATGCTCTGCTCTACCTGAGCCTCGAGATCCTCGACCTCCTTCTTGACCCGCCGCACCTCGAGACGAAGCGCACTCTCCTTACTCTTGATCGTAGGGAGGATTCGCTCTCGGAGCTGGAGATCCTTCTTCTGCCTCTGGAGAGAGGTTTTGTTGTATTGAAATTTTACAGCCATACCTCAGTCGTACTCACCGGGATTACGCCTCCTCCTGAGAGTGACCGACCATCTCCACATCCTGTGGCCAGTACTTATCGACAAGAGATTGCTTGATCGCCACCTCAGCAGGGGTGAAGTGCCGAGCGAAGAGCCGCCATGCCGTATCGAGCATCTCTGTGGTATTGATATTGACGTCAATGGCGAGGAGGTCATTGGCGTACTCCTTGGCGAAGTCGAGCGTACGCTCGTCATAGTCAGTGAGGTCAAATCCATTCTCCAGCTTTGTCTGAGCATTGGAGGCATCAGCGAAGAGGCGGACGCCGGCATTCATCACTTGAGGGTGATCCTCACGGGTCTTCTTCCCGATCACCTGCTGCTTCAGTCGTGATAGGGAGCGGAAGGGATCGACGATGACCTTGCCGATAGTGCTGTCGGTACGGAGATAGAGCTGCCCCTCTGTAATGTATCCGGTGTTATCCGGAACTGCGTGAGTGATGTCTCCCCCCGACAGCGTTGTCACAGCGATGATGGTAATGGAGCCACCAGACGGGAATTGGGCTGCTTTCTCATAGACCTTTGCTAGGTCGGAATAGAGGGAGCCGGGCATAGAGTCCTTGGAGGGGATCTGGTCCATCTTATTGGAGACGATGGCCAGCGCATCAGCATAGTTGGTCATATCCGTCAGGAGGACGAGCACCTTCTCATTCTTCTCCACTGCAAAGTACTCTGCTGCTGTGAGGGCCATATGAGGGATCAGCACACGCTCAATAGACGAGTCCTCGGTGGTATTGATAAAGGAGACGATACGATCGAGCGCTCCTGCCTCGGCAAAGGTATTGCGGAAGTAGAGGTAGTCGTCATTCGTCAGTCCCATACCGCCAAGGATGATCTTGTCGGACTCAGCGCGCATCGCCACGGTTGCCATCACCTCATTGTAGGGCTGGTCCGGGTCGGCGAAGAAGGGGATCTTCTGTCCCGTAACGAGGGTGTTATTGAGGTCGATGCCGGAGATACCGGTCGTAATCAACTCTGAGGGCTGCTCACGACGGACAGGATTGACTGACGGACCTCCGATCTCCACATCCTTGCCCTCGATGATCGGACCATCATCGATGGGCTCTCCGTAGGCATTCATGAAGCGTCCGGTGAGAGAGTCACCCACCTTTAGGGCAGGAGCCTTGCCGAGGAAGGTCACCTCGGCATTGGTCGGGATGCCCTCCGTCCCGGAGAAGACCTGCAGTGTCACCACATCGTCCTCCAGTCGGACGACCTGAGCCACACGACCGTCGATGAGAGCCAGCTCATCATTACCCACACCCGTAGCACGCAGAGAGCAGGTTGCCTTGGTGATGTCGGAGATGTGGGTGTATATCTTTTGGAATGCTTTCTTAGTCATAATCAGTCTACCCTTAGGCGTTAGCCATTTCCTCTACTACGTGAGACTTGTCCACACGGCGTGTCTCGACCATCTTCTTAGCCCGCTCACGGTACTTATTGTAGTCCTCGCTACGGAATTCGGAGTAATTCATCTGCCTCAGCTCGTTGATCAGTTCCTTGAAGAAGACGGAGACTTCGTTGAAGTCCTCAAACGTAAGGTCGCTCTCACAGATATTGATTACGAGAGCTAGCATCTCTTGCTGGCGCTCCAGAGGGCACATAGCATCGATGGCGTCGAAGGCATCCTGCTGGAGGATGACGAAATCGATCAGCTCAGACTTCCAGAATGTGACATGGTAGTCTACAGGGACACCATCATCACCGAGGATATTGATCTGCTCAGCGATCTCCAGTCCCTGACGCATACGGTGCTTGACTTGACCGACCATCTCCAGCCAGTCGGGCGAAGCAGCCTCAGCGACGTACTTCTGAAACTCCGGATACTCCAGATACTTCGAGTAGGAGTCGATAGGATTGACTGCCGGGTAGCGCTTCTTATCTGCGCGATCCTGCTGGAGGGCGTAGAAGCAGCGGGCCACCTTTTGGGTATTCTCGGTCACCGGCTCCTTGAGGTTACCACCGGCAGGGGAAACAGTACCGATGAAGGTGATCGACCCAGTCTCCCCATTCTTCAGATGGACATAACCGGCACGTGCATAGAAGGCCGAAATAGTAGCCGAGAGGTCCATTGGGAAAGCATCCGGTCCAGGTAGCTCCTCCATGCGATTGGACATCTCACGGAGTGCCTGAGCCCAGCGAGAGGTGGAGTCTGCCATCAGGAGCACCTTCAGTCCCATAGTCCGGTAGTACTCAGCGATCGTCATAGCGGTGTACACTGACGCCTCACGAGCCGATACCGGCATATTGGAGGTATTGGCAATGATGATCGTGCGCTCCATCAGCTTGCGACCTGTGTGAGGATCCTCGAGCTCAGGGAATTCCTTAAAGATCTCAACCACCTCATTGGCTCGCTCACCGCACGCAGCCATGATCACGATGTCCGCCTCAGCCTGCTCTGAGATCGCATGCTGGAGGACCGTCTTACCTGTACCAAAGGCTCCCGGGATGAACCCAGTCCCCCCCTCTACCATAGGATTGGAGATATCGATGCAGCGGATCCCTGTCTCAAGCAGCTTAAAGGGTCTCGGCTTGTCGGCATAGCAGGGCACCGCCTGGCGGACGGGCCACTTCTGAGTCATGGTGATGGAGTGATCCACTCCACTCTCATCCGTCAGCACAGCCATCTCATCGTCCACGGTGTACTGGCCCTTCGGGGTAAGCTTCTTGACCGTATACATCCCCTTGAAGGTAAAGGGAACCATGATCCGGTGGGGCTGATGATTCTCCTCCACAAGACCTATCCAGGATCCAGCCTCGACAGTGTCGCCTACCTTAGCAGTCGGCTCGTAGTCCCACTTCTTGTCCCGATCGAGAGGATCGGTATACTCTCCACGCTTGAGGAAGAGCCCAGTCATTTTATCCAGATCATTCTGGAGACCATCAAAGTTCTTAGAGAGCAGTCCTGGACCGAGGGTCACCTCAAGCATATGTTGCTCAAACCGGACCTGGTCGCCGATCTTTAGTCCGCGGGTACTCTCATAGACCTGCACATCCACCAAGATCCCCTCGATCTTGATGACCTCAGACATCAGCTCTGAGCCATCCTCGAGGATGACAAAGCAGATCTCGTTTTGTGCGACAGGACCATTTACCTCTACAGTCACTAGGTTGGAGACCAACCCTACCACCTTACCTGTAGTTTTCATCTGTATATCGTTTTATATTGTTGTCTATCCCTAAGCTTAGAGGCGGTTATGTCTCTTGGCCTCTGCCCGAAACTTCTCAAGGTCTGACCGGCTCTCGTGATTGAGCTGATCGATGATCTCTCTGAAGCGACTCTTGCCTATCTCTGCATCGAGAGAGCTCCAGCGACTCAGCATCTGCAGCTTAAGCAGGTAGGCAAGCATGGTATCTATGGAGAAAGTGTCAGCAAAGGTGAGACTATCCAAGTAATCCCACTTCAGCTGATCAATGCGATGCTCCCTGACGGAGAGATCCTCCTCCTCGGAGATCTGTAGCACCTTCTGCACCACCTCTCCCTCCTCGAGGAAGCTTATATCATGCCAGTTGCCACTCCTGAGGAGCCGCACCAGCTCACTATCACCGACGATCAGCCTACGAGCGTCAAGGTCGTGGCGCTTGATCGTAATAGCTGCCAGCACAAGGCGTATGGAGCGATCAAAGCTAACCCAGGTGCGGACAAACTCATCCCCCCGCTTCATTACGTAGCGGAAGTAATAATTATCTAAGATATCCTCGTAGAAATGCTCTGCTGGACGGTCAATCTCTTGATCGTGGCGATACTCGTACATGAAGTCCACCAGATAGGAGGGATAGGTCTTCGGATCAAAGTGTAGCTCCTCTCCCACCATCTCTGAGGTAATCATACCTCTCTCTGCAGCAGCGACCAACTTGCGTAGCCTGTCGGGCCCTACTACGTATGGGACCTGCGGCTCGGGGATCGGTCGATCATAGAGTAGAGCCACGAGCGCTCTGTTGTCCTCACTGAGGAGCAACAGGTCCAGGAGCTGACCATCTCGGCGGGTAAGCTGCCCGCGAAGAGTCTCCACAAACTCCCTCAGAGTGAGTGGGGGATTCTTCCCTATCTCCGGTCTCAGTGTCGGCAGACCTGCTCCTAAGGCATAATACTCAGCCATAGAGGGTCACTCTTTGTCAGGTGCCGTGAAGAGAGCCTCCCGAAGCTGAGGCCGCATAAAGTCCTTGAAGTACTCCGTCAGGGCCTCCTTGCTTACCACGACCTCGTAGCCCTTATCGGCTGGTGAGATGGCAAATGATGCCGCCCTACCCTGGACACTTTTGATGTCAAGTCCTTTCGCAAGGATCCCGGAGGCATGGTTCATAAAGTACTTCCTGAGAGCCTCACCATCCTCTGTAGAGACAGTGACGCTATTGCTCCCCTCGTCAAAAAGCTTTTGGCATAGCCTGAGTACTACATCGTAGAGCCTCTCAGGGTCGGCAAATGCTTGGTCAACACCCTCGCTGACAGCACGATCATTGATCATATCACCGATCTCCGTCCTCAGTGCATCCGAGGCACGATCAGCCGAGAGCTGAAGCTCCCTAAGGGAGCGTTCACGTAGCCCGGCCACTTCGCTGTCTGCTCTGGATAAAATCTCCTTAGCCTTTGCCTCAGCCTCAGCAAGGATCTTGTCTCTCTTCTCCTCTGCTACTGCTACGATCTCCTCTGCGCGAGAGTCAGCCTTGGCGATACCATCCTTGTAGATCTTACTCGCCAGTTCTTGTACTTTGTCGTCCATACGAACTCACTCGATATAGTTGCTAATCTTATTATCCTACTTTATGACTACACGTGAACGACTTCACGCATAATATCGGCAAACCTACAAATAATTCCTATGATAGCTACCCTCGTTTTATCTTATTGATGCGACTTTGCATAGAATTCCTGTTTTGGGCCATTTTGCAATGGTCGTGAAGGAGATGAATGCCCAGTCTTGCAGGTTTTTCTACAGTGCTTCTCGAGATAAGATGCAATAAAAAGAGAGACAACGGAAAATAGCCGTTGCCTCTCTATGTATTTACACCTCCTCAGTGTTATATGTATTCTACATGGTCTACTCTCCTTGTCTGTCGACAGAGAGTATCACTCCGTCATCTCCCTACGCATATTCTCTACGTAGCGAGCCTTCTCCATCTTACGACGGCGAATATCGGAGGGCTTACGGAAGTTGCGATTATCGCGCAGACGACGCATAGTGCCTGTGCGGTCAAACTTCCTCTTGAATCTCTTCAGGGCACGCTCGATATTTTCGCCCTGGCTTACCGGTACAATGATCATATAGTAATATTTTCAATGTCCACGAGGATCCATATGTCCCCGCTTCGCCTGCAAAGGTAACCTATTTAATTGGTATTCCCAATACTATAGGATGTTTGTCCTCCGCGTAAAATCGATTATCTCAGGGATATACCCAAAGGCGATGCCGGTGACAGAGTCGGCGCATCCATAGTAAATGGCAATGCGTCCGCTATCCGGATCGTGGAGTGCAGCACAGGGGAAGCAGACGTTGGGTACATCCCCGACACACTCATACAGCTCCTGTGGAGAGATAAGGTATGCCCCACTCCGTGCAGTCACCTTCCAGGGCTGATCCTTATCAAGGAGTGCTGAGCCGAAGGCGTACACATACCCATTGGCGCTCCTGAGCACACCATGGTATATGAGCAACCATCCCTCCGAAGTCTCGATAGGGATAGGTCCAGCTCCGATCTTGAGACACTGCCATGCGCTTACCTCAAAGTCAGCCGGTGACATCACATGGCGGTGGTGTCCCCAAAACTCCAGATCCGGTGACTCGCTGTAGAATATGTCCCCGAAGGCGGTATGACCATTGTCGCTCGGCCGGCTGAGCATAGCATAGCGGCCATTGATCTTACGTGGGAAGAAGACGCCATTGCGATTGAATGGCAGAAATGCATTCTCCAGCTGATGGAAGGTCCGGAAGTCGTCCGTCCAAGCCACCCCGATGGTGGGTCCATGATAGCCATTGCACCACGAGACAAAGTAGCGACCATCAATCTCTGTCACCCGAGGGTCATATCCATAGACCCACTCCCCCACCTCAGGGATATCACAGTCGAAAACAATCTTATCCGGGGAGATGTCCCATAAGAGACCATCCTGACTAAATCCCACGTGGAGACGCATCCTTCGATTGGTGTCGTCGCAGCGGAAGACCCCGGCATACCCGTCCTTGAATGGGACGACTGCACTATTGAATATACTGTTACTTGTCGGTGTCTCATGCCGACCGATGATGGGGTTTTTGCTGTATCTCCAGAGTGGAGCATGACATCCTTGAGGGCGATCCTCCCAAGGCATATTGGGGAGAGACCTCCCGGCAATTTTGATATTATCCATATTCATTTATTTAGTGAGTTTATTACCATCTCCATCATAGGAGAAAGGTACTATTTTTGCGCATATCAGCCCAGGTATGGACACTATGACCGCAATGAGGAAGAATGAGCTGTACCCTACCGCATCGCTGATCGTGCCACTGACTAGACCGGGAATCATGTAGCTGAGATTCATCAAGCTATTGGCAATGGCATAGTGTGCCATGCGATGTGGTCCTGGTGCCACCTGCTGCATCATGAAGAGCGTTAGACCGACGAATCCGAAACCATAGCCAAATTGCTCCACAACGATCCCCACCGCTGGCCATACTAGATTGGTCGGGTGGAAGAACGCAAGGAGGAAAAAGATGATGAAGGGGAGATTGAAGATCACTGCCAGAGTGAAAAGTACCTTCCGTAGACCATAGTGACCTATGTAGTACCCGGCCAATATGCTTCCTCCTATAAAGGCTATCGTCCCCAGCGTCCCGTATATGAGTCCAAAGTCCTTATTTGTCAGCCCCAGTCCTCCGAGCTCGGTGCCGGCCTTCAGGAAGAGAGGCGCCACCTTAATGGCCAGCCCCTCAGTAAAGCGGTAGAGGAAAATAAAAAGCAGGTAAAACCAGATGTGCTTCTTCTCAAAGAAACTAACGAAGATCTCCCATACCCCTTGCAGAGTCGCCCTGAGAGATCGCTTCTCATCCGTTACAGGGGCTTCACTATGGGGTAATACTGCCATATGCCACACTCCGAGTAACAGCATCAGCCCGCCTGCCACCAGTACCATACTCTGCCAAGAGCGGACAATCCCAATAGAGGTAGTGAGGTAGCCCACGAGATAGACCAGTCCGCCCTTGGCCAGCACCTTGGCGATGTTGTAGAAGGCACCCTGCCACCCGACAAACTTGCTCTGAAGCGTAGGCGTGAGCGCTTCCATATAGATCCCATCCCCTGCTATGTCATGCACCGACCCTGAGAGTGCCATCACAGCCATCAGTAAGAGCAGTAGCGGAAAAGACTCCTCCAAGCCAAGTGATGCCGCGATCAGGCCAAGCATAAGCGCTGAGATAATCTCAGAGATAAAGACGTACTGCCGCTTACTCCCGAAGAGCTCCATTACCGGGCTGAAGAAAGGCTTTAGGCTCCACGGAAGGATCAGAAGTGAAGCCCAGAAGGTGATTTCCTTATCCGGGATGCCCATGTCCTTGAAGAGCAGCAGCGAGACGTCCGAGAGCATGACCATCGGGAGCCCCATGGCGAAGTAGACTGTGGAGACCCACGAGATAGGATTGAGTTTGGTGTCCGTTTTCCTCATATTATCGGAGAGTGGAGACCGGCATACGCGAGGCATCCAGTCTCAAGAGTACAAATAAGAGCAGGGTAAAGCTTAGCAACGATGATCCGCCATAGCTGATGTAGGGGAGCGGGATGCCGATCACTGGGACGAGACCGATCACCATCCCCACATTCACCAAGAGGTGGAAGAAGAGTATAGATGCCACCGCATAGCCGTATACGCGAGCAAAGGTCTCTGGCTGGCGCTCTGCAATGTAAATGATACGGCAGATCAGGGCGAGGAAGAGGAGTAACACAACTAAGCAGCCGATGAAGCCCTCCTCCTCCCCGATGGTACAGAATATGAAGTCCGTTGTCTGCTCGGGCACGTAGGAGAGCTTAGTCTGAGTCCCCTGCAGGTACCCCTTACCGAGCAGGCCTCCGGAGCCGATCGCAATAAGACTCTGATGCACATTGTAGCCGGCACCGGCAGGATCGTCCTTAAGTCCTAGAGAGACGAGGATACGGGTCTGCTGGTGGGGCTGGAGGATATTGTCAAAAAAGTAACCCACCCCGGCGTACATAGCCACACTCACCCCGGCAAAGGTGATCAGCCGACCGATATGTCGACCTCTATGACCATAAGCCTGTAAGACCACCCATACCAGCAGAAGCACCAGCGCAAGGATGGCAAAGATCGAGAAGTCAACACTCATCCACAGGGAGAGGATTGCAGCCATAATCATCAGCGAGGGGGCAATTACCAAGCCGACCAACCAAGCTCGGTCAAGCTCGCAGTAAGCCTGTGCCGAGAGCACCACACCGAGATAGATCAGTAGCGGGACAACCAATCGCCCGGCCGGGGTAACGCCCCAAACCGACTCGGCAAACCTGAGCTCCAGCACGAAAAGCAGAGCGCAGAAAACGCCAAAGAGCGGGACAGCACTACTCAGCCCCTCTCTGTAGAGGATGATGATGAATGCAGCGTAGACCAATGCGGATCCTGTCTCTGACTGAAGTACGATGATCAGCATCGGGGCAATGATGATGGCAAAAGCGATCGCCAGATCACGAGTGCGCTCGAGGCTAAAGTTATACTTCGACATCCACCATGCCAGCATTAGGGCGGTGGTGAGCTTAGAGAACTCCGCCGGCTGTAGCCTCACAGAGTCGGTGATCACCAACCACGACCGTGATCCCTTGATGTCCGGAGCGATGAAGATTGTCACGATCAAGAGACCGATCATGGCGAAGTAGAATACAGGGGCAGACTGCTTCAGGAAGAAGGTGTCTATAAGCAGTATGGCAATCGCTGCGCCGGCAGAGATCCCGATCCATATCAGTTGAGACAGTGCCCTACCCTCAATACTAAAGGAAGTATCGGTGATGGTATAAGTGCCATCGGCTGCATAGATGGTGAGCCATCCGATCACTACTAAGGTTAGGTAAAGCAAGATAGCCAACCAGTCAGCCCGGTGCCTCAGTCCCATCGAAGTCCCGGAGGATAGTCTCTTAGTCATACGCTCATCTAATTACTGAGGACAACATCGCCTTCTCGTAGCTAATCGACGAAGGAGTAATAGAGTCACCATGGAGATAGTAATCGAGCATAAGTCTACCGATCGGAACAGCATAGGTGGCACCGAAGCCTCCATTCTCCACCATGACAGCGATGGAGACCTTGGGCTCCTCCATGGGACCAAAGCCAAGGAAGAGGGAGTGGTCTTTGCCGTGAGGGTTCTCAGCCGTACCGGTTTTACCACAGATGGCAAAGTCGGATAGATTTGCCTTACGACAGGTCCCGCCTATCACCGCCATACGCATTCCTTCGGCGATCACTCGGAAATACTCAGGCCTGATCCCTGTTTCCATACGCTCGATATAGAGCGAGTCCTGAGGCATACCATCGATCTCCTTCACCAAGTGAGGGGTATAGTAGTGACCCCTATTAGCTACCACAGCACCGAAGTTGGCTATCTGTAACGGTGTGGCAAGGATCTCACCCTGACCGATCGCTATGGAGACTATTGAGCTCGATGTCCAGCGCCCATTATGGAGCTTATTGTATACGGCAGAGCTTGGGATATAGCCACGGCTCTCTCCCGGCAGATCCACACCGGTCTTATGCCCGAAGCCCATCTTGACGATATAGTCTCGCCAGTGATCAAAAGCCTCCTCCACGGTAGCGTAGCGGGATCTATCGTCTAAAAAAGCCCTCAGACCCCAGCAAAAATAGGCATTGCAAGAGGTGGCAATGGCGTGCCTGAGATCCAGTGGAGATCCGTGGCCATGACATCGGGGGCGCCCCCCGAGCAGTGGGTAGCCACGATGACAGGAGTACATAGTACCCGGAGTAATGCATCCCTCCTGCAGATAGGCTGCTGACTGCACGGTCTTGAAGGTCGATCCGGGGGGATAGGCGGCCTGTATAGCTCTGTTGTAGAGAGGCTTGAGAGGATCAGTGGCGAGAGACTGGTAGTTCTTTCCCCGCTCCTTTCCCAATAAGCGAGATGGATCAAAGGTGGGGGAGGAAACCAGAGCTAGTACCTCTCCTGTACTCGGCTCTATCATGACGATCGCTCCACTCTTGCCTTGCATCAGCTGCTCACCATAGGCCTGTAGCTTGATGTCAATGCTCAACTTGAGATTATGCCCGGAGGTGAGCTCCTGATCATACTTTCCCTCCTCGTACTGACCCTGCACCCGACCATGGACATCCCTGAGGAGGATAGAGGTCCCTTTATTTCCTCTCAAGAATCGCTCATAGCTCTTCTCCAGACCGGTCGTGCCGGCGTAGTCTCCGGGCGTGTAATAGGGATCTCGCTTTATGTCACCCGGACCGACTTCACCGATATTGCCCAGCAGAAGAGCCCCTGCAGAGTATGTATACGCCCGAGAGGTATGGTGCTCGATGAGTAGACCGGGAAACTTGTATAGCTGCTCCTCTAATAGTCCTGCCTCCACTGAGGTTATCTGGGAGAAAATAGTCTGCGGTACAAAGGGAGAGTACCCTTTATTGGACTCCCGATCCTTCACCTGCTCCAGACGCTCACGTAGGTCTTGGATATCTATGTCCAGGATATGGCAAAAGGCAAGACTATCGAAGTCCTCCATCTGTCGCATAATGACCTTGGCATCTGCCGTAGCGGTATTATAGACGACGAGACTGTCGTTGCGATCACGCATCAGACCGCGTGACGGATAGAGGGTTCGGTGGTAAAAGGCAATATTCTCCGCTGCTAGCTTATACTCCGGAGAGAGCACCTGGACATAGAAGAGTCTCGCCACATATACAATAACCACCAGCGTCATCACCCCTACGATGATAAAGCTACGCTCACTATACCTACTATGTGATGGTCTCATCCCCTCCTACGCGGCATCAAGAGTGCATCAAAGATCATAAAAAGCAGCACCGTTATCACAACGGATCCGCCAATGTAGGGTAATGTGTGCACCAAGAGTCCGGTGGAGAAAAACTCAAGGAGGAATATCGAGCTGATCTGCACCAGTGTGAGGGTCAGGATAAAGAGTAGGTAAGCTCCTGCTCTCATCAGGCGGGGAGTGATTAGCGGATTTTCCTCGTCCGAATTGTCAAGATCGTCCTTATCCACCAGCGCCCCCAGCAGCTTAGGGCGAAGGTAGAGCGTTAGTGCGGAGGAGGCCATATTGAGTCCTGGTGTATTCATCATCAGGTCAATAAATAGTCCTATGCAAGCGGCAAGGAGGGTCAGTACCCACGGCTCCGACCGGTACGGCATCTTGATAAGAGGGTAGAGGTAGAGGATCGGCAAGAAGTACTGGAAGAGTAGCAGGTGGTTAAAGAGTACCACCTGCAAGAGTATCAGCACGAGGGAGAGGATACCAAGTCGTAGGGTGTACTTACTCATAGAGATCGTCTATCTGGGACTGGATCTTCAACCACACTTCTCTCCTGACGATTCTCATACTGTAGCACATAGACGTACTTCAGAGAGGCAAAGTGCGTGGATAGCTCCACTCGGTAAGCAAAGAAACTATCGTCAGGTGACTTCCCCGGACCTACCACTGTCCCTACAGACAAGCCGGAGGGGAAAGAAGCAGAGTACCCACTCGTAAAGACCGATCTCCCCGGCTCCAGCGACTGATGCTTGGGGATATTAGTCAGCAGAGAGTGATTGATATCCTGTCCATCCCACTTCAGTACACTCACAAGGTCAGAGCCATCCACCTTGCAGCTGATCCCAAAGGTACTATTGATCACCGGTACCACTCTCGAGTAATGGTCGCTCACCGCCTGCACGATACCGACCACTCCATCTGTGCTTACGACCCCCATATCTACTGCTACGCCATCCTGCTTGCCGATGTCCAAGGTCAGATAATTGCTCTTGTCAAAGAGCACCATCCCCACAACCCTGCCTACTATGTAGTGGTAAGGAAAGGGTCTCTCCAGTGTGTCACGCCCCAGGCGCTGCCAGGAGAGGGAGTCGACGGAGAGACGCTCCAGCTGGTTGTGCAACCGGAGTACCTCCCGCTCCAGTATCGCATTCCTATGGAGCAGCTCCACATTTGCCTCCTCAAGTCCGGTGTAAGCACGGACAGTCTGTGCCGTCTCCATCACCCTACCAGTAAGGTCATTGGCAGAGCTCAGCATGACACTAGACCGGTACCTACTGCCACTAAAGAGGAGTGCCAAGGCAACCACCTCGAGGAGTAGGAAAATCAGGAGATGTCTCTTGGACCGGAGAAATTCGACGAGGCGATCCATTAAGACGATGCACGGCTTGAGAGGCAACCCACCCTACCTAATCTAGTAGTCAGGGAGGTGCCGTATGAGTTACTTAAAGAGCAGAGTGTACTTATCGGAGTTCTGAAGAGCAATGAAAGTGCCGTTGGCGACGGAGTATAAGGGGTCATCAGCGATCTTGAAGGGGATCTGAAACTTAGCCTGAAGTCTCTTATCAAGCCCCTTCAGCTGTGCACCTCCCCCAGCAAGGTAGATACCGTTATTGAAAATATCTGCATACAGCTCGGGGGCAGTGTCGTCTAGAGCGTTTCCTATAGCTGTCTCGATCTTGGTGATCGACTTATCGAGGCATGTAGAGATCTCATGGTAATTGACATCCACCGTCTTAGGCAGGATGCTCGCCAAGTCCTGCCCTACGACTGTATAGGGATCAGGCTCATTGTCCAGTTGATCGAGAGCAGAGCCGACATTTTTCTTGATCTCCTCAGCGGTGCGCTCACCGATGCGGATACTATGCTCGACCTTCATATAGTCAACGATATCGTTGGTGAATTCGTCTCCCGCCACCTTGATCGACTTATTATTGACAATGCCACCCAGTGAGATCACAGCGATCTCCGTCGTGCCACCGCCGATATCTACGATCACGTTGCCGGTAGGCTCCATCACATCGATGCCAATACCGATCGCTGCAGCCATTGGCTCATGGATGAGGTACACCTCGTTGGCCCCGGCCTTCTCAGCCGCATCGCGCACGGCACGTATCTCTACATCCGTGCTACCAGAGGGAACACAGACAACGACCTTCAGTGAGGTGGGGAAGAAGTGCTTCTTAGTCGTAGCCATCCGGATCATCCCGCGGATCATATACTCGCAGGCATCCAGGTCAGCGACCACGCCATCCTTAAGTGGACGGACAGTGGAGAGATCATTATTCTCCTTCTCGAAGCGACGATACGCCTCAGCACCGACCCACTCTACCTTGTCAGTCTTCTTATTGAGCGTCACATAGCTTGGCTGATCGATGATGATCTTGCCATCCTCTATGATGACCGTATTAGCAGTACCTAAGTCTACGGCTAATTTCCTTGTCAGTGAGAAAAAGCCCATCCTGTATTTAGTAAAAAAGTTAGTGTCTAAAGTGACGATGACCGGTGGTCACCATGGACATACCGTGCTCATCGCAATAACTTATACTCTCCTGATCGCGTATAGACCCGCCCGGCTGGATGACGGAAACCACGCCCGCCTCATGAGCTATCTCTACGCAGTCGGGGAAGGGGAAGAAAGCATCAGAAGCCATGACGGATCCCTCGAGAGAGAAGCCCATCGCTGCTGCCTTGCTGATCGCTTGCCTCAGCGCCTCCACCCGAGAGGTCTGACCGTAGCCGGCACCCAAGATCTGACGATCCTTGGCGAGGACTATAGCGTTGCTCTTGCAGTACTTTACCGCCTGCATCGCAAAGAGGAGATCTTTCGTCTCGCTCTCGGAGGGAGACGTACGAGTGACCACAGTGAGATCCTTAGCTTGGTCCACAAGCGTATCACGCTCCTGCACCAGTACGCCACCCAGGGCAGATCGGTACTGTAGAGGATACTTGTCCTTGCCGATCTTGTCTCTCAGGATGATCCTATTTTTCTTTTGTGTCAGTAGCTCCAGTGCCTCCCTGCTATACTCGGGAGCAATGAGGACTTCGATGAAGAGCTTATGTAGCTCCTCCGCAGTCTCCATATCGACCGGTCTATTGAGCACTACGATGCCACCAAAGGCCGACTCAGTGTCACACGCAAGAGCAGCCAAATAGGCGTCACGTATGGTCTCTCGGACTGCCAGTCCACAGGGCGTATTGTGCTTGACGATGCCACAGGCGGGCTCATCCATCTCTTCGATCATATGCACTGCAGCATCCACATCCAGCAGGTTATTGTAGCTGATCTGCTTGCCGTGGAGGTAGTCAAAGCGCTCATCAAAGCCCTTACCATAGTAAGCAGCCCGCTGATGAGGGTTTTCGCCATACCTCATGGGCTGACATCCCTCCATAGAGAGAGAGAAACGCTCCTCAGGGAGGAGATCCTCCGACTCGTCTGCCGGATCGTCCATGGAGAGGAAGTAATTATGGATCGCAGTGTCGTAGGATGAGGACTCCTCAAAGGCAGCACGTGCAAAGTGTCGCCTCTGCTCCAGCGTTGTCTCACCGGCCTGCTCGCTGAGTATGGCAGTGAGTTCATCGTAATACTTAGCTGAGGGGATGATCACCACATCGGAGTAATTCTTGGCGGCTGCACGGATCAGAGAGATACCACCGATATCGATCTTCTCTATGATATCCTCATGAGAAGCACCAGAGGCGACAGTAGCCTCAAAGGGGTACAGATCGACGATCACAAGGTCTATCGGATCAATGTCAAAGCGATGACAGTCCTTATCATCCTGCTCGTTACCTCGGCGAGTAAGGATCCCGCCAAAGACCACCGGATGGAGGGTCTTGACTCTCCCACCCAAGATGGAGGGAAGACCGGTGCGGTCCTCCACCTTGGTACAGGGAAGGTCAAGGCTGGTGACATAGTCATAGGTGCCACCCGTGGAGAGGATCTCCACTCCACTCTGCCCCAGTTGTCTCAGGAGCTTCTCCAGCCCCTCTTTATGGTATACCGATACAAGCGCTCTGCGGATAGGCTTGCGACTCTCTGATGATCTCGTCATATGTGGATTGTGATTATTCTTTCTCAGAAGCAGACAAACTTACATAAAAAAGGACAACTTGGGGCCCTCCTCTGACTTCTCCGCCTCCTCTCTATTGTACGATATCTCCTTACCGAGCCGAGCGATGGGATTTCTGTAGCTGGTAGCGAGACCGCCGGTGGAGGTCTCCTTGTAGAGGCTCGGGAGGTCGTGACCCGTCTGTCGCATCACCTCTACCACTTGGTCAAAAGACACTCGGTGAAATCCATTGGAGAACGAAGCGTAGACATTCGCATCCAGTGCTCTTGCCGCTGCAAAGGCGTTACGCTCGATGCAGGGGATCTGCACGAGACCACAGATGGGATCACAGGTCAGTCCCAAGTGGTGCTCAAGCCCCATCTCGGCTGCATACTCTACCTGATTGAGACTGCCTCCAAAGAGCTGATTGGCAGCGGCAGCAGCCATCGAGCAGGCAACGCCCACCTCACCCTGGCAGCCCACCTCCGCTCCGGAAATAGAGGCATTTGTGCGACAGATAGCGCCGAAGAGCCCCGCCGTAGCCATAGCCCTCAGGATCATCTTGTCCGGTATCTCCTTGGATACCTTGAGGTGATAGAGTACTCCCGGCATCACCCCCGACGAGCCGCAGGTGGGACCGGTGCATACCTGACCACCACCCGCATTCTCCTCACTTGCAGCCAGGGCGTAGGCGTACACTAGTCCGCGAGACTTGGTAGAGTAGCTGTAGTTATTGGCCTGCACATAGTACTCGCCGGCCTTACGGCGGAGATTGAGCCCTCCGGGGAGGATGCTGTCATTGTCGAGACCCCGCTCTACTGCAGATCGCATCACCTGCCAAGCCTCCCCCAAGTGATCCCATATCGATGAGTCCTCAAAACGCTCCACATACTCCCAGAGTGACAAGTGCTCATCGAAGCAGTAAGCCAGGATATCCGTCATACGGTTGTGGGGGTAGACCTCACTCGCCCTACTCTCATCAAACTCCTCATTAGCCAAGTCTCCACCGCCGACACTGTAGACAGTCCAAGAGTCGATGAGCTTATCCTCCTTATCCAGCGCCTCATAGTACATACCATTCGTGTGGAAGCGCTTAACCGTCTGTGGCTCCCATACGATCTCAGTAGGGGCAACGGGCTCCAGCACCTCGAGGATGGCTACATCTGTCATATGCCCCTTACCTGTGGCTGCAAGGGATCCGTAGAGAGTGACCCTAAACCTCGCCGGCGTGCCTCCACTCAGGCGATCTAGGAACATCAGTGCAGCCCGTCTCGGGCCCATTGTGTGGCTGCTCGAGGGACCTTTACCTATCTTATATATTGATTTAATTGTCTCCATGAGTGATAGTTGCTTATGAGAGAAGGATTACACCCTCTATGACCTTACAAAGATAGCCCAATTAAACGACTTAATGGATCAGCTGTGATACATAATCTAGCTGTATGCATCAAGTCCGACCATAGTAATCCTGGCTTCGCAAAGGAGCTGGGTATTTACAGCATTAATAGACTGGTTGCCAATAAGAAGAAGGTTCATAAAGCACCTGTCTCACCTCTCAGAGCTTACCCTCATCACTAATACCGATATTAGAGAAGTCTAATACCGGTATTAGGTCGAACTAATATCGGTATTAGACTTCTCTCTGAAGGGATAGGGTCAAGAAAACAAAGGTCGAGAAAGTGTGCGGACATACTTTCTCGACCAAGAAATCTGTCGGGATGAACAGACTCGAACTGTCGACCTCCACGTCCCGAACGTGGCGCGCTACCAACTGTGCTACATCCCGTACTCTTAAGTGGTGGCAAAGGTACACTTTTTTCCTCACACTTCAAGCCCCAAGCAGTCTATTTCACCCGGATCCTCACGATTTTGCTCACCCTATCGCCCACCCTATCGCCCACCCTCTCCGGGATAATGGGCATGGTCTCGGATCGTAAGGAGACTTCGGGTGTCGCCTTAGGACATAGTGGTATAAAAAAAAGAGATCCCGGCACCGAT
Organism: uncultured Porphyromonas sp.; assembly: GCF_900541275.1. Lineage (GTDB taxonomy): Bacteria > Bacteroidota > Bacteroidia > Bacteroidales > Porphyromonadaceae > Porphyromonas_A. The sequence goes on from NZ_UQJH01000001.1 coordinate 263,721, forward strand.
ATATGGTGCTGGGATCTCTCAGTGCTTAGGCGAGAGACGCGATGATGTAGCGCCTCAGGCTATTGTGATGCAAGCTGCTTAGAGCTGGGGACCGGCAGGTACAAGAGACTTACCGTGGTCGTTGGTCTCAAACTTCTTGAAGTTCTTAATGAAGCGAGCAGCGAGGTCCTTAGCCTTCTCCTCCCATGCAGCCTCACTATCGTAGGTGCTGCGCGGATCGAGGATATTAGAGTCTACGTTGGGCAGCTCTGTGGGGATCGTGAGATTGAAGTAAGGGATCTTCTTCGTGGGTGCATTCTCGATAGAGCCATCGAGGATAGCGTCTACCATTGCACGGGTCTGCTTCAGAGAGATACGCTTACCGGTACCATTCCATCCCGTATTGACGAGATAGGCCTTGGTATTGTGAGCCTTCATCTTCTTGACCAGCTCCTGGGCGTACTTGGTGGGGTGCAGAGTCAGGAAGGCTGCGCCGAAGCATGCTGAGAAGGTGGGGGTGGGCTCGGTGATGCCACGCTCTGTACCAGCGAGCTTAGCGGTAAATCCGCTGAGGAAGTAGTACTGAGTCTGAGCGTCATCAAGGAGAGATACAGGAGGCAGTACACCGAAGGCATCAGCGGTCAGGAAGATGACGCGCTCAGCGTGACCGGCCTTGGAGATCGGCTTCACGATGTTGTCGATGTGGTAGATCGGGTATGAGACACGAGTGTTCTCAGTGACAGACTTGTCTGCGAAGTCGATCTTACCCTCCTTGTCTACAGCAACGTTCTCGAGGAGTGCATCACGACGGATGGCTCCATAGATGGCAGGCTCACCCTCCTTGCTCAGGTTGATCACCTTAGCGTAGCAGCCACCCTCGTAATTGAAGACACCATCGTCATCCCATCCGTGCTCATCGTCACCGATCAGGAGACGCTTGGGGTCAGCGGAGAGGGTGGTCTTACCGGTACCGGAGAGACCAAAGAAGATGGCGGTATGCTCGCCATTCATATCCGTATTGGCAGAGGAGTGCATCGAGGCCATACCACGACGAGGATTGAGGTAATTCATGTAGCTGAACATCCCCTTCTTCATCTCACCACCATACCAGGTGTTGAGGATCACCTGCTCGCGGCTGGTGAGGTTGAAGACAACAGCGGTCTCGGAGTGGAGGCCGAGCTCCTTCCAGTTGTCCACCTTTGCCTTGGATGCATTGTAGACTACGAAGTCCGGCTCACCAAAGTTCTCCAGCTCCTCCTTGGAGGGACGGATGAACATATTGGTGACAAAGTGTGCCTGCCAAGCCACCTCGACGATGAAGCGGATCTTGACGCGGGTGTCCTCATTGGCACCGCAGAAAGCGTCCACGACGTAGAGCTTCTTGTCAGAGAGCTCGTCGGTGGCAAGCTTGCGCACTACATCCCAAGTCTCCTTGGAGCAGGGGTGGTTGTCATTGTGATACTCCTCGCTATCCCACCAGATGGTATCCTTGGAGGTCTCGTCTACGACGAAGAACTTATCCTTAGGAGAGCGACCGGTGTAGATGCCTGTCATTACGTTGACAGCGCCCAGCTCGCTCACCTGTCCCTTCTCGTAACCCTCGAGAGACGGATCGGTCTCATCCTTGAAGAGACGGTCATATGATGGGTTGTGGATGATCTCCTTGACACCCTTGATGCCGTACTTGCTTAAGTCGATGTTTGCCATAATTTAATGTTGTGTTCGTATAAAGTTTATCTTCTTTCTTACACTCTATTGATAGCAGCAGGGGGAGCAACCGGCACTCCACTCGCATCCCCTTATTGCACGACAAAGATAATCTAAAATAGTAGCTTAACCAAGGATTTAGCGAATTATTTCATCAATACAATCCGGTTGCATTTAATTTACTCTTTTATTACCTCCGTCTCCATATGAAGCAAAGGGCACTAATCAGCGATTAGATGCCCTTTGCAATCAGTATTCTAGACCTTTCGTTACTTGAATTCGTCCCAGCTCATAATCTCGATGTCGTCCACGTCCTTGGCACAGAATGCCTCGATGAAGGAAGCAGCGAGACGGGCGTTAGTCACCAAGGAGATATTGTGGTCGATGGCTGCACGACGTAGCTTGTAGCCGTTGGTCAGCTCTCTCGGGGTGAGGTTTTTATTGATATTCACCACCAGATCTACCTTGTGATCTCGCACCAGATCAAGGGCCTGTGGCTCCTTCCCTTCCTCGCTTGGCCAGTGGCAGAGCTCAGCAGGGACACCATTCTCATTAAGGAAGCGGCAGGTGCCCTCGGTGGCGTAGATCTTGAGTCCGCGCTTGATCAGTAGGCGAGCCGGTTCGAGGAGATCGACCTTTTGCTTAGCTCCACCTGTGGACATCAGCACGCCTCTCTCGGGGATCTTCTGCCCCACGGCAAGCATCGACTCGAGGAGTGCCTCGGAGGGGCTGTAGGAGATACAGCCTACCTCTCCGGTGGACATCATATCCACTCCTAGGACAGGATCAGCCCTCTGGAGACGAGAGAAGGAGAATTGAGATGCCTTGACACCGACATAGTCGAGATCAAAGACACTCTTCTCAGGCTTGTCGTACGGCTTGCCCAGCATGATCTTCGTTGCCAGAGTGATGAGATTCATCTTGAGCACCTTGGAGACGAAGGGGAATGAGCGCGAGGCTCGGAGGTTGCACTCGATCACCTTGATCTCATTTCCACGGGCGAGGTACTGTACGTTGAATGGTCCGGAGATATTAAGTGCCTTGGCGATCTGACGGGTGATGCGCTTGATGCGGCGCACTGTCTCGATGTAGATCTTCTGTCCAGGGAATTGGATAGTGGCGTCTCCGGAGTGCACACCGGCAAACTCTATATGCTCACTGATCGCATAGGCGACCAGTTCGCCCTTGTCTGCAACGGCATCCATCTCGATCTCCTTCGTATTCTCCATAAAGGCGGAGATCACCACTGGGTGCTCCTGGGAGACATCCGAGGCAAGACGGAGGAAGCGCTGAAGCTCCTCCTCGTTGGAGCAGACATTCATCGCTGCACCACTGAGGACATAGGAGGGACGCACTAGCACCGGATAGCCCACTTTATCGACAAAGCTCTTGACGTCGTCAAATGAGGTGAGCTCGCTCCATGCAGGCTGATCAATGCCCAAGCTGTCGCACATCTCGGAGAACTTGTATCTATCCTCCGCATGGTCGACATCCTCCGGCTGAGTGCCGAGGACCTTGCAGCCACAGCGGTGGAGCCTCATAGCGAGGTTATTGGGGATCTGACCACCAGTGGATAGGATCGTGCCATGAGGCTGCTCCAGGTCAATGATGTCAAGCACCCGCTCCAGAGTCAGCTCATCAAAGTAAAGCCTATCTGACATGTCGTAGTCGGTGCTGACGGTCTCGGGGTTGTAATTGATCATGATGGAGTGGTAGCCCTCCTCCTTGATTGTATTGAGGGCAGAGACGCCACACCAGTCAAACTCGACCGAGCTACCGATGTGGTACGCCCCTGAGCCAAGCACGATCACACTCTTGTCCCCATCCTCAAAGGAGACATCGTGACGATGACCATCGTAGGTCAGGTAGAGGTAATTGGTCTTGGCAGGGTACTCTGCAGCAAGAGTATCTATCTGGCGCACCACCGGAGTGATACCCATACTCTTTCGAAGCTCTCGGACCTCCAGCTGAGCCGCATCCATATCCTTGATCGTGTGCTTGAGCACCGCGCGGGCGATCTGGAAGTCGGAGAAGCCCTGTACCTTTGCCCTCCTCATCAGCTCAGGCGAGATGTCGCTGATCTGTGACAGGGTCTCCAGCTCCTCAGCCGTATCGATGATATTGTGCAGTTTGTGGAGGAAGAATTTGTCGATCTTTGTCAGGTCGTGGATCTGATCGATCGTATACCCTGCTCGGAAAGCCTTACTGATGACAAAAATGCGGTTGTCGGTAGGCTCCCGTAGAGACTTATCTATATCCGAGATGACCAGTTCCTTATTCTCGACGAAGCCGTGCATTCCCTGGCCGATCATCCGGAGCCCCTTCTGTATAGCCTCCTCAATGGTGCGACCGATGGCCATAATCTCGCCTACTGACTTCATGCTGGAGCCGATCTCACGCGATACACCGGCAAACTTGCTGAGATCCCATCTGGGGATCTTGCAGACGACGTAATCGAGTGCCGGCTCAAAGAAGGCAGAAGTGGTCTGAGTGACGCTATTCTTCAGCTCATGAAGACCATATCCCATACCGAGCTTGGCAGCCACAAAGGCGAGCGGATAGCCGGTGGCCTTGGAGGCGAGTGCTGAGGAGCGGCTCAGACGAGCATTGACCTCGATGACACGATAGTCCTCGCTCTGGGTGTCCAAGGCGTACTGGACATTGCACTCCCCCACAATGCCTATGTGGCGGACGATACGGATGGCGATGTCGCGGAGCTTCTGAAACTCCGAGTTAGTCAAGGTCTGAGAGGGAGCGACGACGATACTCTCACCGGTATGGATGCCGAGCGGATCGAAGTTCTCCATATTGCAGACCGTTATGCAATTGTCATACTTATCGCGCACGACCTCGTACTCAATCTCTTTCCACCCCTTGAGACTCTTCTCGACCAGTACCTGAGGGGAGAAGGAGAAAGCTCGCTCGCAGAGAGCATTTAGCTCCTCCTCGTTGTCGCAAAAGCCACTCCCCATACCACCGAGGGCGTAGGCCGCACGGATGATGACTGGATAGCCGAGCTCCTTAGCTGCCTCGCGGGCATGCTTTATATCCTCACATGCCTCACTGGAGATGGTGTGGACCCCGATCTCGTGCATACGCTCGCTGAAGAGCTCCCTGTCCTCGGTATCCATAATGGCCTGGACGGGAGTCCCGAGGACCTCTATATTATAGTCCCGGAGGACCCCTTTCTCGTAGAGGGCGACACCACAGTTGAGGGCAGTCTGTCCTCCGAATGAGAGCATAATGCCATCGGGGCGCTCCTTCTTGATCACTCGCTCAATAAAGTACGGGGTGACGGGGAGGAAGTAGATCGTATCAGCAATACCCTCAGACGTCTGTACTGTGGCGATATTGGGGTTGACGAGGACGGTGTGTATTCCCTCTTCCTTGAGAGCCTTGAGGGCTTGAGATCCTGAGTAATCAAATTCGCCCGCCTCACCGATCTTGAGGGCACCGGATCCGAGGAGGAGGATCTTCTTGTATTTCTTTACGTTCACGAGTTTAGGAGCTTAATAAAGTCATCAAAAAAGAATTCGGTATCCATCGGGCCTCCGTGGCACTCGGGGTGGAACTGGACTGCGAAGTACCTCCCTGACTCGTGGATGATACCTTCGTTGGAGCCATCATTGAGATTCTCGAAGTAGGGACGCCAGCCGGCAGGGAGAGTGTCACTATCAACGGCAAATCCATGATTTTGGCTGGTAATAAAGCACTTATCTGTGCCACAGAGACGTACTGGCTGATTTGCTGAGCGGTGACCAAACTTCATCTTTTTCACCTTGGCACCAATGGCAAGAGCCATAATCTGATTTCCCATACAGATCCCTCCTATAGGCTTTGCACCGCTCTCAATGACCTGTCGTATATGGTCAATGAGGGCGGTGCACTGCATCGGATTACCCGGACCGTTACTGATGAAGAGACCATCATAATCCATCTCGGTAAAGTCGTAGTCCCAGGGGACGATCGTGAGGTCAACATCGCGGTCGAGGAGCATCCGGACAATATTCTCCTTCGCGCCACAGTCCACGAGGACCACTCGCTTGGCACCACTCTTAGGTAAGTGGATCACCTCCGGTGTGGAGACCTCAGCGACGAGGTTTACCTCGTCGGTCTGGAAGAAGTCTATATCCTGATCGTCCACCACCAGCTTACCGATGAGCGGACCATGATCACGGATATCCTTGGTAAGCTCCCGCGTGTCAACACCGGAGAGTCCGACCACGCCATGGCGCTCGAGAGCCTCTGAGAGAGACTCTGCGGCATTCCAGTGAGAGTAGTCATCGGTATAGTCGTGCACGATAAGTGCGAGTGGATGGAGCTTCCGGCTCTCGAGGTAGAGAGCCAGATTGGTGGCGGGGTCTACATCCTCTGGAGGGAATCCGTAATTGCCTATGATCGGGTATGTACAGACAAGCATCTGACCCATATATGAGGGATCCGTCAGGGCCTCGGGGTAGCCAGTCATACTGGTATTGAAGACAACCTCCCCGCTGACACTCTTATCAGTGGCACCGAAGAGTGTCCCCTCGTAGCAGGTCCCGTCCTGTAAGATGAGCTTACCTTTCTTTTTCATGGTCGCTATATGGTTTCGTGTATCTCTTATTTTCTGTAGTCCTCTTCGTAATAGTCGAGGAAGGCTTGATTAACTAAGCGCATACCGCCCGGTGTCGGGTAGTCTCCGGTAAAATACCAGTCCCCCGGATTATCCGGGATCGCCTTGTGGAGACCCTCGATGCTCTGGAAGACAATCTCTATCGGGCAAGTGACCTCGGCGGGTCTCATCAGCTTAATCATCTGCTGATTGAGCTCCTCGACAGTGAAGGGCTCGTAGATCTCCTTAACAAAATTGGTCCGTCGTACCTCCTCGCTCCCCATAAGGGACTTAATCCTCTCATAGAGCTCGGTGATCCGATCCTCCATACCCCGCTCCTTAAGGAGTGATATGGCGGCGCGGAAAGCGACAAACTCATCCATCCGGCTCATAGCGATACCATACCAGTCGGGGTAGCGTATCTGGGGAGCCGAGCTGACGATCACCATCTTACGCGGACCGAGTCGATTGAGGATGCGGATGACACTCTCCTTGAGAGTCGTACCCCGGACGATGCTGTCATCAATCACGACGAGATTGTCTTCACCCCTGCGTATAGACCCGTAGGTGACATCGTACACGTGAGCCGCCAGCTCATTGCGTGATGCCCCCTCGGTGATGAAGGTCCGCATCTTGATGTCCTTGATCGCCACTTTCTCCGAGCGTATACGCTTCCGGAGTATGTCGTGGATCCTCTCCGAGCTCCTATTCTCCGGCATCTCCAGCAGCTCTTGCTTCCGCCGGTCGAGGTAGTCCTCGAGTCCCTGAAGCATCCCTTGGTAAGCCACCTCTGCCGTATTGGGGATAAAGGAGAAGACGGTATTGTCTAAGTCGTAATCCACCTTCTTGAGGATCTCCGGAACCACATAGCTGCCGAGAGCCTTTCGCTCATGGTAGATATCAATGTCACTTCCGCGGGAGAAGTAGATCCGCTCAAAGGAGCACGCCTTATTTTCCTCCGGCTCAAGCACCTGCTCCAGATGAACTTTTTCCCCACTCCGGTCGATAGCAATGGCTTGCCCTCTCTGGAGCTGATGCACCTTGTCGAAGGTAAGGTTGAGTGTCGTCTGGATCACCGGTCGCTCAGAGGCGACCACGAAGATCTCGTCATCGTAGTAGTAGTAGGCAGGACGGATGCCCCAGGGGTCACGAAACGCGTACATCTCGCCACTACCGGTCATGCCACAGAGGACGTATCCCCCGTCAAACATTGGTCCACACTCCCTGAGAGGCTGCAGAGCATCGATATGATCCTCAATATCCTCCGTGATGTCCATCCCCTCGAGCCCCTTCGCCTTACTATCCGCATAGCGCCGCTCCACCTCACGATCGAGACGATGGCCGAGGAGCTCCATCAGCACTCGCGTATCGGAGGTGTCACGAGGATGCTGTCCGCGGGCGGTAATGTACTTGAATATATCCTTGACAGTGGTGAGATTAAAATTCCCACACATAGCGAGCGTCTTAGCCCGCCAGTTATTACGTCTCAGCGCCGGCTGGAGATACTGCAAGCCGGACTTCCCAGTCGTGGAATAGCGGAGATGCCCCATATAGCACTCACCAATATAGGGAGCCGACTCAGCATAGAAGCGGTCGTCAGCCTCTTCCTCAGCGATGACCTCATCAATGGAGTGATGGATGGTATTGAAGATCTCAGCAATGGCGCCTGAGCCGAGGGCACGCTCTCTGTATAGGTACTCTGTACCTACAGGAGCCTGAAGCTTGACACAGGCGACACCAGCCCCATCCTGTCCACGATTGTGCTGCTTCTCCATCATCAGGTAGAGCTTATTGAGACCATAGCGTCTGGTGCCATATTTTTCCCAATAATACTCGAGAGGCTTTCGAAGTCGGATGAGTACCACTCCACACTCGTGCTTTAGTTGCTCCATACCTATATATGTGAGGCGCTTGATTATTTTAGACTACTGATTACGCTGCAAAGGTAGAGAAAATAATGCCATTGTGCTGGTTTAATGCCTCTATTCCCCAAAGTCTAGCACCTGAGTTTGCACACCTAAGAACCGGCAGCAATTTTCACATGTAAACCTTTAGGGATGGGAGTGGATCCACCCAATGTTGAGAGCAATCCGAGACCAAGGAAATCCATATCACTTTTTGTAAGAATTCAGCTCATTCTTTCAGGGCTTATGAAGGACTTATTATTAGGAAAATGAACGCTCTTATGGTCTGCAGTCCTAGGACGTGTGTCGTGCATTTCTTTGCATCCATTTTCATTAGTACCTTTGTGAGATAGAAACTAATGACCCCAATGTAAAGAACGGGGTCTCACCGATACACTTCTTAGTAGATATGAAAACGGTTAATGAAATCCGTCAGATGTACCTTGACTTCTTTGCAGAGCGAGGACATCATATCGTTCCCTCCGCTCCGATGGTCCTGCAGGGGGATCCGACCCTTATGTTTACCAATGCGGGGATGAACCAATTCAAGGACATCATTCTCGGGAATGCACCGAGGAAGTATCCGCGAGTAACCGACTCTCAGAAGTGCTTGCGCGTGAGCGGTAAGCACAACGACCTCTCCGCTGTGGGACACGACACCTATCACCACACTATGTTTGAGATGCTGGGTAACTGGTCCTTCGGTGATTACTTCAAGCAAGAGATCATCCCTTGGGCGTGGGAACTACTGACGGAGGTGTACCAGCTTCCTAAAGATCGGCTCTATGTCACCATCTTTGAGGGAGCGCCTCAGGAGGGTCTGGAGCGGGACCAGGAGGCATATGATGCTTGGGCAAAGCTACTACCTGAGAAGAGGATCCTCAATGGGGACAAGCACGACAACTTCTGGGAGATGGGCGAGACCGGTCCCTGCGGTCCCTGCTCAGAGATCCACATCGACCTGCGTAGCGAGGAAGAGATCGCTCGCATACCCGGCAGGGACCTCGTCAATCAGGACGACCCACTCGTGATCGAGATCTGGAATCTCGTCTTCATGCAGTACAATCGTATGGCAGATGGTCACCTCGAGGCTCTTCCCCACCACGTCATCGATACCGGTATGGGACTGGAGCGCCTCTGTATGGCTATGCAGGGGAAGAAGTCCAATTACGACACCGATGTCTTCCAGCCTCTAATCGGCAAGGTGGCAGAGATCTCCGGTGTGGCCTACGGCTCGTCGGAGAAAACCGATGTGGCTATGCGCGTGATCGCTGACCACATAAGGGCGATAGCCTTTGCCATTACTGACGGGCAGCTGCCCTCAAGTACAAGAGCGGGCTACGTCATCCGTAGGATCCTCAGGCGTGCGGTTCGGTACGGCTACACTTTCCTCAATCTTAAGGAGCCCTTTATGTACCGCCTCATCCCCACCCTCGTGGAGAGCATGGGTGGACACTACACCGAGCTGGTGGCTCAGCAAGAGCTGATCACCCGTGTGACGAAGCAGGAGGAGAGCGCCTTCCTTAGGACCCTCTCCACTGGTATCGAGATGCTCCAGTCTCATATCGATGAGTCGAAGAAGAAGGGAGAGAAGACGCTACCCGGCGAGATCATCTTCGAGCTCTACGACACTTATGGCTTCCCTGCAGACCTCACGGAGCTAATCCTCGAGGAGCAGGGTATGGAGGCCGACCTAAAGGGCTTCGACAGCGAGATGGCGAAGCAGAAAGAGCGCGCCCGTAAGGCTCAGCACACCGAGACCGGCGACTGGCAGTGGATCGGTGACCAGGAGACAGAGACCACCTTCGTCGGCTACGAGATGCACGAGGCGCAGACTCGGATTGTCCGCTACCGCCAAGTGACTCAGAATGGGAAGAAGAGCTATCAGGTGGTCCTCGAGACGACTCCCTTCTACGCTGAGATGGGCGGTCAGGTGGGCGACACCGGTACTCTCATCGGGGAGGTGGATCAGGAGAGGATCAAGGTCCTCGACACGATCCAGGAGAATAACCTGCCGATGCTTCTCGTGGATAAGCTGCCTTCCGATCCCCATCAGGATTTTCTTGCCTCCATTGACAGCGAGCGTAGGTATAATATTGAGCGCAACCACACTGCCACCCACCTACTGGACCATGCACTGAGGACACTCTTCGGGGACACGACGGAGCAGAAGGGCTCCCTCGTGAGCGATCGTGTACTCCGGTACGACTTCGCCCACTTTGAGAAGCTGACGAAGGAGGAGATCCGAGAGGTGGAGCGGATGGTCAATGAGGCGATCCAAGCAGACTACAAGCGGATTGAGCATCGCGATGTGCCGATCTCTAAGGCAAAGGAGATGGGAGCCATTGCCCTCTTCGGAGAGAAATACGGGGAGTACGTCCGGGTAATGCAATTCGGCGACAGTATCGAGCTCTGTGGTGGCTGCCACGCCCCGTCGACCGGGGTACTGGGGAGCTTCCACATCACCCAGGAGACCTCCGTGGCAGCTGGAGTACGTCGTATCTTTGCTGTCACCGGCCCCGCTGCCCTCGACTATGTGCATGAGCTGGAGGACACGATCGAGAGCGTGAAGAGCTACTTCGGTGGGGGCAATCTGATCTCGGCCATCAAGAAGGTGCTGGAGGAGAATCACACCCTCTCTGCTGAGGTGAAGCAGGCCTACGATCGGGAGAAGGGGAGCCTGATCAGTCGTCTGCGGGAGCACTACGAGCTGGTGGACGGCGTGAAGGTAATCCGCCCCGACGTGGCAATCCCGTCTGCTCTTGCGAAGGACATTGCCTTTGGGCTCAAGCAGGTGCTGGATGGCGACTATGTCTTCGTGAGCGGGTCCAAGGATGAGGGCAAGGCACTCCTTACTGTGCTGATCAGTGATGGCCTCGTGAAGAAGGGATACAACGCCGGTAAGTTGGTCAAGGCTGCCGGTCAATTTATCCAAGGAGGTGGCGGTGGTCAGCCCTCCCTTGCTACAGCGGGCGGGAAGAGACCTGAGGGACTGCCTGAAGCGGTTGACTTTGTCCTAGAAGAACTGGGACTTAAGAAGAAGTAAATGCGATGGAGTCTCCGCTCCACCATACACTCTTCGACAGCCTTGAGGAGCTTAGCACCCGGCTTCGGTCACTGACGTCAGGTCGTCGAGCGATCTGGGTAACCGAGAGCAATTGTGCCGACCTTTGCCTTGATCGGATCGGGATAGCGCCTGCTGACATTGAGCTTCCTCCCGGAGAGGAAGCGAAGACGACCGAGCAACTGCTCCGACTATGGAGTGGACTTACAGACCTGGGTGCGACCCGAGGAGACCTAATGATAGCAATCGGAGGCGGAGCGCTGCTGGATGTGGCGGGACTCTCCGCTGCGACCTACAAGCGGGGGATGGGGCTGGTCTATGTCCCGACCACCCTGCTGGCAGATGTGGATGCCTCTATTGGCGGTAAGACGGCGATAGACTTTGAGGGCGTGAAGAATGGCATCGGGACCTTTTACACTCCCGAGGAGGTACTGATAGCGCCAGCTTTTCTCTCCACACTACCTGAGCTGGAGTTGCTCTCCGGTTGGGGCGAGATCCTAAAGTATTCCTTGCTGGCGGGCTTCTCCGTGAATGATGACTTGTTGGGGACAGCTGAGGTAGCCCCTTCGCTCATCCGACGCTGTATAGACTACAAGACAGAGGTGGTCGCCTCGGACCCGCTGGACAAGGGTGGCAGACGACAGTTCCTCAACCTCGGACACACCCTCGGGCATGCTTTGGAGGCGCTTCATCTAAGCAAAGGCGAGCCGGTGCCTCATGGCATTGCCGTGGCTGCTGGTCTGGTGATGGAGGGGTACCTATCGCTCCGTAGGGAGCGGCTGCCCCAGAATGAGCTGATGCAGCTGGCGAGAGTTGTGCGAGACCACTTCACTCCCGTCTCCGTCCTCTGTACAGAGTACGAGCAGATCCACACCCTTGCCCGTCAGGACAAGAAGCTCCGCTCAGCTGAGGATGGGGTGCCGGTGGTGATGCTGGATGGCATCGGTAAGCCTGCGCCCGCAGAGCTTTTTACACCAAAGGAGCTAGATGAGGCGATCGACTTTTACAGAGACTTTATGCAGATATAGATATGAAGAAGAGAATAGACGAAGAGCAAGAAGAAATGCCCCGCTGGGATCTGGAGGACCTGAGTGAGGCAGTCGCCACGCTGAAGCGCGGTGGTCTGATCCTTTACCCCACAGACACCATCTGGGGCATTGGTTGCGATGCGACAAATGCTGAGGCGGTGAGCCGTATCTTTGCCCTCAAGCAGAGAGATGATGCTAAGGCACTCCTCTCTATCGTGTCAAGCGATGGGATGCTGGCACAAGTGGTCCGGACCATCCCAGACATTGCCTACGATATGATGGATACGGCGACGAAGCCTCTGACGATCATCTATCCCGATGCTGTTGGTCTCGCTCCTAACCTCCTCGCTGAGGATGGCAGCGCCGGTATCCGAGTGGTGGGAGATCCCTTCTGTAAGAAAATGTGTGAGCGACTTGGCGGACCCATCGTAAGTACCTCGGCAAATATCTCTGGCGAGCCATCGCCTACTGCCTTCGCGGATATCAGTGACGAAGTGCGGAATGGTGTGGACTATGTCGTGAGGTATCGCCAGGAGGAGCAGACGAAGCATGTAGCCTCCAACATCATCAAGCTGGGGCTGAGAGGCGAGGTAAAGGTGATCCGGTAAATGCAGGCGACAGAGGTAAAGTCACGACCAAGCAAGCCATTCTCCGACTGGCTCCATAAGCATCTCCCTGGGGGTATGCCGGTAACAGCATTGGCGTTGCTTACCGGTGTCGCTTGTGCGCTCGTCTCAGCTCTGCTGAAGTGGTTTGTCAGCACGATACAGCACTTTGTGATCGGGCTGAATACCCATACCGACCTTTATCTCTCCTACCTCATCACACCCGTGGTGGGGATCTTCCTCTGTGGCCTCTTCGTGAAGTACATCGTCAGAGACAATATCTCACATGGGATCACGAGAGTGCTCTATGCGATTAGCCGACGTCAGAGTAGACTGAAGCCCCACAACACTTGGACCTCTGTCGTTGCCTCGTCTATCACCATCGGGCTGGGAGGCTCTGTGGGAGCTGAGGCACCGATCGTGCTTACCGGGGCCGCCATAGGGAGCAATATAGGTCGGCTCTTCCATCTGGAGCACAGAAACCTTATGCTCCTCGTGGGGTGCGGTGCTGCTGGAGCGATTGCGGGGATCTTCAAGGCTCCGATCACAGGGCTACTATTTGTCATCGAGGTGTTGATGATGGACTTCACCCTCACCAGCGTGATGCCTCTGATGATCTCATCCGTGACAGCAGCGACGGTTAGCTACCTGATCTTCGGTATGGGTGCCCTCTTCCCGGTGATGGCGGAGGAGGCATTTACCCTCAACAGACTACCATACGTGGTTCTGCTCGGGCTCTGTTGCGGTGGTCTGTCACTCTACTTCACCCGTTGCTCCTCCTGGCTGGAGCGTAAGCTTGGCGGTATCAGTACCTGGAGCGTCCGCTTTGTGATTGCGTCTCTGATCCTGAGTAGCCTCATCTTCCTCCTCCCACCTCTCTATGGGGAGGGGTACGACATCATCTCGATGCTGATGAGCGATCATCCGGAGAGTATCTTGGAGGGGTCACTGCTGGAGAATGTCTCCGACCCATCTCATCGGAGCTTTATCCTCTTCCTCCTAGCAGCTATGCTGCTGAAGATCTTCGCCACAGTGGCTACCAATTCCGGTGGCGGGTGCGGGGGAACCTTTGCCCCTACCCTCTTTGTGGGTGCTTTCCTTGGCTTCTTCTTCTCCTACCTATGCGGTGAGCTCGGCATAGAGACCTACCTTCCCCACCAAAACTTCACCCTCATGGGGATGGCGGGACTGATGGCGGGCGTGATGCATGCTCCGCTAACCGGGACCTTCCTCATTGCGGAGCTCTCAGGGCAGTACAATCTCTTCCTCCCACTCTTGGTGGTGTCGCTAATCTCCTACGGCTTTATGCGGATCTTCACGAAGTACAATATCTACGCGATGCGACTGGGTGAAGAGGGGCAGCTGGTTACGCATGAGAAAGACCGAGCAGTGCTGACACTGATGGACGTGGAGGATGTGGTGGAGAAGAAATTCAAGACCTTGCATCCGGAAGAGACTCTCGGTGAGACGGTGAAGACCTTCACGGAGAGCCAACGCAATATCTTCCCGGTGCTGGACGATGACGACCACTTAGTGGGCATTGTGATGCTCGACAACATCCGAAATATCATGTTCCGCCCCGACCTATACGAGAGGCTCCGTGTGAAGAAGTTTATGGTAGAGCCAAGGATCCGAATCAAAACGAATATGCAGATGGAGGATGTGATGACCATCTTTGACGACTCCGGACTATGGAATCTCCCGGTGGAGACCCCAGAGGGTAAGTATGTCGGCTTCATCTCTAAGTCGGCTATCCTCAACGTCTATCGGAGGGTACTCAACCTCAACTTTGGTGACGAATAAGAAAATGAAAATCGTATTTTTCGGCACACCCGAATTTGCCGCATACTCTCTCCGATCGATCGTAGAGCACCATCGAGAGGTGGTTGCTGTAGTCACGATGCCCGATAAGCCCAAGGGGCGTGGCCATAAGCTCCAGCCCTCAGACGTCAAGCGTACCGCACAGGAGCTCTTGCCCGAGGTACCGATTCTCCAGCCGGAGCGGTTGCGCGACGAGGAGTTTCTAGAGCGCCTACGAGAGATTGACGCTGACCTATTTATTGTCGTCGCCTTTAGGATGCTCCCCGAGGAGGTCTGGGATATGCCCTCGCGTGGGACAATCAATCTCCACGCTGCCCTCCTGCCTAAGTACCGTGGAGCAGCACCGATCCAGTGGGCGCTGATCAATGGCGAGCGGGAGACCGGTGTCACCACATTTCTACTTGATAAGGAGATCGACACCGGGCGAGTACTTCTCCAGGAGCATGTACCGATATCAGCAGATGAGACAGGGGGGACCCTGCATGACAAACTTATGGTCGTTGGGGCAAAGGTGATTGAGGAGACGATCGACCTAATAGAGCAGTCTCGGGAGCCAAAGAAGCAGCTCGGTCGGCCACAGCCGGAGGACGTCTCTCATCTGCCGATGGCACCAAAGATATTTAAGGAGGAGCAGACCATCCGCTTCACCACGATGTCTGCAGAGGAGATCGATAGACGTGTGCGGGCTATGGCGCCCTACCCTAAGGCAGTAGCCCTATTCCATAATGAGACCTCCGATGAAGAGGTGGAGATCAAGATCTTAAGCGTGAGCCCTATCGGTGAGAGGCAGATTAGCCGTGATCTCGCACCTGGTGAGCCCCTCGAGACAGACGGCAAGAGACTATTTGTAGGCACCACTAAGGGGACCATAGAGCTACTCGAGCTACAGTGGCCTTCCAGCAAGGTGATGCCCACACGGGCTTTCCTCCTCGGCCACTCGCCTTTCCCACACGGGACTTTCCTATAGTTATACAAAAAAGCGGAGCGCTCCTGATGAGTGCTCCGCTTTTTTGTATAACGATGTAGAGGTACTTCAGTCCTCTTTCTCTTCCTCCTCTGTGAGCAGGAAGGAGTCCATACCCTTCTGTCGCAGGATCTGATACCACTTAGCCAGCTTCTTGATATCGCTCTGATGGATCCGCTCCCGATCCCAATTGGGGAGAGCTTTATCCATAAAGGTCTTGAGTGTCTCAGCACTCTCAGAGACAGTCTGTGCATCCGGGATCTCCTCTCCAAAGGTCTCGTACATCCCCTGCATCACCTCGGCTAGGGGCTTCTCCCCCTCGGTAGTGTACATAGAGATATTGCTGAGCAGGCTCATCTTTTCCCGGCCAAAGACCGGCATCCGACGTCCGGTCTCCAATTCCTCCACAGTGTAGGGCACTCGGGAGCTATTGATAAAGAGGAAAAGTCCAGGCTTGCCTGAGATAGAGACGATTTCTGATAGTTTCATATCTAACGATGATTGATTTCTGTGAGGATCCGCTCGCACTGATGGATTAGCGAGTCAGATCCATTGTTATAGATTGTGCAGTCTGCCAGACGGCTTCTGAGATCAGCTTCCTTATGTTGCAGACTATTCATAGACTTGTACTGAGTGGCACCATTGTCCCGGTCCCTGAGACGGGTTCGCATGGACCGCAAGGATTCGTCAGCAGCCACCTCGATAGAGCAGTCCACACTCTGATCCAGTCCTGAGGAGAAAAGGATCCCCGACTCCAGTACCGCATAAGGCTCCGCAGACTGTCTAAGCCAGTGGGCAAAGTCGTCCTTGACAGCCTGATGAACGATTGACTCAAGAAGTGGTCTGAGATGCTCGCTATGGAGAGCTTGTGAGAGGAGCTCCTTATTGAGCTTGCCACTCTGATCAATGGGGTCCTCATGCAGAAGTGAGGTGATCTCAGACCGGACCACGGGGTCTCTGTAGAGTGCTTTGGCGCGGGCGTCGCAGTCGTAGGTGGGAGCACCCAGGAGCAGTCCCAGCACTCTTCTCACCACACTCTTACCGGAGCCTATGCCACCACAGACGCCTATGACAAAAGGTCGCTCACTCATATCACTTCCTCTCACGGAGGATAAAGTCGAGCCGGTCAGGTACCACCTGGATCATATCTACCTGAGATGGGACCTTGTCGACGTGGAGCACTAAGGACTTTCTGTTGGCTCCATCAAATGCATCGCGAGCATCGATATAGAGCCCTGGGTCAAATAGTGTCTTCTCTCCCGCCTTGTCCTTTGGCACCAAATAGGTCACCGTGACCTGCATAGGAAGGAGAGTCAGGTCATAGCCGGATGGAAGATTGCGGATCTCGATGTCGGAAGTAGTATAGCTGTTGTAAACCAGCTCGTTGGTCTTCAGGATAACGTCGACGGAGTCGGGACGCGCATCGATACCGGATGGCGTCACTACGGCAACACGTATAGTATCACGCCCGGGGTTGTCTATCCTCAGCCCGATCGTATCCGTCGTGAGGACACCCCCAGCAGCCATAAAGTCCTTGAGATCACTCTTGACACCAAATACCCGTACCGATGAGGGGACAAGGCTGATGGTGTCAGCGAGCTTAAAATTCCGATGACCACCAAAGTCGATCTGGCTGCCAAATAGCACCTCTGCCTTACCCTCACTGAGAGGCTCGTACGAGAAGTAGATGTCCTCCGGGAAGATCGTGACGTCAGTCGCGGTATTGAGATCCATCCGTGAGATATCGTGTAGAGGCTTGCTCAGGAGTAGCCGCTTGAGGTCCGCCTCTCTCAGGCGATACTGACCGCCCTCAGGTAGCAGCTGAGTAGTATCCACAGTAGGGCGCACTCTATAGGAGGATCGACCGACCTGATTGATGGTATACCTCAGCAGAGCGCCACCCTTAGCATGGACCTTGACATAGACCACCTCAGGATACTGAGAGAGGTCTGTCATCCGGTAGTTCGTAGGGAGGATAGGCTTATCCAGCTGGACAGCAACCTCCTTGGTATAGCCTCTCGGGTCATCGATCGCTGCAACGATCCAGAAGAAGACAGAGATGAGCAGACAGATAGAGAGTGCCACCCACCGCCTATCTCGCATAAAGTAGGCGGTGAAGCGCCCCTCTCTCAGCCTGCGTCTAAGTCCTCTCATGATCGGTGACTAAGTGATACCGGTAGGGCTTTACTTTGCGTCCTTGTCCTTACCTGCCTCCTCGAGAGAGAAGATATTATTGATATCCACCTTGACCTTGACACCATCCCACACCTCGAGGGTGACCTGACCACTGGGCTTATTGATCTCGCGGATGATGCCGTACATGCCTCCGCTGGTGATCACCTTGTCGCCTGCCTTCATAGCCTCGCGTGCTTTCTGTAGCTCCTTCTGCCGCTTTGTCTGTGGGCGGATCATAAAGAAGTAGAAGATCACGATCATCAGAACGATCATGATGATGCTCATAAAGGCATTTCCCTGAGGCGCTTGAGCCTGAAGAAGTATTGCTTGTAACATATTATCCTATATATTGATTAAAAAACAGTCCGCCATTAGTCTCCAATGATCTTACCCTCTTCCTTTAGGTCTGTGAAGAGCTTAAAGAGGATGCCATTGATGAAGACATAAGAGTTTTCGGAGCTAAAGGAGTGAGCAAGATTGAGATACTCATTGATCGTCACGGTCGTGGCAATGGTGGGGAAGGCGATGGCCTCAGCCACTGCCATCTGCATAAGCAGGTAGTCCACTTCGCTCACCCGCTCGGCGTCCCAGCCCTTGAAGTACTTACTGATCTTCTCCCGGTAGGCCTCTTTATTGTCTATGGCAGCTCTCAGCAGAGTCGGACCAAACTCACCATCGCTCTTGGAGGCAAACTTAGGACGCAGTAGCTTAGAGACCTCCTTATCAGGATCCAGTCCGTTATAAAACTTGGTGACGAAAGAGAAAACCACCGGCAGATCAGCATCGGTGACAAAGGCATCTGTCGTCTCCAGAATGTCGTAGACTCTATCCGACTGCCGATACTTGGTACCATACAGATCGCGATAGAACTGGCGCGCTCCATCAAAGGTCTCCAGCTGAGAAGCGCTCACTGCCTGCTCGCCAAGTGTCTCTGAGAGCACCATCTCATGGAGCTCACTCAGATCGGGATTGTGGAAGATAGAGGTAGCCATCCGTCGCACGACGAAGTCTTGATCACCCTCGAGGTACTCCACCACAGGATTGGTCTCTAATGCCCTCAGCAGGGCGAGACGATCCGGATCAGGGGAAAACTTCCCCTCCTCGATCCCAATAAGCTTGCGAGCCAAGTCTGAGAAGTCCAGTGGTAACCCGCAGAGGTAGAGATAGACCCTATAGTCGCTCTCCATAGCAGCCTCCAGCGTCTCCTGGGCAGTCGAGATCGACATCGACTCCGTATGATAAAAATTATAGAGTACCTGTAGTACCTTGACACGAATGAGCGATCGATTGATCATTCCACTAACTTATTAGTTCCAAAATCAAGCTGGGAGATAAGCGAGACCCCTCCGATCTCTTGTCCTATCTCTTATTGAGACAAAGTTACCACTTTTCACTATTATAAGACCTTCGCTAAGATGGTCTGATCAAAAGTGTCTCGAAACTAATATCGGTATTAGCTTTCTCTAATACCGATATTAGTCAATTCTTTTACCGGTATTAGAGATCACTAATACCAGTAAAAGAAATGAGCTACTATGGATCTACATCGTAGTAATAGTGAAGGGAGCGGATGCCGGAGGACCTTACCCAGCTCTCCACAGTGCTACTCAGGAAAGTGCGGAGAGGAGACAGCGCAACCTCTAAGGGGATCAATAGTGTCACCCGGTAGCCAAATGATACGCCTCGCTTATTGACGGGCAGTGGAGTGGGACCTAAGATCTGGATATCAGGAAGCAGTCGGGACAGCTCCCTTGCCACACGCTCCGCAAACCTGCTGACCAGAGCCTGACTATTTGACTCAAGCACAATGTCCGTGATGCGACAGAAGGGAGGGAAGAGCAGCTGATGGCGCTCCTCCATCTCGTGCTCCATAAAGGTCTCGTAGTCGTCCTCTAAGAACGCATCCAGTGCGGGGGACTTGGAGAAGTACTGGATGATCAGCTTGCTCCGATCTCGCAGCTCATCCCTACAGGTGGTCAGCATCCGATAAGCTCGCTCTGCAGCCCGATGATCCGGAAGAGTAAGGAGCAGATCAAGCTGGATTACTCCCACCATAGAGACCTTGTGTAGGAGACCGATAGGGGGGTCGTAGTCCGGGCAGAGCAAAATATCTGCCCTCGGCACCCTATCTCCAGACTCCACCAAAGCGACCTGTACTCCGGTGAAGTAATGACTCACAGCCTCCTGCAGTCGATCAATGCCTGTCCCGATAGGTCTGAGAGAGGGTTGATCACAGTGAGGGCAACTCGTGGGGAGCGGTGACTTGTAGCCGCAGAGAGGACACTCCATGACCTTGGCATCTGACGAGAGCCTTAAGGCAGTGTGGCAACGGGGACAGAGGATCTGCTCGCCACAGTAACTGCACTCGATGGATCGGGCATACCCGGTACGCTGATAAAGCAGAAGTACCTTCCCTCTCATTGCTATTGTGTCCCTAATGGCGCTCACCATCAAGTCAGAGAGGAGTCGGGCCTGGACCTGATTGTCATCAAAAGCGACCCTCATACTGATAGTCTGTAGCAACACCCTATCCCCCGTTGCTTCGGGGGCTATCGTCTGGAGGGCATACTTTCCCCTCAGCACCTGAGCCATACACTCCACCGAGGGTGTAGCTGAGACAATCAAGGACTTAGCCCCGGACAGAGCAGCAAGCACCAGCACCGCATCGGAGGCGGTAAAGCGTGGCGCCGGCTCCCATTGCCTATACCCACGATGCTCACTATCTATCACCACCACCTCGCTAAGAGATCCCAGAGGGAGCCAAACTGCCGACCGGAGTCCCACAAAGAGCCCGGATCGCTGGCGCCATGCCGCTAGGTAGGATCGCTGTCGAACAGACTGAGAGACACCGCTGTGGTAGGGATAGTATGATGCCCCAAAGACCTCCTTTATCTCTCCCTCAACCTCTCTTAGCCTCTCTAGTGTAGGGAAGAGGAGCAACACCTGCCCTCTCGACTGAGTGACCTCCTCGTGGAGATGGCGTAGTGGCACTCGCTCACAAGCTCTGGAGTGAGGCATATGGAGCAGCAGGATCTGATGCCCCGTCAGGTCGGGCATTATCCCATTTCGGTATGATCCCCTGCCCGGTGTCTCACCGGAGAAGCCCTCCTCAGCACGCTCTTTCTCCTCAATGGCTCCGCACTCTCTCAGTCTCCCGACTACATACGCTGATACCCCAAGATAGTCTGAGACCTCAGCGAGAGTAGTGAAGAAGATATCGCTCCCATTTGGGTCGAATGCTAAGCGATCGAGTGCCTCAAGCACTTGGGGACTACGCTTAACCGACTTCCTCACCACTTCTAAAGTCTCGGGCTGATGGATAAGAGGACCGACGCCCCACCCTCTTTCGCTAACAGGGGCTCCGCTTCCTGCGATGCCCTTATCGTATGGGATCACACTCCCCTCCTCAGACCACAAAGAGTAGAGATCGGTATAGTCGTGAGGAAAGAGTTGCTTGAGCTCCTTCAGTGAGAAGCATGACCGCCCCAGCTCCTTTCGCACGACTTCGGCTTCGTCTCCTGTGGTACTATCCAGCAGCACATAGCGCTGTCCTCCCTCCGGTCGGAAGGGAGCCGGCAGGGCAGCCCGAAGCACATCTCCAAGGCTACACATATAGTAGGAAGCGACCCAGTTCCAAAACCTTCGCACCGACAAGGGTATGGTCGGATGGGGGAGCACCTTTCGGATACTCTTTACCTTGCCGGTCGGAAGAGGAGAGACCATACCCTGATAGCTCCAGACCACACCGGAGACGATCTTCCCTGCCCCCAGCGGTACCAGGACCACTCTGCCGAGCAATTCGTCCGGAGACGCACCATCTTCCTCACACCTATAGGTAAATATCGGTGTGCCAAGAGGGAGCCCAAGCAGCACCCCATAGTACCTGTAGGTGCCCTTTTTCATCTCACCTCGGGGCGCGCCAGTAGAGGAAGATTGCAATGGGAATAAAGATCAGGTTGGGGAGCCAAGCGGCCATAAAGGGAGACATAGCCCCGCTGATGGCGTAAGAGGCTGAGATGGTGTAGAAGAGGATGTAGGCAAAAGCCATCAGAAGTCCCAGGGCAACGTTGAGTCCGATGCCCCCCTTCACCTTACGTGCGGAGAGACAGACACCGATCAGCGTGAGGATGAATGCAGCAGGGATGCTGGCAAATCGCCTGTGATACTCGACCTGAAAGTTTTTAATATTCCCCATACCCCTCTTCTCCTGCGCCTGGATATAAGTATAGAGCTGACCGGTCGTAAGCTTTTCCCCATCCTCAGGGGAGATGAGGATATCCTGCGGGGTGATCATCAGCAGAGTATCGAGCTGGTCACCCATCGTATCCTTCTCTACCAGTCCATGAAAGTCTCTTATGTGATAGTCGTAGACAGTCCAGTGATAGACGCTGTCAGGGTGATACTCGATGCGTCGAGCGGTCAAGCGACTGCTGAGCGTATTGTCCTCAAATTGCTCGAGCGAGAAATTGTAGCCGGTATAGCTGTCTTTGTCGTAAGTGCTGAAGAAAGCGTTTACACCAGGCTGGACAGCCAGTTGGACATTGTCCCCCTGCTTCACTTCCTTATTGTACACCCACTGGTTGGTGAAGGCGATGCGTGTCCTATTGAGATAGGGGATCACCTCACTGGAGAGGATAAAAAAGCAGGCTGACAAAATGGCCGCCGCAATCATATAGGGGCGAAGGAGCCTATTAAAGCTCATCCCCGCCGATGACATCGCAATGATCTCCGACCGTGCTGCCAGCTTACTCGTCACGAAGACACACGCAATGAAGATGAATAGCGGCGCCAGCAGAATGGCAAAGTACGGGATCAGCGCAATATAGTAGACGACGATCTCACGCATCGTCAGGAGAGGATTCATAAAGTTATCCAGCTTCTCCTGCACGTCCACCACGACAATAATCGCCATAATGAGGGCGAGGGTGAAGAGGAAGGTAGAGAGGAAGCGCCAAATGATATAGCGATCGATCCTCAGGATCCCCATCCTGGACAGGAAAGAGTACCAGGCACTCCTATCACGGGTTTTGCGTCCCATATATGCTTATAGCCGACGATCTAAGTCCTCGTATACGCTCGACTTCCAGCTGCTGAAGTCTCCTTGCAAGATATGCTTCCTTGCAGTCCGTACGAGGTCGAGGTAAAAGGCGAGGTTGTGTATGCTCGCTATCTGCAGGGCCAGGAGCTCGTCAGCTGCAAAGAGATGACGAACGTAAGCCTTGGTGTAATCTCTATCCACGGAAGAGGTGCCATAGGGGTCAAGTGGAGAGAAGTCGTCCTTCCACTTCGCATTACGCATATTCATAGTCCCCTTCCAGGTGTAGAGCCTTGCATTGCGACCATCCCGGGTAGGCATGATACAGTCCATCATATCTATCCCCCGCTCGATGGCATCAAGTATGTCCTGCGGTGTACCTACGCCCATCAAGTAGCGAGGGCGATCCTTGGGGAGTACCTCATTGACCACCTCAATCATGGCGCGCATATCGTCCTTGGACTCCCCTACGCTCAGCCCACCGATGGCATACCCATCAGCATCGTACTCAATAACGCGCTCTGCCGCCTCGCGTCTTAGCTCGGGGTATACGACCCCCTGCACGATCGGGAAAAGTGCCTGCCCATAGCCATAGAGCGGCTCAGTACTCCGGAAGCGACGGAAGCATCGCTCCAGCCATCCCAAGGTGCGATCCAGCGACTCCTTGGCATAGCGACGATCAGCAGTCCCGGGAGGACACTCATCAAAGGCCATCATGATGTCGCCCCCTATCAGTCGCTCTATGTCCATCACCCGCTCGGGAGTAAAGAGGTGCTTGCTCCCATCAATGTGGCTACGGAAGGTGACACCCTCCTCCGTCATCTTCCTCGTATCGGTGAGCGAGAAGACTTGGAAGCCTCCACTATCCGTCAGTATCGGTCCTCCCCAGCCATTAAACTTCTGTAGCCCTCCGGCAGCCCTCAGCACATCCGTCCCGGGTCTCAGGTAGAGGTGATAGGTATTGCCGAGGATAATCTCCGCACCCACTTCCTCTCTAAGCTCCCGCATATGGACCGCCTTGACGGAGCCGACCGTACCCACCGGCATAAATATCGGTGTGTGTATGTCTCCGTGTGGCGTGTGCAGTACACCGGCACGTGCGTCTGATCCTGTGTCCTGAGCCTGCAGATCCAGTGAAATACTCATCCTTACTTCTGTCTCTCCTCTCGATACGCTATCTGTAGGAAGAAGTGCAGTGCAGCTGACATCACCGGCATCGGCAGTCCGGTCATCGAAGCCACCGCCACTGTCTCCC
Source organism: uncultured Porphyromonas sp. (assembly GCF_900541275.1). Lineage (GTDB taxonomy): Bacteria > Bacteroidota > Bacteroidia > Bacteroidales > Porphyromonadaceae > Porphyromonas_A. The sequence goes on from NZ_UQJH01000001.1 coordinate 287,852, forward strand.
GTAGGGCGTCCAACGAGCCCTTCACTTCCTTTATCACTCCCTCGTCCCTCGGGTCCAGCTCTCCCTGCTCCATAGCAGCGATCAGCTCAGCACACGAGAGCGCCGAGCGGAGCGTCGCATCCCCGCTGCTCCGGAAGGAGTATGGGATGAGATGAAGGTTGTATGGGTCCTGAGACTTGTCTACTAAGCTCCGGAGTCGATCGGACTCCACTGCGACAGAGAGTAACGCTCCGGAAGCTCCCTCAGGAAGCTGCTCCTGAGGACCGGACGTCAACGTTTCGCACTCAGCATCGCTGAGCAGGAGCCGTCTCGACATTAGCCTAGCCTCGCAGTGCAAGGACTCACAGATATACTTCAGAGCAGGAGCAATATCCCTCGACTGCTCTGTGGGATGATTTGGACACATAGGATGATCAGAGCTATTATTACTAGCACAAAGGTACTAAAAACTCCTCCCTCTCGGAACGGATATTTTGAGGAAGCGGGTTATGACTCTGAGTGCCACGAAGTGGTAAACTTCTGTAGCGATGTGAAGTAAAAAGTTACCCAAAAATGGAGAGTAAAAGCTTCCTGTCGACCGAAATTAGCGTATCTTTGTGAGCAAAAGCAAACAAAAACTCAATCACTCATGACTCAGAAAACATACTCGTACGACGAGGCGTACGAAGCCACTCTGGAGTACTTTGGAGGAGATCAGCTGGCAGCTAAGGTGTGGACCACGAAGTACGCGCTTAAGGATGCCGACGGCAATCTCTACGAGAAGTCTCCTCTCGACATGCACCACCGGATCGCTCGGGAGATAGCGAGGATCGAAGCACAGTATCCTAATGGACTTACCGAGATTCAGGTAGTAAATCTGCTGGACCACTTCCAATACTTGGTCCCACAGGGTAGCCCTATGACCGGTATCGGCAACAATCTGCAGATTGCCTCCCTCTCCAATTGCTTTGTGATCGGTCTCGACGGCCCCTCCGATAGCTATGGGGCGATCTTCAAGATTGACGAGGAGCAGGTGCAGCTGATGAAGCGTCGTGGCGGAGTGGGACATGATATGTCCGGCATCCGCCCCAAGGGGTCATTAGTCCGCAACTCGGCCCTCACCTCTACCGGGCTTGTCCCCTTTATGAAGCGCTTCTCCAATTCTACCCGCGAGGTAGCACAGGATGGTCGTCGTGGCGCTCTTATGCTCTCCTGCTCTATCAAGCACCCTGATGTCGCTGACTTCATCGATGCTAAGATGGAGGAGGGAGCGGTGACAGGCGCCAATGTCTCCGTCCGCATCACAGACGACTTTATGGAGGCAGTGCGGGACGACAAGGACTTTACCCTCCGCTTCCCGGTCGACAGCGAGGGAGATCCCAAGTACACCAAGGTTATCAAGGCGCGCGAGCTCTGGGGCAGGATCATCCACAATGCGTGGAAGAGTGCCGAGCCGGGCGTCCTCTTCTGGGACACTATCCTTAAGGAGTCTATCCCCGACTGCTATGCGGACTTCGGTTTTGAGACTATCTCTACCAATCCCTGTGGAGAGATACCGCTCTGCCCTTACGACAGCTGTCGCCTGCTGGCTGTCAATCTCTATGGGTACGTCAGGGATCCATTTACAGACCATGCTTCCTTTGACTTCGACCTCTTCAGAGAGCATATCGGCTGCGCTCAGCGACTGATGGATGACATCATTGACCTTGAGAAGGAGAAGATCGACACCATCCTCGCCAAGATCAAGAGTGACCCGGAGAGCGACGAGATCAAGTACGTCGAGCACCACCTTTGGGAGAAGATCCGGGAGAAGACGCTCAAGGGACGCCGCACTGGACTTGGGATCACAGGTGAAGGGGATATGCTGGCTGCTCTTGGTCTCCGATATGGGACCAAGGAGGCGATCGACTTTGCCGTCAAGGTTCAGCAGACGCTTGCTCTCAGTGCCTATCGTAGCTCCGTCACGATGGCACAGGAGCGCGGAGCCTTCGAGATCTACGACCCCAAGCGCGAGGAGGACAATCCCTTTATCCTCCGCATTAAGGAGGCTGACCCTAAGCTCTATGAGGATATGGTCAAGCATGGTCGTCGTAACATTGCCTGCCTGACCATCGCCCCCACAGGATCCACCAGTCTGATGACCCAAACCACCTCCGGTATCGAGCCAGTCTTTATGCCGGTCTACAAGCGCCGACGCAAGGTAAATAGCAATGAGGTGGCGGACAGCACCCACCCCACCTTTACCGATGAGACGGGGGATGTCTTCGAGGAGTTTATCGTCTACCACCCAAAGTTTAGGGACTGGATGAAGGCGAGCGGCATCCCCACCGACAAGGAGTATACACAAGAGGAGATCGACGCCCTGGTCGAGCGCTCACCCTACCATAAGGCCACCGCCAATGACGTGGACTGGGTCTCCAAGGTCAAGATGCAGGGTGCTATGCAGAAGTGGGTGGACCACTCCATCAGCGTCACCGTCAATCTCCCCAATGACGTAGACGAGGAGCTCGTCAATACCCTCTACCTCACAGCTTGGGAGGCTGGTTGCAAGGGCTGCACCATCTACCGTGAGGGCTCACGGGATGGTGTGCTCCTCTCCACAAAGAAGAAGGAGGAGAAAAAGGAGCCCGAGCTGCCTACGCTCACATTCACTGCAGACGGCATGGAGCCTCTGAAGCGTCCTGATGAGCTGGAGGCGGACATCATTCGCTTCCAGAATAACAAGGAGCGCTGGATCGCCTTCATCGGTATGCGTGACGGTCGTCCCTACGAGATCTTTACCGGTATTGATGACGAGGACGAGGGGCTCTATATCCCCAAGCGTGTCACTCAGGGTAAGATCATCAAGGTCTACGAACCGGATGGATCCAAGCACTACGACTTCGAGTTCTCCAATAAGCGTGGACTGCGCACTACGGTCGCCGGACTGGATGAGAAGTTCAATCCTGAGTTCTGGAACTATGCGAAGTTCATCTCCAGCGTCCTCCGCTATGGTATGCCGATCGACCAAGTAGTCAATCTCGTCCGTGGACTTGACCTCGGAAATGAGAGCATCAACACCTGGAAGAATGGTGTCGAGCGAGCTCTCAGGCGGTACATTACATCCGGGACCGTGGCAGATGGTCAGACCTGTCCCAACTGCGGCTCCCACCAGCTAGTCTACCAGGAGGGGTGCCTTATCTGCAAGGACTGCGGCACCTCAAGGTGCGGCTGATACTAGTTCTGTAATCCGTAAATCCCGAGGGGGTGTCGATCTTAGCTGATCGACACCCCCTCGGGATTTATTATAAGGGATATACGGGAGTCACTTGGGACGTGATACCTTGATCACACCGCCAGAGTCCTTCTCGCTCCTGTACTCTCCTCTGCAGGTGATGCGGATCACCCCGCCGGAGTCTGCCTCAAGGGCTGCCCCATCTGCGATAAGATCTTTGCCATCAAAGACCCCCGCAGAGTCACACTCCACATTGGCAAAGCCTGCCCTCCCACGGGCACTTATTCTTGCGCCGGAGTCGACACTGAAGCTTCCTCGCTTTATCTCGCCTCGGATCACTACTGAGGCACCGGAGTCCGCTGAGGCTGTGAGCCGATCGAAAACTCCCGACACGCTGACCCGACCTCCACTATCAGCCTCTATGTCGATCCTGGGGCAGTCACCATTAATACGGATCTCACCGCCTGAGTCGGCAGAGAGCGACAGTGAGCTGAAGCGAAGTCCCTTATCATCCATCTTGATAGAGGCTCCTGAGTCACACGAGATCTCTCTGATGGCAGAGGGATCCTTGGTCACAATGATGGCGATGCACTTACGCCTTGGCAAGTTACCGAGGAAGTCGCCCCTCCTTGACTTGCGCCTCAGCTCCAGCGAGCCGCTCCTTGAGTCTTTCTTGCATATGATCTCAGAGGGCTCATCGCAGTATATCTCTACACGCTCGTCCGCTCCACGAGCAACTCGAGCGATGATACCATCCTCGAGCTCTATTTCTACGGGAGTAAAACCAAGCGAAACGGTCTTGTCTGGAGTACCGGCTTGCATCAGCGGAGTACTGAGCAGCATGGCGAGCATCGCCATAAGGGGTAAAGTCATTGATTTCACAACAAAGTACATTAAGGGTTATCCGATGGTCAAATATAAGCGAATATATAGCATCCCCAAAAAGAATCTCAGGGGCTTGAAGAAAGTATTGTATCGTACCTGACTGGATAGAGTTCGGTGAATTCTATTACCGCTATTGGTCCGGGGTCACAGGGCAGTCTCTTGTGGGAGAGACTCCGGTCCCGAGGGGATGAAACTCCTGTCCCGCAGGAGGAAACTCCGGCTCCGAGGGGTTGAAACTCCAGGGATGACGCATTTAAGTTATACAGCCATGCGAAACGCACCTTTTTGAGCGTCTCTTCGTCAGTTACGCTATCTTATCGGGCGAGTCGGACGAGTCGACCGGAACGAACGAACTGCGGTGCAACTCGGAGGGGTGATTTATTCCCCACTCTTTGCGATGAGTTGAATGACTTATGTAATAGCTCAAATGCGTCAGCCCTATGTGCAAAGTATGCGAGAGGGGCTTCCTTTGGGTAACTTTGCAGTATGAGACCAACAGCTGACTTTCTGGAGGAAAGATTTGGAGAGTTCAATCAGACCTTCTTCGGGGACGCCCTACCCCCTATTCCCATCCTGCTGAGTGATGTCAAGAGCTACGCAGGAATGTATGTGCATCGTCGGCGTACCTCCGGTGTGACCCGTCAGATCAAGATCAATGTCCGGATGGATCTTCCTTGTGAAGTATATGAGGACACTCTGCTCCACGAGATGATCCACTATGCGATCGACTTCTCAGGCAAGCGTGATGATGCACCTCATGGGACACTCTTTAGGCAGATGATGGAGAGGATCAATAAGGAGGGCGGTCGTCACATAAGTATCTCTCACAGTCTCCCGAGAGGAACGACCGATCACATCGATCGCCGTCCTCGCTGGCATGTGGTTGCGGTACTAACTACCACCCAAGGTCCTATGGTCAAGGTGTTGCCCCTGATCGCCCAACGCATATGGCGTTACTACGATGCCGTCATCAAGTCTCCGGAGGTGAGTGAGATCCGTTTCTTTATGACCCGAAACCCCTACTTCAATCGTTACCCGGTCTCAGGGGTCTTCACGGCTCACCTGATAGACAGCGATGAACTGGAGCGGGAGCTCTCAGACGCCACACCCATACCGGATAACCTCCGGAGATAAGCCGAGAGCGACTGTGCCAGATCAGTAACTGGTAAACTTCAGCTCCAGTCCGGTCGTCTCGACGAGACGGAACATGGTGTTCATGATATGGATCGCAGTCCCGGCAGCCCCCTTCATCAGATTGTCCATCGATGAGACAATGAGCAACTTGTCATCCAGCTTGGCGAGGTGGATGAGGGTGTTATTCGTATTCTGCGTGTCTCTCACGTCCGGGTACTCGTCCCTAATGTAGACAAAGGCAGAGGGGTCAAAGAAGTCGGTATACATTTTCTCCGCCTCCTCAGCAGTGAGGGGGGAGTTCATGTATATCGTCGAGTACATCCCTCTATTGAAGCCACCACGCATCGGGATCATACTGATCTCCTTGTGGAATCCCCCCTCTTGTAGGTCAGATAGCGTCCTGTAGATCTCGTCCTGCTGGTGATGAGAGAAAGGAGAGTAGACGTGCATTTGGTCAAAAATCGCCTCGTAGGATAGCCCCTTGTCCTTCTCCGGACGAGCAAACGCCTGAGTCTTACCGGAGACGCAGTGGATATGCAGGTCACTCTGGAGGAGACCCTCCCGCGCTAGAGGCAGGAGGGGAAGCTCCACTGCCTCAGCAAAGGAGCCAGGGACAGAGACATACTGAGCATCGACGATCTCGTCCTTATAGGCCTCGACCAAGCCGTAGACAAAGGTCTTGTCCGCATCAACGGAGTGGCGGTTCTCATGACCAAAGTCAATCACGCGTATGCCCTCCGGCATAGGGTGATTCTCCAAGAATGTGCGTGACATCCCGCTCGGCAAGCAGATAAAGAGGACATCAAGCCCCTCAAAGTCCGCCTCATCGGTGAAGCGCAGCGTCCGCATACTGTGGAGATCATGGTAGAGCTCCGAGACATTCATCCCACTACGCCATGGAGAGTAGATCATCCGGAGATCCACATCCGGATGCTTGATCACGAGGCTGTACAGCTCTGCGACGGTATACCCTTCGCTACCTACTATACCTACATTTATCATTCCTTGCTCTCGTTATAGATTTTTGTCCTCTGCTCCGCAACGACAGGGTCTTGCAGATAGGTATCAAAGTCAGATCGCTTATCGATGATGCCATTGGGACCAAGCTCGATGACACGATTCGCAACCGTCTGTATAAACTGGTGATCGTGGCTCGCCAAAAGGATATTTCCGGGGAAGTTGATCAGCGTGTTATTAAATGCCTGAATGCTCTCCAGGTCCAGGTGATTGGTGGGAGAGTCGAGGATAAGGACATTGGCATTGGTGAGCATCATCCGTGCAATCATGCAGCGCATCTTCTCTCCTCCGCTCAGGACCTTCACCTGCTTCTCCAGCTCCTCCCCGCGGAAGAGCATACGACCGAGGTACCCCTTGAGGTAGACCGCATTGGTGTCCGCAGAGAATTGTGCCAGCCAGTCCACAAGGTTCATCGTTGAGTCGAAGAACTTTCCGTTCTCCAGCGGTAGGTAGGCGGATGTGACCGTCTGCCCCCACTCGTAGTGTCCCTCGAGGGGCTCGCGATTTCCATTGATAATCTCGAAGAAAGCGGTCATCGCTCGCGGGTCACGGGAGAGGAAGACGACCTTATCATCCTTCTCAACATTGAAGCTCACCCGGGAGAAGAGCAACTCCTCGCCCGATCCATCGATCGTCGGAGCCTTCACTGCCAGATCCTCTATGGTAAGGATCTTATTCCCCACCTCACGATCAGGAGTAAAGATGATCCCCGGGTAGCGTCTCGTGGAGGGCTTGATCTCCTCGACATTGAGCTTATCGAGCATCTTCTTACGCGAGGTGGTCTGCTTACTCTTGGCCACGTTGGCGGAGAAGCGACGGATGAATTCCTCCAGCTCCTTCTTCTTCTCCTCCATCTTCTTATTTTGCTGCTGGAGCTGCTTCAACGCCAGCTGACTACTCTCATACCAGAAGTCATAGTTACCCGGATAGAGAGTCACCTTACCATAGTCAATATCGACGGTGTCGGTGCAGACCGCATTGAGGAAGTGTCGATCATGGCTGACGATCAGGACGGTATTGTCGATGTCCTGGAGGTAGTCCTCCAGCCATGCCACCGTATCGATATCAAGGTCATTGGTCGGCTCATCGAGGAGCAGGTTGTCCGGCTTGCCGAAGAGGGCGCGAGCAAGTAGCACTCGCACCTTCTGCTTACCATTAAGGTTAGCCATCAGCTCGCCATGGAGCTCCTCCGGGATGCCGAGTCCGCTCAGCAGCTGAGCTGCGTCACTCTCCGCATTCCACCCCTCCATGAGAGCAAACTTTTCCTCAAGCTCTGCCGCGCGAATACCGTCCGCATCAGAGAAGTCCTCCTTAGCGTAGAGTGCATCCTTCTCCTCCTTCACTGCCCAGAGGGTACTATGTCCCTGCATAACGGTATTGAGCACCGTCTCGTCGTCAAAAGCGAAGTGGTCCTGCGACAGCACGGAGAGTCGCTCACTTGGTCCAAAGGTAATGGTGCCTCTCGTGGGTGATAGCTCTCCGCTGATCATACGGAGCAGGGTAGACTTTCCTGCTCCATTGGCACCGATAACACCATAGCAATTCCCCGGGAGGAATTTCAGATTAACGTCCTTAAATAAGGTCTTCCCTCCAAATTGTATGGCGAGATCGTTGACTTCAATCATTCCTAATCATCCTAATATTAACGTGGGCGACAAAGGTATCAAAATTTGTCTATTTCATTCAGCCACATATCAGCCGAGGCATCGCTCGGCATACGCCAGCAGCCTCTCGAGGAGAGAGAGACCGCACCAACCTTTGGTCCATCGGGGCTACAGTTGCGCTTGAATTGCTGGGAGATGAAGCGCTTCACGAAGATCTTCATCCACTCCTTGAGCTGCTCCTTCGTGTAGTCATCACCAAAGGCATTCTGAGCAAGGTAGAGGATCTTAGCGGGAGAGTAAGCGCTGTAGATCATATGGAAGATAAAGAAGTCGTGCACCTCGTATGGCCCTATCAGATCCTCGGTACGCTGGGTGATCCGCCCCTCCTCCGGGGAGGTGGAGGTAAGCTCGGGGGAGACCGGAGTGGCCACAATATCAAGCAAGACCCTCCTGAGCTCCGGGGACACATCCGGCTGCCCAGCGAGGTGAGTGACGATCATCTGTACGCTGGTCTTGGGGATCGAGGCATTGACGCCATACATACTCATATGGTCGCCATTGTAGGTACACCAGCCAAGAGCCAGCTCAGAGAGATCTCCGGTACCGATGACGATGCCACCCTCCATATTTGCCAAATCCATCAGTATCTGAGTCCGCTCGCGTGCCTGAGCATTCTCGTAGGTAGTGTCCTGTGTCGCTGCATCATGACCGATCAGCCGCAGGTGATCCATAGCTGCTGCGCTGATAGGAATCTCGCGACTATCGATATCCAAAAGCTCCATCAGCTTGTCCGCATTGGACTTCGTGCGGTCGCTCGTTGCCTCAGCAGGCATTGTCACGCCAATGATCTGGCGAGTTGAGAGCCCAAGTACCTTGCAGGCACGACAGCAGACGAGCAGTGCCAGCGTACTATCTAGCCCACCACTCACGCCGATGACCATCTTCGGGTTATTGAGGTGACGAAGGCGCTGCATAAGACCGGTCACTTGGATCTTAAATATCTCATCACTACGCTCCTCAAGGTCCACTGTGCCTGGCATAAAAGGATTGCGCTCCACAGGGCGCGTCATCACATAGTCGTCATCCTGCTCTGAGAGGTCAAAGGGGACGACAATAAGCTTCTCTGTCGCATACTTCGTAGCCGCAGTGCGGAAGGTGCTATTGAGCATCCGCTCAGTTCTGATGCGAGCGATGTCAATGTCACTGACGATCAGCTTCTCGCTTAGGTCAAAGCGCTCCATCTCCTTCAGGATCGTACCATTCTCCGCTATAAATGCCTTACCGGTGTAAACCAGGTCTGTCGAGCTCTCACCATGACCACAACTACTATAGACATATCCATTGATCGCCTGAGAGGAGAGCCCGGAGATCAGCGCACGGAGGTAGGAGTTCTTCCCGGCATTCTCATTACTTGCCGAGAGATTAAAGATGATGTGAGCCCCATGGAGCGAAAGACGGACTCCGGGAGTGATCGGTGCCCACATATCCTCGCAGATCTCCACCCCGATACCGACGTCCTTATGACGGAAGATCAGGTCGTGACCAATGGGCACCTCTTGGTCCCCGATCTCAATAGTCGAGTAGGCGAGCTCATAGGAGCTAGAGAACCAGCGCTTCTCCTGAAACTCCCTATAATTAGGCAGGAAAGTCTTCGGTATGGCACCTAAGATACGCCCTCCCTGTATACCGACGGCAGCGTTGTAGAGCTTCTCCTCTGCCCTCAGAGGCATACCGACAAAGAAAAGGATGTCTGTGTCGGCGGTGCGATTGGCAAGCTCCAGCACAGCCTCCTCCGCCTGCTCCAGCAGGAAGGGTTGTAGCAGGAGGTCGCCGGCCGTGTAGCCGGTGATCGACAGCTCAGGGAAGCCAAGGACCTCCACCTTCTGACCCACAGCACGTCTGACGAGAGCTTCGATCCGATCAATATTGTAGAAGCAGTCAGCGACACGCACAAAGGGAGCGGCAGCAGCCACCTTGATGTATCCGTATTTCATAAACTTAATATAGGTGAGTTGTGTGTGTGAGACCTATCGGTTAAGCTGAGTGATAGTAGGTCTCTTCCTCGTCAAAGTTACCCCTTTACTCTCACTTTCCCAAGCCCTCGAGGAACATTCCATCTGAGCTGATGACTTGCCTATGTCATACTTTTTCGTGACCTTTGCACCACAAAGAACAATAGGGTGCCTTAGCAAAGTGGTTATGCACCGGACTGCAAATCCGTTCACGGCGGTTCGAATCCGCCAGGCACCTCTCTAAGGAAAGGTCTCTAACATAGCGTTAGGGACCTTTTTTTCATATCCAGACCATCCTGTCAGAATGCACAGTTCCACAAAATAAAGTATATTGTCCCCTCACAAAGAGAAGCAACAGCTATGATAGATAAAGACGACAAATGGGGAGACACTCAGCTGACAGCTAATAATGTGTCGGCAGCACGGTTGCTCAACCGAGCTAACTGGGAAGAGTTCTTTCGGCATAAGGGCTACAGCGAGTCCTTCCCGATGGTGACCTATGCGCACGATGAGGCAGACCGCCTCTACTCCGATCTCATCACAGAAGCGGGGACGGCTCAGTCCCCTGACCGACAGCCAAGACTCAGGATTGGTACCTTTACTCGATTTGCTGACTTAGAGGATGGTACTGTCGAGGGGGCTGCCTGGTTAGTCATGGAGGGACTCGATGGCGTGCTAGAGGAGCTGAGACACGATATGATCACCCTACTCCTCAGCGGAGCAAAGGACTGGCTTCGAGAGAGCTATACAGAGGAGGGGATTGTGCCCCTCATTGACTGGGTCGAGACTCTTCCCGAGGCTCTACAGAGGGTCGACCCTACTTCCCGTCAGCCTGAAGCTGTGATTTATACGGCTATCATCCGTCCTCATTAATTCCGTAGTCATTAAAACAATAAGGGCGCAAAAGAGAAGACTCTTCCGCGCCCTTATTAATTAAGATCTATGGGTCAATACATATAGCCGATGGTCAGGAAGACGGTATGAGACTGACCATAAGGAGTCACATTCTTGTAGTTATCCGCCGCCATCTCATCTGCATCCTTGATGGGGAAGCCATACTTGTATCCGGCGCCGAAGAAGAGCATATTCCCATACTTCAGGGGGATGCCAAAGTCGCACCTTACGAGTGGTCCAACACTGATCAGGCTGTAGTCGGAGTGAAGATCACCGGTAACACATCCACTCAGGGAAGGAATGACATAGACAGACTTCAGGTCCAGCGGTACCTGTAGACCCGCAAAAGCATTGAAGCTAAAAAGGGTCACTCGCTTAATGAACTCCTTAGGCACCTCCACTTCCTTGCGATCTTTCATCAAGAAGCTCGGATCCTCCGTTATCAGAGCTGTATCATCCACGAGGCAGGGCTGATTGAACCCTACAGACCCGCCATAGGCGAAGTACGTCCCGAGTGATGAGCGGAGCCCGAGGTAGGAGGCCATCCCAAAGTGGGGCGTTAGGTTTTTAGCCAAATCCGCAGTATAGATAAGCTCGCCCGACAGCGCATCAGTAACCATCTTATATGGTGGCAGGGTGAGGACTTGACCCCGGTCATCCTTGATGACCAGCTCACCCTTGCGGTGAGGATCGTAGTACTTCACCACCTTATCTATGTCCTCAAACTCCCACTTCAGTCCCCTCACATAGCTACAGAGCTCCGGGTCATCGGCAAGGAACCTAACCACTCCGCCTCTAAACTGAGACCCCTCATAGTTGACTCCGTGTACCAGAGCGACCTTTTTCAAGGTGCCTCCACGCTTCTCTAAGAATAGCGGGAAGCTGGGCTTTACCACAGACATACTTCCTCCACTACGTATGGTCCTCTGCTCGTAACCGATGAAGAAGATGTCACCATTCTCGTCAATCTTGTACGAAGAGGCAAGGAGGTAGGCCGTAAGCTCAGGCCCCTTATCTACGAGGGCCATCCATGCGGTATTGCTTTGCAAGAAGGCGGAGAACTTTTTGTACTCAAAGCGATAGCTCAAGTCCGGCTTCTTGGGGTTGCTTAGCTCGATGCCCTTCAAGTTCTCTGACTTGAAGGTGCCGGCTGACTGGGTGAGGGCGAGGTCATCAAAGAGCTTAAGCTCCTTGTCCCCCGACATAGGCATCCTGAGATACCCGGTGTAGGTAGCCCCTTCCTTGGTCTCCAATTGCGCCTTGCAGACGTCCCTTGGCTCCGAGGTGAAGAGCTTCATCAAGCTACAGCCTGATAGAAGCATCATAAGCCCGATCAGCAGGATTGATAAGTTATATACCTGTTTCATAATACTAACGAAACTAATAGGATAGGTAATCGGCTATCTATGCAACCTATATTGCAACTCAATAACCACGTCACAAATGTAAAGAAAAACTAACAATGCAAAAGGAGTGTGCCGAGAAGACTCAACACACTCCTTTTATCAAGGACACAATGCCTTATTAGTAAGGCAAAATGCCCGGCTTATTTCTTAGCAGCGGGACGTACCTCCTGAAGCTCCATCTCGAACGTAAGCATCTCGAACGGACCAATCTTGTCTCCCGAACCACGCTGACCGTAGGCAAGATCACCGGGGATCCAGAGGGTCACCTTGGATCCGGCAGGCACCTGCTGGAGTCCCTCGCTGAAGCCTTGGATGACTCCCGTAAGGGGGAAGGTCGCAGGCTCACCACGATCATAGGAGGAGTCGAAAACAGTACCATCGAGCTTGGTCCCCTTATAATGAACGACTACAGTATCCTCAGCAGCGGGCTTGATGCCGTCACCGAGCTTGTCAATACGATACTGCAGACCGCTGGGCAGCTCCACAACACCCTCCTTAGACTTATTAGCAGCGAGGAAGTCGGCCCCGGCCTTCTTATTCTGATCCTCGACGACCTTCTGCGCCTTAGCAAAGTACTCCTGCATATAGTTATTGATGGCATCCATCGTCAGGGTAGTATCTACCTTGCCGGAGAGACCTGCGATGAGACCATCGATAAACTTCTGCTTATCGAGAGAGTCACCGGGGATACGGGCATTGAAGCCCTCCCAGGAGTCGATGAGCTGGAAGCCCATAAGGTAGCCATTGGAGTAGGCTGCCTTGGCACTGCCTGAGGTGAGCGCATCACGGAAGCCCTTGATGAACTGGTCCTTCTTGGACGCAGAGTCACCAGGGACCTGATACTGATACTGATCCCACTGCTCGTGCAGAGGCATGGTCTGTGAGAGGCCTAAGAAGTATGCAGCAGAGTCCTGAGGGGTCACAAGCTTTGCGGTCCCCTGACCATTGCCACATCCCGTCATCACTCCCATAGCGGCAATCGTGCCGACGAGGAGCGTTACTACGGTCTTTTTCATGTTGATTGTGTGTATAAATAAGTGTAGTTGAATTATTTCTCAATAAAAGAGCTCCATTAAGGACTTACTTCCCCTCTATGCCGAGTAGCTCAATCTCAAAGATAAGCGCCATATACGGCTCAATGAGCTGACCAGCACCGTGGCTCCCGTAGGCATGCTCCTCAGGGATCACGACTCTCCACTTAGAGCCTACAGGCATCATCGGCAGGACCTCCTGCCAGCCCTTGATCACGCCATTGACCGGAAAGGTCGCAGGCTCGCCTCGGCGAATAGAGCTATCGAAGATCTGGCCATCAGTGCGAGATCCCTCGTAGTGGCACCGAACGGTATCCGTGGGTGATGGCTTAGGACCATTGCCCTCCACAAGCACCTCGTACTGGACACCTGAGGGGAGAGTTACCACGCCCTCGCGTGCTCCATTCTCAGCCAGATAGGTCTGACCGGCAGCCTTATTGTTATGGAACTGCTCCTCCTGCTGACGGGTGAAGTAGTTCTTCAGCTCCTCCTCAGCCTCCTCATAGGTGATCTCCGGCTCAGCGCCCTCAAGGACGCAAGTGAGACCGCGCACAAAGTCCTCGACACTGAGGTCCTTGATGCCGCTACTGACGAGATTATTGCCGAGGCTCAGTCCGAGCGAGTAACTTACTTTATCCATTGGTAGAGTTATAATTATTAATTGGCTTGGTCAAAATCGCCACAAAGATAACAAAAAAGGTAACACCCTACTCTCACGCCGTCCCCAACTCATCAGAAAGTTGCTCACAGATCATAGCAAAAGTATCCTACTGAAGAGTTTTATCTAATACCGATATTAGTCGTCTCTAATACCGGTAATAGATTTCTCTAATACCGATATTAGTTTGAGTTTGTCTTTGGACCCGAAATGGGGGCTCAAAACGATGATCGTAAAGCGTATTGCTCCCGGATCTCGGACACCGATGAGTCGAGTAGACTATTGTGCCAAGAATATATCGTACCTTTGCACCGACATTAGATCACGTGGAGAGATTTGTGTCTGCTTGCAACCACGCTAAAACAATGCTAAAAGGCACTCTTGAGTCAATGAACCGGTCGGAGCTCTCGCTCCTAAGCCGTGGCGCCTGACCGAGAGAGGCTTCGAGCATTGGGTGCTGACAGAGTGAGGTCTCTTCTCGGATTACAGACACTATACAATTCTATTTGGTTCATTGATATATGAAAACATCCGATACCTATCTCTTCAGCTCCGAGTCAGTGAGCGACGGACACCCCGATAAGGTGGCCGATCAGATCTCCGATGCCCTCCTGGACAACTTCCTTGCCCAGGACCCCAAGAGTAAGGTCGCTTGCGAGACACTGGTGACTGCAGGTCAGGTACTCATAGCAGGCGAGATCACCTCTGATGCGTACGTAGACCTACAGTCTGTCGTGCGAGGAGTTATAGCTGATATCGGCTACACAAAGGGAGAGTATGGCTTTGATGCCCAGTCGGTCGGCATCCTCAGCGCCATACACGAGCAAAGCCCGGACATCCATATGGGGGTTGTGCGCGAGGCAGACGAGGATCAGGGCGCCGGTGATCAGGGGATTATGTTTGGCTATGCCTCCTGCGAGAGTGACAACTATATGCCTCTACCGATTGAGTTGGCTCACTCGATGCTGCAGATCCTCTCGCAGATCCGGAAGGAGGAGCCGGAGCTGATGCCCTACCTCCGTCCTGACGCCAAGGGACAGGTGACTCTGGAGTACAATATCGATCGCACACCGAGGAGAGTCAATACTATTGTCCTCAGCACACAGCACGATGACTTCGTGAAGCCACACGATGGGATGAGCCAGGCGGAGGCTGATCGACTGATGCAGGAGAAGATCTCGGAGGATGTCCAGCGTATTGTGATCCCGAGGCTGATCGAGAAGTACAGCTCTAAGGTCCAGAACCTCCTCGACGATCAGGTAAAGTACCTGATCAATCCTACCGGACGCTTCGTCCTCGGGGGACCTGCCGGAGATACCGGCCTGACAGGGCGTAAGATCATCGTAGATACCTATGGCGGTCGTGCTGCCCATGGTGGCGGAGCTTTCAGTGGCAAGGACCCAAGCAAGGTGGATCGGTCAGCTACCTATGCGGCTCGGTACCTCGCCAAGAACTTGGTAGCCGCCGGTGTGAGCGATGAAATCAAGATCCAGGTCGCCTATGCCATCGGTCAGGCTGATCCGGTGAGCATCTATGTAGATACCTACGGCAGGAGCAGGGTACGCGAGACGGATGGCGAGATCGCCTCGATGCTGTCCTCTCTCTTTGACCTCAGACCCTACCACATCATCAAGTCACTTCACTTGGAGGCACCGATCTATCGGGAGAGCTCTGCCTATGGGCATATCGGCCGCACACCACGAGTAGCCACGAAGTCCTTCACGGACGGAAATGGCCGGACGCTTACCAAGGAGGTGGAGCTCTTTGCTTGGGAGAAAACGGATCTCGTAGATAAGGTCCGAGGCGCATTCCACTTCTGATTTTCTATCTGAAGGAGACTTATGTCCGTCTTCCGCATGAAGGGCTTTGACCTCGAGCAGGGCAAAGCAGCCATGAAAGTGGGTACCGATGGCACCTTACTGGGTGCATACACCATCGAGTGGCTGAGGAAGAGTCTTATCCAGCCTCAGCAGATCCTCGATGTGGGGACCGGGACGGGAGTCATCGCACTTATGATGGCTCAGATGTTTTCCTCCGCAGAGGTTACTGCCATCGAGATTGACCACGAGGCTGCAGAGACTGCGAGACGCAATTTCGCTCGTTCGCCATTCTCATCCCGACTCAGCCTCACGGAGGGGGACTACGGCTCAGTAAGCTCTGGTACCTTGCCTCGTGAGTACGACCTGATCGTTAGCAACCCGCCCTACCACAATGGGAGCTATCTCCCCGGGGATGAGCGGCGACAGATCGCCCGACATAGCGGGACGTTGCCCCCGGAGGTGTTCTTCGGGACCTCCACAGAGCTGCTATCGCCGAGTGGGTACATCGCGGTGGTCCTCCCGGCAAGCGCACTACCCCTCTACGATCGTGCAGCATTATCCTGCGGGCTGGAGATGGTTCACCGCTGTCTCATACAGACCATAGCAGGAAAGGCTTGCAAGCGAGTCATCGGACTGTGGACCGGTGGAGGACAGAGCGACTGCACGGAGGAGCTACTAACCATCTCCACAGGGGATGGGTATAGCGACCGCTATGCAGGCTTGATGCGAGACTTTCTGACGATCTTTTGATCAAAGAGGTGGCATAAGCACATACTTTATGGTAAATTTGTTTTTTAATCTCAGGAACGTAAATCATGAAGTCAATAGAGGTGGGTGGGCTGACATTTAAGCCCTATCTGTCACAGGAGGAGCTGCACCCTCAGATAGCGAGAGTTGCTAAGGAGATCATCGCTGATGTAGGAGACAGAGATCCGCTCTTTGTCTGTATCCTCAATGGGGCATTTATGTTTGGCTCTGACATTGCTCATCTGCTGGACAAGCCTTATGAGATGACCTTTGCGAAGTACAGCTCATACTCGGGTATGCACTCCACGGGCCGGCTCACGGAGGTGATGGCTCCACAGATCGATGTCAAGGGACGCATAGTGGTGGTGCTGGAGGATCTCGTGGACACCGGGTTTACCCTGACACAGATTAAGAAACTCTATCTCTCCCGAGGCGCTGAAGAGGTGCGCATCGCTGTCATGCTGGATAAGCCCAATGCACACAAGGATGCATCACTCGTGCTGGACTATGTGGGGAAGGAAATCCCGGATGACTTTATCGTGGGTCACGGACTGGACTACAATGGCTTCGGTCGGATGCTCAATGACATCTTCGTGGTCGATGAGGAGTCTCTCCGGAAGAAGAATCAATCACTCAATATATAATATCATGCTAAATATCATCATATTCGGGGCTCCCGGCTCCGGCAAAGGTACTCAGAGTGCACACATCAAGGAGCACTACAATCTCAACCACATCTCCACGGGGGATCTCCTGCGTGCAGAGATCAAGAAGGGTACTCCCCTGGGGAAGAAGGTGGAGGGGCTCATCAGTGAGGGACACCTCGTACCCGATGAGACCATCGTGAGTATCATGGAGGGGCATATCAAGGATCCCGGTGAGTATGCAGGGATCATCTTCGATGGCTTTCCACGCACTGTAGCTCAGGCTGATGCGCTGGACACGATGCTGAGGACTCATGGCGAGAGCGTCACTCTCCTTCTGGAGCTACAGGTCAGCGAAGAGGAGCTGATCAGCCGTATCCTGGAGCGAGGGAAGGTATCCGGCCGCGCTGATGACAATGAAGAGTCGGCACGTGAGCGACTCAAGGTCTACCACAGTGAGACGGAGCCGGTCCGCAACTTCTACTCCAAGCAAGGCAAGTACGTTGCCGTAGAGGGCGAGGGTAGCATCGATGAGATCACAGAACGGATCATCAAGGCGATCGATAGCTACGTTGCCTAACCCGAGAGATCAGCAGATCGCTCTCTCGTAATGAGAAGAAACACCCTCTAAAGAATAAGTGCTATGGCTGAGTCAGGATTTGTCGATTACGTAAAGATCTATTGCCGGAGCGGCAAGGGAGGTCAGGGATGTGTCCACTTCTACAGATCCAAGCGGAGTCCTAAGGGAGGACCTGACGGAGGGGATGGTGGACGTGGAGGGGATGTCTATCTCAGGGGTGACCGAAACTACTGGACGCTACTTCACCTTCGCTTCAATCGTCATATCTTTGCAAAGAATGGCAAGAGCGGTGGCGAGAACAATCGCACCGGTGCCGATGGAGAGGATATCTACATCGACGTCCCACTCGGGACCGCCTGCTACGATGCTGACACTGGAGACTACATCACCGAGGTGCGAGAGCATGGAGAGGAGATCCGCATACTCAAGGGAGGTCGTGGGGGACAGGGGAACACCCGCTTTGCCACCTCGACCAATCAGGCACCCCGCTTTGCTCAGCCCGGTGAGGCGCGCGAGGAGCGTGAGGTGATACTCCAGCTGAAGTTACTGGCCGATGTAGGACTGGTAGGCTTCCCCAACGCAGGGAAGTCGACCCTCCTATCTGCCATCACTACCTCCAAGCCCAAGGTGGCCAACTACCCATTCACTACACTGGTACCCAACCTCGGCATCGTGAAGTACCGCGATGGTCGCTCCTTCGTCATGGCAGACATCCCCGGGATCATCGAGGGTGCTGCTGAGGGTAAGGGGTTGGGGCTCCGCTTCCTCCGCCATATCGAGCGCAATGCCGCCCTACTCTTCCTCATCCCCTCCAATGCTGACAACATCGCAGAGGAGTATGAGATACTGCTGGGAGAGCTGGAGAAGTACAACCCCTCGCTGCTGGATAAGAATAGGGTCTTGGGTATCTCAAAGTCTGACCTCATCGATGAGGATCTCAAGGAAATGATCAGCGCTACCCTTCCCGAGGGAGTTCCGGTCTGCTTCTTCTCCTCCGTCACCGGGGAGGGAGTGGCAGAGCTCAAGGACTTGATTTGGAAGAGCATTACGATCAATAACTTTGAGGCAGTCTCTCCCCTCGTGGAGCAGAATCTCAATCGCACCCTACAGGGGGTCGAGCTCGATGAGAGCGAAGATGATGCCGAGGAGTCCTTCGACACTGATGAGGATCCGGAGAGTGATGCCGGAGGGAGAATGCACGACGAGGATCCCTACTGATCACACCCTATGCGACGCTGAGAGAACGAACGAAAGATAAGAATACAGATATGACTGATACTACTCCATCACAGGTAAGAGTACGATTTGCTCCCAGCCCTACCGGACCACTCCATATCGGAGGGGTCCGAACGGCTCTATACAATTACCTCTTTGCCAAAAATCAAGGGGGAAAAATGCTCCTGCGGATCGAGGATACCGACTCTCGTCGGTTTGTCCCCGGAGCAGAGGACTACATCATCGAGTCCCTTAATTGGCTTGGCATCCATATCGACGAGGGTGTAGGTGTGGGGGGTGAGTATGGACCCTACCGCCAGAGTGAGCGCAGGGACATCTACCGCAAGTATGTCCGTGAGCTACTGGAGAGCGGTCAGGCCTACAAGGCGTACGACACCCCTGAGGAGCTGGAGAAGGCTCGGGAGAGTACCAAGAACTTTCAGTACGATGCATCCACCCGTATGGGTATGCGCAACTCCCTCGCACTGACGGAGAGCGAGTGCGAGGAACTGGAGCAAGCGGGTGTGCCATACGTTGTGCGACTTCGGATAGAGCCGGGAGAGGCGATCAGCTTCACCGATATGGTACGCGGGGAGGTGACCATCAATTCCTCGGAGCTTGACGACAAGGTACTCTACAAGCAGAGCGATGATCTCCCTACCTACCACTTGGCCAACGTAGTGGATGACCACCTGATGAAGATCTCACACGTCATTCGCGGAGAGGAGTGGGTCACATCCACACCCCTTCATGTCTTGCTGTATCGTGCCTTTGGCTGGGAGTCGGAGATGCCTCACTTTGCGCACCTGCCTCTCCTACTTAAGCCGGAGGGCAGTGGAAAGCTCAGTAAGAGAGATGGGGACAAGTTTGGCTTCCCGGTCTTCCCCCTTCTCTGGGAGTCACCGGAGGACGGAGCTGTGAGCCCAGGTTATCGCGAGAGTGGTTACCTACCTGAGGCGGTGGTTAATTTTCTTGCTCTTCTTGGGTGGAATCCCGGAGATGACATAGAGCTTATGCCGATGAATGTCCTCATCCGTCGGTTTGACCTCGGCAGTGTCAATAAGAGTGGCGCCCGCTTCGACTACGAGAAGGGAAAGTGGTTCAATCAGCAGTACATCAGGATCTGCGACCTCGACCGCTTAGCCGACCTCTGTATGCCGTATCTTGAGCAGGCCGGCATCACCTGTGACCACCATAGGCTGGTCTGTGCCCTTGATCTGACACGAGAGCGACTGACGCTCCTCCCAGATGTCGTCGAACAGACAGGCTACCTCCTCCAAGCTCCGACCGACTTCGATGAGAAATCAGTCAAAAAGCGGTGGAAGGAAGATAGTGCCAAGCAACTCACAGAGTACATGGAGTATATCGACACCTTCCCTAGACCTCTCGATATAAAGCTACTCGATGAGAAGACTCACGACTGGCTGGAGGAGAAAGGCTATAAGATAGGAGTGGTGATGAATGCTCTCAGAGTGGCACTCGTGGGTGAGGCGATAGGGCTCTACATCTACGACATCATCGACTTCATCGGTATCAAGGAGACCAAGCAAAGGGTCCAGTACGCCATTGAGCGACTGGGCTGATACCTATATCAACCAACAGCAGGACGCAAAACCTTAGTGCTTTGCGTCCTGCTTTTTCTTTTCGTCACTTCAGCGTTTCTCGTACTTAAAGCGCTTATGACTCCATAGATAATAGGCCGGCTCTCTCCTGATCATCTCCTCTAAGAGGGTGTAAAACTGCTGTGTAAGGGAGAAGTCCCCCTGATCATCGTCCTTGTCGTAGGGCATCGGGACGACTCTCACACTCCAGTAGCCTCTCCGTACGCGATGCATATCAAGGAAGTAAGCACTCAGCCCCAGCCTCCTTGTGATCTTCTCAGCCCCGACGTGCGTAGGCACCTGCCGGCCAAAGAAGTCAATGAAGTGATGAAGCTTGTCTGATGAGGGGGACTGGTCAGCCACATACCCCACCCCGAAGGGCTTTCCTGACTGCCTTGCAGAGAGGATATACCGGAGCGTATCCCTCATCTCGACCGACTTACTGCCATGAGCTTGCCGATTGGCGAGGATGATCTGATCAGAGACCGGGTCGTGGAGCTGAGAGTAGATCTGAGCACAAGTGACCCCAGGGAGCCAGAGGGCGATAGAAGGGATCCACTCCCACTGACCATAGTGCCCGATGTACAGGGTGAAATTGCGTCCACCAGCTGTATCCTCCAGGATCTGCTCTATACCCTCAAAGGTAATGTGCTCCTTCATCTCCTCCTCCGACCAAGTCATCATCCTCGGAGCCTCCAGTATCAGGTCACAGAAGTAGCTGTAGAAGTCCTTCGCAATCTTTCTCCTCTCCTCCTGAGTAAGCTTCGGGAAGGCGATCTCAAGATTATGATCCACTACCTCTCTACGATACCGGACCACATCCCTGACCACCCACGCCAAGAAATCGGACAGATGGTAGAGCCTCTTGAGAGGTATCCTCCCCAGTAGGCGCCAAAGCCTGAGCGCCCACTTGGTCTTCTGTTTCTCTGTCATAGCCTACCTCAGTTTATCTTCAGCAATTGCCTTTTTCACCCGCTTCACCAGCATTAGACCTTTCATCTTGTCTCTTCTTCATCTTAGTTGCCGATCACCAAGTCTCTCCCCCGCAGTATAGTCGGATAGTGCTTTAGCACAGCAGTGGGTAGATCCCTGCGGGTCTGCTGTCCCACACCGAGTGAGAGATCGTACACGGCTAAGCAGTGGCTGCATGTAGCAGACATCAGCGTCTCCTCAGCCGGAGTGTGATCCGGCATGACTATCCCTCGGGTGGGATAGCATAGGGGGCACTGAGCATCGAAGGCCGCATAGCCTCCGCCCTCGACCTCACCCGGAAGTCCATGGCAGACTATCAGCCCTCCCACACCGAGCAGATCACTCTGCTGTCGAGGAGTGAGGATAAGGATGGCAGTCTGGGGGGAAGCAATGGACCTCCCCTCAGCGGACATAAGATCAATGGTGTACGCTACCGGAAGGTCCGGAAGCGTATCTGGTATCGGGGTATCTGAGCTGAGATGCCCGCAAGAGAGCAGGGTCACAGCCAGTATCACGGCTGTGGCTATAGGGATAAGTCTGTAGAGTACTTCTGACTTACTTTTTCCCAAGGAAGCGATCCACGTCCAAGTGTTCGAGACTATCGGCCATCTTATCCAGCAGGGGTTGGATCTTAGTCTTCACCATACCGGCAACGAAGGACGGGGCCTCCACCTCGACAGAGACCTGAGCCTGGGTATTATCGCCCTCGGGCTGGAAGTTGAGCACCAACTCCACCGGCACCGGTGCGCCCTCAGCCTTGTAGCTGACGAGAGAGGGCTTCTCCATACGATTACGACGAAGGGTAATGTCACCTACGAGAGGAAGCTTGGCACTGATGGCATCATCTGTCACTGAGACGTCCTTAAACATCGGCTTGTCCCCCACCTTGCTCAGGAAGTGACGAGCTGACTCAGGCTCTCCCGCTAGGTCAAATACGGTGTCTATATCCTTCTTGATGGTAAATGGTCTACTATTGATTACCTGCATATCTATCTACTATTCTAAGTCTATCACTTACCCCAGTTAGCTGGATCCTTTCGCCACTCCTTGAGGGTCTCTACCTGATCGCTGTGGATAAATCCTCTCCGCTCCGCCTCTGCAACCACATGATCGTAGTCACTGAGGGTGAACATCGGGATAGAAGCCTCAGCAAAGGCATCCTCTGCGACAGCAAAGCCATGAGAGTAGGTAGCAACTAGTCCGAGCACCTCATACCCTGCCGCCTGCAGCGCCCTTGCCGCTGCGAGGCTGCTACCACCTGTAGAGATAAGATCCTCGATAACCACCACCTTGGCATCCTTATCAATAGCCCCCTCTATCTGATTTTGCATACCATGATCCTTAGCTTTTGCGCGGATATAGGAGAGCGGCAACCGCATGCGATCAGCAACGAGAGCCGCCTGTGGAATGCCACCCGTGGCGACTCCTGAGACTGCTGTGACCTGAGGGAATTTCTCCTTGATCAGATCCACCAGTGCATCAGCAATCTGTGTCCGAATCTCCGTCGAGGAGAGCGTCACTCTATTATCACAGTAGATGGGACTATGCCAGCCCGAGGCCCAGGTGTAGGGGTGTTCAGGATTAAGCGACACTGCATGAGCATCCAATAGGAGCTTAGCAATCTTCTCAGCTACGGTTATTGAGGTAAACATAGGGTGTTATTTCGTGAGTTATATTACCAGCACCCAAAGGTAACTCATTTTTCTCTACCTCTAGCCAGATACTCGCCCCTCAAAGGAGCTATAAACATATTCTTAGAAAAAGACAATGAATGCAATTTTATTCCGCAATAAAAATAAGATTCAAATAAATTTGCTACATAAAAGCATTTTCGTAACTTTGTCGCACTGTTAAGTCAAGTGTTATGAGACAAAAGAGCTACATATTCCTCAGTAGCATGCTGCCCCTGATGATGATGCGAATGTACTGCGTACACTCGTCGGCTCTATCGTGTCCACAATTGATCCCATAACAATTTCGGAAGTCAACATTCATACACACGAGGCGAAACCGACGAGCCAACAGCTCAGTTAGGTTTCGCTTCACTTTTATCATCACATACACTATACCCCATCATTATGTCACACACTACCCAGCCTAAGTACTCTCCTGAGACTATTGCACTTCACTATGGCTACGATCCTCTTGCCACGGGTCACCATGCGGTGTCCGTCCCGCTGGTAGCCTCGACCGCATACGCCTTCGCTGATTCGCAGGAGGCTATCGACATTTTTGCGCTCCGCAAGGAGGGCTTCCTCTACTCCCGCCTCGGCAGCCCCACAGTGGATGTCCTCGAGAGGCGGCTTGCTGCATATGAGGGCGGTGTCGGCACAGTAGTTACCGCCACCGGACAGAGTGCCCACAGCACACTCTTCCTCACCCTGCTCCGATCCGGGGACCACATCGTTGCCTCCAATAGCATCTACGGCGGGACATTCAACCTACTGGAGTCTACTCTCCCCCGCTTCGGCATCACCACCACCTTTGTAGATATTAATAATGCAGAAGAAGTGGAGGCTGCCATCACCGAGAGGACCAAGCTGGTCTTCTGCGAGACGCTCAGCAACCCACGGCTCACCATCACCAATATCCCCGCGGCGTCTGAGGTCGCTCACCGCCATGGTCTGCCCCTCGTGGCTGACATCACCCTCACCGAGGGGATCAGCCACGCCATCAGCGAGGGAGCAGATGTCCTCACCTCCGCTCTCACCAAGATCGTCTGCGGTAATGGCACGACACTCGGTGGGGCGATCATCGACTCCGGTCGGTACGACTGGGGTAGCGGACGCTTTCCTGAGCTATCTGAGCCTTGCCCGACTTATAACAACATTTCTTTCACAGAGACTTTTGGTTCCCAGGCACTCATCACGGCACTCCGAGCCATCGGTCTTAGGGATCTTGGCACCGGGCTCAGCCCCCTCAACGCCTACGAGATGATCAAGGGGCTGGAGACGCTTGACCTGAGGGCACACGCCATCAGTGATCGCAGTCGTGAGCTGGCTGAGTGGCTTGAGGCAAATCCGAAGGTCGCTTGGGTCCGCTACCCTGCTCTTCTTTCCCACGAGCAGAATGACCTCTGCAAGACTTCGCTTCATGGCTTTGGCGGGGGGATCATCACCTTTGCGCCCAAGGGGGGATACCACGCAGCTCGCAGGGTGACCGAGAGCACCCAACTCTTCACCCTCGTTGCCAATCTTGGTGACAGCAAGTCCCTCATCACCCACCCCGCCGGCACTACCCACAGCCAGATGACCGAGGACGAGCTCCTTAAGGCCGGCATCTCAGACGATCTCATACGCCTCTCCATCGGTCTGGAAAGCATCGAGGACCTGAAGGCAGATCTCCAAAGCGCACTCGACCAATCATGCTCGGACAAGTAACCCTCTCGGACTTCACCAATTGGCGAGGCGAGAGTATCCCCTCTGTCACCCTCACTTACCAGGTGACAGGTCCCGCCCTCGGCAGTGCTCCCATAGTGCTTGTCTGTCACGCCCTTACCGGCAACTCCGCTGTCGCCGGTCCGGAGGGCTGGTGGGCAAAGCTCATCGGACCCGGACAGACGATCGACACTGCCCGCTACACCATCCTCTCGATCGACATCCCTGGAAATGAATATGCCGGTTCTACTCCACTGGACGATCCCTCTCTGCTCAATGTGAAGGACGTGGCTCGCCTCTGGCTGCTCGTGCTGAGAGAGCTCCGTGTTGATCACCTCTACGCACTCATCGGACCCAGCCTCGGTGGTGGCCTTGCTTGGCAGATCGCCACCCTCGAGCCCACGCTGGCGGACTTTCTCTTCCCCATCGCCACGGACTACAAGGCCTCCGACTGGCTTCTTGCTCAGACCGAGGTACAGCGACTGATACTGGAGCACTCCAATCGCCCTATCCACGATGCGCGGGTCCACGCCATGCTCACCTACCGAACGCCGATGTCCCTCATCAAACGCTTTGAGGGGAAAAAGGTGGAGGACAGCGGACTCCCAAAGGTGATCGATTGGCTCGACTATCATGGTCGCAAGCTAGAGGAGCGCTTCAGCTTGAGCGCCTATAGGGTGATGACCTTCCTCACCTCCACGATCAATGCAGCGGGGAGCGAGGAAGAGCTGTCACGGATCGTCTCAGACATCCACCTCGTCGCCATAGATAGCGACCGGCTCTTCCCCTACTTCGTCGCCCGAGAGACTATCGAGGGACTCAAGCACTTCGGCAAGGGGCGCGCGGAGCTCCACACCATCGTCTCCGACCACGGTCACGATGCCTTCCTCATCGAGTATGACCAGCTCTGCCGGATCATGAGCCCTTACTTCTCCTAATCCAAGTAAGACAATAGTATAGTATGCGTGTGCTAAAGTTTGGGGGCAAGTCCCTCGCCAATGGAGAGCCCCTCCGCCTCTCCCTCAATATCATCCAAGAAATAGCCGAGGCTGACGACACTCCCCCTTTAGTTGTCGTCTCCGCTCGAGGCAAGACTACCGATCGCCTCCTTGAGCTCGCTCACCTCGCCGAAGCCGGAAAGCCCTGGCGGGAGAGCCTTCACCGGCTCCTCGCTGACCAAGGAGAGGGGACCGAAGAACTCTCAGATCAACTTACCAGGCTCCTCGAGGGGATCGAACTCCTGCAAGAGTGCAGTGCCAAGACACTGGATGAGGTCCTCTCCTTTGGGGAAATCTTCTCCGCCCACCACATTGCCCGTCTCTTACCTCACGCCCTACCGATCGACGCCGGCGACCTCATCGTCACCGACGACTCCTATGGTGAGGCAAATGTGGAGCTCAAGGAGTCGGAGGATAAGACGCGCAGCTACTTTGCCCACCTCCCCGCTGACACCCTCCCGATCGTGACCGGCTTCATCGCCCGAAGCAACGAGGGGGTGCGGACAACCCTCGGAAGAAATGGGAGCAACTACACAGCTGCTCTACTCGCTAACTTCCTTGATGCCATGCAGCTCGACAACTACAGCAATATTGACGGCATCTACTCCGCTCACCCCGGCATCGTCCTCTCAGCGCACAAGATCCCCGAGCTCTCCTACACCGAGGCGGCCGAGCTCTCCCAGCTGGGTGCAGAGATCCTCCACTACAAGACGATCGACCCACTGGCTGCTAAGCAGATCCCCCTCCGCATACTAGACTCCTTCAGCCCCGAGGGATGTCGCCAGGAGGGAACGCTCGTCCATCTTCTTCCATCCTCCCAGCAGGCAAGAGCCATCGCTGCCCTCTCAGGCAAGGCTCTGATCCACTTTGAGCGGCACGAGATGAAGGGGCTTCCCGGCTTTGATGCTAGGATCTTCTCCGTCCTCAGGGACGAGGGCATCAGCACTGGTATCATCTCCCAGGGATCGACGGAGCGTGGCGTCGGCTTCGTTGTAGCGGAGAGCGATGCGGACCATGCCGTGGCGGCACTGAGGAGAGAGTTTGATCGGGACATCCACCGCCCCACGATCGAGGCGACGAAGGGGCTCTCCGTCATTGCCCTCATCGGGGTCAGCCTCTCCGGCTTCGACCACCCCTACTCCGCCCTTATCCGAAATGGCATCACACCTCTGCTGGTCAACAATGCCGTTACCGGTGACACCCTTTTCCTCCTCGTCCATGACGAAGAAGTGCCGAAGGCGCTTAATGTGATCCACGGGGAGATGTTTGCTCACGCCAAGCGGATCCATATCGCCTGCATCGGTCACGGCACGGTCGGTGGCGCCTTCCTCGACCGGGTGACCAGAGAGCGGGCGCGGATCCGCTCCGACAAAGCCGTTGATCTCCGCCTCTTCGCCATCGCCAGTAGCCGGCAGCTCCTTCTCGACAAGGAGGGCATCGGCACCGACTGGAGGGAGCGAAAGGCTGCCGCCCCCGCCTCCGACGACCCGATCCGAGAGATCATCCGATATGCAGACGAGAATTACTTAGAGAATGTTGTCGTCATCGACAACACCGCCTCGCCTGCCATCGCAGACCGCTATTGCGAGCTCGCTGAGCAGGGCTATGACCTCGTCTCCTCCAATAAGATCTCCAATACCGGTCCCTTCTCTGACTACCTCCGACTGCGTGAGATCCTGAGGGACCACCGGCGAACTTACAGGTATGAGACCAATGTGGGGGCCGGTCTACCACTGATCGACAACCTCCGGCTCCTCCACCTCTCAGGCGACCGCATCACTCGCATCAGAGGACTCTTCAGTGGCACCCTCGGCTACATCCTTTCCTCACTCAGTGACAGCACCTCCTACGCTGAGGCTATCCGCTCCGCCACCCGTCTCGGCTACTCTGAGCCGGACCCACGGCAGGATCTCAATGGTCTCGATGTGGCACGCAAGCTCCTAATCCTCGCACGTGAGGTGGGCATCTCGGCAGAGATGTCAGACATTGAGGTAGAGAATTTGGTTCCATCGTCTCTCAGGGACTGCTCAGCAGAGCACTTCATGGAGCGCCTGGACGAGGCACAGTCCTACTTCGAGAGTCTCTCGAGCACCTCTCAAGGGGAAGTGCTGAGATATGTCGGAGAGCTGACTATCGGGGACGGCACCGATGCTACCCAACTCTCTTGTGGTCTCAGAAGCCTTCCTGCCGATAGCGCCCCCGGCTCGGTCAGCGGTGCAGACTCCTGCTTTGAGATCTACACCGAGAGCTATGGCGACCTCCCCTTCGTTATCCGAGGGGCCGGAGCAGGCGCAGAGGTGACCGCGCTCGGCGTCTTTGGCGACCTCCTCAGGATCGCTGACCGTGGCGAACTCTCGTGACAAATCGACAACTTGTGGCAAGGGGAAAAGGAGCTATACTTGCGGGGGGACCTCTTTTAGACTAATTTTGTCAAGAATTAGAGATAAGAGGATATGAATAATCAAGATATAGAGTCGCTCTACAAGGTCTTCTTGGAGCACCCCTCTATCTGCACCGACTCCAGGCAGGTAGAGCAGGGAGACTTCTTTGTCGCTCTACCCGGTGAGCGTGTGGACGGAAATACCTTTGCAGAGGCGGCTCTGCAGCGCGGCGCTGCTGTGGCGCTGGTCTCAGATCCGTCTCTCGCTGAGCGGGACGAGCGCTGTATCTACACCGAGGACACACTTCTCGCTCTGCAGCAGCTCGCCAAGAGACACCGGGAGAGCTTTAAGATCCCCCTCATCGCCATCACCGGGAGCAACGGCAAGACAACGACGAAGGAGCTCTGTGCTGTCGTCCTCTCTCAGAGGTACAAGGTCCTCTATACTGAGGGTAACTTCAATAACCACCTCGGTATGCCGCTCACACTCCTACGCCTCAATGACGAGCACGAGATAGCGGTGGTGGAGATCGGGATCAATCACCCCGGCGAGATGGCTCCACTCGCCGATATTGCACGCCCGACCCACTCTCTGATCACCGGGATCGGAAAGGCGCACCTCGAGGGCTTTGGCTCACTGGAGGGGACGCTGAGAGAGAAGAGCATCCTCGCTGAGAGAGCCTATGAGAGCGGGGGAGTCGTATTCCTCAATCTCGATGACCCACTCCTGCGCGAGCGCTGGTCCGACGAGGCTCAAGTGACCTATGGTCTCGCAGACGGCTCATACGAGAGGGAGCCGGACTTCAAGGCAACGATCCTAAGGGAGCAGCCCTACCTATCCCTCCGGATCAGCTGTAGCCTTGGCGAGCAGGATATCAGAACCCATCTTGTGGGGCGCTACAATTACCACAACGTCCTCGCAGCCTTTGCAGTCGGGGTGACCTTTGGGCTCACCATGCCGACGATTGCCAATGCGATTGAGTCCTACACGCCGACCAATGACCGCTCTCAGGTGGTCAGGCTCCCACGCCACATCTCGCTGATTATGGATGCCTACAATGCCAACCCCTCCTCGATGCGGGCGGCCATTGAAAATCTCTTTACAGCACCGGAGCCGGCAAAGTTTGCCATCCTAGGGGATATGCTGGAGCTGGGCGACGCATCAGACGAGGAGCACAGGGAGATTATGAGACTGATGGAGGGGGAGCCGGAGATCACGACGCTCTATGTGGGCGAAACCTTCTGCCGGCTCGCCTCACCGGAGACGATGACCTTCCGAGACATCGAGGGGCTTCGGTCGTTTCTGGAGGTGATCGAAGTGCCGGATGAGAGTGTCTGGCTACTCAAGGGGTCGCATAAGATCGGGCTTGATAGGCTCAAGGACACTCTGGCGATGAAGGCTGACGAGGGAGTGTCTAACTCCGACTCCTATACCATCCCCACGTCGATATTCAGATACTAATCCATGAGCCTTGACCTCTACGCACTGCTACTGACCCTCGGAGCCGGTATGGCGACACCCCTAGGGGGCGCCTTGGCACTCATTGGAAAGAGAGGCTCCAACGAGGATCGGCTCCTCGCCTTAGGGATGGGACTGGCAGGGGGCGTCCTCCTATTCTTGGCTCTACAGGGTCTACTCCCTGAGGCGTGCGAGGAGTTGGTCTCGCTCTATGGAGAGCGAGGGCATCTCTTGGCTCTCGGGGGCTTCGCCGGTGGGATGGCGATGATGGCTCTACTCGACAGACTGTTGCCCGGGAGTGCGCACCATACCCACCACAGCGATGGGAGGATGATGAAGGAGGATACTGAGGAGAAGCGCTCCCTCCTCATCTCCGCACTGGCGGCAGCGGCCGCGATCTCGATACATAATATACCTGAGGGGATGATGCTCTACCTGACAGCGACTGAAGCACCTATGGAGGGGATCCCCGTCATGCTGGCTGTCGGGATGCACAATATCCCTATCGGACTCTCGATCGCCATACCTATTTACTATGCTGGATATGGACGTATGAGGGCGCTACTGGTCTGCCTTCTCTCGGGTGTGATGGAGCTTATCGGGGCTTTCCTCGGAGCATTCCTCTCTACCCCAATGGAGTCGCCCCTCTTCCTTGGCCTGATGCTCGCTCTGATTGCCGGCATTATGGTCTACGTCTCATTCGATGAGCTGATCCCCGCCTCCTACAGCTACGGCAGACGCCACGCCTCTCTCCTTGGGATCCTCATGGGGCTATTCTTTATGGGACTGACGATGATACTGATACACCACTAATCTTTTATGGAAGGCAATTTTACCATAGCCCTGCTGATGACCCTGCTGGCAGGGCTCTCTACTGGCATCGGTGCTGCGATCGCAGTTCTCTCCAAGCGGACCAATAAGTCACTCCTCTGCATTGGGCTGGGACTCTCCGCTGGGGTGATGATCTACATCTCCTTTGTGGAGCTGCTGTCTCAGGCGCGAGTCTCTCTCGTGGAGACGTGGGGGGCCATAGGGGAGCTATATGCGGTGCTGGCATTTTTTGGCGGCATAGTGGCAACACTGCTGATTGACTTAGCAATCCCTGAGACAGAAAATCCTCACGAGATCCATGGGGTGGAGGAGATGCGGACCGGTGAGGATCACTCGCTGGAGGGGCTGAGGAGGATCGGGCTGATGAGCGGTCTCATCATCACGCTGCATAACTTCCCTGAGGGAATGGTCACCTTTCTCTCCGCCCTATCCTCTCCCACCACCGCTCTGCCGATCATGCTGGCAATCATGATCCACAATATCCCGGAGGGCATCTCTGTCTCGGTCCTGATCTACTACGCCACCGGGAGCCGCTCACGAGCTCTGCTCCTCGGTGTCCTATCCGGACTAGCTGAGCCAGTCGGCGCTCTCATGGGCTACCTCTTCCTACAGCCCTACCTGACACCCGCTCTACTCCATACCACCAATGCGGTCATCGCCGGCGTGATGATCTACATCTCTCTCGACGAGCTGCTTCCTGCAGCAGAGCGTTATGGCAAGCACCACCAAGCTATATTCGGTGTGATCTCAGGTATGGCGGTAATGGCAGGGACACTTCTGATATTGTAAAAAAAACTATACTTTCTCCTTTTTCCTAAATCTCCCTTATAATCAGCCTTTGAGCGAATTAAGAGGGGGCATTTTGCGTATATTTGTGCCGTAGATAAGGGGGGCGTACCACACGTCCTCGACTGTATGACTATGAACCATTTACTTGTGCATCCTCTGAGACTTCATATCCCCTATCGGGTCCTCCTATCGCTCCTCACCCTGGTGCTGACCTCGGCACTGGGAGAGGCTCAGGAGTCTCTCCGAGAGGAGCTGAAGCAGATCTCAATGGAGGGGAAAAAGGTGCAGGGATTCCTGGTGCCGGTCCGGACGGAGTACGGCGAGAGTCTCCCGACAGTGGACCTCGGTCCAGTCTCTATCTATCGGGAGATGAAGTATGCCACGCCCGAGGAGCGCAGGGCTTATAATCGTCTCGTGAGAGATGTCAAGATCACCCTCCCGTACGCCAAGATGGTGAGCGAGACGATGATGGAGACTTACGAGTACCTCCAGACGCTACCTAATGATAAGGCTCGTGAGGCACACCTCAAGCGGATGCAGAAGGAGCTCTACGAGCAATATAAGCCAGAGATGAAAAAGCTCACTCTCCGCCAGGGTAAGCTCCTCCTTAAGCTCATCACGCGGGAGACAAATAGCACGTCTTACGAGCTGATCGACTCCTTCCTCGGTGGCTTTGCAGCAGGATTTTGGAATATGTTTGCCAAGTTCTTTGGCGCTTCTCTAAAGGCTGACTACGACCCTTATGGACGGGACGCTATGATCGAGCGCGTCTGTACAGAGGTGGAGTACGGCTTGGTCTAAAGTCACTCCTCGGGAAGGGGAAATCGGTAGTCACACCCCTCCGCATACCTCGAGCAACCAAGGGCTGTCCGCCCACGAAGCAGGTGTCCCTGACGACACTTAGGGCATAGGTCTCCCTCGACGGGAGGAGCATCTGCTGACTTGCCAGACTGAGCGGAGGAATGGCGTTGCCGTTTCTTCTTTTCCTCTCCCCTCTCCGACACAGCGGACTTCTCCTCCTCGATCAGAGCACTCATAGTGCGAGGATCCCGAATCACCTCAGTAACCATCCGGGTAACCTTCTGAGTAAGGTCGGAGATGAACTGCCTAGCATCATACTCGCCACTCTCTATCTGGCGTAGCTTCCTCTCCCACTGACCGGTCAGCTCCACACTCTTGAGCATATCGTCCCGGATGATATGGATCAGCTCCCTCCCAACGGGAGTCGGGAGCAAGGTCTTACGCTGCTTGCGGATATATCCGCGACTGAGGAGCGTCTCTATGATGGCAGCACGAGTGGATGGGCGGCCAATACCATTTTGCTTCAGGGCCTCTTTCATCTCCTCGCTCTCCACCAGCTTACCGGCAGTCTCCATAGCCCTGAGGAGGGTTGCCTCAGTGTAGGCTCTGGGGGGGCGGGTCTGCTTCTCCTGCAGCTCCGGTCGGTGTGGTCCCTGCTCCCCCTCGACAAAAGAAGGCATCACGGTAGTCATCGGCTCTTCGTCCTGAGACTCCTTATCCTCATCGGGCTTCGCCACCGCCTGCCACCCTGGGTCAGCAATCACTCGCCCGTTGGCACGGAAGCGTACGCCCTCGACTGCTCCCTGGACCGTCGTCTGCTCATACTGCATGTCGGGGTAAAAGGCAGCAAGGAATCGTCTCGAGATGAGGTCGTAGATCTGTTGCTCCTCGTTGCTGGTAAATACCCCACCCTCACCGGTCGGTATGATCGCATGGTGGTCAGTCACCTTACTATTGTCGACGACACTCCTTAGCTTACGGAGCTTCTTGTGTCCCAGCGGGGCAATAAGGTCCCTTAGTACATGGTTGCGCTGGTAGAGGTTATTAAGGATCTCAGGACACTTGGCGTAGACATCCTCAGTGATATAGGTGGTATCTACACGTGGATAGGTGACTAACTTTCGCTCATAGAGTGCCTGGATCGTGCGAAGCGTCTCATCGGCTGAGAGCCCCAGCTTCTTATTAGCCTCGATCTGGAGAGAGGTAAGGTCAAAGAGATGCGGAGGAGCTTCCTTCCCCTTCTTCTTCGTCACCTTTGTGACAGAGAAGGGCTTACCCATGATCTTATCCAATATCTTCTGCGCCTTATCGACCGTGCTATATCGCCCTGCGGTGGTAGCGAAGGCGGTCTCCCTGTAGATCGTCTTGATCTCCCAGTAGGGCTCGGGGACAAAGTGCTCTATCTCCTCCGCCCTCTCGACGATAAGGGCCAGCGTCGGTGTCTGCACTCTTCCGACAGAGAGCAGGCGGCGAGAGTCCCCAGACCGATATTTAAGAGTATAGAGGCGAGTCGCATTGATCCCAAGGAGCCAGTCTCCGATCGCTCGCGTCATACCGGCATAGTAGAGTCGCTCATACTCGGCAGAGTCGTGCAGATGATCGAAGCCCTCTCGGATAGCCTCCTCAGTCATAGAGGAGAGCCAGAGACGCCGGATCGGGACCCTACAGTCAGCCAGCTGGAGTACCCAGCGCTGGATCAGCTCACCCTCCTGACCAGCATCTCCACAGTTGATCACCTCATCGGCCCCCGACACTAATCTGCGGATGACGTCAAACTGGTGCTTGATGCCACTATCCTCCTTGAGCTTGATCCCGAAGCGCTCCGGCACGATCGGCAGATGGACGAGACTCCACCGCTGCCATCGTGTGGCATACTCCGCCGGCTCCTTCAGCTCACAGAGGTGACCAAAGGTCCAGGTGACTCTATACCCATTGCCCTCCATATAGCCGTCGTGTGCCTCGACGGCACCTAGGACAGCAGCAATGGAGCGAGCAACGGAGGGTTTCTCAGCAATACAGACTTTCATCCGTCATAACAGAAAGGGATGGAAGAGACAGCTCCATACCGCTCTCCCATCCCTTGACTACTTTTTATTAACTCAATCTAATTGCTCAGATATCGAGCTGCTTACGGATCGCCTCTACACGCTCATCGCAAGAGCGACGTGCCTCAGCCAGCTGAGCGGGGTCCTTCGGTGAGGCATGCACCTCGATGTAAAACTTGATCTTCGGCTCCGTACCCGAGGGACGGATAGAGAGCTTGGTGCCACTGGCGGTAAAGAACTGAAGGACGTTGGAGGTGGTGGGGAAGTCGAGGGTATAGGTCTCGCCGCTCACCTGATCTCTACCCTCAAGTGTGGAGTAGTCCAGCACCTCGGTCACCTGCTCGCCTGCAAGCTCCTTGAGGGGATGGTGACGGAAGTTTTTCATCATATCCTCGATCTCCTGAGCACCGGTCACACCGGGACGAACCACGCTGATGGTCTTCTCGACGGAGTAGCCATACTCGAGGTAGATCTTATCGAGGAGCTGATAGAGTGTCATACCCTGCTCCAGAGCCCACGCAAAGATCTCACCCATGATGATACAAGCTGAGACAGAGTCCTTGTCGCGGACAAAGTCCTCCCAGAGGTAGCCGATACTCTCCTCACCACCACCGAGGTAGCGACGAGTACCTTCGTTTTGACGCATCACACTTGCAATCCACTTGAAGCCGGTGTAGCAGTCGTAGAGCTCGACGTGACCGGCATCAGCCACATTACGGATCAGGTCGGTGGTCACGATGGTCTTGACGAGATAGTCACTCTCCGACAGATCGCCGATC
The DNA here is from genome assembly GCF_900541275.1 of uncultured Porphyromonas sp. Lineage (GTDB taxonomy): Bacteria > Bacteroidota > Bacteroidia > Bacteroidales > Porphyromonadaceae > Porphyromonas_A. Next base: position 322,724 of record NZ_UQJH01000001.1, read on the forward strand.
TCCTGATGCCGCTTGATCGCATAGTAAGCATAGAGGAGGCAGGTCTGGTTACCGGTGAGTAGGACGTACTTCCCCTCATTATCCTTACACCCCACAGCGAGGCGGTCCGCATCAGGATCCGAGGCGAGGACGAGATCGGCATCTACCTTATGAGCAAGGTCAAGTGCCATCTTCATCGCTTCAGGGTTTTCCGGATTGGGAGAGTCCACCGTAGGGAAGTCCCCATCAACAACCATCTGCTCCTTGACCGGATGGATGTTGTCAAATCCTGCAGCCTCCATAGCGCGGACATTGACCTGACTACCGGTGCCGTGAAGCGGTGTGTAGACGATGCAGAGGTCGTGATGAGCCTTGATCGCCTCGGGAGTCAGGCGGGTCGTCAGCAGATCATCGATATATTGCTTATCAAAGCTCTCGTCGATGAGTGTGATCAGGTCCTCTCGTCCCTCAAACTTGATGTCACGCACGGAGCGGATCTTATTGACCTCACCGATGATGTTCTTGTCGTGAGGAGCAATGATCTGAGCGCCATCCTCCCAGTAGACCTTAAATCCATTGTACTCACGCGGATTGTGTGAGGCGGTCACCATCCCTCCGCTCTGACAGCCGAAGTGACGGATCGCATAGGAGATCATCGGCGTGGGGCGAAGACTCTTGAAGAGGTAGACATGGATGCCATTGGCGGTAAAGACATCTGCCACGATACGCGCAAAGACTTTACTATTGTGACGTCCGTCATAGCCGACGACCACCTTAAGGTCTGCGTCCTCGCCAAACTCCTTGATCATATAATTGGAGAGACCCTGAGTGGCAGCACCGATATTGTATTTATTCATACGATTAGTCCCGGCACCCATAATGCCCCGCATACCTCCGGTGCCAAACTCCAGATCCCTGTAGAACGCATCGACCAACTCCGATGGATCCTCAGCGTCTAAGAGTTGCTGCACCTGACGGCGTGTCTCCTCATCATAGTCCTCAGAGAGCCACTTGCGGGCTCTCTCACGTGCAGAGGCGATTAAGCTTTCTGATACTGCCATAGCTTGATTATATATCTGGTTACCAAATAATTTATTCTCACGTTAAAGCTCACACCCATCTGCATGGCGTGACCTTACAGTCACAAATGTACCTTTTTTTCTCTCACCACCTTTCACATCACCGCGAAATCATCGCTCAAATCGATCAGGATCTCCCCTCTGACTAATACCGATATTAGAGAATTCTTTTACCGATATCAGAGAATTCTTTTAGCGGTATTAGACAAGACTAATATCGGTAAAAGAATTACTCCTGAAGGACGAACGCATAGTACATGATTGTGTGAGGCTTAATGGTCGCCCGAAAAAGCGGTCTCAGGTGATCACCAACTAATAAAAGAGTGGTACGCTCAAATCGCCATTATACAAGACTTAACGCAAAAAGAGGACAAACATCCGTAATAACGCTCCCCATCACCAGAATGTCAAAATAACGTTGTATTCATCTTGTTACCAGAATATTAAATCAACATTATCTACCAATTCACCAAAATCGAAAACTGCGTAAAAGAAAGACTGTAACATTAATGTCGTCAAAATGCATTAGATTTGCCACATCAAACCACTACCTTTGGAACGATTTCATACAGTATGATATTGTAGCTTATTTTCTAAAGCACTACATACTTAAGGAAGCGAACTTTATTTTACTTAATCAATATAGGATATGAAAGGAACAAAAACCTTGCTCTTCACACTGGCGGTAGGGCTGATGACAATCAGCTGCGACACCAATAAGAACGAGCTTTCCGAGCCACAGAGTGCCATACCTCTGGAGAAGGTCTCTGCCAAGTCGGAGGGACCCGGTCAGATCACCATCTCGTGGTCTATGTCAGGCAAAAAAGAGAACAGCGACTGCATCGGAGTGATGGTCTCTTACTTTGACCCAATCCTAAATCACAAAGTCCTGCTCGGTGGTAAGCCTGAGCAGGGATCGGTGGTCGCCTCCGGCCTTGCTGAGTGTGCCGGGACGATTGACTTCACCGTAACCTCCTACAGTAGTACCGGTGACGCCTCAGCATCCATGACCACCTCTGCCGTCAGCCAGCATATGGCGATGATTTACACCACTAAGGCGTGGAAGGATATCCCCCTGATCGCCGATCAACTCAGCACAAATGCTCAGGAGGAGTCTGAGGGTCCTATTGAGAACCTTACCGATGGAGATCTGGGTAACTACTTCCACTCTGACTGGCATGGCTGGGTGGACGTAAGCCAGCTCCACAACATCGTTATCGACCTTAAGAGCGGTGTCTCGGCTCAGGATATGATCCTTGGCTACGCTCCCCGCCCCGGAAAGGAGGGTGATTCTGTCAAGGATGCTAGAGTCTCCTTCAGCAAGGACGGGAACAGCTGGTCAGCACCGATCTCAGTCACCTTTGATATGCCCAAGGAGAGTGGCGTGAGAGTCAATTGCGAGTACTTCAGCGTGCCTGCAGGCACTCGCTACATCAGACTGGAGCCGACCTCCCGCTACGATGGCACCGATCTCATCAGCCTACTTGGTACAGGTGGCGGTGACAGATACTTCCATATGGCAGAGCTGTGGCTCTCCCAGGTGACGGAGTACAATGAGCATGACCCCGAGATCGCCATCATGGAGATCATAGAAAACAACAAGAAGGCAAACGCCACCAAGTAACATAGTGAGCATAAAAGAATGAAACGCAATAGTATCATAAAGAGCTTGTCATACCTCATAGTGACCCTTCTCCTCTCCGGGTCACTCGGTATGTCCATGGAGGCCAAGGCCCAGAAGAATAACGAGGTTACAGTAAGTGGTACCGTTATTGACGGGACCATCGATGAGCCATTCATTGGCGTGACTATCCAAGCGATAGGTACGACACTTGGCACGACCACCGACCTCAATGGGCACTTCACCATCAAGGTTCCGGATCAGGTAACCCTTTCATTCTCCTTTATTGGGTACAAGCCCAAGCAGGTAAAGGTGAATGGAGCCACAAGTGATCTGAAGGTTGTGCTGCAGGAGGACACTCAGGCACTAGAAGAGCTTGTAGTCATCGGATATGGATCCTCCCGCAAGGAGGACCTCTCCACCTCGATCTCCACCATGAATATTGACGAGAGCCTAAAGTCTCGCCCGGCAAATTTGGCTAATATGCTTCAGGGTCGTATGCCCGGTGTCACCATCCAGAACAATGGTGGTAACCCTATGAAAGGCGCGGAGCTCAATATCCGAGGCAAAGGGTCTCGCGGTGGGGATCAGGTACTCTATGTCGTGGATGGCGTACCGGGTGCACCCTTCAACATTGAGGATGTAGAGAACATTACTGTCCTGAAGGACGCCTCCTCGGCAGCCATCTATGGTGCCTCTGTAGGATCCGGCGGTGTGATCGTGGTAACCACTAAGAAGGCCAAGGAGGGCAACCTGCATGTGGATATCAACAGTTCCTATAGCTTTGACCAGATCACCAAGAAACCTCAGGTAACCACAGCAGGTCAGTATATCAAGGTGTGGAATAAGGTCGTAGAGAATGGCGATGCAGCTGCTCTGCCCGCAGTGGCTAACGTCAGCCTGTACCCATATGGGATGATTGATCGCACCAATTGGATGGATGAGATCTTCCGCCTCGGCTCCATGAAGCATGTGGCCGCCTCAATCAGCGGTGGTAGCGAGAGGCTTAGTGCTCTATTCTCAGTATCGTATGATCGCCACGATGGTATCCTGAAGAATACGTGGTCAGATGGCTTTGGAGCACGACTCAATGCAGACTTCACAGTGAATAAGTGGCTGAAGCTCTCTCAGAGTCTCCACTTCACTCACGATAATGGTCAGGGAGGTAATATCAACGACTATGGTCACGAGGGAATCCTCGCTGACGCAACCTTCTACCCTACAGCTGCCACCATCTATGAGATGGACGAGAATGGAAAAGAAATTCTCGATGCAAAGGGAAATAAGGTGTGGGGTGGTACCATCCCGGCATACTACGCTAAGCAGGGAATATCAGGCTATGGTATGATCAATAACCCGGTAGCCTCTCTATTCCGACTCCACGAGAATCAGCCGGCATCAACCCTCTTCTCCACCACTTCACTGAATATCAAGCCCCTATACGGACTAGATATCATCAGTCGTCTCTCTCTCGGTGAGGACTGGGGTCGCTATGAGGGCTTCACACCGGCTGTCAGAGAGGTCGGAGGCCGTGGCTCGCAGAACTCCCGCTCTATCTACAACTCCCTACACAATAGGTGGATATGGGAGACCACTGCAACCTATGCACGGGTCTTTGGGGACGACCACCACATCAGCGCGATGGCGGGGTACACTATGCAGTATGACAACTGGCGTGACAACTGGGTCGAGGGGACGGAGCTGCCCAGTGAGGATCTCAATAAGATCATCCTCTCCAATGCCACCAAGATCCCAGTCAAGCCGACTGAGGGCATCGTAGAGGAGTCTATGATCTCCGGCTTTGGTCGCATTGCTTATTCCTATGCCGACAGATACTTCTTTACTGCCTCCGTGCGTAACGACCTTTCCTCCAAGCTGGACCCATCCCACCGCTCGGCAGTCTTCCCTGCCGTCTCCGGATCGTGGAAGATCTCCAGTGAGGACTTTATGAAGGATATGGACGCCATCAATCTCCTTAAGATCCGCGCCAGCTGGGGTCAGGTAGGAAGCGTGGCAACCGTAAATCCATACGCCTACAATGTCTCTATGGCACAAGCACGCCAGACTGTATTTGGCATAGACAACCATACAGTAACCGGTTATTACCAAAGGGGTATCTCTAATACGGACCTCAGATGGGAGACCACGGAGTCATGGGGAGTGGGACTTGATTTGGGTCTCTTTGACAGACTCTCACTCACGGTAGACTACTTTCACAAGCTCACTAAGGACCTCATCGAGCGAGTACCGATCGTCTCCACGATGGGTGTCGAGGAGGAGCCTCTGGGTAATGTAGGTTCCGTCTTGAATAAGGGCTGGGAGTTTCAGCTTAATTACAATGATCGCTCGGGGGACTTCACATGGGGCGGATTTGCCAATATGAGTATCATCAACTCAGAGGTACTCGACCTCGGCAGTCGTGACTACATCCAGGACAACCTGGTCGTCAATGGTATGTCACCCATCCGCTCCAAGGTGGGTCTGCCATGGCAATCCTTCTATCTACAGGAGGCTGACGGAATCTTTAAGAGCAACGAAGAGGTGGCAGCCTATACCCACAAGGATCCTGAGACCGGTGCTGTATCTCCCATACAGCCCAATGCCAAGGCGGGAGACATCAAGTTTGTGGATCAGAATAATGATGGAGTCATCAATACGAAGGACTATAAGTACTTCGGCTCCTATATGCCCAAGTTCACCTTCTCATTTGGAGCCAACTTCGGCTGGAATGGAGTGGACCTCTCCATAGACTTCCAGGGGATCCAGGGCAATCAGATCTACAACGCCTACAAGCAGATGACTCTCACAGGTCGCGGAGTGGAGGGCAATATGAACGCCCTCGTGATGAAGTCCTTCGACTTTGACCCCAACTCCGGCATCCCGAGGATAGGTGTGGCAAAGGATGAGAATGGCAACTACTCGAGTGCCAACAGCTACTTCCTCGAGGACGGCAGCTACCTGAGACTAAAGAATGTGACCCTCGGCTACACGCTTCCCAAGGTCTGGATGGAGGCTATATCTATGCCCAGGGCAACGGTACGCTTTTATCTCAATGGATCCAACCTCATTACCTTTACCAAGTATAGTGGCATTGATCCCGAGGTAGGAAGATATGGAGTGGATGCCGGACGCTATCCACTGTCTCGCACTTTTTCCTTTGGACTTAATCTCAGTCTCTGATTATAATGGATCGAATAAGAACGAATACGACTATGACACCCAATACAAAAAGCATACTCTCCGGACTCTGCGCCGGGCTGATACTTATCGGCAGCGGATCGCTCATTACCTCGTGTGCTGATAGCGACTTCCTCAATCACGAGCCTTATGCCAACGGAGACACAAATAAGGACTTCTACAAGGATCCAAACAACCTCCGTCTCGCAGTAGATGCACTCAATCGCTTCACGAGCGAGGAAGGAACGACAGGTCGTGGCTACATGTGGATGGAGAACGCATCTGACAACTGCATCACCGGTCGTAATCAAGCCGAAGCAGCTCAGATCAAGAACTTCACTATGGACGCCAATAATGGTCGTGACTGGAATGAGAACTGGGATCGTATGTATCAGGTGATCAGCTCAGCCAACGAGCTGATCAAGGCTGTAGACAATCTCCATGTAGATGGAGAGCTAAGAGACTACGTCCTTGGCAACGCCTACTTCTATCGTGGAATGGCCTATCTCTGGCTGGCTCCCTGGCACGGCGATGATGGTCCCAATGGAGGGATCCCCATCATTACTGACAAGACACCGGTATCAGAAATGGACACCGAGCGACCCAAGAGTGTCCTTGAGAATTACGATCTGATCATCTCGGATATGGATCAGGCGGCTGCACACCTACCTCTCTTCTCCCAGCAATCTGAGGACCAATACGGGCGTCCGTGGAAGGCAGCAGCATGGGGCCTTGCCGCCCGAGCAGCGCTATATGCATCCCAATTCGATGCGAAGTATTACGACAAAGTGATAGAGTACTGCGATAAGATCATCCAACTCTCAGGAGTCGACAAGCGGTCTCTGTACCCAGACTTCTCAACACTCTTCACTGCCAAGAATAACTTCTCTTCCGAGTACATTTTTTCATTCCTCGGATCAGCTACAGCAGCAGCCGGACCCAAGTGGCATGGGATGAGTTTCCAGAACGGAGGCTTCGGGAGGTTCAACACATGGGGATACTTTTGTCCCACAGCTGAGCTCTACGAAGCATACGAGGAGGGTGATGTGCGTCGCCAAGCGTCTTTTGCAGGGCCCGGTGACAGAGTAGTATTTATGGATCTGGACTTTAAGCTGGGAGAGCCCGAGATCTCCAAGGATAAGCAAGGAAAGGAAATCCGAACCATTGATGACAAACGCCAGCCGTCCACCCCTGCCAATATCCTCCTAACAAAGTGGATCAGTCCCTATAGGACAACTGACAATGCAGGTAAGGAGTTCTTCAACAATGGTAACTTTATGTGTACTACTCTCGGAATGGTAGTTCTGAGATATGCTGATATCCTGCTTATGAAAGCAGAAGCTCTGATCTGGACGAAGGGAGAGGGAAATGCTGAGGCGGTCTCTATCCTCAACCAGATCAGGACCCGTGCCGGGCTGTCTTCCAACTCTCAAGGGACCAAGGCGGAGCTCAAGCAAGAGCGTCGCTGTGAGCTGGCGTTTGAGTTTCTGACCCCGAGATGGCTTGATCTGATGCGCTGGGGTGACTTTGATCTCTTAGAGCAACCCCTGCACGGATTTGATCTCAATTACTATGGGAAGACATACGATCCTACAACAGGCAAGGGCGAGAAGAAGCTGATCGAGGTCTGGCCGGCACGTAAGTTTAACCCTGCTGTGAATAAGGTCTTCCCGATCCCTCAGTCCGCCATTGACGGCTCTAAGCACCTGAAGCAAAATGTTGGCTACTAATCGAGCAGGACGGATCGCTCTAGCACTCCTTCTTGCCCTGTCTGCCCAATGGCTATCGTGGACAACAGATGCGCAGACGATCCGTGTTATGACCTATAATGTCAAGTCATTCGAGGGGGCTGTTGAGACTACTCTCGGTCACAAGTATGTGATGAAGCCCTTCTTTGATGCCTTTGACAAAGTATCGCCCGACATCTGCGTGATTAACGAGCTTGAGGTCTACACGGATGCTCTTGGTGATCGTAACCCACTGGCGGAGCTTGCGGGGCATTTGGGAATGCTCTACTACTTCTGTAAGTCTTACGACCGCTCGGAGCTCAATAGAGGTGCAGGACTCTATGGGAATGGAATCCTTTCTCGCTATCCGATCATCCGGATGGACTGCCGTAGGCTGTCAATGCCTACGGGATCGTCTGATCCTCGGAGTGTTTTCTGGGCTGATCTCCTTCTGCCTAATGGGAAGGTGATCCGTGTAGTAGGTACCCACCTGGACCATACAGGAGGGCAAGTGGAGCAGCTTTCTGAAATTCTCAAGAGAAACGAGGTCTTTGAGACGAATCGCCCCATAATTATGATGGGCGACTTCAATACTGACCCCGGCACGGTTAGTTACGCGCTCGGTCTCTTTGGGAATAAGCTCGCTATCACAGCAAACCATTGGGTGGACTACATACTCACCACACCCGATATCAAGTGTGGATCCCCAAAGGTTGATCCCTTTCGCATCAATCATGAGGGTGCCAGCTATGATATATCCGATCACGCCTCCGTATATATGGACCTTACATTATGATAGGAGTTGATAGAAGGATTAGGAATAGTAAGGTTGCCTTGGCTGCCTGCTGCCTGCTATTTCTTAGCAGTTGTGGGGGACAAAAGCCCTCACCAAGCCCCCAGCCGGAGCCTAAAATTCCTGACACGAATGAGGAGACAAAAACTCCGGAGTGGAATAAGAATCGTACCATATCTCTCTTGGTTGTTACCAATAAGGATGGCGAAAATCTGGGGAGCTCTCTATCAGACTACGAAGCTGTGTGCAGAAAATTAGTTTCTCTCCCAAGAGAAAAAGTATCTGCCTATATGCTTATGGGCGTTAGTCCATACAGCAAGGATGGACGAGAGTTTTCCCCTAATGCGGTCATTTCGGATGCAGTTAAGTGCTTCCCGATATTTAACCCAAGCTCCCTAAAGAGCGGAAATCTCCTCTTAGCTAAGGACTGGGCTCAAAAGTTTGAAGGGAAATCCCTATCCGGAACTGGTTGTTTCTTGACTACTGCCGGTCTGAAGCTTATGGCAACCGGAGAAAAGCAACTCAGCTATGACATAAACCTCGGTCTCGTCACACTGAATGAGAGCGGAGACCCGGACGCTCTCAACAAACGACTTTTGACGGAAACTAATTTTCCCTCCTCGATCTTCCTACTTGGATCAGGAAGCAAGTCAATGATTAGCCAGATCAATGAGATAAAGGGGTATGAGAAGAAAATGGTAAACCTCTCTGACAACGGAGACGTGGCCCTCTTTATTATGGCTCCTAAGTCCTATCTGCTAAGGTCAAGTGAGAAGCTTTTTGACCTCCAAGAGGGAAAGGTCGTAGGTCTGCGTCTGCAGGTGGAAGCTGCTGTGGGTCGATGAGTCTAAAGTCAGCCTAACCTTTTTATTTTTCAGCCGCCTAGCCGAGAGTTAGATCAGCTCTCTACTAGGCGGCTGTATGGTATTTCTATATTTATCAATGCGAGATGCAATCATTTTTCCCCGAGCTGAAGAGTAGACTGACTCCTACCTTGCTCACACTACTGCTGACCTCAGGTATGATAGGAGGTTGTGGGAGGGCGCCGGAGACGAGACTGATCGATCTAGCGATCGTGGGGACGCATGATGCCGCAGCCTTTAGCGCCTCGCCTCAGCTTCGGTGCCAAGACCTGACGCTGGAGGAGCAGCTGGAGGTCGGTGTCCGAGCCTTTGACCTCCGACTCGTTGACCGATATGACGGGTCCGGGTATATGGATTTGTATCATGGTGAGGAGTCGCTTGGACTCGAGTTCACAGAGGAGGTTCTGCCACTTTTCACCCAATTTCTCAACGCCCATCCGGACGAATTCGTTATCTTGTCACTCCGTAAGGAGGATGATGAGCGCCACTCGCAGGAGGAAATGAAGGCATACAGCGAATCTCTTCGGCGTGCGCTGGAGAGACCCGAAGTAGCACGGCTCCTCTACAGAGGACAGCTTACTTGGGAGACCAAGATCTCAGAAGTGCGTGGCAAACTGCTCATCCTGCTCCGCACAAGGATCGATGAGGATGTCTGCCTGCCCTACTTTGATGGATTTCAGGACGACACCACCTTTGTGGCTCGCTTAGTCAATCCATGTGGCGGTACATTAGATCTATTGGTGGAGGATGAGTATATGATCCGGGACACTGCCAAGATGAGCGACAAGAAGGCTGCCCTGTCTGATGTCCTCGAGCGCTCCGACAGTCTACCAGACCACTGGCTGATCGCCTTCCTCAGTGGCACCGGAAACACAACACCGCAGAGGGTGGCTCGTGAGGTCAATCCATTTGCATACCTGCTTCTTAGAGAGAGGAAGATGGTTCCCGGAGGAGTCTACTTCATTGACTTTGTAGGTACAGAGGATACTAGTGACCTGCTTAAATGCTTTAATGATTAATAATGAATACTTCACTATAATGATGAATAAATCAGCACTATACACACTTCCCGTTCTTCTTCTCTTTATCCTCAGCGGGTGCCATAGCCTGGGCGGAGATCCGGAGGAGTCACCAACGCTCTCCCCAGAGAGTGTGAGCAACGACATCACTTTACCAAAGATCCCAGACTCCTCTCCTCGAGTCATCGACTTGGCGGTACCCGGGACTCATGACTCCGGGGCTCTAAGAGGTGGTCTTGCAGCACAGTGTCAGGATCTCTCTATCTCCGGGCAGCTGAACATTGGGATCCGAGCTTTTGACCTGCGTCTAGTAGACCGATATAACGGATCGGGTAAGATGTACATATATCATGGCATCATCCCTCAGAGGATGGAACTGACGGAGGATATACTACCGGTTTTCTTAGACTTCCTCAAGTTGCACCCTGAAGAGTACCTGTTTCTCTCTTTTCGTAAGGAGGATGATGCCAAGGGGGACACGCAATTCCGACAGGCTTACATCAACTCACTATCCAAAGCACTCAGTACTGAGGAGGTGCGGGATTTTCTATACACCGGCAACCTAACGCCCGAGACAACCGTCAGAGATATACAGGGGAAGATGGTAATCCTAAATCGCACCACAGTCACAGGAGAAGTATGGGCACACAACTTTGAGGGCTTTAGAGACAACACGATATTTGAGTGCCGGCTTACCAACCCATCCAAGCCACCACTCTATCTGATCGTCGAAGATCAGTACAAGGTGAGTGACATCGTCCGAATGGAGGATAAGAAACTGGCAATACAGGCCTCGCTTGACCTCATTGCAAAGAAGCCGGATTACTGGAGCATCACCTATCTCAGTGGGTCTGCTCCGGCCGTACCTCTCGCTGTTGCGCGTATCGTCAACCCCTTTGCTCTGACCATACTTTCCATTGAGAAACCGCTTCCCGGTGGGATCTACTTTATGGACTTTGCCGGAATGCCTGAGGCGAGAGGTATCATTAAACTTTGCGAAATAAACAACTCTAAACTATGAATGTAAAGCTATCGGTAGGGGTCGGACTGTGTCTCTGCCTTCCACCGCTCTACTCCTGTGGTAAGAGTACCAAAGAAGAACTGATCATCCCCGATCCGGAGAGGCTCTATGAGTTGGTCGATCCCTTTGTAGGAACCGGATTTCACGGGCACACGTTCCCCGGAGCTACTGCTCCGATGGGAATGGTGCAACTAAGTCCGGAGACTCGCTGGGAGGGCTGGGATGCCTGTGCAGGGTATCACTACGATGACGACTCGCTCTACGGCTTTGCCCACACCCACCTCTCCGGTACCGGATGCAGTGACCTCGGGGATGTGATTTTCCTCCCCACCATCGACAGCGAGCGCTACACTGAGCACATTGACGAGGAGCGGTTACCCAAGGTGGGATTTAGCCACGACCGCGAAAAGGCACATGCAGGCTACTACAGCGTGGAGCTCGAGAACGGCATCAAGGCTGAGCTCACTGCCAGCTCCCTTATGGGTGTCCATCGCTACACTTACCCAAAGGGGGCAGAGGAAGCATCACTCCTGATCGACTTAGTCAATATCAAAGGGGACGAGATCGTAGAAAGCGGACTGGAACAGACCTCAGAGAGTACACTGAGGGGCTACACGATCACCAATGGCTGGGTACCTCGGCAGCACGTCTACTTTGCCGCCCACCTGAGTCGTCCGATACGAGAAGCCAAGCTTTTCCTTAATGGAGAAGAGGTGGATGGACTGATCGCAAGGGGCGACTCCATACGGGCCATACTGTCTCTAGATGCCGGCGATGAAGGCATGGTGGAGATCTTTGTCGGGCTCTCACAGACCTCTATGGAGGCTGCGGAGGCAAATCTCAATGCGGAACTCTCAAGATGTGGCGCGACTTTCGATCAAGTACAAGCCGATACAGAAAAGCAGTGGAGTTCTCTTCTCTCTAAAGTCAAGGTAAAAGAGGGGAAGAAGGAGGACCTCACTTGCCTCTACACCGCCCTTTATCACTCCCTTGTTGCGCCCAATAGGATAAGTGATGCCGACGGAAGCTATCGGGGTATGGACGATGAGATCCACCGGGCATCCGGCGTGAGCTACTCTACCCTATCGCTCTGGGACACCTTCCGCGCGGAGCACCCCCTCCTTACCCTGCTTTTCCCGGAGGTAGTACCGGATCTCTGCCGATCTATGATGCAGATGTACCGTGAGGGAGGAGAGCTACCCATTTGGCCGCTCTATGGTGGTGAGACTCGCACTATGATCGGCTACCATGCCGTCTCCGTACTGGCTGATGCCTACCTCAGCGGACAGCTTGGCAATCTTGATCCGTTGGAGGTGCTTAAGGCGATGATCAAATCCTCTAACATCAATAAGAAAGGCTCCGATGCCTACTCCCGACTGGGATTCATTCCCGCCAATACGCACAACGAGTCCGTCTCCTGCACTCTCGAGTATGCGTACGATGACTGGTGCATAGCTCGAATGGCGGAGGCACTCGGGGAGACAGAGATTGCGGACACCTACTACCAGCGAGCTCAGAATTACACCCACCTCTTTGACGGCAGCACCAAGTTCTTCCGCGGACGACATGAGGACGGATCGTGGGGAGCCGACTTTGACCCCTACGAGTTAAGCAAAGACTACACCGAGGCCAATGGCTGGCAGTATCGCTTTGCTCCTATGCACGATGTGGAGGGAATGATCGCTCTCCATGGTGGAGCTGGCGGGATGCTCGATGCCCTCGACAATCTCTTTAGCGATACCACACCGGCAGGAGACCTCCAGGACATCACAGGGCTCATCGGGCAGTATGCTCACGGCAATGAGCCGAGCCATCATCTTTCCTTCCTTTACAATTACCTCGGTCGTCCCTCCCGTACACAAGAGCTGACGCGTCAGATCCTGGATGAATTGTACGACGACACCCCGGAGGGTATTAGCGGCAATGAGGACTGCGGTCAGATGTCCGCTTGGTATCTCTTCACCGCCCTCGGTCTCTATCCGGTGACACCGGTGAGTGGAGAGCTCCAGATCACCACCCCTCGCTTCCGAGAGGTGACTCTGACGCTCCCGAAAGGCAAGCTCACCATTACCACCGACAAGGATCCAGCAGAGTATCCTTATGTCCGCTTCATCAGCCTAAATGGGAAGGAGCTTCACCGCCTCTTCGTCACCATCAAGGAGCTCACTGAGGGTGGCACACTCGCCTTCACACTCTCCGACAAACCTGTGGATGACTTCGTGGTAGAGGAGAGGCCCTACAGTATGACCCGCAAGGACTTCGTGTCTCCCGTCTACAGCTCGGATGACATCACGCTCTTCCACGACCAAGTGAGCGTAAGCTTAGCCTCAGCAACCCCGGGAGCGACAATCTACTACACGATCGATGAGGGGGAGAAAAAGGAGTATACCGGTACGCCCATCACCCTCACTCGCAGCGCAACCCTCCGAGCTTATGCCGAGAAAGACGGACTGGACCCGTCTCCCACGACCACACTCATCGTCACGAAGGCAGAGTACGCCCAAGCGCAAGATGTTTCCTCCGTTGCCGATGGTGCCGATTGGACGCTCCACGCCGGGGCGGTCGAGAGTACGGATCAGATCGCCTCGCTCCCCATCATCGGGCGCGGCGTCTGCGAGCAGCCCTCGATCGAGATGCGAGACAGGGAGGACCTTTTTGCGCTTACTTTCACAGGATTTATCCAGGTGCCGGAGACCGATGTCTACGAGTTTCGGCTCACTTCCGATGATGGATCCGTCCTACGGATACACGACCGACCGATTGTCCTCAATGACGGCTCGCACGCCTTCGTCTCAGCAACCGGCAAGGTTGCACTCAGTCGCGGACTCCACCCCTTCACCCTAGTCTACTGGCAAGGTGCCGAGGGCAAGGGTCTTCGCTTAGAGTACCGTCGACGCGGTCAGACAGACTACACCACACCCACCCTCAAGCACAAATAATCCATGAAAGCTACAGCCAAACACCTCCTCATAAGCCTTCTGCTCTTAGGTCTCTCTGCTTCGGCACAGGAGCCGAGCCGTCAGACTGTCACTCTACCCTCCACCTACGAGACCGTAACTGTTCGCCCAGTGGGAGGGACGAAGGTACGTAACGTCGTCCTGATGATCGGCGATGGTATGAGCCTAGCCCACATTGCTGCCCTCCGTACTGTCAATAAGGGACACATCAATCTCTCTAACGCTCAGGCCACCGGACTGGTCATCACCACAGCACTCGACAAGCTCGTGACCGACTCCGCCGCAGCCGCCACTGCGATGAGTACAGGGCACAAGGCTCGCTACCACACCCTCGCTGTGGATAGTCTCGATAGCCCCTACGCCACCATCATTGATCACGCCCACAGTGCCGGTCTCGGTACCGGAGTGATCAGCACCTGCCGTCTCTACGATGCCACCCCGGCTGCCTTCCTCGCCCACAGCGCTGAGCGAGAGGCACCCTATGAGATCATCGGGCAATTCCCCGGTAGCAATTGTGACCTCATCATGGGCGGAGGCGCAAAGGTCTTTACCGACAGACCTGATGGGCGCAATATCTTCCGCGAGATGGAGAAGAAAGGGTATCGCGTCACCCGAAGCCTCAAGGACTTCTCCGCAGGTGAGAAGAGTCCGTCCGGACGCGAACTCTGTGTCTATGCTGAGAAGGACGTACCTGTACCACTGGAGCGAGGCGAACTACTCTCTGAGGCCTCACGACTTGCCCTTGATCACTTAGCGAAGCAGACGCCAGAGGGTTTCTTCCTGATGATTGAGGGATCCCAGCTGGACGACTACGGACATACCAACGATCTCGACCTACTGATGCAGGAGACGGCAGACTTTGACCGAGCCATAGGGACAGTTATGAAGTGGGCGGAGGGCGATGGCGAGACGCTAGTCATCGTCACGGCAGACCACGAGACCGGAGGACTCACCATCCTCGGGGGAGACGAGGAGAGGGGCGAAGTAGAGGGAAACTTCTCCACCGGGGGGCATAGTGGCGTGCTGGTACCGATATACCTCTATGGTCCGTCAGCAGACCACTTCACTGGCATATACCACAATACCGAGATTTACCATAAAGTTATGCACCTACTCGGACTCTCTGAGCGATGCACCCAAGAGACCATCAAGCCATGAAGCGACTACTTATACCCATCGTCCTACTCCTCCTGAGCCTAAGCACCCTATCGGCACAAGATCAGCGTGGGGTGCTACGCTTTAGAGCCGACAGCACGTTTCGGATCGCTCAGTTTACCGATCTTCACATTGACCCCACTTCCGCCAATACCCCACGCACCTACGAGATCCTTCGGGAGGTGATCCGCTCAGAGCAACCGGACCTGGTCCTGCTGACCGGTGATGTCATCACGGAGCGACCTGCGGTAGAGGGCTGGAGGTCTCTCGCTCGGTTCTTTGAGGAGGAGAGGCAGCCCTACGGTGTTCTCCTTGGTAACCACGACGCAGAGGTACTATCCAAGGACTCCATCTATGATCTCCTCGAGGGGACGCCCTATTGCGTCAGTCTCAGGGGACCGGAGGGCATTGAGGGGAAGGGCAATCAAGAGATCCGCATAGAGAGCTCCACCGGAGGAGAGATCGCCGCCCTGCTCTACCTCTTGGACTCGGGACAGTACTACAGGGACCAGTTCGTCAGCCACTACGACCACATCCACTTCGATCAGATCGACTGGCTTAGGAAAACTCATGCTCAAACCCTTGACGAGAGTGGCAGGGTGAGCATTCCATCGATGATTTTCTTCCACATACCCATACCGGAGTTCGAGATGCTAAAAGATCAAGGGAAAGGGCATATCAGCGAAGGCATCTCCTCCTCCACGCTGAATAGCGGACTCTTCAGCACACTACTGGACTTAGGTGGCGTAATGGGTGTCTTCTGTGGACACGACCATGCCAATGACGCGCTGTCTATCCGCGACGGCATCACCCTCGGCTATGGACGGGTGAGTGGACTGGACGCCTATGGTGACCTCCCGAGAGGTGGACGCCTGATCATCCTGCACGAGGGCGAGCAGCGCTTCGACAGTTGGATAACCACCCCGGAGGGCGGTCGAGGAGCCACCTTCTACTACCCCTCCGGCTTTGACTCCAACGAGGAGGAGTCAGCCCACTATCTGCCGGCACTATCTCTCGATTCAGCGACACACGGGGTGAGGTACCGCTACTATACCGGGACGATCAAGCAGACTGATCAGATCCCCACCGCCACACTTGTCAAGGAGGGAGCCCTGCCCTACCCCTCTATTGAGGGAGCAGATCGTGAGGACCACTTTGGCTACATCTTCGAGTCCCTCATCCGCATACCCGAGCGTGGGCTCTACCGCTTCTATACCTACTCAGATGATGGCTCTGTGCTCTACATTGATGGAGCTAAGGTGGTAGATAATGACGGAGGTCACAGCGCTCGCCTACGTGAGGGAGTAGTCGCTCTGGAGGCAGGTCTGCATCGGCTGAGGATTGACTACTTCGAGGACTATATGGGGCAGACTCTCGAGGTGGGCCTGACAGGGAAGGGTCTACTACGGCAGCCCATCCCGGAGAGTATCCTCTTCCTTGAACCATCTGACAGGTGATATGATACGACTGATCCTCCTGACAGACTTTACGGAGTCCTACTCCTACAAGCTCTTCGCCGGCATCCAAGCCTATGCACAGGAGCACGACCGCTGGGCCGTGTGCCGTATGCCCCCCAGCTACAAGAGCCAGCATGGTCTAGATGGTGTCCTCCAGTGGGCCAAAGCCTGGGGCGCTGATGCAATCATCGGGCGGTTTGATCCCGGTGATCGGGTCGAGTGTTTCAGAGAGGCGGGTATCCTCGCCATGGCGCAGGACTACAAGGTCCCTATCCCCTCACTCTCAGCGGTCACGGGAGACTACCGAGGGACCGGTGAGATGGCAGCAGAGTACTTCGTGCAGAAGGGGTTCACCTCCTTTGCTTTCATTGGCTACCGGGATGTCTTCTGGTCTCAGGAGAGATACTACGGATTTAAGTCCTACTTAGAGAGGGTGGGGCTAAGCAGCCAGCTCACCGACTACAGAGAGACCTCTATTGACGAAGTGTGGGACTTCCGCCAGGAGGATCTGATCCGATTTCTCGAGGGTCTTCCGCCCGAGACAGCGATCTTCGCTTGCGATGACAATGAGGGGATCCGTGTATCCGAGCTCTGCAGCGTCTCGAGTATCAGCATTCCTCAAGACGTGGCCATTCTTGGTGTGGACGACGACCAGACCATCTGTGGTCTGGCTGATCCGCCCCTCTCCAGCATAGCACTCGACATTGTACAGGGAGGGTACGAAGCGGCCACTCAGATCGACCATTACCTATCAGGGCGAAGTGATCGCCTTGAGGATGTGGTCGTGCGCCCCATCCGCATCACTGAGCGGACCTCCAGTAACATCCTCTCCATCAATGACCATGAGGTAGCCACTGCCATCCGCTTCATCCACGACCATGCCACCCAACCGCTGTCGGTCATGGATGTCGTGGCTCAGGTGCCTCTCTCGAGACGACACTTGGAGGTGCGATTTAAGCGCGCTACCCGACAGACGATCCAGAAATACATTATGAAATACCGGGTGGATAAGCTGGCCCACCTCTTGCTCACAGGAGACCGGCCGATCACTGAGCTGAGCGATGAGATGGGCTTTGTCAGCCCGAAGAACCTCTCCCGACAATTCCGCTCAGTCCTCGGGGTCTCCCCTCAGGAGTACCGTCGCATACATCACTGCACCACTGCAGATAGTCCGACCAATCAACTCACTGATACCCCACACCTATGATGCTTATGAGAAATAGATTACCACTCCTCCTACTGACCCTTGTGGTCTCCTCCCTCATCGCCTCATCGCAGATCAGCTCAGGCAACGACTCCATCTACAAGTTGCCCTACAAGAATACTTATGTCAAGAATGTCTTCGTCACAGACAATGCCTTCCGGACGATGAAGCCGGAGATCACTCGCCCCCGTTCATTTGACGAAGCAAGAGAAATCCTGCCTCTGCCACACTGGGAGGGACACGACGTTGAGATCCGTATGTACTGGGACGCCTGGAAGATCGCGGTCAATAATATCCGTCAGCCCGATGCAGGGTCGGGATTTGTCGCCACTTACATTGATACAGCATACAATGGTAATCTCTTTATGTGGGACGACTGCTTCATCCTGATGTTTGCCCGCTATGGTGCCCGATTCTTCCCCTTCCAGAGGACGCTCGACAATTTCTACGCCAAGCAACACCCCGATGGCTTCATCTGTAGGGAGATCAAGGCGGATGGTGCCGACTGCTTTGAGCGGTACGACCCTACCTCCACCGGCCCCAACCTTCTCCCATGGTGCGAGATGGTCTACTACCATCAGTACGGAGACCTTGGGCGACTTCACCGCGTCTTCCCGGTGCTCTGTGGCTACTACGACTGGCTGCGGCTCAATCGCACCTGGCGCAACGGCACCTACTGGAGCAGTGGCTGGGGAACTGGGATGGACAATATGCCACGTGTGCCGGAGGGATACAACCCAATCTATTCTCACGGACATATGATCTGGCTTGACACCAATCTCCAGCAGATCATGACCGCCTACCAGCTCCTTGAGATGGGCTTCTACATCGAGCGGTGGCAGGAGATCGAGGACTATGAGACTGATGCTCTGGCGCTTAAGGACTATGTTAATACTCAGCTCTGGGACGAGAAGAGCGGATTTCTCTACGACCAATATCGAGATGGCACACTCTGCGATGCTAAAGGGATCGGAGCCTTCTGGGCACTGATGACTGACGTGCTGGACAGACCTCGTATGGATCGCCTCGTCGCTCACCTCTCCGAGGAGTGCGAATTTGCCCGTCCCCACCCCATTCCCTCTCTCTCCGCCGATCATCCCAAGTACCGACCCAACGGTCGATACTGGCAGGGAGGCGTCTGGCCGGGGACCAATTATATGGTCATCAAGGGTCTCTCGCGACAAGGCTATAGAGACCTTGCGTACAAGATTGCGAAGCGACACTATGAGTCTGTCCTTGAGGTCTATAGGCGGACAGGTACCTTCTACGAGTACTACGCACCCGAGGAGATAGAGCCGGGATTTATGGCACGGGATCACTTTGTCGGCTGGGGTGGATTGGCACCGATCGCTCTACTGATTGAGTACCTCATCGGCATTGAGGCTGACTACCCGGAGGAGACTATCACCTGGGACATCCGTCAGCTCGAGGCGCACGGGATTGATCGTTACCCTTTTGGTCCCGAGGGATCCATTGACCTCCACTGCGCACGGCGTAGCACACCCGGAGAGAGACCGCGGGTCACAGTCCACAGCAATGTCCCTTTCACACTCATCCTCACTTACGGAGAGGGGAAGAGCGAAACTCTTCACATCCAGCCCGACAGGTCACAGCCCTGAGCGATCGGACTAATACCGATATTAGAGAATTCTTTTACCGATATTAGGAAATTCTTTTACCGGTATTAGAGCGCACTAATACCGGTAAAAGAATTGACCGATGAACATCCAACAGATCGGATTAAGATTAAAAAATAGGTAATTTTGTAGCGATATGAGACTACGTACCTATATATTAGTCGGAGTAGCCCTCCTCGTCTCGGCTCTTTGCTCGGCTCAGATTGCCACACCGGGTAGCCGCCCGGTCGGTATTGGTGGAGGGGAGACGACAAGAAGCGTGCTGCACCTTCCGGTGTCCCGACTTGGGACTTTTGACAGAGACTCTGCTCTGCATGCTATGGAAGCAGCAGATAAGGAGGCTCTCCGGGTCTATCTCTTCGCACACAAGGAGGAGACGGACATTGACCTCCTCACATTGGGTCAGCACACCAGTCTGAGGGACGGGCGGCAGGTGTGGCAGTACAGGATCAGCTCACCGGGGGCACTCAGCCTGAGCTTTTTCTTTGACAGAGTGAGCCTCCCGGAGGGTGCTATGCTCTTCGTCTACACTGATGACGGAAGCAAGGTCCTCGGCGGCTTTGGAGCTGAAAATGTAAGTTCCTCAGGTACTCTGGCGACACAGCCGATCGAGTCGGACGACGTGGTCATCGAGCTACAGGCTCCGGCGGGTACGCAGCCAATACTTCATCTGAGTGAGATCAATCATGGCGTAAGACCTTTCTCCACACGGGCAATCTTTGGCTCTAACTTCGGTCGAGGCAGCAGTTCACTCTCTTGTACACCGGAGGTAGTCTGTATGCCGGGGCTTGATGAGATGAAGCGCGCTGTGGTGGTCGTAGTCATCAATGGCGTGGGTATCGGCAGTGGCACCATGGTCAGCAATACTCAGGGAGACAAGACGCCCTACCTCCTGACAGCGGCTCACGTGTTGTCCGTCAACTTCAATCATATGGACATAGAGCATCAGGCTGAGCGGACTGTGGCGATCTTTAATTACGAGTCCCCCTCCTGTAGCGGTGAGGTGATGCCGGATATGTCTCAGTCGGTAAGCGGTGCCGTCGTTGTTGGATTTGACAAGCCGACCGATGCCTGCCTGATCCGACTCAATAACATCCCCCCGGAGAGCTACCGCCCCTATTACCTCGGATGGACGGCAGAGAGCCATCCTCAGGGGAGTTACGTCAACATCCATCACCCCCTTGCCATGACGAAGAGGGTGAACTACTACAATAAGGACGTCAAGATCAATGTCACTTGTGTGACGGATATGCACTACTTCGGTGACCACATGCACTACGAAGTGACTGCTTGGGACGTTGGGACTACAGCTGCCGGCTCATCGGGATCACCCCTTATAGATAAGGAGAAGAGGGTAATGGGTGGACTCTCTGCCGGCAGATCCTTTTGCTCAACCAAGGCAGCGGACTACTTCTTCTCCCTTGCCAATGTCTGGGCACAGAATCGCGAAGCAACACAGAGCATTGTGCGTGCACTCTCTCCCGGGGGTGCCGGTGTCCTCACCTGTGATGGTCGAGATCCCTATGGCTCACCCCGTAGCCGAGCAAAGCGGATCACCCATGTCTCCTCCGCTCTGACGGGAGACTCTCTCTCCGGACGGGGTACTCAGCTCAGCGCAGAGGAAATCCTCGGCAGTGCTGATGCGGTCGGTGAGCACTACATCCTGAAGCCTCACACGCTCCTCTATGGAGCCTATGTGATGCTGGATATGTCTCAGGTGAAGCCCAATGAGCTGAGCGACAAGGAGACCATGACCCTCGAGGTATACACCGGGGATGACACACCGGCACTCACCCTGCCGGCAGATCTCAGCAAGATCATCCACGGTACACTTGACTCTGAGAACGACCGAATCAAGTACCGAGAAGTCTTTATCCCCTTTGACCAGCCCCTTGAGCTATCCGATAGGGGCGAGCTGATACTGGCGGTGCCTACCCGGTCTCTCCCTAAGGGGGTCTCCATACTTCACCAGCAATACAGCGGTGCCGGCGGGCAGATGATGATCCGGTCAGGAAATAAATGGAGCCCGAGGACGCTCAATAGCGGCACCATCGCTCTCTGGATGGATCCGCTGATAGGTGATCCTGAGTCCGACCGATCAGCGACGAGCCAGCCCCTCTTTACCCTCACGCCCATAAGCAGGGAGCAGGTATTGGTGCAGCTTGCCGATCGTGCAGAGAGCGGGGCTGACCTCTCAATATACACACTACAGGGACAAAAGGTCTACACCAAGACCATCACCTCCCGATCCACCATCCTCGACCGGCAGATGCTGGAGGGGATGGGAGTACTTGTCATCCACGTCGATGCCGGTAGTGAGCAACTTACTGTAAAGACACTATTTCCAGCCATCTAACACCTAGTATAATGAGTCATAAGACCTTATTTACCTCTCACATAGCGACCCTCTTCATGGGTCTATTGGTGATACTCCCCTCCTGCAGCGGAGAGGGCAACAAGTTTAGGATCCAAGGGACAATCACCGGTGCTGTCGGTAAGACACTCTTCCTGGAGCACCAGGGACTAACCGCCATCGAGCCAATCGACTCTGTCGTACTCGATGAGCGAGGGAAGTACAAGATGGGTGGTGAGGCACCTGAGTACCCGGAGTTTTACCGCCTCCGGCTGGAGAAGCAAGTGATCCCCTTCAGCGTCGACTCCATAGAGACGATAACCATCAATAGCGATGCACAGAGTTTTGCCACAGGGTACACCGTGGAGGGCTCGATCCCTGCGGAGAAGATCAAGCACGTCTGGCTCGCACAGCTGGATGCTAATGTCGCCATGTCGCAGCTGGTGCAGAAGTACGATGCCGGCAAGATCTCCTATGTAGACTTTGCCAGCCATAGGGACAGCATTCTTCAGAGCTACAAGGATGTGGCCCAGGAGGTGATCTTTGAGGATCCGAAGTCCCCTGTTGCCTACTTTGCTCTCTTTCAGCAGATCGATGGCAACCTTATTTTCAATATCTACGACAAGAAAGACTCACGCATCTTTGCCGCTGTGGCTAATGTTTACGACACCTTCTATCCTGAGAGTGAGCGGAGAGACCATCTCTACAACCTTGCACTTCGCTCAATAGCTGTCGTGCGTCAGCAGGAGAAGGCCGCCCGGGAGATCGCTAAGGTAGACTCCCTGTCGCGTCCAGAGGTTCACCGCATCGGCTACTTTGACATCTCGCTTCCTAACATCGATGGCAAGGAGGTCCGTCTCTCGGAAGTAGCTAAGGATCATATGACACTGCTGAGCTTCACCACTATGGACACAGACTGGAGCGTAGCTTATCAGAGTCAGATCAGTAGCCTCTATCAGACCTACACCGGACGTGGTCTCAGGAT
Source organism: uncultured Porphyromonas sp. (assembly GCF_900541275.1). Lineage (GTDB taxonomy): Bacteria > Bacteroidota > Bacteroidia > Bacteroidales > Porphyromonadaceae > Porphyromonas_A. The sequence goes on from NZ_UQJH01000001.1 coordinate 345,751, forward strand.
CTACCAGGTCAGCTTTGACGGGGACAGCTATGTGTGGAAAAACAGAGTAGCTCAGCAGCCATGGCACAATGTGAGAGACGCTGATGGGGTATACTCCTCACTCATCGGGCTGTACAACATAGGCTCCCTCCCTGCCCTTTTCCTGATCAATGCTCAAGGGGATATCGTAGCGAGGGCAAGCTCCTTTGATGAGCTTCGCAGTCTGATCGACAAGCAACTGTAAGTCCTCCCTTTTGAGAGAAAAAAGAGTGTGTTCCCCACCCACCCGGGTAAGGAACACACTCTTCTTTTTCTCAATGGGTAAGAGAGTCTCTTATCGGAAGTGATTGTAGGGGCGGAAGTCCCTCGTCACATGCCTTTTTTTCCTCTCCCAGTGGATCACAGGCTCACCACCCTGCATAGAGCTGACTCTGCCTATGACGGTAAGAGGCGGGATGCCACTTTTTCGGTCCGGCTCGGGCAACTGGTCAAGATCACTCTCGGATATGGTAAAGAGCAACTCGTAGTCCTCGCCTCCGGTCACAGCCATAGTCTCGCTGCTCCACTTGGTACGCTTGGAGCACTCTGTCTCCAACTCGTCAGAGATGGGTAGCTTATCTAGCTGTATTGTGGCATCAACATGCGACTGAGACAGGATCTTGGGAAGGTCGGAGACAAGTCCATCGGAGATATCCATCATAGCGTGCACACCGGGGATCTTAGAGAGTGCCTGACCCAGAGCTAGTCGAGGAGAGGGCTCGTAGTACCGCTGGAGGAGGTGGGTCTGCTCTTCGGTGCCATGTGCCTCAACCCTCCTATTCCGCTCATCAGCGATCAAGCGTCCTGCGCAAGAGTCACCAAGCGTGTCGGATACCACGATGAGATCACCTGACTGAGCGGTACTTCGGATCTTCTCATCCCCCTTAAGTACCTTGCCGAGGATCGTGACACTAACCACTATATCTCCATTACTCCGCACCGTGTCGCCACCCAGCAGAGCAGTGTGGTGGCGATTGGTCAGGTAAGCATACCCATCACTGAAGCTCTTGATCCAGCTCTCGTCCAGGTGCGGAGGCAACGCCAAGGAGAGAAAGCTCGCTATAGGTGTGCCACCCATAGCAGCAATGTCGCTTAGATTGACAGCAAGAGACCGCAGACCAAGCTGGTATGGGGTCATTTGCCCCACCTTGAAGTGGACTCGCTCCACAAGCATATCTGTCGAGACAAGATAGTAGTAGGCATCATCGTAGAAGCTAAACATTGCGCAGTCGTCACCGATGCCAAGCGCTAAGCCAGGCATATGCTCCCGAGTCAGTGCTCTTAGCATCTGAATAATACCACTCTCTCCCAGGTCTTTAAGCGTTCCCATTATTTATTTCTTAATTAGAGTTTGGCTTTATCCCGTTGACCTCAGCGACAATTCCCCATACGGATGTACCGAGATCCACATTTGATTATGTGCAGGCGGGTGCAATGATACCTCCTTAGCCCGATCATTTCAAACCATATGCCCCATTTGACGTCTCCTGATCAGGTACGTGATTAGTCAGGGGTGAAAAACTTCGGGCTCAGTCACGCATTTAGATACGCAATCAAGCCCGAAGCTCTTAAGATTCTATTTTAGCCGAATACGGCTTTGCGGATTAGGCATCGTGCATAAGACGGGAGAGTACCTTATTGATACTTTTCTTTGCCTCGTACTCCTTGAGATAGTAGGGCTCCCAGTAGGCGACATCCTCAGTCGCTCCATGCGCTATGCTCTCAATGACACGACTGAGCATAGCATCGGCACGAGGGTGCAGGTCATAGATGAGATGGGAGCCGGGTAGAAGCTCATCAAAGAGCCCCTTTGCCTTCTCTGCCCCGTTACCAAAGTAATAGAGAAGCTTGTCACCGACAATCTCTCTAATCCTGAGCCGACTATTCGAATCAGTGAGGACCACAGCAGCAATGTCGGTCTGAGGGACAACGACACCGGAGTAGTCAGCTCCATAGCTGCCGGTATAGATAGCGGTGTAGACCTCCATCCTGCGAGCGTCAATCATCGGCATCAGGAGTGCATTAGGGTAGTCAAGCTCATCCTCCATATCGAAGAGCGTCATTGCAAGGAGCTCTGTCGTCATCACGGAGACGAGTGGTATGCCAAGAGACCAGCAGAGACCCTTAGCGTAAGAGGCGCCTATGCGAAGTCCGGTGTAGCTACCGGGACCACCTGCGACCCCGACACCGCGGAGGTCCCGACGGTAATCGAATCGGTTGAGCATACGACTTGCCATCGCAGCAAGTTGCTCGGCGTGCTTATTGGTTCCGCTGGACTCCTCGTAGTCCACGATCTCATCCCGACTGCCAAGGGCTACAGAGCAGACCTCAGTGGAGGTGTCGAGGAGCAGATAGTATTCTTCGTTCATAATTATGTCTCTACGTTTATTTCTTGGCCTTAGAGGTGGTCGACTTCTTCTTGACAGTCGAGGTCTTGCGTGACTTGGTAGACGAGGAGGTGCGACGCTTAGATGGTCCACCATTCTTGTCTATCTCAGCAACGATAGCACGTGCTTGCTCCTCGGTGAGAGTCTTCGCATCAGTAGTCTTAGGGATCTTGTAGTTCTTCCTCTTGTACTTGATATAGGGACCATAGCGACCATTGAGGATCTCGAGCTTATCGGTCCCTTCACCATACTCGGCGATGTACTTATTACGCTCACGCTCCTCCTTCTCGAGGATCAGAGGAGTGGCCTGATCCATCTCTATTTCGTAGGGACTGATCTCACGGGGTATGCTGACAAAGAAAGACTTACCGACGCGCACGTAAGGACCAAAGCGACCAACGTCCACGGTCACCACCTCACCCTTGTGCTCCCCAATCTCGCGGGGCAGCCTAAGCAACTTCATAGCTTGCTCGAGGGTAATGGTAGCGATCGAGAGATCCTTGGGGAGTGAGGCAAAGCGTGGTTTCTCGCCATCCTTATCCGACTTACCCAGCTGCACCATTGGTCCATAGCGACCGATCTTGGAGTAAATAGGGAGACCTGTCTCGCTGTCGTCACCGAGGTAACGCTCGCCCACCTTGTGGTCCTCCTTCTCACTCATTACCTCCTCGACATTGCTGTGGAAGAAGCGGTAGAAGTGGTCAATCACTTCAGTCCACTCCTTCTCCCCATCGGCAATGGCATCAAACTCCTCCTCCACCTCTGCTGTGAAGTGGTAGTCCATAACCTTGGGGAAGTGCTCCACAAGGTACTCGGTAACCACTAACCCTGTGTCGGTGGGGCAGAGCTTACCCTTAGAGGCCCCTATACGCTCCTTGCCGGTGGACTTAGTGATCTTGCCGTCCCTTAGCTTAAGCACTTGGTAGCTCCGATCGACACCCTCGAGGGTGCGCTTATCGACATAGCCTCGTTTCTGGATCGTCTGGATGGTAGGGGCGTAGGTGGAGGGTCGACCAATGCCGAGCTCCTCAAGCTTCTTGACAAGTGAAGCCTCAGTGTAACGGGCAGGCTGCATAGTAAAGCGCTCTCTAGCCTCGATATCCTCTGCTGAGACCTTATCACCGACCTTCATCCGCGGCAGTAGGGCAGACGTATCCTGACTCTCCTCGGGATCATCTTCGTCATCGCGTCCCTCGAGGTAGACCTTGAGAAATCCATCGAAGGTGATCACCTCACCCTTGGCCTGGAAGGAGTGTCCTCCGGAGGCGTCAATAGTCATAGTGGTGCGCTCCAGCTCGGCATCAGCCATCTGGGTGGCAAGGGTGCGCTTACGGATCATATCGTAGAGCCGTCGCTCCTGGGCTGTAGCTCCAGCTGAGGGTGCCTCCGGATGGACCGGCCGAATGGCCTCGTGCGCCTCCTGAGCGCCCTTGGTGTGAGTCGCATAGTTGCGCGTCCGGACGTACTCCTTGCCATACTCCTTCTCAATGACAGAGGCAGATGCCCCGATGGCAAAAGTGGAGAGATGCACGGAGTCGGTACGCATATAGGTGATGTGCCCTGCCTCGTAGAGCTTCTGCGCCAGGCTCATCGTGAGCCCGACGGGATAGCCTAAGCGTCTCGACGCCTCCTGCTGGAGTGTAGAGGTGGTGAAGGGCGGTGCCGGCTGCCGCTTAGCGGGAGTGACGCTCACTTGGCTGATGGTGTAGGTGGACCCTATGAGATCCTCCAAGACTTTTCTAGCATTGGAGGCAGATCCGGGGCGGTCGGTGAGGTCAGCGCTGAATGTCTCGCCATCGGGAGTGACGAAGAGGCCTCGTACGAGGAAAGAACTCTCCGGCTCGAAGTCCTGGATCTCCTTTTCTCGCTCCACGATAATGCGCACAGCCACAGACTGAACTCGACCGGCTGAGAGGCTGGGGCGGACCTTCCTCCAGAGGATCGGCGAGAGCTCAAAGCCGACTAAGCGATCGAGGACGCGGCGCGCCTGCTGAGCATCAACCATTTTGAGGTCGATGGCTCGAGGGTTCTTGAGAGCATTCTGTATGGCAGACTCAGTAATCTCGTGGAAGACAATCCTATTCTTCTCCTTCTCACTCAGTCCCAGCACCTCTGCGAGGTGCCAAGCGATGGCCTCTCCCTCGCGGTCCTCATCGGATGCGAGCCAGATGTGGTCTGCCTTCTTCGCCGCGGAGCGGAGGGTTGAGACTACGCTTTTCTTATCATCGGAGATCTCGTACTGCGGATCATAATTCTGCTCCACATCCACACCCATACCCTTTTTCTTAAGATCACGGATGTGTCCATAGCTGGGCAGGACGGTAAAGTCCTTGCCCAAAAACTTGCCGATTGTCTTCGACTTAGCAGGAGACTCAACGATAAGGAGGTGATTGGCCATTATTACTTGCTCTGAGATTACTATTGCTTACTTTCGTGCAAAAGTAGCAATTAATAGCCTAATGTGTTGCGTCCCCGATTTTGGTTCTTCTTTTCGTGACGTATTAATGCTACCGCAACACACAGAGCCCTATTAGATCCTATTATTAGTAAAACACCTTGATACCAAGGAGGATCACAGTCGCACTGAGCGGAGTCGAAGCGAATTGAGCACCACTAGGACGGAGCTGAAGGCCATCGCAGCGGCTGACACTGCCGGATCGATCACCACAGAGGTGAATAGTCCAGCAGCAAGTGGGATTGCAACAATATTGTAGATGGACGCCCAGAGGAAGTTTTCATAGATGATTCGAATAGTCGACTTGGAGAGATGGATGGCGCGCTCGATAGCAAAGGGAGAGTTGCCGAGGGCTGTCACCTGTGCTACGTCCGTCGCTATATCGCTGCCATTGCCCATAGCAATACTAAGGTCGGCAGAGGCAAGCGCCGGGGAGTCATTGATCCCGTCGCCCACCATAGCAACTACCCTACCATCCTTGCGCAGGTCATCGACATAGCTCTTCTTATCGAGGGGCAGCATGCCGCCCTGAGCCTTCTGAATGCCGAGGGGAGCTGCTATGGTATCAACCCGAGCCTGAGTGTCGCCCGAGAGGAGGTGTAGCTCTACCCCGATCCGCTCTCTCAGTCGACTAAGAGCTATCTCAGTCTCGGGATGCAGCTTATCCTCGAGGACAAGCAGTGCGAGCAGCTCTCCGTCGCAGGTGTAATAGATAAGGGTGCTATCCGGGTGGAGGCTCTCCAGCTGCTGCATATCCTCAGTCAAGTCAGGATCGCCGACAAATCGCCGCTGACCTGCCCGATAAGTCTTACCCTTGTAATCGAAGGCGATCCCTCCCCCAGCAGTCTCCCTTACCTCCACGGGGAGATCCTCCTCCACCCGATGACCGTACCGAGAGACGATCGCACTCGCGAGCGGGTGCGATGACTTCTCCTCCGCTTGCACCAAGAGCGACTTCAGCAGATGGTTGTCCTCTGTGGTCCACTTGGCATCGACCACCTTGGGCTGTCCGATGGTGATGGTCCCTGTCTTATCTAGTACGACATCGGTGACCTTACCCAGCTGCTCCAGAGCGACAGCATCCTTGATGAGGAGACCATTGCGAGAGGCCTTACCCATGGCAACGGTGATGGCGGTAGGAGTCGCAAGCCCCAGGGCACAGGGGCAGGCGATTACCAGGACGCTGATCGCATGATCCAGTCCTCTAAGCCAAGGCTCCGGGGCGTCAGAGCAGAACCCCCAGAGGCAGAGAGTAAGAAGTGCGATGAAAAGCACAGCAGGGACAAAGACCGATGCTATCCTATCTGCAATACGCTGAATGGGTGCCTTACTTGCCTGCGCTCGACGGACGGTAGCAATGATCCTGCCGAGAAGTGTTTTACGCCCCACCTTGGTGGCACGGATGATGGCAGCCCTGCCGACAGAGAGAGAGCCTGAGAAGACCTCATCTCCGGCCACCTTCTCCACCGGGATAGGTTCGCCTGTGATACTGCTCTCGTCAAAGGCACCCTCTGAGAGGAGGATGCCGTCCACGGGTACCCGATCCCCCTTACGTAGCATGACCTCATCCCCTATCCTCAGTTCCTTAATATCGCGACGGACGAAGCTCTCACCCACCATCACCATAGCCTCTTGTGGAGCGAGGGACATCAGCTTGCGGAGAGAGTCAGTAGTCCGTCTCTTGGCTCGCTCCTCAATGTATCGACCGAGGAGGATAAAGGTCATAATCATCCCTATGACATCGAAGTAGGTATGCATCAGCCCGACCTGTGCCGGCTCCTCTACAAAAATGAAGCGGATGGTGCTGTAGAGAAAGGCGACAGTGGTACTTATGGCAATGAGGGTGTCCATCGTGAAGGATCCCTTGGTGAGCTGCTTCATCGCCCTACGCACGTAATCCCCGGCAGCATAGATGTAGATAATTGCTCCGATGGCAAAGGAGAGAATATAGGTAAGCTTAGAAGAGAGACCTATGCTCTCGTGGGTCATCATCAAACCCATGGCAAGGATCGACAACAAGGCAGTGAGGACCAGCTTACGCAGCAAAAGGCGAAGAGCTCTCTCTTGCGAGCTCATCAGCTCTCTGTCCTGTACTTCTGTGTCCTCATCGATCAGCATATCGTAACCGATGGACCGTACAGCCTCCCGAAGCTTGACTGGAGAGGTCTCTCGATCATCATAGGAGATGAGTGTCCGACCCTCCATCAGATTGACCTCCGCATCGCGCACGCCCTTTGTCTTGAGGAGCCGCTCCTGCACGGCACTTACACATGCGGCACAGTGCATCCCCGTCACGGTGAAGAGTCGCTTCTGTGACACCTCGGGCTCATCGGTGGGGTGAGCAGTGGCACCCTTAGGAGTCGCAGGATCCTCACCGGGCAGCACCAGAGTGTAGCCCGCATCACGCACAGTAGCCTCAAGCTCCTTAGTATCGGTCAGTTCATCATCGTAGGTGATTGAGATGCGACCATCCTCAAGAGAGACCTCTGCAGACTCTACACCTGAGAGCCCCTCGAGAGCCTCACGAACATGCTTTGCGCATCCCTCGCACATCATTCCCTCCACTTGGCATTCTATATTTCGTTTCATACTGCAATTTCTGTATCTGGTTGGTAGGACAAATGTACGATTTTAGCTACATATAGTCAGGAAAAGAGTAGCTCACCGAGACTAAGATGTCGGTGAGCCATGCAGGGCCACTATACTAGACTCAGCCCTCTTTCTAATACCGATATTAGTGCGCACTACTACCGGTATTAGTGTCGACTAACACCGGTAATAGAAATACCTCTGAGGAATAAGGGGATGACACTATATCCAAGAGAAAAAAAGAGTGTACACAGACGATGCGTCTGCATACACTCTTATGATGGGCATCAGGTTGAGCTACCCTACTGCCGTTCCTTGACGAGGTAGGTGATCACAGGGAGGTGGTCGCTGTAGCCATTGATGAAGGTGTTTCCCTCAAAGGTACGGTGCGGTGTCCCCTTACGGCTGCCCTCCTGCCGAATGAGGAAGGAGCGATTGAAGATCTCCACCCTCCAGAAGCTAAGCGACTTCCGAGAGTTGTCAAGAAGTGGCTCGGTGAGGATCATCTGGTCGAAGAGGTTCCACTTTCCTTGATAGGTCAGTGTCCCTATACCTTGGGCGTAGGGCTCCCAGGTGGCATTGAAGAATCCTCTCTCTCCAACCTCCTCGGGAGTACGCTTGGCACCCAGGACTTTGGCGGTACTATTGTCCACCGGATCGTCATTGAGGTCCCCCATGATGATGAGCTTTGCCTTGGGGTTGTCTTTGTATAGAGAGTCCGCGATGTGCTTGGAGAGCTTGGCGGCAGTCTCACGATAGATGCTGGAGGACTTTCCTCCGTAGCGAGAGGGCCAGTGACAGACGAGCACGTGGAAGGGTTCACCGGCGAGCACTCCGCTTACAAGCAGCTGGTCCCGTGTGCGGTAGCCGGGGCGGAAGTCGATCTCAGGATAATGGTAGGCCTTGTAGTCGGTGACCTTGAAGAGCTTGGGGTTGTATAGCAGAGCCGTCTCGATGCCTCGCCAGTCGGGTGAGGGGACATCAATCACCTGCAGTCCCATATCGGCAATCTCCGGACGAGAAACGAGGTCATCGCAGACCCGCTTATTCTCCACCTCAGCGAGACCGATGATAGCCGGTCCGGCGGGGGTCACCTCACGCCCCAGCCGGGCAATCACCGAGGCAATGTTGTGGAGCTTTTTCTCATACTTCGCTTGGGTCCAATTGTAGGGACCGGAGGGGAGAAACTCATCATCCCCCTTGTTGTCAGTATCGTCCTCTGCATCGAAGAGATTCTCCACATTATAGAAGGCGACCGCATAAGCCTCATACTTGGTCTCTGACGTAGCGGTCCGATCACTTGAGTGACGCGAAGAGCCACAAGAGGTGGTAAGTGTGAGGAGAAAGAGAATCCCCACAAGGAGAGATAGCCTTGGCTTAGTTGGCGATATCATAGTTCTTTGTCTTCATTGAGTCTATTGTAGAGCCGGAGCCCTCAGAGATTACCTTGCCACCTCCGAGAGTCTTTAGCTTGAGCTCCTTGATCTCCCACGAGGAGGTCTGACCATCAGGAGAGGTGTACTTAAGGGCAAAGCGGACGGCGCCCTGACCGAGGACGGACTTGGGGAGGTCTATCGTGGTGTCCATAAACTTCCAGCCCTTACCCTCGGGCAGTGTAATGGTGACCGGGGCCCAAGTGGCGGAGGAGGGTTTGCCAGACTTGTAGTCGGTGGAGACGACTAGCTGATGACACTCCTTGATCGTAGCGGAGGTAGCAAAGTTGATTGCCTGCTTGAAGGTCAAGGTCGCAGAGGTGACACCGGTCAGATCAAGGAGCGGAGAGATAAGCCAGTCCTCGTTGGCGTGACCGGTGGTGCCATCGTGACCGCTCATGAAAGCAAAGTGGTCATAAACCTCACCGGTGGTTTTATTGCTCTGGTGCTTGATCCTCCAGGACTGCTCGCCCTTGACACTCACTGCCACAAAGGGTGCAAGATTCTTACTGAAGGGGGCGTCTAAGATCACTCCCCCGGTCTCGGGTGTCGGCTTATCGCTACCACCATTATCTGATGGATCAGAAGGGGTCGTACCGGGAGCAAAGCCGATCACATCCTCGCGAGAGCGGAGGAAGAGCTGGTAGTCGTTGCCAAACTTAGAGAGGACCGCAACGATCGAGCCGGTACCCTCCGGCAGCTTGTCTGCAGCAAAGTCGGCATAGCCACTATTGCGGACAATGATTGATGCACCCTTGCCATCGGTAATGAGACGATTGACAGTCTCCTGTGCGGGAGCAAAGGGCTGACCCTTCTGCTCAAAGTAGACATTATCGATGCGGATCAGACGCCCCACAAGGTCATCGGAGAGGTCGGAGATCTTGACAGTCTTAGGCTGCACAAGGTCGGCATTGGGCCAACCATTAGGCAGCATCTTCTTCTTCACGATCTCAAAGGGGATCCGATTCTTCACTGCTGTGGGATGAGCGATGGACGGCTGGCCGCCATACATACTGATCGCAAGACCGTGGAGGTCAATGAAGACCTCCTGCCCCACAGGATAGGTCCCGGCGATCTCATTCTGATCGATGCTCACAGCGATACCTCCGGTCTCATCCTGGATGTAGATCTGCTTATAGATATTTCCGGAGACGTCGTTGGCCGAGACGACCGCCTTGAGGACATACTCATACTCGATCTCCTTAGAGGTGCGATCAGCGAGGTCAGAGTACTCTCTCTTGAGCTCAGCTATGGTGACATTGGGCGTCAGACCCTCCACCTTAGGCTCAGTGAGGAGCGGTGCATCGTACTTCAGGTCGCTACAGGACGAGATCGTCACGATAGCTGCTGCGGCGAGTGCCAGTAATTTTAGTCCTTGTTTCATATCGTAGTATATCTCGGATTGTCTGGTGATTAAAAGATGTAGCCGGCATTAAAGAAGAGGTTAATGCCCTGCATATAGTAGTGCTTATTGCCGAAGCGCTCGGGGTATTTCAGATTGACACGTCCCTGCTCGTACCCACCGGTGATGATGTCCCTCCGATTGGTGAGATTCTGGATGGAAAAATTGAGGTTGACCCTCTGACGACCGGGGAGGTAGATGATCTTACCGATGCTTAGATCAAGGGTGTATCCACCCTTGAAGCGCTCCTGAGTGGTGAAGCTCCGGAAGGCTGCATACTCCTCAGGATTATACCCCGGGACGCCCTCGGGGCGCACACCGATGTAACTGGAGGCAAGTCGGCGGATAGGTGCCGGATCTATGTGGTTGTACCCAAAGCCATTGACATTGAAGTTGAGGAACCAATAGTTAACAAAGTAATTGATACCCAGGGTGCCGACCATCTGAGGTCGTCCTCCGATGTACAGATTCTTCATATAGACCCTCTCCTCGCGATTCTCGATCTTACCATTGGTCGAGTTCATAACCCCCATCGGGTCATTGGCGTAGAAATACTGGGAGACAGTACCGACGAGGTCGAGACTGAGTGCGTCTGTAGCCTTGACGCTGATGCCCGCCTCAATGCCACGATGCACCTTCTCCATATCGTATAGGGTGTGGTAAACAAACGTCCGCTCCACATCGTTGTAGTACGCGATCTTACGCATATCGTCCCAGAACTTGGTGTAGAAGAGCCCAAGTCGACCCGTCACTCGAGGAGTCGAGAAGACGTAACTGAGATCGACAGATGCATCACAAACGGGCTTGACATCATCGACAGTGATCTCTGTAACGTTAGGATTGACGTACATATCCCACACTAATGGCGGGCGTGACTGGTAGACGGCATTACCAAGGAGGAAATGGTGTCCACTAAACTTATACGTAAAGCCCACCTTAGCATCCCCGGTGACAAAGCCGTAGGAGCGCCCTCTGCCATAGGAGCTATCAGGGTAGCGACCATTGCGCATATACCCCTCACGGACCATATTCGTGTAGGCGATTCGACCGCCATAGTAGAGGTCCAGGTGAGCCCAGGTATGGCTATTCTGCACCCACGCCTCAGCAGAGTGCAGGTCGTAGCCGTAGTCGTAGCCGAAGACATCACCCTCATAGACTCTTCTGTCCGCACGATTGAGGTCATTCTGGATCCTGTCGTGATCACCGGGGAAGTCCCGCTCAGCAAACTTGTCCACATCGCGAGCAAACTGAGCCCCCATCAGGTCCTCGACCGTCTGGTACTGTCTTGCCCGACCGAAGCGATACCCAATCCCACCGGTCACCTTGAGGGTAGATGTGATCTGCTTACTTAGGGTTGAGTTAATAGTAGCCTCAAAGAGGTCGTTGTTACGACCCTGCACCATATAAATTGCCGAGCCATCACCAGTCCGATTATTCAGCTCATTGATCTGATAGAGCTGATCCCAATTAATCTGAGAGGTACGCCCCGACTGCCACAGGTAGCGGTAGTAGTCCTGCACGTCGGGTGCTCCGGTAAAGTAAGAGGGCAGATAGCGGTAGTAATCAGGCCGGGGATCCGCACCATTGAACCAGTCGAGGGAGCTCTTCTGGTAGTGACTGTAGTGGACCCCGAGCGCTGTCGTCCAGCTGGTGAGCATATCGGGCTTCCAATCGTAGGTAAGTATCGCGGTGGGGTCGTAAGAGGTGACGATGCGAGAGTTGCGCTTCTTGCCATTCTGCCAGCCCCAGTTGGGATTATAGCTGTAGCATCCTGCGAGACGGACCGCCTCATCAACGGAGGCTCCCTGCTGACCTCGACGGACCGGCGAGCCAAAGGTGATCAGACTGAGTGCCTGACGCCCCTCATCCCACTGGTACTCTGCTCCGAGAGCATAGGAGAGATTTTTATAAAAAGTGCCCTCCACTACCCCCTCATGGGCATACCGACCACCGAGGAGAGCGGTAAAAGCCCAGCCACTGTCCATAAGGCCGGTATTGTAGCTTACCATCGTCCGGGCGTAATAATTGCGGTTGGTCCCGGTGAGTGTGAGCTTTCCCCCTCGGCTGTAGCTTGAGGGGCGCATATTGATATTTTGTGATCCTCCAAGGTCGCCAAAGGAGAAGTCCGATGGCCCTACATAATTGATCACATTACCATTTCTCGTAAGGTCATTGATGGCCCCGATGGAGGAGTAATTGAAGACCCCACGTATTAAGTCATTGAAGGCAACGCCATTGATGTACCGCTGCTCATATCGGCTGTCATACCCTCTATTGCGGTAGCGAAATTGGGAGAAGCGGAAGCCGGCAGTCTTGAGAAAAAGGTCATTGGAGAGGACGACCGTGGGGCTAATCGTCTGGTCGTTGCCCGTCTCTCCCACCTCCAAGGCATCGACAATGCCGATGAGGGACTGATCGGCCTCCATCTTAGTCACGTGCACCCGGAGATCTCCCAAGTCCGTAACTCCATAGTCGGAGATAGTCACCTCAATCCTCTGATCAAGAATATCGCTCCCTGATAGGCTCAAGTACTCCACCCCGGTGGAGGGGACGACAAACCTAAATCGCCCATCGGAAGAGGTGATCCACGAGAGACCGCTTCGCTCCAGATGGACACGTACACCGGCGACCGGATCACCGCCCTCGCTCTCCACTACCCGTCCAATGATGACCGGATCGGGAGACTCCTCCTGCGCCAAGAGCGGAGAGAACCCGGAGACAGTAAGGATGAGCGAGAGTGCCGCTACTAATTTTCGTCTAAACATATATACCTTTTTCTATGATTGGCAGTAAAAGCAAATACTCAGTCAAAACCTCTTTGAGTGATGCTAGTCAACTGATATCGTGCCGGCCTCAATGATCACGTCCTGCATCGGCAGGATGGTTCCCTCCGAGGTGGTGATCTTACCGGAAGTGGCATCCCCACCATCCGTCAGCTTCAGCTCTATGATAGTCTGAGTCCCACTCTTGAGCAAAATGTCCTGAGTAATGGGAAAGGTAAAGACATACTCGCGGGTGAAGATCCGCAGGGTCATCCCCTTAAGGCTCTGACCTGGGAGGAGATGTAGATCAACACTCCCGGAGAGGGGTCCATCGGTAGTGATGGACGCAGTGGAGCTACCCTTCTTCTCCCCGATGGTCACCGAGCCATCCCTCACACTGACCATACCTGACAGGGCTACCCCGATCAGCTCCAGTCTCGCACCGGAGAGATCAACGCCCGAGAGACTAATCTTGAGAGCCGAGAGGACGGGATAGAACTCCAAGACTGTCTCAGTCTGATCGGCAGCCACTCCCGTCACAGGGCGAGAGAGGTAGAGGGCAGAGGTGGTTGTCAAGGGGAGATATTCCCCATCGGCAAGCTCCTCGGTGTATGGATAGTAGGCAATCAACTCATAACTCTTACCTTCCGGCAGACGAATGCCCGACCTGGCAGCGACGAAGTGACCTCCTAGGGATGTCATCGTAGTATACTTGACATTAGAGACCAGTGTCTTGCCATCAAGAAGCGCTGTGACACCTATGGCATCACGATCGTGCCAGCGAGCGCCAGCCTGCAGGTCGTTGCCCTTGAGAATACCTGTCAAGCGGAGATTACCGGACCGTATAAGATACGGATCCTCGACATCATCGGGAGCACAGCCTGCCGAGCAGGACTGCGGTCCCCGACAGCACGAGGAGAGCCCAAGTGAGAGCAAGCACACAGCGGCAAGTAGCGTGTGATAGATCGTGTGACGTGACATATATATATTCGTTTGTACTGATTCGGGATGGGATGAGATTACCTCCAGCGGGACTGGTCATTCTGCGACTTTATCCCCACTGCCTTATCTTTCGGGAGGTGGGTGAAGAACTGGAGCCCTGTCTGTCGCTCTACCTCAGAGACCGTCACAGAGTAGTCGCGATACTTAGTGCCGGGGAGAGCTCTATTTGGCATAACGAAGCCGATGCTATACCAATTGCCCGTAGACTTCTCTTGGCGGAGGAAGACCTTGTATGTGGCATCCGGGACTGGGATCTGCTTCCCATCTTGGTCTTTGGTCATCTGTAGGGGTTCCCTGCTATACACCGGGCCGCAGACTACGTAGAGTGTGTCGTACTTGGAGACTTGCTGAGCCCAAGTGCGCTCCTTACCCTCCAGCTGTTGCCACTGACCGCCATTCTGAGACTGATTCTGAGGAAGCATATTGGAGAAGTAGAATGTTGTCTCATTCAGAGGTCTGGAGGCTGTTCTCGACCCGCTAGACAGCATATGTCCTCGAGACAAGCCACGGGTTTTATAAGACTTGGAGAGGTTAGGCTGAATGGATCTCGAGAGATCAGGATCGTAGTCCCAGCTATTGGACCGCTTGGTATTTCCTATTACACCTGGATACATTGGGAAGGCAACGTACCTGGGACTACGATACTTTGTATCAAAGAGAATGGAGTAATTCCGCCTCGTGCCACCGCCTCCGTCAGTAAACCATGCATCGGGCGCCATATGGCGAACAAATAGGGCATGATCCAGCAGTCTGGCACTCTGTGCCACAGCCTCCTCTCGATACTGCGCTACCACACCGGGGCGGACATTACCAAGCGGGTCATTGGGGTCGACTCCCGGCGTGGGCTCATCCGGATCTGTGGGATCGATCCCGGGAGTGGAGGGATCAATAGGTACTGCATCCTGATCCTTGACGGTGAAGTCACCACCGGGGTTAAGAGGGAGGATTTCCCCCGCACTCGGGTCAATCGGCACTCCACTGGAGGGCTCATCTCCCTCCTTGATCGAGGGTTCCATATCAGCCGGAGCGAGAGGGTCGATGCCTGCACTGGGATCTATTGGCACGCCACCACCCTCACTATCCTTGACAGATGGCTCTACCGGTGAGGGCTGGACAGGATCAATCCCGGCACTCGGGTCAATAGGCTTAGCGCCATACTTTGGGTCATACGGATCGTAGCGCTCGCCCTTCAGCCCGTCCGGCGTCAGCACGATAGGACCCTCGGGAGCCTCTTGAGACAATTCACCAGGTCCTTTGGTCTCGAGTACATAGAGTCCGCTCCCACTACCGGAGAGGGTCAGGTGGTAGGTAGCCATTTCGCCCGCCTTCCCCACATAAGTAGAGGGACGCCACCTTACTGTGCGCCCACCAAAACTTAAGGTCACAGCCAGATCGCCATAGTTAATGCCCGGCACCACCACAGCTGCAGCCACAGCTTGAGCACGACGACCTCGTACAGCGAGATCAAGTGTACCCTTTGCACCCCGATACTGAAATTGGTCCGACACTAGATCAAAGCAAGCTGAGAGAGGAACATCAGCAACCTCGACAGTCAGATGCGATAGGTCACCGAAGTCCGGCGATGCAGTGATTACTAATTGCAGAAGAGCATTGATACGCCTAAGAGTAACCCTCGGCTCCGCCGCCCAAGTAACATCGGAGAGCTTCCCATAGAAGTAGTCCGGAGCCTTTCCTTCCGCCTGACCTGCATAGTTCATCGGGATCTTTCCCTGCGAAGCCTCGGCCGTGTACGGATAGTACGCGATGATCTCGAGAGGGGACGATGGCGACCGATGGACTGGTGATGTGGAGAAGAAAACACCATCCCCCGCACTCGAGGTATAGAGGATATTGTCATCCGAGACCACACCATCCGAGAGAGAGAAGACTCCCATCTGATCGTTTTTCTGCCAAGTAGGAGCTGCAGATCGGAAGCTTGCCTTGTAGCGCAGCTCGTACGGCTGTAGAAGATCATCTCCCGTTTCTCTATGCGTGCATGAAGCCCACAAAACCAAGAGTGCCACAAGGGCTATGCTCAATCTTGGGAGAGTCATGTAGTCGGTCAAATTCCCTTTCATTGATTTATGGTGATAATCTTTTTTTGAGATGACAACACTTAGTGGATAACCAAAGATACCCAATATCAATTCCTTGACCAAAGAGCGAGCAATAAGGGGACCTCGACTTCTCCTATAACAAAAAAGCCGGCACTCAGTCCGCCAAGGGGCTAAGTACCGGCAATACTTGGAATGGAACGACTGGTTAGAGCTTCTGCATAGCGACGAGGCGAGCGTAGTATCTCCCCTGAGCCAGCAGCTCCTCGTGCGTACCTCGCTCGACGATACTTCCCTTATGCAGGACGATGATCTGATCGGCACTGACGATCGTGGAGAGACGATGAGCGATGACGATAGTGGTGCGTCCTCTCATAAGGTGCTCCAGTGCCTCCTGCACTAGTCGCTCGGACTCGGTATCGAGAGCGGACGTTGCTTCATCGAGGATCAGGATGTCCGGATCCTTGAGCACGGCGCGCGCGATGCTCAGTCGCTGTCGTTGCCCGCCGGAGAGCTTGCTGCCTCGATCACCGATATTGGTCTCGTATCCCTCAGAGAGCTCTCTGATAAAGTCGTCCGCATTGGCCACCTTGCAGGCCGCCACGATCTCCTCATCTGTTGCATTCGCGTTGCCAAAAGCGACATTAGCCCGGACGGTGTCATTGAAGAGGATCGCTTCTTGATTGACATTACCCATCAGCATCCTCAGGTCGTGCATCCTCAGCTCCCTGATGTCCGTGTCATCGATCCGTATGGAGCCCTCGTCCACGTCATAGAAGCGAGGCAGAAGGTCCACTAAAGTGCTCTTGCCGGAGCCACTCTCCCCCACGATCGCCAGCGTCTTTCCCTTAGGAATGGTGAGGTCAACGTCTCTCAGGATCCAGTGGTCGTCGTAGTTATTGTAGCGAAAAGACACATGATCATATCTGATCTCTCTCTCGAAGCGGATCGCCCGGGGATGCTCAGGGTCTTGGATCGGATTGACTGCCGAGAGCACTTCGTCAATGCGGGCGAGGGATGCCATCCCCTTACGTATGTCGTAGGAGGCACGGGAAAACTCCTTCGCAGGATTGATGATGCTGTAGAAGATCACTAAGTAGTAGATGAAGGTGGAGGCATCGAAGCCAACGCTATTATGGAAAATGAGCGTACCACCAAACCACAGCACCACGGCGATGGTGACCGTCCCAAGGAATTCGCTCACGGGATGAGCCAATGCCTGTCTAGAGGCAACGTGCCTGGAGATGGTCCTAAACTCCTCGTTTTGGTTCTCAAACCGATCTTGTATAGGCTTCTCAGCATAAAAGGCCTTAATCACCCTAAGTCCGCCCAGCGTCTCCTCAAAGAGGCTGATCAGATAGCCCCACTTCGTCTGCCCCTCAAGGGAGTCACGCTTAAGTCTCTTTCCGATCCGCCCCATGACAAGCCCAGCCACAGGCAACAGAAGCATCACAAAAAGGGTCAGCGTGGGGCTGATGATCAGCATAGCGATCAGAGAGACGAGGATGATAAGGGGATTCTTGATCATCATATCAAGCGAACTGATCAAGGAGTGCTGCAGCTCATTGACATCTCCTGATATACGCGCCAGCAGGTCGCCCTTGCGCTCACCGGAGAAGAAGGCCAGGTTGAGCCCCAGCACTTTCTCATTGAGCTGATTTCGTATATCCCTCACCACACCGGTCTGGACCGGTATCATGAAGAATGAGGCAGCATACTGCACTGACACCTTCAGCAATGTGATCGCCACAAGATAAAGCGCCAAGACCAGCAGAGACTTAGAGACACCATAAGCGCCAATCATCTGCGTCACCGCATAATTGAAGTTATTCTGGATCCCACTCATCAGCGTGCTGAGCGACAGCTCATTCCATGGTACAAAGTGGTATGCGGTGGTGTCTATCCCGAATAGAACCCTCAGGATAGGTATCAGGAGAGAGAATGCCAATAGGTTTAGCAGCGGTGCTATAGCATTGCAGGCTATGTTACCTAAGATATACCACTTGTACTTGGGGAGAAACCTTCTAAATGCTCGAAAAAAGTCCTTCATCAGGGTAAGTCGTTAGTAAGTCGCAGCTCGATCAGATCTTGCGAAGCTTGGCAAACTTAAGGATCATCTGCTTCCTCGATCCATCGTCAAAGGTGACAAGGACCTTGGTCCCGGAGACACTCTGTGAGAAGCCCTCCACCTGCCCCACCCCAAAGGTGGGATGCTCTACTCGATCGCCCTTGCAGAGATCCGCCTCGCTCACTCGGTCGGTCAGCGGCTCGTTGTCCTCCTCTTTCGTCCGTATCACTCGACGGACACGTCTGGGCTTGGGATCAATATGGGGCGAGGACTTCTCTGGAGATGAGGGCATCACTGAGGGTCTCACCTCTCTCGGAGACTCCACTCGAGCTGACGAGCGTGGCAAATAGTCGGTCAGTCCGGTATGATCCTCAAGGTATCGGGGATCTAAGTCAAGGAGGAACCTGCTCGGTCTCTGGTAATCCAGCTGACCATGAGTCATACGGCTCTGAGCATAGGAGAGGATACACTTCTCCTTGGCTCGCGTGATAGCCACGTAGAGGAGACGACGCTCCTCCTCGATGTCTTTCTCCTCGCTATATCGGTCACTGGGGATCAGCTGATCCTCAAGCCCCACACAGTAGACCTCCTCATACTCCAGTCCCTTGGAGGCGTGCATCGTCATCAGAGTGACTTTGGGGGTACCGTCCTCCTTCTGATCAGCATCAGTGTAGAGAGACATATCACGGACAAAGTCCTCAATGGTCACCGGATCGTCAGAGAGCTCGTAGTGAGCATCCTCATACTCCTGCACCGCTGAAACCAGCTCATTGAGGTTGTCCAGCTTAGACAGCGACTCCACACTATCGTCGCTATACATATCAGTCAGCCGTGTGGCGAGGATGAGATGGCTCATATACTCTGCCAAAGTCATCCCGGTGTTAGCCGCCTCGCGTAGCTGATTGATCAGCTCCACAAAGTCGGAGATCCGCTTGATCGGTCCCGCCTTAAGAGCCTCTGCCATCAGATCAGGGTCTGCAGCCACCTCCATCAGGGGCTTATGCTGACTATTAGCCAGATCAGAGAGGGTGGAAAAGGTCATATCGCCGATCCCTCTCTTAGGAGTATTGTAGACCCTCCGGAATGCCTCATCATCACTGGCATTGATAACCAGGCGTAGGTATGCGAGAGCATCCTTGATCTCAGCCCGGTCGTAGAATGAGAGCCCACCATAGATCCTGTAAGGGATAGAGTAATTGCGCAACTGCTCCTCGAGTAGACGGCTCTGAGCATTGGTACGGTAGAGAATGGCTACCTCCTCAGGGGATCTCCCACGCCGGAGGGAGGAGGAGATCATCTCCGCGACCCGCTCAGCCTCGGACTTACCACTAAAGGCATCGAAGAGGGTAAGTTTCTCCCCCTGACCGGCTATTGCTTCCACAGTCTTGGGAATGCGGAAGTGATTTTTCTCGATCAGACTATTGGCGATGTCAACGATATTGGAGGTCGAGCGATAGTTTTTCCGGAGCTTATAGACCACGGCTCCGGGGAATGTATTGCTGAAACTGAGGATATTCTCGATCACAGCGCCACGGAAGGAGTAAATGCTCTGTGCGTCGTCGCCTACGACGGTGAGGATCGTATCAGGTCCCTTCAGTTGCTTAACGATCTCATTTTGCACCCAATTGGTATCCTGATACTCATCGACAAGGATATATCGAAATCTCCTATGGAGCTCGTCCCTCACCTCCGGATGCTGTCTCAGCAGCCGAAGCATATTGATGAGAAGGTCATCAAAGTCCATCGCATTGGCTCTGAAGCAGCGGCTCAGATAGCCCTTGTAGACATCCTCAAAGCGGGGCATCCGACGTAGTCTTGGGTCACTATCCGAGAGGCTACCGGGAGTAAGTCCATCATTTTTACAAGCTGATATGAGTCCGTAGACCTTCTTGGGGGGATAGTCTTTCTCATCCAGCTTCATATCTCGGATGATGACCTTGACCAAAGTCCGTGAGTCACCTGAGTCGTAAATGGTATAATCACTATCATATCCGAGATACTTCCCGTAACCACGGAGCCAGCGAGCAAAGATGGAGTGGAAGGTCCCCATAGGGATCATCCGCGAGAGATCCTCTCCCACGATAGTAGCGATACGGGAGCGCATCTCTCTCGCAGCCTTATTCGTAAAGGTAAGCGCTAACACCTCTGAGGGACCCGCCTTACCCTCAGCCAAGATATAGGCTATCTTCGTCGTCAGGACGCGTGTCTTGCCCGAGCCCGCCCCGGCAATCACCAAACTGTCGTGAGTGAGATCCTCTACAGCCTGACGTTGCTCCTCATTGAGCGTCGCTAAGAGCTCCTCGCTTGTCGTCATCATACGTCTCTTCCTGCCGCCTTAAATTCCTCTCTCAGATACCTTGCCGTGTGGCTGTCACAGCGCTGCACCATTTCCTCAGGTGTCCCTTGGAAAATGATGTGTCCACCATCCTTACCTCCATCGGGACCTATATCTATGATATGGTCAGCTGTCTTGATCACGTCAAGATTGTGCTCAATGATAACGATGGTATTACCTCGATCCACCAGCCTATTGACAATCGTCATCAGCATACTGATGTCCTCGAAGTGTAGCCCCGTCGTCGGCTCATCGAGGAAGTAGATCGTATTGCCGGTATCTCTTCTATTCAGTTCGCTCGCCAGCTTGATCCGCTGACACTCACCCCCGGAGAGAGTCGATGAGGACTGACCAAGCTTTATATATCCGAGACCCACGTCCTGCAGCACCTTGATCTTACTCTGGATGCGGCTTTGACCATCGAAGAAGTCCACCGCCTGATTCACGGTCATCTCCAGTACATCGGAGATAGACTGCCCCTTGTACCTTACCTCCAGCGTCTCCCGATTGTACCGCTTTCCACGACACACCTCACACGGCACATAGACATCGGGGAGGAAGTGCATCTCGATCCGGCGATAGCCATTTCCATTGCACGCCTCACAGCGTCCCCCCTTGACATTAAAGGAGAAGCGGCCCGGCTTGTACCCTCTGATCTTTGCCTCCGGCATCTCCGTGAAGAGATTTCGGATGTCGGTAAAGACTCCCGTATAGGTCGCGGGATTGCTCCTTGGTGTGCGACCGATGGGCGACTGATCCACCTGGACCACTTTGTCTACCAGGTCAATGCCCTCGATCTTATCATACGCCAGTGGCTCCGTGAGAGACTTGTAGAGATGCTTTGAGAGAGCCGGGTAAAGGGTGTCATTGACATAGGTACTCTTACC
Organism: uncultured Porphyromonas sp.; assembly: GCF_900541275.1. GTDB lineage: Bacteria > Bacteroidota > Bacteroidia > Bacteroidales > Porphyromonadaceae > Porphyromonas_A. The sequence continues at coordinate 367,143 of NZ_UQJH01000001.1, forward strand.
GGAGCCGCTCACTCCGGTCACTAGAGTCAGCGTCCCCAGTGGTATGGAGAATGGCTCTCCCTGCAGATTGTTACCCTTAGCGCCCAGCAGCGTAAGGCAGTTACCTGAGCCACACCGCCTTACCTTGGGGATCTCTATGTCTTTCTCCCTCCTCAGGTACTGCGCTGTCAGAGTATCAGTCTTCATCAGCTCCTCAGGTGTACCACTAAAGACGATATGCCCTCCCTTGCGTCCCGCTCCGGGACCGATATCGATGATGTAGTCGGCCTGCTCCATAATCTCTCGGTCGTGCTCTACGACTAAGATCGTATTGCCTTGGTCCCGCAGAGACTTAAGAGATCGTATCAGCCGGTCATTATCCCTCTGATGAAGCCCTATCGAGGGCTCATCGAGGATGTATAGGACATTTACCAAGCGGCTTCCCAGCTGAGTCGCCAGCCGTATACGCTGCATCTCCCCCCCGGAGAGGGTGGCAGTGGTCCTATCCAAGGAAATGTAGGTCAGCCCCACCTCTACTAAGAATGAGAGACGGCTCTCAATCTCCTTGCAGATCTCCGTAGCGACGACACGTCTCTGCCGGTCTATCTTTGCCGGGACCGCTTTGATCTCATCAAGCAGCTCAGGGATTGGCATCGACGACATCTCTGTGATGTCCTTGCCATCGATCTTAAATGCCAAAGCCTCCTTGCGCAACCGCTTCCCTTGGCAGCGCGGACAGGGGACATAGGTACTAAATTGCTCCGCCCACTTCTTTGTCTTAGCATTATAGTCCCCCTCCGTCATTTTCTCCAGCAAGGAGACAATACCATTGTACTCGGTCAGCCGCTGACGGACACCGGTCTCAGTGTGATAGTAGAGAGGATAGTCGACACCATTTAGCACATCATCGATCAGCTCCTCCGGATACTCCTCTATGGGAGTGTCGAGATCCAGGTCATGGTGCTTAAGGATCGCATCCATCTGGGCAAAGAGCAGCCCACGCTTGTACTTCCCGATCGGGACCAGCCCCCCCTCTCTCAAGCTGAGCTTCGGGTCCGGGATCACCTTGGAGAGATCCGGAGCGGTGACTACCCCGAGGCCCTTACACTTCGGACAGCTGCCCTGAGGGGAATTAAAAGAAAACGTATTAGGGTCCGGATCCGGGAGCGACTCTCCCGCTTCCTCGTCCATCAGATTACGGCTGTAGTAGGAGGGCTTGAGCCCATCCTCCTGCATATCCTGCACAAGGATGATCCCCTTACCTAAACGAAGTGCCGTCCTGACGCTCTCCTTGATTCGCTCAGACTGCTTGGACACCACCTTCAGCTTATCGATCAGGATCTCTATCGAGTGGTTTTTGTACCGCGACAAGGCGAGACCAGGCTTCAGGTTAGTCAGCTCGCCATCGATCCGTGCAGATACGTATCCCTTCCTGCGGTAGCTCTCGAGTAGCTCGCGGTAGTGGCCCTTACGTGTCCGTACGACCGGAGCATAGAGATAGACCTTATGGTCGGCATAGGTCTCGAGGATCCGCTCTATGATCTGATCCTCAGAGTAGTGGACTAGCTCCTTACCGGTCTTGAGCGAGTAGGCGGTCGCACAGCGGGCGTAAAGCAGACGGAGGAAGTCGTAGATCTCCGTGGTCGTGCCCACGGTACTGCGTGGATTCTTGTTGGTAGTCTTCTGCTCAATGGAGATAACAGGCGACAGACCGGTAATCTCATCTACGTCAGGTCGCTCCAGGTCACCGATATAGCCTCTGGCATACGAGGAGAAGGTCTCTAGATATCGCCGATTACCCTCTGAGTAGATCGTATCGAAGGCGAGGGACGACTTACCACTACCACTCAGCCCCGTGACCACCGTTAGGGAATTGCGCGGGATGGACACAGAGATGTTGCGTAGGTTATGCTCCCTCGCTCCCTGTACCGCGATCCACCCTTTCTCTACAGCCTTGCTCTCTATCGTGCTCTTATCTTTCATAGATATAATGGGCAAAGGTACTCAATTATCAGCGTCGGTGGGAGGATTATTCTCCAGCCAAAGCCGGCAGTTGCGCGTCATCCACTTATAGTTAGCTCTGCGGGCAGGGCTTTGCTGAAATATTCTGTGGTACTCCTCCAGCGACATCTCTGTGATATCCTCGCGACTTAGGTCGAGGATCGTATCGTAGGAGGGGAAGAGCTTAGTCGGCTGTGGTCGGTGATTAAAAGGGCAGGCATCCTGGCAGCTGTCGCAGCCGAAGAGCCTATTACCCATCCGTCGACTCAGCTCCGGCGACACCTCATCGTGGTGCTCGACAGTCAGGTAACTGACACAGCGTCGAGCATCCATCCCCTCCGGTGAGAGCGCACCTGTCGGACAGGCGTCCAGGCAACGATGACAGGAGCCACAGAGCGGTCTACGGACCGGATGCTCCGACTCCAGATCAAGAGTCGTCAGCATCTCAGCAAGGAAAAAGAAGCTGCCCATCCCTGGGATGATCATACAGCGATTCTTCCCTATGAAGCCTATACCCGCCTCGCTCGCCCAATACCGCTCGAGGAAAGGTACACTGCCTGAGATGCAGCGAAATGAGTGTGGCGCCACTCGCTCATTAATCCCTTCGCCAAGGCGTACCAGTGCCTCCGTCAGCACATCGTGGTAGTCCGGTCCGTAGGCATACTTAGCCACCTGCGGAGCCTCCTTGGGCTGCTGCCTCAAGGGATAATACGAAGCTGCCACCACGATAACCGAGCGAGCACCCGGGAGGATCTTGTCGATGGGATTCTTCCTCACCTCGACATTCTTGGACATGTAGCTCATACCCGCCTCCTTGCCCTCCTCAAGCCAGTGGTCGAGGTAGGACTGGTGCTCATCCGACACCTCGCCGAGCCGAGCAAAGCCTACTGCATCAAAGCCATACTCCCTACCAGCCTCACGGATGAGCGGTCGCAGGTCTTGAGTCATTGCTTCGATGCCCCGGAGAGCTGGTTGTATATCTGCAGGTAAGCCTTGCTGTAGTAGTCACAGTCCTTGCCATACTTCGTCTCCAGACCGCCACCATGGGTGCGATTGAGCCGCATGAGCTCCTCCGCAACAATGATCTCACGCTCAATCTCAGGCATACAGGTGATGAAGTCCCTGTCACTGAGACGGAAGAACCAGTCTAGGTCTCTCAGGCTCCGATCAAGCATCAGCGAGGTGATCTCCTCAGCGTCAGCAGTCATCCCTGCATCGTAGAAGGCTCCCACGAGGGGAAGTGAGGAGGCTCCATGAGGCACCACCTCATCGAGGATGGCAGTCCTGGATCGCTTCAGCACCTCCCGTGCTCGGATCGAGTCACCACGGGCTATAAGTCCCTTAGCCAGCGGAGCAAAGATCATGCTCCGGTACGTCTCCAGCATTCGCCGGGCATTCTCATCCATATAGGTCTCTGCGCGATCAGCTCCGGCCCAGCGGAAGCGCTCCATCACATTGGTGTACATCCGCTCCACATCGACCTCACTCGAGGTCCCCTTGGTCCGGATCGGGAGCACCTGATAGGCCATACCGGTCTGTCGGAAGTAAGGGGTAAGTCCCATGCGATTGGACTCGCCGACCGTGATGCAGAAGTAGATCGGTCGCTTCCATTGATTAGCCTCGATCATATCGTAGGAGACCAGCTCCTCCTTGCCGAGATAGCTCTTGCCCGCAAAGTCATAGAGCGTCACCGGACCCTTCACAAGCGCTGTATCACTTGGGTAAAGGATGCCGCGATGTATCAGATCCTCAGGGTCGTAACGAAGGGCCACCTTAGTGCTGGGCAGGTAGTCCACCTTCTGCACAATACCAGGGATATCCTTGGTGGAGGGGTCATCGGAGCCGATGAAGTCAAGTGCGTGCCTCAGCTCCAGCGTATCCCTCATCACCGGCACCACATAAGCGATGCCACGCTTGTCACCCCCATACTCCTTCAGACCCCAAGTAATGGGCATTGGAGCCGCCTCGTAGGTTTGCTTCTTCATCTGCTCGATGTACCAGTCCGCCTGCAGGTAGGAGGAGTTGCAGACCTTCAGGTCAGTCCGCACTCCCTCCACCTCCTGCGCATACCAGAGGGGGAAGGTATCGTTGTCTCCATTGCAGTAGATGATCCCATTTGGCTCGCAACTATTGAGGTAGTTATTCCCCGTATCGGCTGCGAGACGACGCCCTGAGCGGTCGTGATCGTCCCAGTTTTGCCACGCCACTAAGGTCGGCACGAGGAGGCAGAGGGCTGTCAGAACGAGAGCCAGAGCACTCTTCTTCCTGCTTCTCTCCCCGGTGATGAGGTCATAGAGACCGAAGACACCACACCCGATCCAGATACTAAAGGCGTAGAAAGACCCCGCGTAGGAGTAGTCTCGCTCGCGCACCTGATAAGGCGTCTGATTGACATACAGCACGATGGCTATACCGGTCATAAAGAAGAGCGAGAGGATGATCCAGAAATTTTGCCTACTCCGCTCACGTCGGCTCAGCAACTGAGCAATCAGTCCGAGAAGACCGAGTATGAGGGGCAGCATAAAGTAGCGGTTGTGTCCGGGATTGTCGGTCACAAAGGAGGGCAGCTCTGTCTGTGGACCGAGGAAGAGCCCATCGATGAAGGGGATACCTGTGATCCAATTACCCTTCGTCAGCTCTCCCTGCCCCTGTATATCATTTTGGCGACCGGAGAAGTTCCAAAGGAAGTACCTCCAGTACATATAATTGAGCTGGTAGGAGAAGAAGTAACGGAGGTTCTCCCCGAAGGTCGGTAGCGTCACCGTCTCCACCTTGCCTGCTTGATTGACCGTCTTCGTCTCACCCTTCACCTCACCCCAGATCTCATACCCCTCCTTGAAGTGTGGCATCATATTGCTGTAGACGCGCGGGAAGAGCATCTTCATATCGCTCCGGTAGACCAGCGAGCTACTCTCCTGACGCTCGTAGTGATCGGGATCATCGGGAGAGAGCTTATTCGCCCGGGCATAGGTGACCTTGGTAGTGGTCACCGGACGCCCTTGGGCGTCGTACTCCGGCAGTGAGGCGTAGGTCTGACCATAGATGAGGGGAGTACTACCATACTGCTCACGCGAGAGGTAGTATCGGAGGGCAAAGACATCAGCAGGAGTATTCTGATTCATCGGAATATCCGAGTTGGCTCGCACAAGGATCACGCCATAAGTGCTGATACCGGCAAAGAGAAGCCCCATCGCCATCGTCAGGTGAGCTAGCCTGTGAGCATCTGTCCGCTTGGAGTACCACAAATACCAGACGATGGCAGCGATCACGATGATGGGGACGACCCAACCGCTCCCCATAAATGGGATCCCGAGCAGGATGCAGGTGGAGAGGAAGCCCACCCGGAGGAGTGTCATCGGCACGGGTCGTCTCATCGATGCATAGAGGGTGAGCCCCATCACAAGAGCCAGCACGAGGACGTAGCAGATCAGACCGCTATTATAGCTGAGACCAAGGGTATTGACGAAGAAGAGGTCAAAGTATCCCGCCACCTCCGGCACACCCGGGATGATCCCAAAGAGGATCACTGCGATGAGGACAAAGGACAGTAGCGTAGCTACCAGTCCACCCCTCCACGTTGCCTTTTCCGTCCGCTTGAAGTAGTACACCAGTGCCATCGCAGGGATAGCCAGCAGATTGAGCAGGTGCACACCCACACTCAGTCCCATAAGGTACGCTGTCAGCAGGAGCCAGCGATCCTCCTTGATCGGATTGCGCGTCTCCTCCCACTTCAGTATGAGGTAGAAGACGAGAGCTGTGAAGAAACTCGAGAAGGCATACACCTCACTCTCCACCGCACTATACCAAAATGTGTCAGTGAAGGCGTAGGTGAGCGAACCCACCAGGGCACTACCCAGAGCGATCCACGCATAGTCGGCAGGCATCTCAGCCTCCTCACGCCACGAGGCAGTGCGGAGGATAAAGGACCGCCGGATCAGGTGGCTTATCGTCCGGAAAAGAAGTAGTATCGTCAGACCGGAGAGGAGCCCACTCAGCGCATTGCCCGCAATGGCAATCCAATCGCCATGAGCTGGGAAAAGCTCAGCAAAGGCATTGTACGCCAGCATATAGAATGGCGCGCCCGGCGGGTGTCCCACCTCTAACTTATGGAAGGTGGTGATAAACTCCGGACAGTCCCATACCGAGGCACTCTTCTCCATGGTCACCCAGTAGACGATGGCAGAGATGGCAAAGACGAGCCAGCTCATACCACGCTCCAGGCGCTTATAGTTACTTCGTTGCATGCTTATCTTCTCAACCAATCGTGACATCACGATCAGTTGCAAAAATACCAATTTTTAGCCCAATGCCCCCTATGGAATGCCAACGCTCGTGCAACTAAGGAATGACCACAAAAGGGTACTCAAGGGCAGGGACTCCCCCTAAAACCAAAATTGATCTGAGAGAAATCTAATACCGATATTAGTGAATCCTTATACCGGTATTAGAGAATACTAATACCGGTATAAGAAATACCCCTGAGGAGGTGGTCGCTATCAGACTATTGCAAAATGGCATCGGACCAATGTATGTGACTCTTAACTGAGGAACTTGGTTTTTCAGTCAGGCGAATAAGACGCTTACAGCCAGTGTGACATAAAGTCACTCATTTCCTTGGCCTTAGCCTCTAAGCGTGTCAGGTAGACAAACTGAGCCCACGCACGATCCCAATTGTGGTCCTTGTAGTCCGTCTTATAGTAGGTATCCCCATTGATGTAGTCGGTCAGGAATCGGACCGCCTGCATATAAGTCATCATACGACCGCCGTAGGGGATAAGTCGTGTCTCCGTCTCCGTGAGGAAGCTACTTGCTGAGGACATATAGCCCTCCACATACGACTTGAATATCTCCATATCCACACCAATCCTGGACTCATCGGTCTCATCCTCGGCACCGGTATTCACAGCAGTGCGGATGAAGTCTCCGACATCGGAGAGGATGAAGCCGGGCATCACGGTATCGAGGTCAATCACCGTCAGCACCTCTCCGGTCTCTTTGTCGAAGAGTATGTTATCCACTTTTGTATCTAAGTGATTGATATGCTTAGGTAGCTTTCCCTCCTCGTACAGTCTCTCCTGGATCAACATATCATCGGAGCGATCATCCAGCTCCTTGACAAGCTTACGTACACGGTCCTCAGCAGCTCTACCTACACGATCTTCTCGGATGGCATCAGAGAGCTCTCTGAGCCTAAATGCCATATCGTGGAAGCGGGGGATCGTCTCACCCAGTGTGCCCTCCGGCACATCAGCAAGACGGCTCTGAAACTGTCCGAAGGCCCTCCCGGCAGATCGTGCAGACTCCGGTGTGACTGTATCCACGGTAAGTGATCCAGGGATATAGAGCATCACGCGCCAGTAGGCTCCCTCGTAAGAGGTATAGCGCTCCCCACACTTCGTGCGTAGGAATGTGCAGACGTGTCGGCCAACGTCCTGATCACCCTCAGCCTCCAGCTTTTTCCTAATGTGCTCTGTGACTGTGAATATATTCTGCTGAAGGGTGTCTACATCCCGGAAGACTTGATGATTGATCCGCTGGAGGACATACTTGATACGCTCCACACCATCAGGGCACTTAACTGTAACACGGAGAGTATCATTAATATGACCATTCCCAAAAGGCTCTACGCCAACTACTTCACCCTCGATAGGGAATGCATCCAAGATCGCCTGATAGTTTTTTGTCATAATGTTAAGTTTAGAGATACAAGATGGGGTATACGATAGGTCCCAAGATCCAAAAGGCGAGGAATAGGATCACAAGAGAGAGTGCAATCTTATCGATCCTACTGCGAGGAGTTATATAGCAGACCGACTTCTGTCGATCTGGGATCTTGAAAAAGCTGTGGCGCGTCTCACGATAGAGGTAGTACATCATAATACCGACGAGGGTACCACAGAGACACCCCGCGATGACGTCTGAGAGAAAGTGGACACCTAAGTAGACGCGTGAGTACATCGTAGTCAGCACAACGATCGTCATAATTATGGAATAGCCCCTATGCCTCATCAGCAACATCGTGAAGGCCCCAAGGGCTGCAAAGTTGGTGCTATGACCGGAGATAAAGCCGTATAGACCTCCTCCTGAGTGTCCCATGACCGTCTTGACGACATCCTCCGTAAAGGGATGAAGGGTCGGGCGGAAGCGCTGGAAATAAGGCTTAAAGACAGCCGAAGAGAGCTGGTCAGAGATCACCATCATCAGTGCGACAAAGAGGATAAGCAACAGGCACTCCTTGGCCTTTTGCCGATAAAAAAGCAACGTGAAGAAAAAGATCAGGAAGAAGTACCAGATCCGCTTGTCGGAGAAGGTGAACATCACCGAGTCCAAATAGGCACTGTGAGGGCTATTGAGCCAGAGAAAAAAGTCTCGCTCCAGCAGGGCTAAATTCTCTACCATTCTATCAGTCGCTAAAGTCGTTGATTAAGTCAAAGGTCTCCTCGGGGACCCAGCCGACTGTCCCGTCAGCAAGTCGTATCTCAGCGTAGCCCCCTACTCTACCCAGCACCCTAACCTTATGCCCCTCGTGCACTACCGCAATATCCTGCGACGAGGAGTCGGGAGAGCTCTGCAGAGTGATCACAGGGGCCGTCAGGATCGCCTCAGAGCGATCAGTGATAAACCGATAAGATCGGTACACAAAGAGATTGAGGACCAGGCATAGTACGAGAGCGACTAACCCGGCATAGAAGCCTATACGCCTCTTAGTCTCACTACGTCCGTAAGCAAAGAGGAAAATGAGTAGGATAAAGATCACAAAGGAGCCTAAGGCAAGGCTCATCCATACCGGTAGAGAGAACCAGTGCGTCATCCCGTCCATCATCCGTGAGAGCATCTGTGATCGGGGCTGCTCTACCTTCTCGGCCATATGGTCGGCGAGGAAGGCAAGGTTGTAGCGGGTGTCAGCGTCAGAGGGATCCAGTCTGTAGGCGCGCTCGAGACTGAGGATGGCGCTGGAGAGCTGACCATCCTTATAGTATGCACAGCCGAGATTGTAGTACAGCTCGGCGGAGGGCTCAGGCGAGAGGCTGAGGCACTTCTCGTAGATCGATATAGCGAGGCTGTACTTTTGCTCACCATACGCAGTCGTTGCCTCATCCATCAGTCTCTTGATGTCGGTCGAGGAGACTGCGCCATCAGTGAGTGCCACGACGTCGGTACTATCTGTAGGAGCCGTCTCCTGAGCAGAGGCAACTCCACTGAGGGAAATAGAGAGGAGAAGGATGGGAAGTATCAGTAGTCGTTTCATCAGTCTATGATCTTGATTTTAGAGGCCTCAATGCCATCAATGACCTCCGATGAGGTCTTGTAGAGCTCATCCCTTAGCCCTCCCTCCTCTGAGGGTGCAAAGCGAGCCAGCTCAAGGTCTGACTGTACGGAGAGGGTCCGGCTCACAAGCTCATCGGACAAGCCATTAACTCGCATGACCTCCGCAATACGTTCCTTAGAGAGATCGGAGGGCGCGATATGGAGCTTGGCACAGAGGTAGCTATTGAGACCATTGAGGAGTGCCTCATAGTAGGCCATATTGTCGCCCTTGGCGCGCTCCTTCTCCGCCAGCTTGAGATACTTTCGCGCCATCTTGCCGGCACGACGGGCACGATTGTGGGAGTTCTCGACCGATCCGGCTCGGCGGGAGCGAATGAGGAAGAAGGCAATCATACCTATAAGGAGTACCACGCCATAGAGCAGCCAGTATGTCCTGAGGCTGACTCGTGAAAGATGGGTAAGCCTGCCGGTAGGCTTGAGGTAACGAATGTCGTTGCCCAAGCGCTTGAGGGCATCGTGGCTACCGAAGGCAGAGCCATCCGACACAGCCGATCCGCTGCCTTTCTCTACCTGGATTTTCTGTGCAGGGATCACTTCACGCTTGTAGGACCCAGTCCTGGGGTCAAAGTAGGAGTAGGTAACCTCGGGAATGGTATAGGTACCCTCGTACCTCGGGATGGCGAAGTACTCGATGGACTTCCAGCCGGATGCTCCTCCCGCCGTGACCTGGATGTCGTCCTCCTCTTGAGGATCATAGACCTCAAAGCCCTCGGGCCACTGCACCTCAGGGAGGGTAGACAGCTTAAGATTTCCCTCACCACTGAGAGTCAGTTTCATCTGTACACTCTCACCGGTCTTCACAGGCTGGTGAAGCCCATCGGAGGTGAGCCTGAAGTCGCCGACAGCTCCTGTAAAGTCGTCAGGCTTCGGCATAGGGAGGGGCTTCACATTGACCGTAAAGGGCTTGGTGGTCACCTTTTTCCGAACCCTCTGGTAGGAGTCAAAGAAGCCGGAGAAGAAGTCCTCGGGATCATTATTCTGCGAGGGAACCGTCACAAGGAGGCCAAAGGAACCTGATGGGACGCTGAGCTTACCGGGCTTTTGAGGAAAGAGAAGCTGACGGAGGAGCGTCACTGTGTAGTAATTTTTGCCCCGATACTGCTCTATGTCGAGCTGTAGCGGACCAGTCTGTGGGATCTCTTGCTTGACAAATCCATCGTACTCGGGGAAGTTGGCGCTCTCGATCTGGATCCCTTGATATCTCGAGTAGAGCTTGTAGGTGACGAGGAGGGCCTCCTGCTCATAGACGGTCGTCTTACTCACATTAGCCACCACCTGCAGGGCATCATTGCTCAGGTGGACCGCCTCAGCGTCGGAGAGCTTACCCTCACCCTCATCGCCGGATGCACTTGATCCGGAGGCTCCAGGAGAGGCGGCAGATGGCTCATAGACCTTGAAGGTCGTAGCCCCCGATCGATAGCTGGCGCCTCCGACCTTGACAGTAGCGGAGGGGAGGCTGTAGGAGCCGGCATGATCAGCTATCAGAGTGTAGGTGAATGAGGTTGAGGAGGAGCGGGACATCTTACCATTGATGATGCTGGTACTCGAGGATCGACTCACCGCAGGTCCATATAGGACCTCTAATCCTGATGGGAACGCCCACTGAGGATCGGATGCCTTGTCACTCACGATCAGCTGGATCCTGAAGGGCTCCCCGACGACCGCTTCCTGGGGCGGTGAGACCCGTACAGTTACCTTATCCGTCGCCTGAGCAGTCAGGGAGAGGATGAGGAGGCTTGCGATTATATAAAATACTCTACGAGACATAGTGGATTACCAATTCTTGCGACGACTGCGCCCTCTCTGCTGCTGAGCCTGCTCGAGCTTATGCCGGGTATTCTTCTCATCCTTTTGGAGGGCTTGGAGGATCCTACTGGCGGTCTCTTGAGACATCTGATCCTGACTGGGCTGCTGAGGTTGCTTCTGCTGATCTTTCTGCTGATCCTGCTGGTTTTTCTTCTGATCCTGCTGGTCTTTCTTCTGATCCTTATCCTGATCTTGCTTCTGATCCTGTCCACCACCGCCATTTTTTTTCTGATTCTCCAGTAGCTTCTGAGCGAGAGCGAGGTTGTAGCGCGTGTCCTCATCGGAGGGGCGCCTACGAAGTGACTCCTTGTAGTACTCGATCGCCTGCTCCAGCTGCTTAGTTCGGAAAGCGGTGTTGCCGGCGTTGTGCGTCAGATCGGCCGCCTCAGTAGGAGTGAGCAGAGACAGGTGCGGAGCGAGAGACTGGTAGAGTTTGCCTGCCTCCTCTCCTCGATCGGTCCGGTAGAGGACATTGGCAAGATTGAAGATCGTGGTGCGGTCGCTCTTATTGAACTCAAGAGCCTTGCGGTAGTCTATCTCAGCCTTGGAGTACTCCTTGGAGCGATAGAGCTTATTGCCGCTGCGGGTCAGGTCCCGGACCTGCTTCTGCCCCCACAGGGGGAGACAGAAGAGAGTGGCAAAGAGGATCGACAGCAAGTACTTACTTCTCATCATCACGCTTTATGTCAAAGATATTAAACCGCCTGAGGAACCTATTCTTATGATCCAGCATCAGCAGGTCTATCATGAGCAGGAGCAACGCCGGTATCAGGAAGTAATAATAGACATCCGCATAGGATCGGTAGACGGTGGTACTCATATCCGACTTCTGCAGTCTGTCGAGGCTCTTCTTGAGGAGTCGGACAGCTCCGGAGACATCCTGAGCATGGATATAAACCCCATCGGCAGTCTCAGCAATCTGCTTGGCGAGCTGCTGATTGAGGCGAGTAACGACCACCTTACCCTCTTCGTCCGTCAGATACTCACCATTCCCCATCGGGATCGGTGCACCCTCCTCAGTCCCTACACCGAGGACGGAGATGAGGATTCCTTTCTCCTTAGCAGCCTGAAGCGCCTCCTCCACATCTCCATCAAGATTCTCCGCATCGGTGATCAGCACCAGCGCTTTCTTCACCTCCTTGTCCGATGAAAAGCCTCTGGTAGCCAGCTTGATTGCTTCACCGATAACGGTCCCCTGAGCAGCTATGAGGCTTGGATCAGCAGACTGGAGAAACATCTTGGCGGAGACGAAGTCCGACGTGATCGGTAGCTGGATGTAGGCTTCCCCGGCGAAGTAGATCAGACCGATCTTGTTATTAGCCAACTCGTCCGTCATGCGAGACACTATGTTCTTGGCTAACTTGAGACGGCTCGGGGTAACGTCCTTGGCAAGCATCGAATTGGAGAGGTCGAGAGCGACGATCATCTCGATGCCCTCCAGCTTTACCTTCTCCGGCTTTGATCCCACCTGTGGGCGGGCAAGCGCCACCACGATGAGCATACCGGAGGCGATGAGTAGGATGTCCTTCGTCAGTTTTCGTCTCAGAGAGAGATCGGGCATCAGCTGGCGAACCAGCTCTGTCTCACCGAAGTTCTTAAGCTTCTTCTTGTCCCTCCTGATCCTCAAGAATGCCCACACCAAGAGGAGCGCGAGAGGCACGAGCAAGAGCAGTATGTAGGGGTATAAAAATCGCATATCCTCAGTATATCACGGCATCGTACGGAAGGCAGTCGTCCTCAAAAGGATCGCCCCAAATAGGCAGAGTAGGGCGGCACAGAGCCAGGGCATAAAGTGCTCAGACTTCTCCGTGTAGTTATGTACCTCCAGCTTGATCTTCTCCATCTGATCGATCTGGTCGTAGATCTCCTCAAGGCTAGAGTTGTCCGTGGCCCTAAAGAAACTACCACCGGTGGTTTCAGCAATGGTCCGGAGGGAGCTTTCATCGATCTCCACCGGCATCATCTGATACTCGATACCGAAGTCCGTCATCACGGGATAGGGAGCCTGCCCCATAGTACCGACAGCGATAGTGTAGACTCTGATCCCAAAGCTCTTCGCAATCTCAGCCGCCGTCATAGGGTCGATGGTTCCGGCGTTATTGGTTCCATCCGTAAGGAGGATCACCACCTTACTGTCACCCTTCTGGTCCTTAAGTCGGCTCACTGCGGTGGCAAGACCATCACCGATGGCTGTTCCGTCCTCCAGCAGTCCTATGTCCACCTGACTGAGGAGGCTGAGTAGGATGGCGTGGTCTGTAGTGAGGGGGCACTGGGTAAAGCTCTCTCCGGCAAAGATCACCAAGCCGATGTTGTCATGCTCGCGAGAGGAGATAAATTCGCCAGCCACCGTCTTTGCCGCTTCGACACGATTGGGCTGTAGGTCTCGGGCAAGCATACTCCCGGAGATATCTAAGGCCATCATAATATTGATGCCCTCCGTCTCACTTGACGACTTGCTACTAAAGCTCTGCGGGCGGGCAAGTGCCACCACCATACACGAGTAAGCGCTGAGCAGCAGGGCAAAAGGGATCCACGTCAGGCGTGAGCGCAAGCTACGACGCATACCGCGGAAGGCATTGGCGGTGCTCAGCGTAAAGGTTGCTGGACGCTTCCGCCTACGTAGATACAGGTAGACGAAAAGCGGTAAGAGCAGTAGGAGGAGAAAAAAACAAGGATGTGCAAATGTCATAGTTTGTCCTCTTTCTTATCCTTATCGTCCTCCTTAGCCTCCACCTTCGGTCTATGCTCCTCGACAAAAGCTCGAGAGGCACTCAAGAGACCCACATTCTCCCCCATCTCCGGACGATACTTGGCAAATTTCGCCAGATCGGCAGTAGTCAGGATACGACTTAGGTCATCATACATACGCTCACGCCCGATGTGAGATCGGAAGAGCTCCAATATCTCCGACGAGGTCTTCTCACCCGTCTCAAAGCCATAGACCCGCTTGAGGTAGCGACGCAGAATATCTGACATCTCGGTGTAGTACTCCTTCACTTGATCGCTCTCCCAGAGCTTCTCGTCCTTGAGCTTCGCCAGCTCCTCCACCGCTTCCTCGTAGGGATCGCGGAGTGGCTCCTTGGCTATGGTAGACACCGCCACGGCTCCCTTCTTTCTGCAACTTACAAAGTAAGCGACCGAGACGAAGAGCAAGGCGATGAGACTCAGAAGAGCGTAGAAGAGTGCCACATAGTAGAGATAGTCCCAGAGGACAAAGTCAGCCAACCACTGGGGCTTGATGTCCTTAATCTCATCCGGGTGCTCAAGGTCTACGGGGACGGTCCCGACCATGAGGATCGGCTGATCCTGTGCCTCCACCGGCTTGTCCGCAACTAACGCTGCAATATGCTCAAGCGTGTACGAGGCGGAGTCAAAGGAGGTGAGCGTCACCTCGTAGACGATCTGACGCAGTCGGTCACTGATCATCGTCGTATCACCAGTGGCAACACCCAAGATCTCCACCCCTGAGACCAGAGTATCTGCGGGCAGTGCGAGCTGGATCTCCCTATCCGCCGGGGCGACGACACTCACACTAAGAGTGGTCTGCTCACCAATTAGGATCTTCGTCGGCTCCAGTTTCGGGATAACACGCACCTCGTCCTGTGCGAAAGCGCTTCCGCACACAGACGCGAGCAGAAGGAGGGCAATCAGGCGACAATGCCGGAGGCGATGGGTCATACTTATATCAGTCATCAGATCCGAGGGTGAGTAAAGAGTCGCTGCAGTCTCGGGACATAGTCCTCCGATGTTGACACGCTCGCATATCCGATATTGTACTTACTGAAGGTCTCCCTCAGCTTGACGGAGAGCTCCTGCCAGTAGTCACGATACTGTTTCCGGACAGACTTAGAGGAGCTATCGATCATACGTACTTCACCTGTCTCTGCATCCCTGACACGAAGCAGTCCGACGATCGGCAACTCTGCCTCGTGGGGATCGTAGACCTGCATAGCGAGCAGGTCATGCTTATTACGCACCACTGCCAGAGTCTTAGCATAGTCACTCCCGTCGATAAAGTCGGAGAGGAGAAAGAGGGTACAGCTCTTGCGCTGTACATTGTGTGCAAAGCGCAGAGCCACGGAGATATCAGTCCCCGACCCCTCAGGCTCGATAGAGAGGATCTCGGAGAGTATCGTCAACACATGCTTGTGTCCCTTTGACGGGGGGATATACTTCTCCACCCTATCGGAGTAGAAGATCACACCGACATTATCATTATTCTTTATGGTACTAAAGGCGAGCGTGCCGGCGATCTCCGCCACTCTTTGCCGCTTCGTCATACCTACGGTACCGAAGTGCTCACTCCTCGAGATGTCGACGAGAAGGATCATAGTCAGCTCGCGCTCCTCCTCATAGACTTTGACGTAAGGGCGAGCATATCGTGCGGTGACATTCCAGTCGATATCCCGCACATCATCCCCCGGCTGGTACTCTCTCACCTCACTAAAGGACATACCTCGTCCCTTGAAGGCTGAGCGATACGCACCGGAGAAGATATCCTCCGACAGACGACTCGACTTGATCTCGATCCTACGGAGTCTCCTTAGCAACTCCTGTGTATCCATCACCTCTCCGCTTAGGGCACCTGTACCTTATTAAGTATCTCTGTGATCACCTCATCAGTCTTGAGATTTTCCGCCTCAGCCTCATAGCTAAGCCCAATACGGTGACGCATCACATCGTGACAGACAGCACGCACGTCCTCCGGGATGACGAAGCCACGGTGCTTGATAAAGGCGTAAGCTCTCGCAGCGAGGGCAAGGTTGATCGAGGCACGCGGTGAGGCGCCATAGCTGATCATCCCCCTAAGGTTATCCAGCCCGGCATCGCCCGGGTAGCGGGAGGCAAAGACGATATCAATGATATACCTATTGATCTTCTCGTCGAGGTAGACCTGATGCACGATCTCCCGAGCCTTAAGGATCTGATCACCGGAGACCACAGGGCGTACCTCAGCCGGCGTAGCCTTGATCTGCTCCGTCACGATACGGCTCTCTTCCTCCTTGGTGGGATAGCCCACGAGCACCTTGAGCATAAAGCGGTCGCTCTGTGCCTCCGGCAGTGAGTAGGTTCCCTCCTGGTCGATCGGGTTTTGAGTGGCCATGACGAGGAATGGACGTGGCAGCTCAAAGGTCTGGTCAGCGATCGTCACCTGACGCTCCTGCATCGCCTCGAGCAGTGCACTCTGCACCTTGGCAGGCGCACGATTGATCTCATCGGCGAGGACAAAGTTGGCAAATATTGGTCCCTTCTTCACGCTGAAGGTCTCAGACCGCTGACTATAGATCTGAGTGCCGATGACGTCTGCCGGGAGAAGGTCGGGGGTGAATTGGATCCGGCTAAAGTCGGAGTCAATAAGCTCCGCCAGAGTCTTGATTGCGAGTGTCTTCGCCAGTCCGGGGACACCCTCCAGGAGGATGTGCCCGTCCGCAAGTAACCCTATGAGAAGCGATTCCCGAAGATGCTTTTGCCCAACGATGACACGATTCATCCCCTCATCAATGAGGGTGAGAAAACCGCTCTCACGCTCGATCATCTCAGTCAGTGCCCTGATATCTACGCTTGGTTGTTCCATATCTAATCTTATTATACTATCTACCTAAGCCTCCCCTCTCAAACAGCCACAAATATACCGATTTCGCCCCAACCCCTGCCGAAACAACTGGTAATCTTACTTAACGCTGGAGTCACGTGAAAAGGAGTACGGTGTAACTGAGAGCGATATTCCCCTCTTCATATTAGGCCGATTGCTCATCTGAAACCTTAGCACTCCGCCTCCTCGGATCTCATCCATCGTCAGGTAACTTCGATCCAAAACCTTGTCGCCGAGCTGCAGGGCATCTACGTATCGGCTCTTGGGACCATTACCTATCGCCTCGATGGAGAGCTCCTTTCCCTCAGGGAGACTAAGCGTCACCCTGTCAAAGAGCGGTGAGCCGATCACATACTGGAGCGAGCCGGGACAGACGGGGTAAAACCCAAGTGCCGAGAAGACATACCAGGCAGAGGTCTGCCCATTGTCCTCATCCCCGCAGTAGCCATCCGGGCGTGCTGCATAGAAGCGATCCATCACCTCACGAACCAGATACTGGGTCCGCCAAGGCTTACCGGCATAGCTGTAGAGATAGATCATATGCTGGATCGGCTGATTGCCGTGGGCGTAATTGCCCATCCCCATCACCTGCATCTCTCGGATCTCGTGTATGACAAAGCCATAGTAGCTCTCGTCAAAGATCGGTGGGAGAGAAAAAACGGAGTCTAGCATCTGTACGAATGGCTCTCTGCCACCCATCAGGTCGATCAGCCCCTGTGGATCGTGAAAGACAGACCAAGTGTAGTGCCAAGAGTTGCCCTCGGTAAAGTCTCCTCCCCACTTAAGAGGATTAAAGTCAGGGGCAGGCGTGCCATCCTTCAGACGACCACGCATCAGCTTGTGCGTGGGGTCATAGAGATGGCGATAGTTCGTAGCTGACTTTGCGTAGGGTCTGAGCTCCCTCTCACTCTTCCCCAGTGCCGTGCCGAGCCTCCAGATGCACCAGTCATCGTAGGCATACTCGAGCGTACGCGCTGCACTCTCATTGATCCCCACATCGGAGGGGACATAGCCGAGACGATCGTACCACTCCCACCCGAGGCGTCCGGTCGCGGATACCTTAGGGTGGACTGCGTGAGCACCATGGGTGACGGCATCCCATAGTGTCTCCACGTCATAGCCTCTCAGGCCTGTGAGATAGCCGTCAGCGACGACTGAGGCGGAGTTATTCCCCACCATAATGTCTCGATGTCCCGGGCTGGACCACTCGGGCAGGAAACCGCTCTCGCGGTAAGCACTCACGAGACCCGCCTGCATATGAGCTGCCTCCTCAGGGTACAGTAGGTTGAGGAGCGGGAATAGTGCCCTGAAGGTGTCCCAAAATCCGGTATCTCCATAGAGATACCCCTCATGGACCTGACCATCGTAAGGACTGTAGTGGATTCTCGTCCCGGACTCATCGTACTCATAGAGGCGACGTGGGAAGAGTAGACACCTGTAGAGCGTGGAGTAGAAGGTCCTCATATCGTCGACGCTCTTTCCCTCCACTCGGATGCGCCCGAGGAGACTATTCCACAGCTCTCGCCCCTCCTGCTCCAGTTCGTCAATACCCTTTGACACCGCCTCTCGCTGGTTGAGCTCTGCCTGCATCGGGCTGACAAAAGAGGAGGAGACGACCAGCTCGACCGTTGCACCCTTCTCAAAAGCGACCACAGCTGAGGTATGATCTCCCTCCGCCTGAGGAGAGTCTACCTCCTGACCCTCCCTATATATATTGTGTAGTCGGAAGGGGCGGTCCGTCTTCACCACAAAGTGGCACCTGAAGTTGTCCGCCACCCCGCCACTATTCTTGCTGCTGTACCCGGTAATGGTCTGCGCTCTTTCGTCCACAGTGATCGCTGACCCTCCATCGAGAGCATCGAGGACAAGATAAGGCGTCCGCCCCTCTGGGTAGTCGATCCGAAACCTTACCGCTCGCTCAGTCGGCACCATCGTCACTCGGGTATCGTAGTCTGGCAGATAGACACGATAGCTGTAGGGAGTAGCCACTTCAGAGAAGTGTGAGAACCACGATGCCCTCTCGTCCTGATCAGGAGAGGGATTGTCCGTCGTAGGCATCAGGACCAGCTGACCATAGTCATTCATCCATGGACTGGGTTGGTGGGTCTGCTTGAAGCCTCTGATCTTCTGCGCGTCATAGGTGTATTGCCACCCATCGCTCATCTTACCCGTAAGGGGTGTCCAGGCGTTCATTCCCCAAGGTCGGGCAATCACCGGATAGGTATTTCCAGCGGAGAGATCATGACTGCTGTCAGTACCCATCAGCACTTGGACATAGTCCACTGGCTCTTGGGCAAAGAGACCGACAGAGAGGAGGAAAAAAAGGGATGCAAGAGAGAGTGTGCGTCTAATCATTTGGACTCTAAGCTTAGCACCTCACCAATAAGGTCATAGTCGGCGGTGCCGGTGATACGTACCTGACAAAACTCCCCCACTCTCGCCTCACCCGTAAGGATCACCTCGGGATCCACATCAGGCGAGTCGTACTCCGTCCGACCGACATAGTGTCCCTCCTCAGTTCGGTCTACCAGTACCCTGAGCGTCTTGCCCACCATCGACTCCGCTGTCTCTATGGCAATCTCCTGCTGCAGTGTCATCAGGCGGTCGTAGCGCTCCTCCTTGACCTCCTGCGGGACATTGTCGCTGTAGTGAAGGTAGTCGTAGGTCCCCTCCTCATGGGAGTACATAAAGGCACCCATCCGCTCAAATCGCTGCTCTCTGACAAAGTCCATCAGCTCCTCAAAGTCCTCATCCGTCTCCTCCGGATGCCCTACCATCAGCGTCGTACGGATCGCTATGCAGGGGACCTCCTCACGCATACGTCGTAGGAGCTCCTCTGTCTCCTGACGGGTCACACCTCGTCGCATCACTCGCAGCATATGGTCGGAGGCGTGCTGGAGGGCAATATCGAGATACTTACAGACCTTGGGCTGCTCACGCATCACCCTCAGGAGATCCATCGGGAACTGTGCCGGATAGCCATAGTGGAGCCTCACCCACTCGATCCCGTCGATCTGGCAGATCTTCTCGATCAGCTCAGGCAGTCGTGGCTCTCCATAGAGATCCCGTCCGTAGTAGGTGAGATCCTGCGCGATAACGAGTAGCTCCTTCACTCCTGAGGCGGCCAGACCTCTCACCTCCTCGAGGATCTCCTCCTCCGGTCGGGAGATGTGCTTACCGGTAATGATCGGGATGGCGCAGTAGGCGCAGTGTCGGCTGCAACCCTCCGCAATCTTCAGGAAAGCATAGTGATCCGGCGTGGTCGTCAGGCGAGAGTCAGCGACAGTGGTGTGGTATGCCTTCCCCAGGTGAGTGATCAGATCCTTCCAGTCAAATTTCCCATATATCCCATCCAGCTCCGGGATAGCCTCCTTCAGCTCCTCCCGGTATCGCTCACTGAGACAGCCCATGACATAGACCTGTCCTACCTGCCCCGAGGACTTACCGGAGACCACTTCGAGGATCATATCGATGCTCTCTTTCTTGGCACTCTCGATGAAGCCGCAGGTATTGACCACCACGATCTCGCCCTCGACCTTCTCAGGGTTATGGCAGACCGTGTAGCCACTCTCCGCAAATTGTCTCATGAGCCGCTCCGAGTCGATCAGGTTCTTGGAGCAGCCCATGGTGATGACGTCTACCCTATTCTTCCGCATAAGCCGAGCTTTCAGAGCGAGCCCTCAAAGAGGGAGTCCACGAACTCCTCCTTATTGAAGAGCTGCAAGTCAGTCATCTGCTCCCCGAGACCGATGTACTTGACCGGGATCTTGAATTGATCCGAAATGCCAATCACCACCCCACCCTTGGCAGTACCATCCAGCTTAGTGATGGCGAGGGTATTGACGTCGGTCGCCTCGGTAAATTGCTTGGCCTGCTCAAAGGCATTCTGCCCGGTGGAGCCATCCAGCACCAGCAGGATCTCCTGCGGTGCCTCCGGATGAACCTTCTGCACCACTTTGCGGATCTTCGAGAGTTCATTCATCAGCCCCACCCTATTGTGGAGCCTCCCGGCAGTGTCGATGATGATCACGTCTGCGCCATTGGCCTTGCCATGCTCGACGGTATCATAGGCGACTGAGGCCGGGTCGGAGCCCATCTTCTGCTTGATGACCGGGACGCCGACACGCTCTCCCCAGATCTCCAGCTGCTCGATGGCTGCAGCGCGGAAAGTGTCCGCAGCCCCAAGTACTACGTTGAGCCCCTCGCTCTTATACTGATAGGCAAGCTTGCCGACGGTGGTGGTCTTACCCACGCCATTGACCCCCACGACGAGGATCACGTAGGGCTTGACCTGCTTGGAGAGGTCAAAGGAGGTGCCATCCTCCGTCTCATTCTCAGCGAGGAGTGCCGCGATCTCCTCCTTAAGCAGTCGATTGAGCTCGCTGGTACCCACATACTTATCCTGAGCGACACGCTTCTCGATCCGGTCAATGATCTTCAGCGTCGTCTCCACGCCCACGTCACTGGTGATGAGTATCTCCTCGAGCCTATCGAGTACCTCGTCATCCACCTTGGACTTCCCCGCTACGGAGTGGGAGAGCTTGTCGAAGAAGCTCTGCTTCGTCTTCTCCAGACCGGTGTCCAGTGTCTCTTTCTTTTTCTTAGAGAATAATCCAAAAAATCCCATCGCTCAATATCTTTAATCCATTCTTGTCTTGTAATCCTCATACCCATAGGCTCTCAGCAGCTCCGGCGTACCATCGCTGTGGAGTAGGTAAATAGAGGGGTGAGAGATGCCATTGAACATAGTCGTCTTCACCGTCGTGTAGTGTATCATATCCTCGAATATCAGCCGCTCCCCCACCACCGGCTCATGGTCGACGTACCAGTCGCCCATCACATCCCCGCTGAGGCAGCTGTTGCCACCCACACGATAAGGGCCGTAGGTATGCTCAACGTCTTGCACCATAGAGGCTCCCCGGATGACAGGCTGATACGGCATCTCAAGGCAGTCGGGCATATGGCAGGAGAAGGAGGCATCGATCATCAGCGTAGTGACTCCACCATGGGTCACCCGGTCGAGGATCGTCGTGATGAGTGGTCCGGTCTGCCATGCAAAGGCACTCCCCGGCTCCAGGATTACCCGCAGGTGAGGATAGCGCCGGTGGAAGTCGGTGAGGAGCTTGATCAGCAGCTCAACGTCGTAGTCCTTCCGCGTCATCAGGTGACCGCCCCCAAAATTGACCCACTTAGCTCGCTCGAGATAGCGACCAAACTTCTCCTCGATCACGCTCAGCGAGCGCGCAAAGGTGTGCGAGTCGTCCTCGCAGTGCGAGTGGATGTGGATCCCCTCGATCCCAGCCGGCAGCTCATCAGGCAGGTCAGCGAGCGGCACGCCCAGCCTCGAGTCAGGTGAGGCGGGATTGTAGAGGTCGGTCTCGATCTCGCTGTACTCAGGGTTGAGCCTGAGCCCGCAGCTGATCGGATGCCCGGCATAGTCGCAGACCGTGGGATACCAGCGGTCAAATTGGGAGAGAGAGTTAAAAGTAATATGGCTGCTACAACGCAGGATCTCCTCCATCTCATCCGGACGATAGACCGGAGCATAGGTATGGGTCAGAGAGCCCATCTCCTCGTAGCCCAGTCGCGCCTCCGAGAGAGAGCTGGCAGTAGTGCCACTGATGTATTCCCTAAATATCGGGAAGGTCTTCCAGAGAGCAAAAGCCTTAAAGGCCATTATGATCTCCACGTCCGCCTCGACCGACACGCGACGTATCAGCTCCAGATTACGCCTCAGGAGCATCTCCTCCACCACATACGATGGAGAGGGTATATTGTGATAGCATTCCTTCATTACTCAAAGGTACCAATTTATTGAGGTCGCCACATAAGAAGTCACCCCACGTGCTGAAAAAGCCAGCTGGACACACTTATGGACAGTCAATCAGCTGTGTGCTCTTTTCAGGAGAAGACAACGCCAATCTAATACCGATATTAGGCTTCTCCAATACCGATATTAGTTTTCTCTAATATCGGTAAAAGAATTAAGCCTGAAGTCGGGGAATTTGCCGTTGTCTGCCGACAGACCCTCGAGGGTCAAATAGACATCCCCTCTGCAGCGGAGGCTTAAGAATTCGGTTGGCGAGAAAGAATTGCTTATTTTTGTCTCAGTAAAGAACAATTACCCTTTGCCATCATCTAAATCAACCATCTTTATATGAGTCACACATTAGATAATATAGACATCAAGATCCTTAAGGAGCTTCAGCAAAATGGGAAGATGACCACTAAGGAGCTTGCCAACCGCGTTGGGCTCTCTCAGTCACCGGTCTTTGAGCGACAGCGCAAGCTGGAGCAGGAGGGATACATCGTGAGGTACGCTGCCATCCTGAGTCCCCAAAAGACGGGAAATAACATCCAGGTGTGGTGCAACATCAAGCTCAAGAAGCACGCCCAGGAGATGGGACAGGACTTTATGAGTAAGATCGTCGACTTCGACGAGGTGGTCGAGTGCTACAACACTTCAGGGGACTACGACTTCATGGTGAAGATCCTTGTACACGATATGTCAGAGTACCAGAATTTTGTACTCAACAAGCTCGGCACAATCGACAGCATCGGCAGCCTCGACAGTGTCTTTGTGCTGGGAGTAGTCAAGCAGACGCCGGCTCTCCCGCTGAAGAATATCGATGAGTGAGAGTCCCCGACTCAGGGGTGGAGGGTCAGCAGTAGCATAGCACCGTAGGAAGACTTGCGGTAGGGATACTGCCTACCCGTGACGAGGGGGGTACGTATATCCTCTCTCCAGAACCCTCTGATGGAGAGACTCTGGGAGCAGTGGTAATCCAGCGTCAGTCGCAGGCTGTGGGTGTTGAGTCCGCGCAGCCTATTTTGGGTCGAGCGTCTGAGATCTGCCTCCTCCAGCGATGTGTGTGTGAAGGAGTACCCAATGTTGCTCTCGAGGCTGGAAGAGGTGGAGGAGAGCAAGGGAAGACTCGACCGGAAGAGGGGAGGAAGCTTGAGCTGATACCGTAGTGAGACATCACACCTCCGATCGGTCTGAGAGAGGAGCCTGAGACTCCCAGTGAGGAGGGAGTGCGACCTACTGAGGACATACGCTGCTGAGAGCGTGAGGCTCTTGCCGACTGATGTGTCCATCCCCAGCAGAGGACTGAATAGGTCGGTAGTGGTGATCGTCTGCAGGTCGTAGGGAGCGCCACTTTCTGGATCGCTCCTCAGACGGTAATCGGGCAGCTCTAGGAGCCCGCTGTACTGATGCTTGATCAGGAGCCGGGGTGTAAGTGATCGCACGGCGTCAGAGAGTGTGGCGAGGTCGATCGTGAGGAGCCAGTTGGGGAGAAGATTGAGCGATGAGGGTATGCCCCGAGACATTTTGGGACTGACGAGATAGCCGGATGCGAAGCAGTCGATGGCTTGCTCGATGGTCGGGCTGTCGGCTAATTCACTAAGCAATCGCTCCGTCCGATCGCCTCGAAGCCCAATGGTGGACATCGTGAGCCGTCCGCTCATATCGACTACATCACCGGTGATGCTGCTACATATATAGGAGTTGCTCTTCGTCTGAGTGAGGAAGAGCTCCACAGATAGTCCTCGGACCGGTGACAGGCTCAGCGCGCAGGAGAGATCGTCCTTGACAAAGTAGGAGGGAAGGCGACTGAGAGAGCTATCGTCCATTATCCAGCGAGACCTTACCGCATGACCTATCTCACCCGCGTAGTCGCAGATGCTAAGCATATAGCCGATCGTGGGGGACAGCAGCTGCCCCTGATGACCGAAGCCAAAGATCTTGCCTGCCTCAGGCAGGAAGCCGGGGATCATACTCCCGGCATCGTGACTATATCTCAGTCGCAGCTCCCCCACTTGCTTGGATGCCTTACTGAGGTCGTACTGGGCTTGGAGATCAAGGCGTCCATTATTCTTGATGGTATGCCCACTCGACCGGTCGCCCACCACGACACCCCGCCTCCAGCTGTAGTCTCCACTATAGGATAGACTGGCGTACAGTGGGGTCAGGAGGGAGTGGCGCATACTCGGGGTATGGAGTGTAATGCAATAGCGCCCCTGATACCTGTCGGTAGTGCCAAGCGAGACAATGGAGCGGAGGATCCGGTCCGTGAATAGCCGAAAAGAGAGGTCACTCTCCCCTCGGGCGACCACCTCAGGAGGGATATTGTCGATGAGGGCGAAAGTATTGCTTTGGATGGTGAGTGATCCAAAGTCGACAGGCGACCACTTGATGGCCAGAGATCGGTCCCAGAGCCAATTCCGATAGACCTGAGCAGACTGCTCCTTCTCCTCACCGGGTGTAGGCATAAGGGACGTATTATCCACCCGACTCCAGCCACTATGGAGCCTGAGGTAATCCCCATCCCCCCCCTCCGCGCGGTAGTCTATGGTGGTGTGCATCCGTCTATTCTTCTCCTCTATCACCTGGGGATCCTTACGCTGATGATGGGTGAGGTCGTAGGAGAAAGTGAGATCGGACCTTGACTTCCCGCCCGAGGTGAGTGGTTCTCCCTCGGGACTGACTCTCCAATTGTTGAGTATGAGATGATCCGCTCGCTCGAGGTAAATGGGCTCCCTCCCCCGATAGGGCAGATCGGTGTCGTAGGGGTCATAGTGCGGTGTCTTTTTATTCTCAAGCAACGTGTAACGGACAGGCGCTTGGACGCCCCACTCCCGGGGTAGGAGCTTACCCAGCTCCAGCATAGTCTCCAGGTCAATATAGGTTTGTGTGAGTTGCTGCCGGAGGCGGGCATCATTGCGTATGTCGCCATAGCCACCGGACTGACCGCCGACCTTAATACTAGCGGAACCTAGGTCGGAGAGTGTCGCCTGTACATCAGCGAGCCAAGCGCTGCCACCCATTTGGCCAACTCCTGAGACGGTGAGATCATTGATCCACACCTCTGCACTGATGCGCCCACTGCTCCGGTTTCGAACGCCGATCAAGATAGCTGAGAGGTTGCCGAGGGAGGGATAGCCCTTGATCGAGACTCTGCCTCTTGTGTAGAGCTCCTTCTTATCAAGAGCTCCCTGAGAGGCACGCTCCTGCTTCACTCCTGTCAATTCGCTAAGATCGATCTGAAGGACATTGGAGAGGGGCCAGATCAAGTCTTGCTTCTCCGAGGTGCTCATCCCACTGTAGTCTCTCCTTGGGGTCACCATCAGGGGGAGACGATACTCGTAGTAATTGGCAGAGTAGTCCGATCCCAGCCGGACAAAGAGCTCGAGATCCCGATCCCTCACTTCTCCCTCGGCATGGGTATGGAGGGTGAGATACCGGTAGTGGCGCAGGTCAAGATCGGTAGCCCGATAGACCGCTGCCACCTCGTCCTTCTCCATAGTGGGGATCGAGAGGGCAAGTGCCTTCTCATCATAGCGAGCTAAGGAAAGGGTGCCACGCCTCTGGCCACGGACTACCCCCTTAGGGGAGACGTAGGGAATGGGTGATCTGCCCGAGTCCTCCTCGAGGCTGTGGGTCTGCAGGGTCAGCTCAGCATTGGACCGGTCGGGATCGATGACCGAGGTGTAGCGTTGCCAGGGTGAGGAGATGAGCCGAAGGGAGGCGCACCTGAGGTGTATCGGCTTATCGAAGTGCTGTAGAGTGAGCCGAATCGACTCGATATCCTGCATCGTGGGGTGAGCACCAGAGGTAGCATCGTACTTGGAGAGCGGGATGGTAAGCTTGACCCACCTCGAGGAGCGCCCATCCTCCTCCCGGATCTCCACCTCACCGGAGTACCACTTCCCTCCGGGACGGAGCGCCTCCTTAGTCACCGACAGATGATAGCGAAAGTAGCCATCAGTAGTGGATAGTACGCCGTCTCCATTGAGGTCCTCGCTATCCGGTAGATCGGTGCGTGCCGACTGGTGCCCTTGGATGAGCCGCGGCAACGAATTTCCCTCCGTACCATTGATATACTTATACCTGCTCGGAATGTCCGCCTCCACCCTGTCCCAGTGGTCCCCGAGGTAGAAGTGGTAGTCATCACCGGAGGGGTCCCCAAGTGGCGAACCGGGAAGCTGTACTCCTCCCACACTCCAAGCCTGCGGATCAATGTGGGCAGTGACAGACTTGAGATACGAGGCAAAGAGGACCTGCTCATCCGACGAGGAAATACCGTCCAAGCCGACATCCTGCTCCTCGATGCCCTGAGAGGAGAAAGAGCGAGACGAAGGGAGCGTCTCCGAGCGCCGACCATGGGGGGTAGTCACCTTGGGGAGGTCACTCTCAAAGTCGAGAGCGCCATCCGGGATGATCTCCTCAGAAAATCTACCAAGATCGACCATCAAATCCCCCTCCGGGGCATCAGGACGTATGGAGAAAGGATCCAAAACCCAGAGCTCAATGGAGGTGATACGCTCCTTCTCCAAGTCCCTTATCTCCAGAGTGGATACGATGGAAGCCCAGTTGTCGTGAGGTCGAGCAAGCTTGCCATCCGACGTCCAGCCATCTGTGCGGTAGTTGTAGGGTCCCCGCTCATCCGGATAGTACGAGAGGTTTAGCATCTCGATAATCTGAGTGGTCAGCTGATCGAGGTCTCTGCCGGGGAAGAGCTCCTCGACTCGATACTCGCGCACGAGGGGACTTTGTCTCAGGTCAGGGCGTCGGCTGAGCCCGGTCGGCTGACCGGGTGCCCCCTCTCGGACCAAGAGAGGGTCGACATTGAACCACGCCAAGTGGGCTCTGTAATCGGGACTGCTCTCTCTCAGTGTCGACAGTTGCCACCGCAGAGAGGAAGTCAGGTCGACAGCCGTGCCACCGTCCTCAAAGTCGTCCACGACAATTGCCCCTCTACCACCGGAGGTGTTGTAGTCCGAGATCAAGTGGGTGTAAGCCATCTTTGCTCTGAGCGAAACGGGGATCTCCTCCGAGACGGTTGCAAAGCGGGAGAGCCATCGGGACAGCTTTCGAGAGGAGAAGTCGTACGTGAGGTGGGTACCCAGGATCGTATTTCGCAAGTCTTCCTGACCGATCCGCATCTTTTCTCCCCCGCTATCCTCCACGTAACCATATAGGCTGGCTCCGAGGGTCAGACGGTAAGCAAGTGCAAGCTCAGCCTCAAGTCCGAAGAGGGACTTCCGCTTGACCTCTGTCTGCGACTCCTGGGGGATGGTGATCTCTATCGGCTCGTCTGAGGTGCTTAGGACTCTCAGCTCGCCCTGATCGTAGTCGACAGTATAGTCGGCCCCCTCTATCAGCGATCGTCCGCCCTGCGTCGCAGTAATACTTCCCCTCGGGATGCGGTGACCGATCTTGACCGTCTCTTGCGACCTCGCCGAGACCGATCCTGTGATCCTAAATCGATCCAGATCCTGACGCTCCTTGGCCCTCGTCGGGCTCTCTGTATATAGATCCTCATAGGGCTCATACCCATCGGGGAGGGATCGAAACGGCTCTCTCCTCGGGATGAAAAGTGTGCCCATCTCCTCGCTCACCGTCACGCCCGGAGTGTAGTCCAGCCTCCCATCACTCACCCCACCTATGCCCCTACTGTCCCGCACATCCAAGCCCATCCACTTCATCCAAGTCTCTCCGGATGGTGTCATCTCTGTAGCCACACCGGTGCTGGGCTCTAAGTAGCTCAGCTTCACGTCTAAGTCCTCAGCACCATCGAGTCGACCGGTTGCTCCGATGGAGTAGCCATTCTTCATCATCAGCGCCCAAAGGTCGGATGAGGGGGACTTGTCCCGATCTGCCAGAAGTGCTGCGGTGATTGTACCCGAACTATCTGCATCGAAGGAGCCGACACGGATCCTCTTCCCCTGATACTGGTACTCGTAGGAGACAGCGAGCCGCTTGCTGTCCGAGAGGGGAAACCTGAGCGAGATGAAGCCTAGGATCGGATTGACCTCGTAGCTCTCCTCATCCAGTCGCACGGCATAGGGAATCTCAGACACCTCTCCCTGGCCCTGACCCTCCGGTGGGGTCTCCTTCTCCATACTCAGAGACCGATAAGCAGCCACTCTGTGTGCTCTGCCACCATTATCTGTAGTGCCAGCTGACTCGATCCAGACGGAGACGCGCAAGATCTTGATGTCGCTCTCCACCAACGGCAACTCCCAGAGCGCCTTATCGTATTTCTTTGCAAAAAACTCCGACAGGAAGAAATGCTTATTGACCTCATAGTCGGAGCTTTTCAGCTCAAAGGGGTACACCTGCTTACCCCGTCTGATGGTCATCCGCCTGACATTATCCCTCTGTATCGAGGTGAGGAAGCGTAGCTGCAGAGGCCCCGCCCAGAAGTCGCCCAAGACGCCGAAGAGGTTGGACGGGGTGGAGATGAGTGGATTGTGGCTTCGGAAAGAAATGTTGCCCGCTTGGAGGGACTGTAGCATCTCGTACTCACCTCCCCTATACCCGAGACGCAGTCTATTCTTGGATGAGCTGAGACTCCTATCGGTATTGTAGTCAAGGTCGAGCCACAAGCGGTCACCATACCTCACATTGGCGTGCAGATTGCTCTGCTGCTCCAGTATCGGCATTGTCCTCTTGCGATAGCTCTGAGGCAGGAGAGGGTTATCCTCCCATATCGTCGACCTGCCGGCCGAGAGGGTGATCGAGCCATTCGTCACGACTCGGAGCTGGGGAGAGGCGTTTCTCACGCTATCACTCGGCAGCTGCTGTGCGAGTGCTGATGCCGAGAGCAGCAGTCCGGCCACGCAGAGCATGAGGTTCAGGCAGCCCTTCATCAGCGGTCGATAGGATGATTAGAGCATCTGCAGACCTCGACGGATGATGTCATTGACACTCATATCAGGATCCTCCTTGACAAGCATGGCGATCACCTTATGAGCCATAGCCTTGGTGTATCCCAGCGTGACAAAAGCCTGCTCCGCCTCCTCGTAGAGCTCCCTCCTCGCCAGTGGAACCGCCTTGTCATCCCGGGTAAGATCCTTCGCATCGATGAAGTCAGCCATCTCAGCGACCACCTTGTCCTTAAGATCAAGTATCGCCCGCTTAGCAGTCTTGGCCCCAATCCCCTTGACCCCCTGCAGGGACCTGTCGTCTCCGGCCGCGATAATAGAGACCAGCTCCTTAGGGGTAAAAGTGCTGAGGATAAGTCGCCCTGTGGCAGGTCCTATGCCGGAGACCCCAATCAGGAGACGAAAGATCTGTCGCTCACTCTGGTCAAGAAAGCCATAGAGCTCGTACGCATCCTCACGGATGACCTCATGGACAAAGAGCCGAACCTCCCCGGTCCCTAGGCGGTCCAGAGCGTTGTAGGTATTGAGGGTGATATTGAGCAGGTACCCTATGCCGCCTGCCTCCACGACAACAGATGCCGGATTCTTGGAGAAAAGTTTTCCGTAGATGTACTCAATCATGGTGGAAAGGTACAAAAAAAAGGAAGCCTAGCCAGCCCAAAAAGTGAAGCCCCTCGAATGAGACCTAAGTCAACATCCAAGGGGCTTCGGGGGAGGGAGTGGCGCGACTTGGAATTGAACCAAGGACACATGGATTTTCAGTCCATTGCTCTACCACTGAGCTACCGCGCCATTTGTGCTATACGAGAGGTGTACTCCTCGTTTTTGCACTGCAAAGGTAAGATAAAAATTTGGATTAGCAAGCACCTTTTCGTCCTCACCATCTCTCACCGACCTGAGGAAAGTGCCGACCCAGCCTATACAAGCCTCGACCGACCGGACCATAAAATGTTATAACTACCTAAAGATGACGCCTCTTCCCGGATCCAAAGGAAATCGAGACCCTTGAAAGCAATAAAAAAGGTATATTTGCCAGCGTATTTGATCACCTAAGGAAACGACTACCAAGTCATGACGACAACTCTCATACTTACACTTGCCCTCGTAGGAATAGCCGTGCTACTCTTGGGGGTGCGGGTGTTTTTCGTGAAAGGTGGAGAGTTCCCTAAGACCGAGATAGAGGATCAGCCTGCACTTCGCGCTAAGGGACTCGTCTGCGGCAATAAGATCACCGCTCTTGAGATGAAGCATCGGAACCTATACGATCGCATCAGCGAGGGTCAGGAGCTCCCGGACGACTAAGACCTCCATCCACTTTGATTGATCACACCTACATCTCTTATCATACAGTCATTCTCCAAAACCAATAATTCTCAAAGGAGTTATCTCGGGCATCTCTGCTCACAGCTCCCAGTATTTCATCAATGAAGAACTCTACAAATACCATCATCACCGTCATCTTGGCGGTAGCAGTAGTTGCACTTTTTGTGCTTCACTTCGCAGACAAGCCCAAAACTCCCAAGATGGCACCTATGCCTACCGGCGACTCTACCGTCGTCATGCCGATAGCTTACGTCACCATTGACAGCCTGATGACTCAGTACAACTATGCCAAGGACGTTAACGACAAGCTTATGGCATCCGCTGAGACCAAGCAGGCAAACCTCAACGCTCAGGGTCGTCAGCTCGAGAAGGAGATGCAGGACTTTCAGTACAAGATGAATAACAACGCCTTCTTCAGCCAGGAGCGTGCCGAGCGAGAGTATCAGAGACTCGCAAAGAAGCAGCAGGACTTCCAGCAGCTCCAGCAGAAGCTCTCAGGTGAACTGATGGAAGAGCAGGCCAAGACGATGAAGTCGCTCTCCGACACCATCTGGTCTCAGATACGCACCTACAATGAGCTCCACGGGCACTATCAGATGATCCTCACCAACCAAGGTGGCTCGATCATCTACTCGGTACCTATGTACGACATCACTGAGGAGGTGGTCAAGTATCTCAACGATCAGTACGACCCCTCTAAGAGCACCGCAGAGAAGGAGGATACTGACAAGAAGTAAGCCCCCTTTACGATGCGCCCTACCCTTATCAAGGATGGGCTAACTATCTAAAAGCAAGTCCCACAGTGCTCCTCTTGACGGATCTCTGTGGGACTTTTTTCCGAGCAAAAGAAGAAGGGTATGAGATACTTCCTCTACATAGCATACGACGGCACCGATTTCCTCGGCTGGCAATCACAGCCCGAGGGACGCACCGTGCAGGGGGAGCTGGAGCAAAGGCTCAGCACGATGCTTCGCCACCCCATATCCATCACGGGGGCGGGGAGGACCGACACTGGGGTGCATGCGAGCCGGATGGTTTGTCATCTGGACCTCGACCTGTCAGGCAGAGAGATGGGGGAGATGACCTATCGTCTGCGACGCTTCCTCCCTCCCGACATTGCCTTACTGGAGGTCAGGCGTGTGACCGCAGATGCCCATGCCCGATTTGATGCGATCAGTCGCCGGTACGGATACCACGTAAGGACCACAGCCTCACCCTTTACCCGGAAATACTGTACCCTTGTGCCCGAGTCGCTGGACTTTGAGGCT
This sequence comes from uncultured Porphyromonas sp., assembly GCF_900541275.1. Lineage (GTDB taxonomy): Bacteria > Bacteroidota > Bacteroidia > Bacteroidales > Porphyromonadaceae > Porphyromonas_A. The sequence continues at coordinate 399,114 of NZ_UQJH01000001.1, forward strand.
ATGAACCAAGCGGCCACTTATCTCATCGGAGAGCACGACTTTACGACTTTCTCCAAGAAGCACTCTCAGGTCAGGACGCACAACTGCATCGTCACAGAGGCCAAGTGGGAGCGTGAACGCTCTTTTGGTGAGTGTTGCAACACCTTTCACATCACGGCCAACCGCTTTCTTAGAAATATGGTTCGCGGCATAGTGGGGACACTATTTGAGGTTGGGCGTGGAAAGATGGATCCATCGGACTTCGGAGATCTCTTAGCAGCACGTGACAGATCCCTCTGCGGGTCATCTGCGCCGAGTGAGGGACTCTTCTTAGAGGAGGTGACTTACCCGGAGTCCATTTTCCTCGCAGATGCCGGGCCAGAGGCGCCACTCCAGGATACTCCCAAGGAGTGAAAAATGAGTACCTTTGTACTGATAGGTAAGAAGTATCACACTAATCCATATTTACTATGCCTCCAGGACCAAGGTTTTTTCGTGGCTTCAGAGCAGTTGCATTAGCAGGAGCCGCCATCTCAATCATCGGCGCGATCGTTTGTCTGATTTTCTTAGCAGGCTGGATGAAGACCTACTTCGCACTGCTGTGCCTGATACTGGCACTCAACTTTGGTCTGATGCTCTACTTCATCAGCCACAACGACCCGTCCAAGAGGGGCAAAAAAGAGGAATAAACATCACACATTCATACACATCTTATGAGAGTAAGCGAATTACAAAGAGAGAGAAAGTCCTACCAGCCCAAGATGCCTGACGTGCTGAAGGGGAAGCTACACGCCGTCAAGGGCAACGCCACAGAGTCGGTAGCTGACAAAGAGAGAGTCAAGGAACTCTTCCCCTACACCTATGGTATGCCTAGTATCACCTTTGAGAAAGGAGAAGATGCCGAGGCCAAGCACGACCCGATCAATGTAGGTGTCCTCTTGTCCGGTGGTCAAGCACCCGGTGGGCACAATGTGATCGCGGGGATCTTTGATGGTATTAAGGCGCTTAATTCCGAGAGCAAGCTCTACGGATTCCTGATGGGACCCTCCGGGCTGATCGAGCACAAGTATATCGAGCTCACCGCGGAGATCATCGATGAGTATCGCAATACGGGAGGATTTGACATGATCGGCTCCGGTCGCACGAAGCTGGAGACTAAGGATCAATTCGATAGCGGACTCGGGATCCTGCGTGAGCTCCACATCTCTGCTCTCGTGATCATCGGCGGTGATGACTCCAATACCAATGCTTGCGTACTAGCTGAGTACTACAAGTCGATCAATGCCGGAGTACAGGTGATCGGCTGTCCTAAGACGATCGATGGGGACCTGAAGAACGAGCAGATAGAGACCTCCTTTGGCTTTGATACTGCCACAAAGGTCTACTCCGAGATCATCGGAAACATCGAGCGCGACTGCAACTCTGCGCGCAAGTACTGGCACTTCATCAAGGTGATGGGACGCTCTGCCTCTCACATCGCCCTCGAGTGCGCTCTACAGACACAGCCTAATATCTGTCTCATCTCGGAGGAAGTAGAGGAGAAGAAGCAGTCCCTTAGTCAGATCGTAGAATATATTGCCTCAATAGTGGCTAAGCGTGCTGCTGAGGGCAATAACTTTGGTGTAGCCCTGATCCCGGAGGGACTGATCGAGTTTATCCCCTCTATGCGAGACCTCATCAGCGAGCTGAATGATCTGCTTGCTAAGGTAGGAGACGACTTTGCCCACACCCCTAAGGAAGAGCAACTTGAGTTCATAGCATCAAGACTCTCAGCAGAGAATGCAGAGGCCTTCCGCTCCCTCCCCGACACTGTCGCCTATCAGATCGCAGGAGAGAGAGACCCTCACGGCAACGTACAGGTGTCACTCATCGAGACGGAGAAGCTCCTCTCAGGTATGGTGGCGAAGAAACTCGCAGAGTGGAAGAAGGAGGGGAAGTACGAGGGATCCTTTAAGACTCAGCACCACTTCCTCGGCTATGAGGGAAGATGTGCTGCTCCATCCAATTTTGATGCCGACTACTGCTATACTCTCGGCTTTACAGCAAGTAAGCTGATTGAGGCCGGTCTGACTGGGTATATGAGCTCTGTACAAAATCTCACGAGAGAGGTTCCGCAGTGGATTGCTGGTGGTACACCGATCACGATGATGTTCAATATCGAGCGTCGCGGAGGAAAGGACAAGCCGGTGATCCGCAAGGCCCTTGTCGATCTGGAGGGTGCTCCATTCAGAGAGTTTGAGAGCCATCGCGAGGAGTGGGCTAAGGAGACTGCTTTCGTCTATCCGGGACCGATTCAGTACTGGGGTCCGAGCTCCGTCTGCGATCGTCCGACAAAGACCATCCTTCTGGAGCACAAGTAAGGCCTGAGTACCCTATATCGCCTAAGGGGCGGGATCGGAGCATTCCGATCCCACCCCTTTTGCTATATTTGTCCACGGGGATTTCCAATGACCTTTAGAATAAATATATGAGGATACACATCATAGGCTCGACCCATCAGACCGCTTCACTCGATACCCTGCGAGGGATCCTGGACCTGCTGACTGTCGACAGTACCGATGAGGTAACCATCGATAGTCGTTTTTTTAGCTACCTGATCCAGCACGAAATAGCTCCATTGGGCGTGAAGACCTACCCCCTCAGCGGGACTATCGACACAGACCTAATGGTCTGCATCGGAGGGGACGGCACATTCCTTCGGGGTGCAAAATTGGTCGCTGGCACGGAAGCCGGGATCATCGGTCTTAACTCCGGACATCTGGGTTTTCTATCCAGTATGCAGCCCGATGTCCTCTCCTCCTACTGGGAGGAGATACGATCTGGGCGTGCTCAGGTGGACGAGCGAGCCACGCTGGAGGCAGTCGTCACCGGTCCGGATGGGAAGATCCTCCATAAAGGGATTGCGCTCAACGAGGTCTCCGTCATCAGGCGAGACATACTGAGTATGATCAAAGTCACCACCAAGGTCTGTGGACAATGGATGGTCGACTACCAAGCGGATGGGGTGCTTGTCTCAACGCCCACAGGCTCCTCCGCCTACGCGCTGAGTGTAGGCGGACCACTGGTTCACCCTAATTGCACCTCACTCCTCATCGTCCCGATAGCCCCCCACTCTCTCACGATGAGACCCATCCTAATACCTGATAGCATGACGATCGACTTCACGATCAGCAGCCGATCAGGGACATTTGCTATCGCTCTGGACGGGAGAGGAAAGGATTTTCTAGACAATTGTCGGGTGACCGTCCGGAAGTCGGATCGCGTGGTCAAGGTACTCCATACCAGCGGTTATCAATACTTTGAAAACCTTCGTAAGAAGCTGATGTGGGGTGCCGACTCGCGATCTGTCGGTAATGATGAAGACGAAGCCTCTCAGCCCGACTAAAGACTAAAGCTGCAGCTGCTTCACGACCGAGTCATATAGACTTTGCTTCCGCTCCATATGCTCCCGGACACACTGGACATACACATCCTGCTCCAGCTCATCCGCTGCGTCCAGCTGGGTAGTTGCTGAGGAGGATATTCTCCGGTCGATCGCATGCTCCTTGGCAGCATCCTGGATGAGACTGCGATCTATCGTCAGCACCGCATCGATCCACCGATCCAGTATCTCATGGACCACCTCTGCCGTCAGAGACTCGGACTTATCAAGCCCGTACCACCTATAGATCAGGTCGTAACTCCAGTCCCACTCCAGCTCGTAATACCTCTCATGCAGTGATCGGACCTGGCTGCTGAAGTCCTCGATCGTCGCGTACGCAGTCTCCCTCAAGCCATCAGTGAGTCGTCTCACCCCACGCTCGGGAGCAATCATACCACACAGGTCCGTCCAGAGACCTACTCCCTCATCGTGATCCGGTCGGAGCAGTCTCTGGAGATCCTCAATAGTGGCAATCTCTTGGCTCTCCACCTTGTCCCGGATACGAGTGATGAGGGAGTTGCCGATAAACTTGTCGATACCCAGCCTATAGATCCTAAGCCCATGGTGCAGGGATGAGGACTTAAGGTGGAGATTGTGATAAATGTAGGTCTCATCGTGCTGCCCGACAAAGTCAAGCAGCTCCTGCAGCTTGCGATATCCTTGCTCCATTTTTCCCACCGTGTAGGGACTGAGCAGGTTATAATTAACGCAATCGAGCTTACAGTCTCCCGGTCGGTGATCACGAGAGGGCCATTTCTTGGCATCACGCATCGTCCCAATAGTCAGTAGTGCTCGACCGGGCACGAGATAAGTCTCATTGTGATTCTCGATCACGTAGCTGAAGGGGAAAGCGGAGGTATCCACATGGTCCGTATGCCGGCCCATAATCAAGCTGAATGGACCGATCCTTGAGGGCCAGAGGATATACGAGTCACTTGAGGTCTTACTTCCCCGCTCCACGACACCATGATGGATGGGACCAGTCTTGTAGAGGTGATTACTCTGGTTGGATCCCGAGCCCGCATTCAGGAAGGAGAAAAGGCCTGCGATCAGTAAGGAGCTCTTATGCATAGATACCGTGAAGGGACCTGCGACAATGGCAGCCGCCTCCCCATTCTCTAAGGTACAATTACTGAATATCAGCGACTCATTGGCAGAGAAAAGATTTCCCACCTTAGCAGACTGACCGACAAAGACCATATGTAGCGTACAATTATCCAACATCGAAGCACCGGCAGCCGCGATGAAGTGCTTACCGATCACTCCATTACCGACCACAGCCGGGTATCCGGGGCGACTGCAGAGGGAGAAGTCGCTGAGGATTGATGCACCATCGATGATGCTCCCATCGCCTATGTACCCATCGATGATGGTACCAGTATTGACGATCCTCACGTTGTCTCCTATCGTCCCTCGCTCCGAGCGACACTCCTCCACGTCCTCGCTAATCAGCCGTGTCAGCTCCTTATGGATGGGATCCGAGTCAGGGGTAGTCACCAGCAGGTAGGCAATCTGAGCGGTCAACTTGCGCGAGAGAGGCACCTCTATGCCACCGGTCTCATTGAGTACCGGCACAGAAACGCCATTGCCAAAGGTCGACGAGCCGGACATATAGATGGCATTGACATTACTTACCGTGACGTCAGCTCCTATATCGTAGTCCGATATGCAGTCGCGGACATTGGCAATATACGCTCCATCCCCTATGGTTGTGTCCTTCAGGAGAGCGTGACAGATACCATTACTCCGCTTGATCCCATACCTATCTATGTGGGTGCCGGATAGGTCTCCGAGGGTACAGTGACCCACAAACGTCACCTCGGTCAGCTGTGAGGGGGCAAAGGTATCACTCACCTCGATGTGGCTCCAGTCATCTGCCTGACACCGCCTATTTTCCTCCAGAAGTCTAATCTCCTCCTCTGTCAAGTGTCTCATAATAATCTATTTCTTTAGAAAGTAAATCTCCATAAATGACGAGTGCGACCAACAAACCTGTCAGCCGCACTCGCTTAAAATCTAATAATCCTCCTCCTGCAGACGGACGTACATACTATGCATCTACAGTGGCAAAGGTGGCATTCTCCTTGATGAAGTCTCTACGAGGCTCCACATCCTCACCCATCAGCATCGAGAAGACTCGATCAGCCTCCACGGCATTCTCCAGAGTGACCTGCTTGAGATAGCGTCCCTGAGGATCCATTGTCGTTTCCCAGAGCTGACTGGCGTCCATCTCTCCAAGACCCTTGTAGCGCTGGGTGATGATCTTAGACTCGTCACCGGCGCCATACTGGGCGATAAAGTCCGCCCTGTCTTCATCATTAAAGCAGTAGTCGATCTTGTCCCCACTCTTGGTCCGGCACTGATAGAGTGGCGGATTGGCAATATAGATGTATCCCTCCTCCACAAGGGCACGCATATGGCGGAAGAAGAAGGTGAGCAGCAGGGTGGCGATATGCGCACCATCCACATCGGCATCGGTCATGATGATCACCTTGTGGTATCTCAGCTTGGAGTAATTAAGCGCCTTGGGATCATCCTCTGTACCGACGGAGACACCGAGGGCGGTGTACATCGACTGGATCTCCTTATTCTCAAATACTCTGTGGGGCATCGCCTTCTCCACATTCAGGATCTTTCCTCTTAGAGGCAGGATAGCCTGATACTTGGAGTCTCGGCCCAGCTTGGCAGTACCACCTGCAGAGTCTCCCTCGACTAAGAATAGCTCACACTCCTCAGGATCTCGGCTGCGGCAGTCTGCCAGCTTGCCGGGTAGACCACCGGAGAACATCGGTCCCTTGCGCTGAACCATCTCTCGCGCTCTCTTGGCTGCAGTACGCGCCTTAGCCGCCAGGACCACCTTGTCGACGATGGCACGAGCCTCCTTGGGATGCTCCTCGAGGTACTCCGTCAGTGCATCGCTGACGGCAGAGTCGACGATGCCTGTGATCTCAGAATTGCCGAGCTTCGTCTTCGTCTGACCCTCAAACTGTGGCTCAGCCACCTTGATAGAGATCACGGCCGTAAGTCCCTCACGGAAGTCATCACCGGTGATCTCGACCTTCTCCTTCTCGAGGATGCCGGAGTCATCGGCATACTTCTTCAGGGTACGTGTCAGCGCGCGACGGAAGCCGGTCAGGTGAGTACCACCCTCTCCGGTATGGATATTATTGACGTAGGTAAAGATATTCTCGTTGAAGTCCGTATTGTACGTCATCGCCACCTCCACCGGGACATCATCACGCACGGTATCGATATCTATGACATCGCTGATGAGTGGCTCCTTATTGGCATCCAGATACCTCACGAAGTCGACCAGACCATGAGCCGAGTGGAATGACTCACGCCTAGGGTTACCATCCTCGTCCCTATCTCTGTAGTCGGTCAGCTGGATCTCAAGCCCTCCATTGAGGAAAGCAAGCTCTCTCATACGCTCCTCCAGGACTGAGAACTGGTATTGGGTGGTAGTAAAAATGGTGTCATCGGGGAGAAAGCTGACTACCGTACCGGTGTGATCACTCGTGCCGATCACCTCCAGCTGGCTCACCGGCTTGCCCTTCTCATAGTCCTGAGCATAGATCTTACCATCGCGATAGACCTCCACACGAAGTTTATTGGAGAGGGCATTTACACAGGAGACGCCCACACCATGAAGTCCTCCGGAGACCTTGTAGGAGTCTTTATTGAACTTACCACCGGCATGCAGCACAGTAAGCACTACCTCGACGGCAGGCTTATGAAGCTTGGGATGCATATCGACCGGAATGCCTCGCCCGTTATCGCGGACTGTGATCGAGTTGTCCTCATTGATATCCACCTCGATCCTATCGCAATACCCGGCCATTGCCTCATCGATAGAGTTGTCGACCACCTCGTTGACCAAGTGGTGCAACCCTCTCGAGCTGACGTCTCCGATGTACATAGCCGGCCGCTTACGGACCGCCTCCAGTCCCTCAAGTACTTGGATGTCGGACGCGTCATACACCTGTGGCTTAGGTGTCTCTATTTCGGTATTCATGGATTGATAATTCTCTTCTTTGTTACTATACAAAGATAGCGAAATAATGCGGATCAGGGAAGAAAAATACACCCGTCTCAAGGGCTATCCGACGACGGACAATCCTGTCCCATTTACCTCGTCAGCCAAGGGATAATTCTAACACCGATATTAGTGTTACCTAATACCGATATTAGAGTTTTCTAATACCGATATTAGTGAAATCTTATACCAGTATTAGTCCGAGTGCTTATGCAGGTTGTCTTGTCAGGGGGCTTTACCGGGATGGTCCGCAGAGCGCTGTATCATCCTCCCAAGCGAGCCCCTGCAGGGGATAGTCGTGAGGGTCCGTAGGCACTGTGTCAAAGATCTGAAACTCGAGACCCAGTCCGACGACAAGCCTCAGCTCCGAGGCATGCTTCTCGAGGTAACGGTCGTAGTACCCTACGCCATGCCCCACTCTGCCCCCGTCTTGGCGACCGAATGCCACCCCGGGGACGACGAGTAACTCAGGCACCTCCTCATCCTCTATCGGGCAGGTCGGCTCAGGGATCCCGTAGCCGGAGAGCTCATAGTCGGAGATGTCACCCATAGGGTAGAAGCGAATAGTCTCACCATCATCACATCTCGGGACAAGTAGGCGACGTGAGCCCTCCTCACGGAGAATGCTAATGAGGGCAGCCGTCTGCACCTCATTTTTCATACTCATAAAGAGCCCCACACTCTGCCCCTGACGCCCCCTCAAGAATTTCTCGTAGAGGGAGCGGCAAGCTCTTGCCGACCGCTCGTCACGCTCCTCAGGAGAGAGCACCCTGAAGTGGTCCCGGACAAGGGCCCGAATCTCTTTCTTGGTGACCGGAGAGCTAAATACTGGTGTCATGATTTGGGATAAAGAAAGTCTACGATTACCTCTCCGACGAAAGTCTCATCGGTGAGTAGATCTGCCGGCTAAAGAGGTCCACCGCGCGACTGATCATCGGATCACTCTGCGCTGCCACCCTTGCCATCGCATCGTCTCCATAGATATACATGATGACAGACTGAGCCATCAGGTCACTGAGATACTCCTCATCGTGAGAGAGGAGGTAGCCCCGCAGCGGGATATTATACTCGCGGGCAGCATAGTTGCCCATCATCCACGGCAGTCCCTGTAGCCTCAGGAAGTCATAGCACTGCAGTTCGTCACCCATACTTGTCAGGTAAGCCCTGTGGCTATCAGCGTAGAGAAAAGCATACTTTTGCGGGCCCCCCCTACGCAAGACGTCCATCGTGTAGCCTGTAAGCTTGGAGCTATCCTGAGGGATGAAGATGTCCGGGATAATGCCGCCACCACCATAGACGAGGCGTCCGCGCCCGGTCTTGTAGACCTTGGAGGAGTCTGTCGGGATCGAGTCGGAGCTGTAGAGCTCACCGTTGCTAAATCGCTTTGCCCAGTCGCTAAAATACTCGCCACTGTCGCCTGTGTGGTACTCCCTCTGGATGCAGCGACCTGAGGGCGTGTAGTAACGGGCGATGGTGAGGTGAACTGAGGAACCATCAGGGTACTCAAAGACTTTCTGTACCAGTCCTTTACCAAAGGAGCGCCGACCGATGACGATCGCTGCGTCGTTATCCTGCATTGCTCCGCTGACGATCTCGGCTGCTGAGGCGGAGGACTCATTGATCAAGATATACAGAGGGAAGTCGACCAGACTGCCCCCCCCACTGCTGAGGTATTGCTCCCTCGGATAGTGCGCACCCTCAATGTAAATCACCGGCTTATCCTTTGGGAGCATCTCATTGATCATCTTCAGGGCAGACTCGAGGATACCACCGGGATTGTCTCTCAAGTCAAGTACAAGACCCTTCATCCCTGCCTGCTGCAACTGAGCGAAAGCCTGCATGAAGTCATTGTAGGTGCTGAGGGAGAACCCATCCAGGCGGATCACACCCAGCGAGTCACTCATCATGTACTTCGCGCCGACCTTACTGGTCGAGACGGGACCACGCTTTACCCGGACTGTCCTCTGGTCATTGGTGGAGGGATCACGGAGAGTGAGGGTCACCATGCTCTCATTGGCTCCCTTGAGCAGACCCATGATCGTATCAGTAGGAATCTTCCCCTCGATGGATCGTCCATCGACACTTATGATGCGATCACCCGCTCTGACTCCGACGAGATCAGAGGGACCATTGGGTATCGTCCGGATCACAATGGCGGTGTCCTTGAGGGAATTGAAGACCACACCAATGCCGTAGAAGTAGCCCTCCAGCTCCTCTCTCTCCTTCTTCCTCTGCTCTGCCGTCAGGTAGCTTGAGTGAGGATCGAGGTGAGACATAAGGCTCGGGATCAGGGTCTCCACCAGGCTGTCACTCGAGACCTCATCCACATACTGAGTGTTGATCAGGTCGAGAGAGGCTTGGAGCTTACTCAGGGCAGAGTTTTTCCCTAGTCCTGCCCTGTAACGGCCGAGGCAGTACCCGCCCCCCGCCAGGAGGAGTGTCGCAAGCCCCACAAGGAGAGTAGCAAGTATATTACGGATAGCTTCCTTAGTCATAGCTCAGTGGTGTGATTAGAGATCCTCCGAGGAATCAATGTCAATATGATCCACAGTGATGCCCGCCTGACGAAGGAGGTCGATGCCCTCAGTGATGCGGTACTGCGTGGCATACACCACTCTGCGGATGCCGGCTTGGATAATGAGCTTTGCGCACTCCATACAGGGGGAGTTTGTCACGTAGATGGTGGCGCCTGTGCTATTATTATTAGAGGCAGCGACCTTGGTAATGGCATTTGCCTCGGCATGGAGCACATAAGCCTTCGTCTTACCCTCATCGTCCTCGCACTTGTTCTCAAATCCGGACGGAGTGCCATTGTACCCGTCGGAGATGATCATCTTGTCCTTGACGATGAGCGCTCCCACGTTGAGACGCGTGCAGTAGGAGTTTTCCGCCCATATACGAGCCATCCGGAGGTACTTCTTGTCGACCTCCAGCTGCTTCTTTTCCTCGTGAGATAGAGCCATTGCCTTATCGAGCTATAGAGAGTTACATCCTCTGAGGTACGCGAATGCCGAGGAGCCCCATAGCGGTCTTGATCACCTTGCCGGTCTCTTCACTCAGGCTGACGCGGAAGGAGCGGAGCTGCGCATTTTCCTCCCGAAGGACAGGGCAGTCGTGATAGAACTGGTTATAGAGCTTTACTAAGTCAAATGTGTAATTGCAGATCGCGGCGGGATTGAGATCATCAGCAGCGGCAGACACCACGCTCGGGAAGCGGTCGATCGCCTGCACGAGGGACTTCTCCTTCTCCTCCAGCTCGAGTGCGGCACCTCTCCAGTCGACTCGATCACCAGCCTTGCTGACCAGACTGCAGATACGAGCATAGGTGTACTGGATGAATGGACCGGTATTCCCATTGAAGTCAATGGACTCCTCGGGGTCAAACATCATATTCTTCCGCGGATCAACCTTCAGGAGGAAGTACTTCAGAGCGCCCATCCCGACGATCTCATCGACCTCGTTGCGCTCATCCTCGGGAAGCTCCTTGATCTGCCCCTGAGTCTCGCTCACATTATGCGCCTCCTCGTGCATCGCCTGCATCAGATCATCTGCATCGACGACCGTACCCTCGCGGCTCTTCATCTTGCCGTTGGGCAGCTCCACCATACCATAGGAGAAGTGGACAAGCTCCTTGCCGAAGGGGAAGCCGAGCTTATCGAGGAGAATGGAGAGGACCTGGAAGTGGTACTCCTGCTCATTACCCACCACGTAGATCATACGATCGATGGGGTAGTCAGCGAAGCGCATCTTTGCCGTGCCTATGTCCTGAGTCATGTAGACCGATGTGCCGTCGGAGCGAAGCAGGATCTTGCGGTCCAGACCATCCTCGCGGAGATCAGCCCATACGGAGCGGTCCTCGTCCCTGACAAAGAGTCCCTCGTTCAGTCCGCGAAGCACCTCCTTCTTTCCCTCCAGATAGGTGTCACTCTCGTAGTAGATCTTATCGAAGTCGACCCCCAGCCGCTTATAAGTCTCATCAAATCCGGTGTAGACCCAGTCATTCATCTTCTTCCAGAGCGAGCGGACCTGCTCATCACCAGCCTCCCACTTCTCCAGCATCTGCCGAGCTTCCTTCATCAGCGGACTGGCTGCCTCAGCCTCTTCCTTAGAGAGTCCCTGAGAGTCCATCAGCTCCTTTACCTCGGCACGGTAGTGCTTGTCGAAGAGGACATAGAAGTCTCCCACCAAGTGGTCCCCCTTTTTGCCCGAGCTCTCCGGCGTAACGCCATCGCCCCACTTGAGCCAAGCCAGCATCGACTTACAGATGTGTATGCCGCGGTCATTGACAATATTAGTCTTGATCACCCGACAGCCGTTTGCCTTAAGTATCTGTGCAAGGCTGTACCCAAGGAGGTTATTCCGCACGTGACCAAGGTGAAGTGGCTTATTCGTATTAGGAGAGGAGTACTCGATCATGTAGAGCGGCGCATCCTCACCAGCGGACCGAGTCCCGAATCGCTGCTGATCAGCCACCTCACCGAGCTGATCCACATAGAGGGCAGAAGTAAGCGAGAGATTGAGAAATCCCTTGACCACATTATAGCTCTGGATCATCCGAGGGAAGTGGGCTGTCAGGTAGTCACCAATGGCATTACCCAGCTCCTCGGGCTTCATATGAGCCTGCTTGAGAAAAGGAAAAACGACAAGGGTAAAGTCCCCCTCCTGATCCTTCCTAGTGGGATCAAGCCGTACCTCTTCAGGTGATAGGTCTATGTCAAAAAGGGCCTTCAGAGCATCCGATACCGCTCTCTGGAGATGATTCTCAAGGGTATGATATGATCTATTAGTCATAAGGATTAGTCGACAAGTTTATTAGTAGTTGTATCCGGGAAAATCACTGTCGGCTCAAAGTGAAGAGCCTCCTCCGGAGTCATCTGTGCATAGGAGATGATGAGGACAATGTCACCGGGCAGGAAGTGTCGGGCAGCAGCTCCATTGAGACAGATCGTCCCGCTACCTCTCTCACCGGGGATCACATAGGTCTCCAGCCGAGCACCATTATTGTTATTAACCACCTGCACCTTCTCTCCCCTAATCAGGTGAGCGGCATCCATTAGCTCCTCATCGATGGTGATACTCCCCACGTAATTAAGGTTTGCCTCAGTGACGTGGACTCGATGGATCTTAGACTTCAATACTCCTATATACATAATACCTGTATCCGATTGCGGGGCAAAATTAGCGTTTTTTCAGCTCACCACTATCCCCGCACTCCGTCCCATAGATAAGCGCGACGGCATAAGCGGTCATCCCCTCCTCTCTCCCGACCGAGTCCATCCGCTCATTAGTGGTTGCCTTGATCGAAATATCCTCTGGAGAGACCTCCAGGAGCTCTGCGATCCGCTCTTGCATCTGTGGCACAAAGGGGTTTAGCTTCGGAGACTCCGCCACAATGGTCGCATCGACATTCCCCACTCTGTAGTTCCTCTCACAGAGCAGGCTATAGACCTCGGCAAGCAGGAGCGTAGAGTCAGCTCCGGCATACTTGGGATCCGTGTCGGGAAAGTGGAAGCCTATGTCTCTCAGGGCAGCAGCTCCGAGGAGAGCATCAGCGATCGCATGGAGCAGCACATCTGCATCGGAGTGCCCCAGGAGCCCTCTGGATGAGGGGATCCGGACCCCACCGAGTGTCAGTGGCCGTCCCTCTACGAGACGATGAACATCATAGCCGTAGCCGACCCTTATCTTTTGCATCATCAGAAGTCTGCACTCAGGGTGACTCTCAGGGTATTATTGAGTGGCGACTTACTATCGCTTGCCACAAAGTAGGCGAGGTCAAGCCTTGCCATCTCGTAGCGAAAGCCTCCACCGAGGGTCAAGCCAGCGCCAAGCCCGGCATCAGGATGGACAAACCTATAGCCTGCTCGAGCGAAGAGCCGTCCCTTATACCCATACTCCACACCGATGGAGGCAGCAAGATCGCGCCATGCATCGGTATCCCGCCACGACTGTCCCATAGCCTGCCATATAGAGTACCGGTAGTAGGCCTTTCGTGCCTCATCCAGACTGCCGGTCTTAGCAGACGTGGGATACTCGGGAACCATCAGCTTGTCTCCTGAGACCTGCAGGAAAAGCTCATCCGACTCGGTGAGCTGAAGTCTCGCTCCCACTCCGAGGTCAAGCGTAGCAGGCGAGTAGAGATAGGAGAGCCCGCCATCGTGCGTCATCTTTCCCCCCACATTGCGTAGAGCCAGGGCTGCAGTAAGCTCGGTCGGCAGACTCTTGATAGAGAAGGACTGGCGATAGGTCACACTGAGATCACCCATTACGGTCTGAGCAAGGCTACTTACTCCATTTTGCGAAATATTGTAGTCGGAGGCAACGTATCGGAGCCCGATCCCGACACTGAGCGTAGGGAGGACCCTCAGTCCATAGCCAAGATCGACAGAGAGTTCGTAGGGACGTGTCTCCATAACGCCTCGCTTACTCTTTGGGAATGCGAGGGTGTGACCGATATTGAAATACCTCATCCCCAGCGCCACGGAGTGACGCAGATCCAATGCCCCATCAAAGGTGTAGTACCCTGTGACAGTCGAGAGGTTTATATCCCGCGTAAGATCCGGCATCCACGGTGTAAAGGAGAGCGACACCCCCCACGTCTTCCCATCGGATATCGGTAGCAGTGACATATTTTGCATCAGGGCAAAGGCTCCGTGGGCAGAGAGGAGACCACTCTCACCCATAGCTGCAGACCCCGCATCAGGAGTGATCAGGAGGGAGGGCGCACCGGTCACTCTCGGAGACCAGGAGTGATCCGAGGGCTCCGTGGCTGGCTCCTGAGCCGACAACCTCGCGAAGGGCGTGAGGATCAGCAGCGTCAGAGCGATCCATTTCTTTTCGATATTCATTCTATACCTATTCTTAGTAGTTCCTGATCCCCCTCTGCAATAAAGAGGTAATGTCCGCCCTCAATGGTCTTGTACTCATCTCCGAGGGGAAAACAAATACAGTCACCCGTCTTGAGGAGATAGAGCTGAGCTATCGCCGAGACCACTTCATTGATCCTATCGTCCGAGGGCAGGGGAAGCGGATCCGAAGACTCACGAAGCGGGGTAGCTCCCTCAGTCTCAAGGAGTGTTACCCGACTAGACCTTAGCTCCTCGATAGGGCAAAAGTCCCCCACTGCAAGCGACCCATCAAAGGAGTAAGCCACACCGGGATCCATACGCTCAGAGAGACGATCGAGCACCAGTTGTCGATCAGCCAAAGCGACCCCCCACGCAGCCCTCCGGTAGTACCTCTCAGCAAAGCGTGGCTCGAAGCCTTTACCCGCACGGTCAATCCTCACGACCAGCTGGGGCATATAGCTCAGTCCCCTCATCCAGGAGGTGATCATGACACGCTTACCACTATTAAGGAGCGTATGATCCCCCCTAAGATAGAGGCTTGTCATTAAGGTGTCCTCCGTGGAGGGAATACCCACAAGGAGGTCAAAGTCAGTGCAGAAGACCTTCATATCTCCTCGTGACCCATAGCGTGGACGCGATTGAACATCACCGCCAGACTGGCATACATCGAGAGATTCTCTACCACCACATCGTCCGGCACAGCGATCCGAAAGGGGGTAAAATTCCATATCGCCCTCAGTCCACTCTCCACAAGTCGATCCGTAACCTCCTGAGCATACTCGACCGGGACGGTCAGCACACCGATCTGTACCCCCTCGTCGAGATGCTGATCCAGCTCAGCCATATCGTAGATAGGCACACCCAGAGAGTCATCGCCAATCACGGAAGGGCTGGTATCGAAGCCCGCCACGATGTCCAGACCATACTGATAGAGTCCCTTATCCCTGATGAGAGCGGCTCCCAGATTACCGCATCCAAAGACATAGGCCTTATGCTGAGCCACAAAGCCGAGAAACTTTCCCAGCACCTCTACCATCTCATCGGTCGAGTAGCCGACGCGAGTCTTACCGACGATATTGACATACGACAGATCCTTGGCAACGAGAGACGGATCGATCCCAATGCTGCGAGCGATGTAGGTACTGGAGACCACCTCCTTACCTCGCGCCTGTAGCAGCTTGATGTACGCCAGATACCACGGCAGACGACGGAGGACAGGCTCCGGCACTTGATTCTTTGGCTTCTTTCTACTCATTAATTGACTCGTACAGCGAAGTTTTTACTCGTCAGAGAAAACCACTCCTCGGGCTCGCTGTGCACCCGAAGAGCTACTCCTTAGCTTACTGCGCTCAAATTTACCATTTTCCCCCTAATTCCTCCATTCCGTACGTCTATGGACCTAAAGACAGGATCTAAAAAACTGCGTGGTTTTTGCGGGGTCGAAGTGCATTTTGGGGCAAAACAATACTATTTGAAGCAAATCGGAGGCACAGATCGCATGAAGAAATCGTGGAGAAAAAGCAAAAAAAGAGAGACTGTAAGTGCTTGATATCAGCGACTTACGGTCTCTCCTTCATTTGCGGTGCGAACGGGACTCGAACCCGTGACCTCCTGCGTGACAGGCAGGCATTCTAACCAGCTGAACTACCGCACCTAACTTCCAGAACTCTTACAGGTCTCTCTGACACTGTTTCTTTCGGTTTTGCTCTGCAAAGGTAAGAATTTTATTGGACACTGCAAGGGGATAGCCCTCTACTATCCCTCAAAATGTGAGGTGAGTCATGATCGGGAAGTGATCCGAGGGAAGCCTGCCATGGTCTTGGTCGGTGATAGTCCGATAGTTATCCACCCTAATATTGGGCGACACCCAGATGTAGTCGATCGGTTCATCAGAGAAGTTGCTCAGATCAAAGTCGTGAAAAGTGCCGGAGGGACCATAGGGCTTTGCCTGGCTGATCGTTCTCGAGTCGCGGAGCAGTGCTGCCTCCCGGAGGATCCGTATCGGCTCTTCATCGGGACCAGCATTGAAGTCACCGGTGAGGATCACCGTCTCTCCCCTCGCGAGCAAGGGACGGATACGGCTCAGCAGGAGGTACGAGGACTGCCGTCTCGCCTCCTGACCGACATGGTCGTAGTGGACATTGAAGAAATACAACGTCTTGCCGCTGATCCGATCACGGAAGTGTCCCCAGCTACATATGCGGAGGCACTCCGAGGCATCCCAGCCGTGAGACGGCACCTCGGGTGTCTCTGACAGCCAAAAGTCTCCCTGATCCAGCAGGTCAAAGCGGTCGGTCCGGTAAAAGATGGCAGAGTGCTCACCAGCCTCCTTACCATCATCACGCCCTACCCCGATGTAGTCATAGCTATCGAGGGTATCGATATCCTTCAGCTGCTCCAGGTAGCCCTCCTGGGTGCCGAGGAAGTCAAAGCCGTAGTAGGCTATCAGGTCGGTGACCATCTGGCAGCGGTTGGCCCAGCTATTCTCACCATCGTGGTCATTGAGGTACCTGAGGTTGAAGCTTCCCACAGTCAGGGGATGTGCTGCCTGCTGTGCGAGAGAGGTCCCCCCAACGAGGAGGGAGCCGATCAGGAGGAGCACCGAAAATAGTCGTTTCATATCAATATAGTCTAGTACGGAGACAAAGATAGCCATTATTACCGACGGAAGGGCTCAGACAAGAGGTCGGTCCGAGGAGCAAAAGGTCCTAGGCGACCATCTCTTCCGGATCAGTAATATCGCATTGCACTAATACCGATATTAGGCGTCACTAATATCGGTATTAGTGACGCCTAATATCGGTAAAAGAAATGATCCAATAGGCAGAGGCTCTTCCGCTATGATCTTCAGGCGATTCACTGATAGGCATTTTCACCTATGGTGACAGAAACAAATCTGTATCCATATCGACACGCATATGAGACAGGGGCGTGGTAGATTTGCGAAAAGTAACAATCGATCAATCATCTATCTCATGACACAACACACTCTGGGACCCTCGGGCACAGGTCTTATCTCGAGACTACTCCTCCCATTACTCACCGCCCTACTGATCACCCCACTAACAATGGAGGCCGAGGAGTCGGGACCATTCCGAGTAGCGTTCCTTACAGACATTCACCTCGACGTACAGGGGACGCCTCGCAAGTGCGCCGGCTACAAGCGTGCTCTGGATAGCGTAAAGGATCACGACGTGGACCTTATGATCCTTGGAGGTGACCTAGCCGACTTGGATCGACGTCTGCCGGAGGACTACGAGAGGGCCGGACTCGCTCTCGACAGGATACGCAGCATGGCCGAGGAGACCGGCATCCCGACCTATTACACCATCGGAAATCATGACCGCTACTACTACCGCGAGGATGGCAGCAAGGAGCCGACGGGGGTGGAGCTCTTCGAGAAGCACCTCTGTCGCTCGACCTACTCCATAGACCACAAAGGGGTCCACTTTGTGGTGATCAACTCGGTCGTCCCGACTAAGAAGGGCAACTATGCGATCTCTCTGGAGCAGATGGAGTGGATCAAGAAGGACCTAAAGAAAATGTCGGAGGGCTGCCCTCTGATCGTGGTTACCCACGTGCCGATCCAGTCGCTGTACTATGCTGCCACGGAGGGAAAGGTGTATGACAAGGACCTGATAAGTAACTTCAAGCCCCTCTGGGATCTCCTCGCGGAGTATCATACGGTGGCGGTGCTACAGGGACACAATCACGTCCATGAGGAGCTATTCAGTCACGGCACTTGGCTCCTGATGGGAGGTGCTGTAAGTGGCGCCTGGTGGCAGGGACCCTTAGATGGCACAGAGGAGGGCTACCTCCTGCTGACTCTCGACCCAGAGAAAGATCAGTACAGCTGGGAGTATATCGACGATGGATGGGACGAGTAGTGGAGTAAAGGATAGAGCAAAAAAAAGAGGTCTCCCTGCCGGATAGCAAGGAGACCTCTTTTTTACCCACCTAAGGGGATATGCGGATCAGTAGTGACGCTCAGGATACATATCGTCCCACCAGGCGGGGTCGTCCTTGAGCCACTTCTGGAACCATGCCATCATCGAGCGCATCCAGATCTGCCGGCGGTGGAGCTCCATCACATGGTGATCCTCACCATAGACGCGGATCATCTCCACCGGTCGTCCGAGGATCTTGAGCGCATTGTAGAGCTGGACGCTCTCCCCGAAGGGGACATTGGTGTCAGATGTGCCATGGGTGAGGAGCAGGGGGGTGTGGATCTTGTCGGCACGGAAGAGCGGACTGTGCTTGGCATAGAGATCGGGATTATTCCATGGATAACTGTCGGTACTGGCGACCGTGCTGTATCCGATGCCCCAGGTGCCCTGTCCCCAGTAGGAGGAGAGTGCACTGATGCCGGCGTGGCTGATGGCGCAGGCAAAGAGATCCGTCTTAGTGAGGAGATACTGGGTCATAAAGCCTCCGTAGCTGGCACCGAAGCAGCCGATCCGCTTGCCATTGACATAGGGATGACTATTGACGAAGCCCTTAGTGGCAGCGATGATCTCATCAGCGGTCCGGTCACCCCAGGCATTGACATGCCTGGCTGCGTACTCCTGACCCCAGCCAATGGTACCGCTGGGATTGAGCACCAGCACGACGTAGTCCTGTGCGGCATACATCGGCTGAGAGTAGTACCAGTCAAACATCCGCCCAACGGGTGAGGTACCGCCGTAGTAGTACACCAGGAGCGGGTACTTCTTCTGAGGATCAAAGGTTGGTGGCAAGTAGAAGCGTCCCGGCACCTGACCACCATCCGGCATGGTGAAGCTCCAGTCCTGCACGCTTCCCACTTTCACATCCTTCATCCGCTCAGAGGCTATATCTCTGAGGACCGAGGAGGTGCGGCGTGTGACATCTCCCAGGTAAGCATTTGCCACTCTATTGGCACTCTCACCGACGTAAGCAAAGGTCTTGCACCGGGCATCCACAGCGTAGGATCCGACATAGTCGACACTCACCGGCAGAGGGCTGATCTTTCCGCTTGTCAGGTCGAGCGAGTAGAGCCACTGGTAGTCCCGGTCCGCGGCACGGAAGACCGCCTGCATCCGGTCCTGAGCGAGGCGGACTGACTGCACGGAGGGGGCGAAGTCCTTCGTAAAGACCTTAGCCGTCTTACTCCTCCGGTCATAGAGGTAGATATCCGTCTCGTAGGTATTTGTCGTCATACCATCGGGGAGATTGCGTCCCAGACCGCCAAAGGCATCAGGATTGCCTTGGATAAGCAACTGACCCGGCATATGGGTATAGCCAACGTAGGAGAGATCAGAAGTGGGAGCAAAGAGGGTATCGACCGCCATCGTCTCCAGATCCATCTCGTAGTAGGCAGTGGCGTAGAAGGGAGACTCCGTGACATCCTCATCCGTCACTGAGAAAATGATCTGCCTGCTGTCCGGACTAATGTCCTCCAGCCCCACAGAGCGATAGCCATAGGTCAGAGGTCGATAGTCTCGTGTGGCGAAGTCAAAGAGGTAAAGGTCATACCGAGTTCGGGGCTCCATTAGGTCCCTATGATCATCTCGACCCAGCACCCGGTCCACATAGGTGGAGTGCTTGTCACCTGTTGTCTCTCTATAGAAGATCAAGCGATCCTCACTCGGAGCCATCGTGAAGGATCCCTCAGGGATGGCCTCACAGAGGAGCTCCTCAGCACCAGTCGCCGGGTCGTAGGTCATCAGACTCCTGCCGAGGTCGGTCTGTACCGTATAGTAGAGCCGATCCGAGCGGGGCATCCAGCTACCATTGGCTACGCCATCGGGAAGGGTCCCGATGCGATGGGTCCCCTCGTAGAGCGTGGAGGAGTAATGACGCTTGAGGTCAACAATGCAGACAGAGGAGAGAATGGTGAAGCGACCACTGGGGGACATACGTACACCTGTCAGAGTCTCCCCGGTGAGCCCGAAGTCCATACTCATATACTCTACAGGATCAGTACTGAGGGAGAGGGTATGACCTGATCTCTCGGGGACGACCGACATAACCAACCTGGCCGAGTCTCTTGCCTCTATGGCAATGGACAAAGTACGCCGTGCAGAGGGATAGATGGTCAGGTCATAGTGATCCTCCTGCGGGTCAGTCAGCACTCTATTCTTCTCCCCAAGGACCTTGCCATCGAAGTAGAGCTTGTAGGGCATCGTACAGGAGACCATCAGGGAGGCCTTCTCGTACGATGTGGAGAGTATGGCGGTAGAGAGGCGGTACAGCCTGCCCCCCTCGAGGCGGATAACCGTATCCACCGGTGCGATGAAGTCCGTCAGTAAGGGGCTGTCAGGCACTACCATAGGCAGATCGGTCGAGGACGTAAAGGAGTCGCGGGACTTGCCGTAGAGATTGACACTGTCGGTCTCCATCGGAGCAGTGAGCTTTGTCACAGGGAGTGCCTGGTAGCGAAAGATGGTTAAGGTATCGGTCGGATGTGCAGCCAGTGCCTGTCCGCCCACCAGTAGAGAAAGAACTATCGGAAAGAGTACTTTCTTCATAATAGATAGGAATATGTAGTGTATTGGGTAGTAAGTCGACTTAGTGGAGCCGGGCTCAGGGCATAGAGGGAGGAGCCGGACCCGGTCATGGATGCATAAGTGGCACCGGAGTCATAGAGCTGATCCTTTACCTCAGCCAGCTCGGGATGATGGGCGAAGATGGGAACCTCAAAGTCATTGATCACAAGGTCACGCCACTCCGCCACAGGTCGCTCCAGTATCTCCTCGAGAGGCTGAGCAGGCTCCGTAATCCCTATCTCACGATAAGCCTCAGCCGTGGAGACATGGATCCCCGGAAGGACTAAGGTCAGCACCCATCCGGATAAGTCGAGAGAGAAGGGATGAAGGAGTTCCCCCACCCCGCGACCGATCTGGGCACCGGAGGTGAGGAAGAAGGGACAGTCCGCCCCCAGCCTAAGTGCCATCTCTGCCAGCCGCTCATCCGAGAGGTCAGTGGAATAGAGCTGTCTCAGCATGAGGAGCATCAAGGAGGCATCGGAGGAGCCTCCCCCCAGACCAGCACCGGTGGGGATACGCTTACGAAGGATCACCTCCAGCGGGGGAATAGCGACCCCCTCCTCGCGCATAATCTCCACAGCCCGCACGACCAGATTATGCTGCGGGTCACCAAAGCCTCCATCATCGAGGGCATCACTCTCTGCCGGCACCACCTCTAAAGCATCGCAGAGCGGGATCTTGTAGAAGAGTGTCTCCAGCTCGTGGTAGCCGTCCGGTCTCACACCGGTGACGCGGAGACCAATATTGATCTTAGCCTGAGGAAAAGCGATCATCCCTTACTTGGTCTCAAAGGTCCTCAGCAAGGCGATCTCCTCAGCCCATCGATCCGGATTGGGGGTCTCGAGGATCAGCGGGATATGATCGGTACGGGGATCGCGGATGATCCACTCAAAGGGGGCTATACCTATCTCGCCATCCCCAAGCGACTCGTGGCGGTCGACACGAGAGCCCACCCCTTTCTTGGAGTCATTGAGGTGCATGCCGCAGAGGTACTCCAGCCCGATAAGCTCCTCGTAGGACTTCATCATCGCATGATATCCCTGCTCAGTCAGGATATCATACCCTGCTGCGGTCGCATGGCAGGTGTCGATACAGACACCGACACGACTCTTATCCTCTACCGCATCGATGATCTCAGCAATCTGCTCAAAGGTGAAGCCAAGATTGGATCCCTGACCGGCGGTATTCTCGATCACCGCCTTCACACCCTCAGTTCGCTCAAGTGAGATGTTGATGCCCTCAGCGATCTGAGCCAGACACGCTGACACGGAGGTCTCTCCGAGATTGGCACCGGGGTGGAAGTTGACCATCCCCAAGCCCAGCTGCTCACACCGCTGCATCTCATCCGTAAGGGCGTGCCGGCTCTTCTTCATCACCTCCTCCCGAGGCGAGCCAAGGTTGATCAGGTAACTGGCGTGGGGCAGGACATACTGCGGCTCAAAGCCACACTCCGCCATATTGACTTTAAAGGCTTCGATGTCCTCTTCCTTCAGCGCCTTGGGGAACCACTGACGCTGGTTTCGTGTAAAGAGGGCAAAAGCATTGGCACCGATCTCCTTCGCATTCAGCGGAGCATTTTGCACCCCACCCGCACTGGAGACGTGCGCACCGATATATTTCGTCATTGTGATAGGGATTAATAGATTACTACTTCAGACTCCTCAAGTGGCACTCCATGACCCTCCACCGTAGTGCCGGTAAGGCGCATCCCACGAAGCGAATAGGCTCGGTCGAGCTTGATCTTCTGCGGGATCGGATTATTGACGATGTTTGAAAATTCGCCCCTTGCCAGCGTCTGCCAGCTCTTGCCATCCTCCGATCCCTCCAGAAGGTAGGTGAAGGGGAGTGTGGTGGCATCGCGACCCTTAGCAGGTGTATAGATAAGTCCCTGTACACTCAGCTCTTTGCCAAAGAGGATCTCCAGTGGACTAACACTCGAGACGGTCCAGCCCTGCTTGGGGAGAGGCGTAATCCCGGGCATGCCATCGACCAGCTCTGAGCTTGACAGCGGCGGCAGTATGAGGGCATTGATGTGACGAATGAAGACCGAGCTTCCACGACCCTCATCGATGACGAGACGGATCTTGCTATACTTCGCCTGTACCTCCAGCGGGAGAAGTCTCTTGTAGCCGATGGTGGTTCCCTTGGCAATCTGCGACCAAGTACCGTCGTCCATCAGACCGTCTACGTGAAACTTCTCGACTCTCTGCCCACGGGAGATGTCCTCCTGCAGAAGGATCACCCCCACCTGCATATCCGGATCAAGCTCCGTCACAACACTTCCTCCCACCTTGATCTCGTGAGCAAGATCCTCTGTAGCGGCACGCTGCTCATTGAGCTGGCGGATCCACTGCCCAAGCTCACCCACTCGCTTCACATCACGCTCATCGAGCAGTCCATCACGAGTCGGAGGAATATTGAGCAAGAGGACTGAGTTGCGCCCCACCGACTGAAGGTAGATGTCCGACAGCTGCTTTAGAGACTTCGGCTCCTCCTCCGGATGCCAAAACCATCCCGGACGGATGGATACATCCACCTCGCTCGGATACCAGTAGAGGGACCCTGCCTTGGCGAGCATCTCCCGACTGCCGAGGTCCTCTGACATAGCATTTATATCAAGTGCCTTGTAGAGGCTGTCACTCTCGGGATAGGAGTCCGGCGCGAGGATGGTGGCACTCCACTCCGTCTCGCGACCGAGACCACTCTCATTGCCCACCCAGCGGATATCCTCACCCATGATGGCACTGACGGCATTGGGCTGCAGCTTATGGATCGTGTCGAAGACCCGCTCCCAGTCGTACTCCTGTACTTTACCATTGGGACCCTCACCGCAGGCACCATCAAACCATACTTCATCAATATCGCCATAGTCCGAGAGCAACTCCGTAAGCTGAGCGATGTAGAGGTCATTGTAGTCCTTGCCGGTTCCATAGGATGCTGCATTGCGATCCCAGGGGGAGAGGTAGACACCCAGCTTCATATCATACTTCTTGCACGATGCCGACAGATCCCTCAGCACATCGCCCTCGCCATTGCGCCACGGGGAGGACTTCACCGAGTGGTCCGTGGTCTCTGTCTGCCAGAGGCAGAACCCATCGTGGTGCTTACAGGTAAGGATCACGAGGCGAAAGCCGGCATCCTTGAGGGTCTTCACCCACTGATCGGTGTCCAGATGCTCCGGGACGAAAATGGCAGGATCCTCCGTCCCATCGCCCCACTCCTGATTGGTGAATGTATTGACCCCAAAGTGGATAAAAGCGGTCAGCTCCAGCTCCTGCCACGTCTGTTGCTTCTCGGACGGGATCAGCTGCGAGGCCATTTCCACCTTCGTGTCAAGCGTAGCTCCCTCAGGGAAGTCCACTCGCTGGGTATAGTAGGTACTCTGCTTTGCTTCCTTGCAGGAGGTCAAGAGACTGAGCAGTGGAAGAGTTAGTGCTAAGAGAGCAAGTAAATTAGTTGATCGTTTCATGATATTCGGATTTCGTTCTTTGAGACATATATCGGAGAAGGACGCCAATAGCGATCAGGCAGACTATGGATATCAGCACGGAGACGATCCCAAGGGGAAGAGGGCTCCACGGCTCTGGGTTGCCACAGAGCAAGAGGAGATAGACCAGTAGATTATTCAGGGCATGCATAGGGACAGAGACCCTTATTCCTCCATAGAGAGCAGCGTAGCCCAGCAGCACCCCCATGAAGGCGCGAGACAGGAGTCCGCCCCACTCCATGTGTATCAGCGAAAAGAGCAGCGCCACCACCCACACTGCGGTATGCCCGCTCCGGGTGACCGAGAGGACCCACTGCTGCAGCACGCCGCGAAAGAGATACTCCTCAGCCAGCGGAGCAACCACTACGAGGGCTATCAACGCCAGCGTGATCCCTCCCACGCTGTGGTCAGAGATCATCATCTCGGTGGTCCGCTCCACCTGTGCCGACAAAGGAGCAAGTGCCTCAGGCTCCGGGATCATCCGCATGAGGTCCTCCAGCAAGGACGAAAGGACGAGAGCCAAGAGAGCTACTGCAAGCCCCAATGCCACTTGAGGTAGCCTCACCGACGCAAGAGGGTGAAAGAATGGACTTAGGTGCCGAGCCTTATAGTACGTATTGAGCAGAAGGGGCGGGACCCAAAAGACCAGCAGTGACGAGCAGATCTGTGAGACAAGTAAGGACTTAGTCTCCGAGAGTGATGTCATGCGGAGAGCCGGAGTGATCAGAAAGGAGAACACTCCCGCCATAATCAGCATCACCGCAAAGAGGAAGACCAACTGGCTGAAGCGGGCTCTGCTCTGCAGGTCGTATGTGGGATGGATAGTCATGCGCAGATGGTTAAGACCCCGAGCGAGGGAACAGACTTAGCAAAGCTTGACGAGTGTCCGCTCCGGTGTGGTGAGGCACTCCAGCCCATCGGGCAGCACGAGGTAAGTGTCCTCAATCCCAAGCGCCCCGACACCGGGAAGGATGATCTTGGGCTCAAAGGCGATCACCATACCCTCCTCCAGCACACCCGGCCAGCGACCGGTGAGGATCGGGAGCTCATTGATCTCCAGCCCGACGCCATGCCCCACGTAGCGGGCTCTCAGCTCATCTCCCATAAAGTGATCTGCCACTCCGAATTGCTCCGCCAGGTGAAGGCAATGATTGTAGATCTCACCTATGGGGAAGCCGGGCTCTCCCACCTCCTCAAGCCACTCGTGCATACGTAGCGAGATCTCGTGGCAGCGGAAAGCCTCATCGGGAAGAGTACCCACATAGTAGGTCCGCGTGCAGTCCGACTGATACTGGGTGTAATCACCCGCCAAGTCCACCATCACCGACTCACCTGATCGGATGACGTGTCCAGCAGCTCCAAGTGGGAAGGAAGCCACTCCCCTACCGCCCATCGTAAAGTCGTAGGGGGAGGCGCAGGAGGCGTTGTCCCCGGCGATGACACTGCCTGAGAAGCTCTCCATCTGCGTCCCAAAGGTGCGGAAGAGACCGACCCAGCCACGCTTACGCATCTCATACTCGAGAGCAAACTGCCACTCCAGGTCAGTCATACCCGGCTCGTAGAGCTGCGGGGCAATCTCATAGATCTCAGAGTGACGAGCAGCGGTCTCCCTGATCAAGCGTATCTCACCCGGCGTCTTAGTCATACGCACCTGCCGCAGCAGAGCACCGGCATCGACGGAGCTGACGCCTGAGGGAGAGAGCTTGCTCAGCCGCTCGTAATCCAACTCTGTGAGGTAGCTCTTCTCGAGGGCTGTCCCCTTATCAATGCGATATCCAAGTAACTCGAGCTCAGCAGGGATATGCTCCGGCTTCCGCACCGGGATCACCCTTGCTGGATCATAGTCTGAGAGCCGGTTGCCGGTTCGGTCAGGGAAGAAGACGGGGTCACCCACTCCCGGCACGTAAACCCAGCCGGAGACTACGCTTCCGGTGAGGTACAGCTGGGATGGGATGCTCCGCAGGAGGAGGCTCTCGCAGCCCTCTGCGGCCATAGCTTGTCTGATCTTTGCGAGCCTACAGCTCAGCTCTTCGTGAGACAGTGACATAGATCTATTTCTTGTGTAGTATTCAAATTGCGGGTACACGGACCACTCCAAGTGATCCTACGACTGTACTAAGATACCAAAGTTTGCCTTAAAGGCTCTTGTCCGCTAATCAAAGGGCAAAGAATGGGGCTGAAAAATAGTTCGGGCAACAGTGTCTGAAATTTGCCAGCTAATATGCAATTTAAGAGGTCCTATAGCATATCGAAACGGGGTCTATACTTGGTGAAAACGGGCCCGTTTCGATTAGGAATTAGCCGTCAGGCTCTTGGGTGACACCGGAGTGCCATTCACCGGCACCGGAGTGCCACCCGTCCGGTCCTCGAGTGCCATTCGTCCGGGACTCGACCCAAGGCTCTGCCTTCAATTACTAATTACTGATTTAGTCCGTTATACTTTGACAGCCCTCCTTTTATCTCGAGTGTGCGAGTCCCACCACGGGTCCTCGATGGGGCGAATGATGCCGGCGAGGGCGAGGTGCTCCTCCCTCTTCTCCACCGAGTCGGTCTCGAGGCACTCGAGACTGGGGTAGAGGGATCACTATGAAGCAAAAAGAGCCGAAGCACTGCCCTGACGTCAGGAAGTACTCCGGCTCTTTGTTTCTTTAGGTTGCTTCTCTTATCGAGAGCGAGTAAAATCAGCTTTGGTCACTTACGTACCATCAGTCTTCGGTGGCCTCTTCGTCCTCGGGGTCCAGCCCCTTCACATCCTCATCGAGGAAGTGAGACAAGTCGTTGCCCTCGGCATCTGTCAGCTCATAGTCGATCATCCCAATGGACTGGTCGGGGAGCACGTCGATGCCCTTCCCATAGGAGGTCCTCCAAGTGGAGAGGAGAGACTTGGTACCCATTAGCCCCAAGAATCCCTTGCCCTGACGATCGCGAATATAGGCAGCGACATAGGGATGGACGTGAAGCGTCAGTGTCCTGATGCCCTCCTCCTGAGTCAGCTGCTTGATCATCTGCTCAAGCTTGTCTGTGAAGAAGAGCGTAGGCTGCACCTTGCCGGTGCCTAAGCAGGTGGGACAGGTTTCTTGCGTCTCCACGATCATAGCCTGGCGGACCCTCTGACGAGTAATCTGCATGAGGCCAAACTTCGTGAGTGGCAGGACTGTATGCTTGGCTCGGTCATTGGTCATACACTGGATCATATGGTCATAGAGCTTCTGCCTATTGGCAGCCTCAGCCATATCGATGAAGTCGATGACGATGATGCCTCCCAAGTCCCTCAGTCTCATCTGACGGGCGATCTCCTCGGCGGCAGATAGATTGACGTCTACTGCGGTATCCTCTTGCTGAGAGGATCCTCGTGCACGATTGCCACTATTGACATCGATGACATGCATCGCCTCAGTCTGCTCTATATACAGGTATGCTCCCTGACGGTAAGTAACGATCTTACCGAAGAGGTGCTTGACCTGACGAGTGATGTCGAAGTGATCAAAGATGGGGTTACGCCCATCGTAAAACCGCACTATCTCACCCTTTCCGGGATCGATGAGGTCAACGTAGTCCGTTACCTCCCGCACCATGCTCTGATCATTGACGTAGACTTCCTTCAGAGAGGAGTCGTATGTGTCCCTAAGGAGACTGATCACGCGATTGGTCTCCTCGTGGAGCATCTGCCAGGGCTTGCCGTCTAAGGAGGGCGAGGGATTATTCCTACCATTGCCCTGCCCTTTCTTCCGAGAGTTGGAGGGCGGTACAGCAGTATTGAGGCTTGCGACAGTGGAGTCCCACTTCTTGATCAGGCTACGGAGCTCATGGTCCAGCTCAGCCACCTTGACGCCCTCGGCAGAGGTCCTGACGATGACTGTCACATTCTTGGGCTTGATGCTGAGGACCAGTTGCTTGAGCCTATTTCGCTCGGCCTTGCTCCCAATCTTCTGGGAGACAGAGACCTTGTCGGCAAAGGGGATGAGGACCAGATAGCGACCGGCAAAGGAGAGCTCTGCCGAGAGCCGCGGGCCCTTGGTAGAGATGGCCTCCTTGGTGATCTGTACCATCACCTCATCACCGGCCTTGAGCTGATCGGCGATGTCCCCGGTCTTGGGGATCGGTTTCTCTAGTTTTACTCGCTCGGGAGAAAAGCTCTTACCATACTTACGCTGCGCGCTGAGGAAGCTCTGAGCTGTCAGGAAGCTGCTACCCAGATCACGATAGTGGAGGAAGGCTTGCCTCTGATGCCCAATGTCGACAAAAGCCGCATTGAGCCCGGGCATCACCTTCTTCACCGTGCCGAGATAGATATCTCCCACCGAGAAAGAGATGTTTTGCTTCTCTCTCCGGAGCTCCACCAGTCTACGATCCTCGAGGACCGCGATGAGGACCTCCTTAGGTCGCACATCGATGACAAGTTGACTTTTCACACGAGTAAATTTAATCATCCGGCTACGGCCGCAAAGCCGGTAGCCTATTAATAAAAAACAAGAGCGAGCCTACATGAGCATGCGACTAAAAAAACCGCTTCCCGTAGAGACTCACTCTCAAAACCATTCAAGGCGTAAAATGAGCACACTGTACTCTCAGCTGTCAGATCTCGATGCGAGATCGAAGTCAGAGATACATGGTAGAGCGATCACTTATTCTTCTTGTGACGGTTCTTTCTCAGTCTCTTCTTACGCTTGTGAGTAGACATTTTATGTCTCTTCTTCTTTCTCCCGTTTGGCATAATATTTACGTTTAAAATTGAAAGTACTTAGTCGGCAGCCGTAGACTACGACCGCTGAGCGATATCATTACTTATTCTTGTCGACCTTCTCAGCGAAAGTCTTAGAAGGCTTAAAGGTGGGGACCCTACGAGCAGGGAGCTGGATGGTCGTATTCTTACTGATGTTACGAGCGGTCTTGGCTGCTCTCTCCTTGACGACGAAACTGCCAAAGCCACGCAAGTAGACGTTCTCCTGATTGATCATAGTCTCCTTGATCACATCCATAGCCGACTCGATCGTAGTCATGACAAGCTTGCGCTCGATACCGGTCTTCTTGGAAACCTCATTGACAAGGTCTGCTTTTATCATAATATGCTGCTATAAATTTTGGATTACTACTACGCTAATCCCACCCCGCTTCTCCAAGCCTCTACGCAAAGAGTATGCAAAGATACACCTTTTTACCCTTTCCCCCTAACTATTTCGCCTCCCATCTATGTCGTAACTTGTTAGCTATCACTATAAATTCAGACTTCCGCCCCATAATATCTTAACCCTTTTTGGGCACCAGGCAGGAAGGGGCAACAAGCAGGAGGGGGTGCACCCGATCGACCGGATGCACCCCCTCAGATGGGTAATTAATTGATTGCCTGATTACTTCGGATCACAGAAGTAAGCCTCGTCGGGAAGCGCCTTAAGCGGCTCTCCCTTATCAAAGCGACTCATATAGGGTCTCTGGTCATAGAATCCACTGGGCCAGTTTCCGATAAAGTCCAGCACCTGAGTAAAGCGGATCTTATGCAGACCCTTACTCAGAGCAAGGGTCACATCAGAGTGCGTATTGCGCTTGCAGAGACCGCCATTGTCGATGATGAGGTCACCATCGAGCCAGAGGCGGTCGCTATTGCAGCGGATGCGGTAGATGCCATCCTCGGGGATCATCACATAGCCGGAGTAATCCTGAGCGTTCCAGTTGACGTTACTCATCAGGTGCTCCTCCATATCCTCCTTGTAGACCCTCTCTCCGCTCTCGCTGAGCTTCACACCATGGAGGTGGATGGCATCATCACCGGAGTAAGACTCAAGGTCGTCAGAGGACTTGAGCTGCTTGCGGACTGTCGTCAGGTCGAGACCTGCCTCGTATCCGTCAGCAGTGTCAGAGACGGCGGGCGCATAGTCCTGATGACGTATCGTGATGACGCGCACTGGGCTCATAGCGCCACTCTGGGTCAGGGTGCGGATCCTGAGCTCCGTATCGGAGGAGAAGGTCAGCGGCTCAGTGTACTCCTGAGCACTACCCTCCACGGGATCGGTACCGTCAGTAGTGTAGATGATCTTGTATACCGGATAGACAGTCCCAAAGGGGATCGTGACGCTCTCACCGGTAAAGGTCACACAGTCGATGCTCCGATTGTCGGGCTGCTCAGGCTGAGGGATAAAGTAATTGTAGTCGTGGAGTCCGAGACGGGCGGTAAAGTTCTCGAGACGACCGACAAAGTCGTCAAAGTTCTTCTGCTCGACTGGAGTCCAAGCTACCTCAGCAATCGCTGCCATACGGGGCTGCGCCATATACTGGGCGTGATGACCATCGGGGATATACTCCGACCAGTTATTGCCCTGCACCCCGAGGATGTGGGGTGCCATCTCAGCAGTGATGTGCTCGGAGATGGGCACGTAGGCGTACACTTGAGGCAGCGTCGAGCGGCAGCAGAGAGCAACCGGCTCCACATTGGGATCACCCTGGTAGTAATCGAGGTAAAAGCCGTGAGAGGAGGGGGTCATGATCACATCATGACCGGCCTTGGCAGCATTGATACCGCCCTCCTCGCCACGCCACGACATGATCGTAGCATTCTCCGGGATACCACCCTCGAGGATCTCATCCCAGCCGATCATCCGCTTGCCGTGCTCACTGAGGAAGGTCCCGATCTGGGAGATAAACCAGCTCTGCAGCTCATCCTCATCCTTAAGTCCCTGCTCGCGGATACGCTTCTGGCAATTGGGGCAGCGCTTCCACTCCGTCTTGGGAGCCTCATCGCCACCGATGTGGATGAAGTCGGTGTGGAAGAGGGGCATCACCTCCGTCAGTACGTCCTTGTAAAACTCAATCGAGGAGTCCTTGCCGGCACATATCACCTCATTGGAGATGCCCCAGATGTTACGCACCTCGTAGGGGAAGTCCTCCCCCTTGCATCCAAGCCAGGGGTAAGCTGAGAGTGCAGAGACGGCGTGACCGGGCAGCTCGATCTCGGGAATAATCTCCACGAATCGAGCATCAGCATAGGCGACGAGATCCTTGATCTCCTCCTGCGTGTAGAAGTAGGGACCATAGGTCGAGCCATCACCCTCAGTACGCACAGCACCCACCTCAGTGAGGCGGGGATACTTCTTAATCTCAATGCGCCATCCCTGATCCTCGGTGAGGTGGAAGTGCAGCTTATTGATCTTGAGCATAGAGAGGACATCGATGGTCTTCTTCACGTCATCTATCGTCTGGAAGTGACGACACGGATCCACGTGCTGACCACGGTAGCTGAATTGCGGATAGTCCACAATGCTGACATAGGGGATGGTCCAGCTCTTGGCATTGACCTTGGAGGAACTCTCGATCTCAGCCGGGAAGAGCTGGAGGAGAGACTGCATACCCCAGAAGGCACCGCGGGTGGTGGATGCTTGGATCAGGACACCACCGTCAGAGGTGACGTCGAGAGTGTATCCCTCCTCGTGAGGGATCACCTCGTCAGTCACGATGACGAAGCGGATCTCCTTGGCGGGGTTACTGCTCGTGGGCTCCACGGACAGATCGTATCCGGTGGAGCTTGCGATCTTGTCCCTGAGGAAGTCAGTGACAATGGCAAGACTCTCGTCTGCGATAATCTTAGTCGAAGAGGTCAGTGTCCAGCGACCCTGCTCATGGCCCATATTCACTTTTACCGGTTGAGGTATGATGTGTATCCCCTGATTGTAGGGAGCCTCGTCGAGAGACTTTTCCACACCATTACCACAACCGGAAAAGAGAAGCATGCCGGCAAAAGCCACGACTACATGCTTGATGAATCTCATTAAGTCGATATTAAATGTGCTTAAGTTACAGATAGATTAGTCGCGATCCTCCCAGACGTTCAGAGGACGATCCTCCATCAGCTCATTGACCTGAGAGCGGACCTTCTTGATCACCTCCTCGCTGGTAGGATTGCTGAGGATCTCATCGATCCAGTGTACGACGGTCTTGAAGTCTCCCTCCTTCAGTCCACGGGTCGTGGCTGCAGGGCTTCCGATGCGGATACCGCTCGTCTTGGCAGGGGTACGATCATCGAAGGGGACCATATTCTTATTGGCCGTGATGTCAGCCTTCACCAGCGCATCCTCGGCCTCCTTACCGGTCAGCTCGGGGAACTTCTTGCGGAGGTCCAGCAGCACCAGGTGGTTGTCAGTACCGCCAGAGACCACGTCATAGCCCAGCTCAAGGAAGGTATTTGCCATGGTTACCGCATTGGCATGCACCTGAGTCTGGTAGGTCTTGAAGGAAGGCTGCAGAGCCTCGTAGAAGGCAACCGCCTTGGCAGCAATCACGTGCTCCAGAGGTCCACCCTGTACACCGGGGAAGACGGCAGAGTTGATCAGCTCTGACATCATCTTGACGCGACCCTTCTTGGTAGCCTTGCCCCAGGGGTTCTCAAAGTCCTTACCCATCAAGATGATACCACCACGCGGACCTCTCAGGGTCTTGTGGGTCGTAGAGGTAACGATGTGGGCGTACTTCACCGGATTGGCGAGGAGGCCGGCAGCGATGAGACCTGCAGGGTGAGCCATATCGATCATGAGGATGGCACCGACGCTATCAGCGATCTCGCGCATACGCTTGTAGTCCCACTCGCGAGAGTAGGCAGAGGCACCACCGACGATCAGCTTCGGGTGGGTCTCCTTAGCCTTGCGCTCCATATCATCGTAGTCTACGCGACCATCCTCCTTGCGCACACCGTAAGCTACGGGGTGGTAGAGGATACCGGAGGCATTAACGAGCGAGCCGTGGGTCAGGTGACCACCATGGTCGAGGTTGAGACCCATAAAGGTGTCGCCGGCATTGAGGCAAGCCTGGAAGACAGACATATTGGCCTGAGCACCGGAGTGAGGCTGCACGTTGGCATACTCTGCATCGTAGAGCTTCTTGATGCGATCGATGGCCAGCTGCTCGCTCTGGTCGACGATCTGGCAGCCACCATAGTAACGCTTGCCGGGATAGCCCTCAGCGTACTTATTAGTCATGATGCTGCCCATAGCGCGGAGTACCTCCTCGCTGACGAAGTTCTCTGATGCGATCAGCTCCACTCCGCGCTTCTGGCGCAGACGCTCCTGGTCGATCAGGTCAAAAATCTGTTGATCTCTTTTCATGATGAAAAAGGTTGAAATTTTATTGGTTTACAGTAGTTTACTTCGAGATATGGAAACGTCCACTCCCCTATGCAAATCTAAAGATAATTAGCGAGCTTAACAATGTAATTCTCCTCCATCACGGGGCAACACATGAGGATCGCATGGAAATCACTCGAGTAAGGGAGTAATCCACCCGCGAGAGCGTCCGCTCCACAGGCATTTCGGACTAATATGCTATAGTCTCGGAGCTATCAGCGTACCAAAGCGCTCGCCACGGCCCGCTTAGCAGCTAGTCTGTGACACTCGCACCCGCGCCAAAAGTGTCGGGATAAATCAGCCTAGACTTCAGGGTCAAATCCTTTACCGATATTAGACTTCACCAATACCGATATTAGCAATCTCTAATATCGGTATTAGAATGACGGCTGAGGGAGGGTGCATTAGAGGGCCAACAGACCTGTGTATGACCGCATCCGTAGGGATACACACTCCTCACATATCAGGCGAGCAAGAGAGTGTGGTGCCCCGGTGTGTGCCTCCTCATCAAGATCCACCCCGATATGGAGCGCCTGACTGCTTTCTGCAAAGCCTTAATGCGCCTCCCTACCCTCACTAAGTCATAGGCTGAGGTGCAAAAAAAGGAGAGACTCTCGCAAGGGGAGCCTCTCCTTAGGATATAAACGATCCGGATAGCTACTATCAGTCGATCTGACCGAACTTAGCCTTAATGAATTCGCGATTGAGACGGGCGATATTGGAGATCGATATGCTCTTCGGGCACTCCATCTCACAAGCACGGGTGTTGGTGCAGTTACCGAAGCCCAGCTCGTCCATCTTGGCCACCATAGCGCGAGCGCGCTTCTTGGCCTCAACCCTACCCTGCGGGAGGAGAGCAAATTGGCTCACCTTGGCACTGACGAAGAGCATCGCGGAGCCATTCTTGCACGCTGCGACACACGCACCACAGCCGATGCAGGAGGCGGCATCGATAGCCAGCTCAGAGTTAACCCTCGATACAGGGATCGCATTGCCATCAGGGGCGGAGCCGGCGTTCATCGAGATGAAGCCTCCGGCCTGCTGGATCTTGTCAAAAGAGGAGCGGTCCACCATCAGGTCACGGATGACCGGGAAGCCTGCAGAGCGCCACGGCTCTACGGTAATGGTGTCACCACTCTTCCAGTTACGCATATAGAGCTGGCAGGTGGTTGCTCCGGGGAGGAGACCATGGGGGTGACCATCCACATACATAGAGCAGGCGCCACAGATACCCTCGCGGCAGTCATTATCATAGACAACCGGGTCCTTGCCCTCGCGGATGAGCTGATCATTGAGCATATCGATCATCTCGAGGAAGGAAGCGTTCTCATCGACATGCTTCACCTCGTAGGTCTCGAAGTGACCCTTCTCATGACGGTTCCGCTGACGCCAAACCTTAACTTTAATGTCAATAAACTTATCCATAATCTTAAGTGTGCGTCGTCTCTATTATGCCTTCTTGTAATTACGTGTCTGAGGCACTACATACTGGTAGTTAAGATCCTCCTTATACATCACTGGGGGTGTATTCTCGCCGGTGTAAGCCCAGCAAGATACATAGCTGAAGTCCTTATCGTTGCGGAGTGCCTCATTCTCATCCGTCTGGTACTCCTCTCTGAAGTGGGCGCCACAGGACTCCTTACGGTCAAGCGCATCGTGAGCGATCAGCTTACCCATCTCGATGAAGTCAGCGAGACGCCAAGCCTTCTCCAGCTCGGTATTGAGATCCTCGATCTCACCGGGGATGCGGACGCGGGTCCAGAAGGTCTTGGTCAGCTCATCAAGCTTGCGGAGACCCTCCTTGAGGCTCGCCTCATTTCGGCTCATGCCGCAGTGCTCCCAGAGGATGGCACCAAGCTTCTTATGGATGTCGTCGACGGTCAGGTCGCCCTTGATATCCATCAGCTTCTTCTCACGCTCATATACCTCCTTCTCTGCAGCCTCAAACTCAGGTGCATTGGTGTCTACATGACCCAGCTCGATCTGGTCAGCGAGGTAATTCTGCATCGTGTAGGGCAGCACGAAGAAGCCGTCTGCCAATCCCTGCATGAGAGCAGAGGCACCGAGGCGGTTGGCTCCGTGGTCGGAGTAGTTACACTCACCGATGGCGAAGAGACCGGGGATAGTAGTCTGCAGCTCGTAGTCTACCCAGAGACCACCCATGGTAAAGTGGACAGCAGGGAAGATCTCCATCGGGTAGGTGTACGCATCCACATCCGTGATCAGCTTGTACATATCGAAGAGGTTGCCATACTTGGCAGTGATCGCCTCCCTTCCCAGTCGCTGGATCGGCTCGGAGAAGTCAAGGTAAACAGCCTCTCCCGTGCCGACACCATAGCCGGCATCACAGCGCTCCTTAGCAGCACGAGAGGCCACATCACGAGGTACGAGATTACCAAATGCCGGGTAGCGACGCTCGAGATAGTAGTCACGATCCTCCTCAGGGATGTCGAGGGCGGTCTTCGTGCGATTTCGGATCGCCTCCGCATCCTCCTTTTTCTTAGGTACCCAGATGCGCCCGTCATTGCGGAGAGACTCTGACATAAGGGTCAGCTTGGACTGGTAGTCACCCTGCTTGGGGATACAGGTCGGGTGGATCTGTACCATACAGGGGTTGGCGAAGTATGCGCCCTTCTTGTAGCAGAGCCATGCTGCAGAGCCATTGCAGGCGAGAGCGTTGGTGGTCAGGAAGTAGGCATTGCCATAGCCGCCGGTTGCGACGACAACAGCGTGAGCACCAAAGCGCTCGAGCTTGCCGGTGACGAGATTACGGGCGATGATACCACGTGCACGACCATCAATAATGACGAGGTCGACCATCTCATAGCGAGCGTACATCTCTACGTGACCGAGCCCTACCTGGCGCATCAGTCCGGAGTAGGCTCCGAGGAGGAGCTGCTGACCGGTCTGCCCTCTGGAGTAGAAGGTCCTGGAGACGAGCGTACCGCCGAAGGAGCGATTGGCGAGCGTGCCACCATACTCACGGGCAAAGGGGACACCCATAGCCACACACTGATCGATAATATCAGCAGAGACCTCAGCGAGACGATGGACATTAGCCTCACGAGAGCGGTAGTCACCACCCTTGATGGTATCGTAGAAGAGACGGTAGACAGAGTCACCATCGTTCTGATAATTCTTCGCCGCATTGATACCTCCCTGAGCGGCTACAGAGTGAGCGCGACGGGGGCTATCGGTGATGCAGAAGGACTTGACATGAAAGCCCAGCTCAGCCAGCGAAGACGCGGCGGAAGCACCGGCGAGACCGGTTCCCACGACGATGATATCGAGCTTACGCTTATTGGCGGGGTTGACCAGCTTCTGATGACCCTTGTAATTGGTCCACTTCTCGGCAAGGGGACCCTCAGGGATCTTGGCGTCCAGCTTCTTCTCGAGATTTATATCTTGTGTAGACATAGTCATTCTTATCTATTTAGAGCGTGAAACAATCGGATCAGAAGCCATAGTACTGTGATGCAGGGATCTCCCCGGCTGCACCAAGGTGCCAGATATCACCGACCTGAGGCCAAACACCTACAGACTTGAGGTAGAAGGCGATGGCGACAAAGGCGAACATGATGAAGATAAGTGTCGCAAAGACGTAGCCGATCGTCTTCCAGATGTTGATCCACTTCTTATTATTGAGCCCCACTGTCTGAGCCGCACTCCAGATACCATGAGAGAGGTGAAACCAGATGGCGCAGAACCAGACCAGATAGATGATCACGATCCACTCCTTACTAAAGATGTACTCCATCTGAGTAGAGGCCAAGACAGAGGCATTGCCCATCCAGGTCTGGAGCTGCATCTTTGCCCAGAAATTGATCAGATGAAGCACCAGTCCACCAAGGATGATAAGTCCGAGGATCAGCATGTTCTTGGATGCCCAGTCGATCTTGGCCTTACCAGCCACCTCGTAGCGATCATTACCCCGAGCCTTGCGATTTTGGCTCCAAAGCATAATCGAGAAGATGATATGGATCAGGATCATGGCTGCCAGGATCGGCACCATAAACTGTACGACGGGATTAGTCCCCAGGAAGTGGGCTATCTCATTGTAGCCCTCAGCCGAGAAGACTGCCACCAGGTTCATTGCTCCGTGGAAAAGCAGAAAGAGGAAGAAAAAGACACCGGTGACACTCATCACCACCTTCCTTCCGATAGAAGAATTAGTCAACCACATGGGATTTGATAAAACTGTTGTTGGTATTCGAAGTAACTTTGTCGTGCGACAATCAGTCAGTGTTGCAAATTTAGCCCAATTCTACGATCTTCCCAAGAAGATTACCGACATATTTCCATAATTACAACTATCAACACTATAGCGGGATAGAAAGCGGGCATTAGGTATAAAAATCAAGACCTCGCAACCTGATGGTAAATTTTTTTCTTAT
Source organism: uncultured Porphyromonas sp. (assembly GCF_900541275.1). GTDB lineage: Bacteria > Bacteroidota > Bacteroidia > Bacteroidales > Porphyromonadaceae > Porphyromonas_A. Next base: position 436,889 of record NZ_UQJH01000001.1, read on the forward strand.
CTTTAGCATCGAATCGGAAGGTCGCACGCCGATCTTCCTTACCATAGTATCAAACAATCTACACATATATCTATATGACCATGCGACTTAATCTCACATCACAGATCTCTCTCGAGCAGGTTGAGGAGCGGCTCTACAACCCTCAGAATGAGTATGAAGAGACTATGCTCACCAGCTACGAGCGGATCCTCACGCACATCTATCCCTCCGACGAGCAGGCAGGTGCTGAGCTCGCTCTCCGCATCGCAAAGGATATCAAGGCTCACCAAGACAAGGGGGAGACTTATGTCCTCGGCATCTCGGGAGGTACCAGCCCTCTGCCTGTCCTCCGCGAGATGATCAAGCTCCACGAGAGTGGAAAGCTCTCCTTCAAGGGCGTACACATTTTCCCTCTCTATGAGTTTTACCCTCTCCTCAATAACAACGAGGGCGTGCTTGCCCACCTGCGGGAGGAGTTCCTCGACAAGATCAGCATATCCGACTCGTGCGTTCACTCCTTTGACATCCGCATAGACAAGGATGATATCCCCTCGTCCTGGGCGGACTACGAGAGAGCGCTTAGTGACCTCGGAGGCTTTGACCTCTGCCTGATGGGTATCGGGCTTCGAGGCACCATCGCGACCAACGCTCCAGGTGACGTACTCAGCTCCTCGTACCACCTTGTGGTACTTGACGACACCTCACGCAATGAGGCGATCAGCTCCTTTAACCTCTCCGACAACGTCCCCGAGACTGCTGTCTCCATCGGGATGAATGAGATACGAGCGGCCGAGAGCATTGTCCTGCTGGCATGGGGCGAGGCGAAGAAGGAGATCCTGAGGCAGGTCGTCGAGGAGCCTCAGGATGACAATATCCCGGCCTCTATCTTTCAGACCCACCCGAGGGCATGCGTCTACACCGACCTGGAGGCGGCTGACGAGCTGGCCCGAATCCACACCCCATGGAGAGTGACCGATCCCCGATGGACGGATAAGCTGGTTCGTCGCGCCTTAGTCTGGCTCTGCAATCAGACCGGCAAGACGATCCTCAACCTGACCAACCAGGACTACATCACCCACCAGCTGAGCGACCTGCTACGTCAGTACGGCTCAGCCTACGACTGCAATATCAAGGTCTTCAACGACATCCAAAATACGATTACAGGATGGCCCGGAGGTAAGCCCGATGCGGATGACAGCAAGCGACCTGAGCGCGCTCTACCCTTCCCCAAGCGCGTGATCGTCTTCTCCCCACACCCCGATGACGACGTCATCTCTATGGGAGGGACGTTCCATAGGCTTGTCAAGCACGGTCACGATGTGCACGTCGCTTACGAGACCTCAGGAAATATCGCTGTCAATGATGAGGAGGTGATCCGGTACATCGACTTTGTGCACGCCCTCTACCAGAACGAAGGGCGAGAGGACGACGAGCTATGCAAGAAGCTACTCAAGACGCGTCACTACCTGACTGAGATCAAGAGAGAGGGAGACAATGAGACAGACGAGACTCGGTACCTCAAGGGGACGATCCGTCGTCAGGAGGCCCGCACGGCAGATCGTCATGTGGGACTTAAGGATGACCACGTCCACTTCCTCGACCTCCCCTTCTACGAGACCGGTGCGATCAAGAAGAAGCCACTCTCTGAGGAGGATGTGCTGATCGTCACGGACTTCATCCAGAGCATCAAGCCCCATATGATCTTCGTCGCTGGAGACCTCCGTGACCCTCATGGGACACACCGCGTCGCCACAAATGCGGTACTCGCAGCTCTCGATGAGCTGAGGGACGAAGCGTGGCTTAAGGACTGTCGCATCTGGATGTACAGAGGAGCATGGGCGGAGTGGAATATCGACGACATTGAGATGGCTGTGCCGATGAGTCCAGAGGAGCTCCGATTCAAGAGAGACTCTATCCTTAAGCACCAGACACAGATGGACGCTGCCCCCTTCCTCGGAGATGACGAGCGCCTCTTCTGGCAACGATCGGAGGACCGCAATAGAGGGACGGCCAAGATCTATCACGACCTTGGATTTGCTCGCTACGAGGCTATTGAGGCCTTCGTGCAGTACCACCCTGTAGACTGATCGTCCACCGAGGTGACATCATCCAGGCAGGTCCATGACTGACAAGTCGGTCGTGGACCTGTCTCCTATGAGGGAGATAGTCACGAGGGTATGTGTGTGTGTCAGGTAATTTGTGCACCTTTGTATTGTCGAGCGGATTATACCCCTCGCTGTTAGTTACACGTATAGTTTTATCCATACCAACCTTTAAACAATAACTGAGCAAGACGGCAACGTCTGACAAGTGTTTGTCTTATGAAGAATGTCCTTATCATTGGCTCGACCGGACAGATCGGGTCAGAGTTTACGATGAAGCTGAGGAGCATCATCCCCAATGGTCAAATCATCGCTGGGTATATCCCCGCAGCTCCCGTCAAGGGAGAGCTCAAGGAGAGTGGTCCCTCGGAGATCGTAGACATCACCAACGCACAGCAGATCGCTGATGTGGTGGAGAAGTATGATGTCGATACCATCTACAACCTCGCTGCCCTCCTATCGGCGGTGGCAGAGGCGAAGCCCCAGCTCGCATGGCACATCGGCATCGGTGGACTCTGCAACGTCCTCGAGGTAGCGAGGGAGAAGAAGTGCGCTGTCTTCACCCCCAGCTCCATCGGATCATTTGGGCCCTCCACGCCTAAGGATAAGACCCCTCAGGATACCATCCAGCGTCCCACGACCATGTATGGTGTGACGAAGGTATCCGGTGAGCTCCTGAGCGACTACTACTTCAAGAGGTTTGGTGTCGATACCAGATCGGTGCGCTTCCCCGGTCTGATCTCCAACGTCACCCTCCCCGGTGGCGGCACGACCGACTACGCCGTGGATATCTACTACAAGGCGGTACAGGACGGGAGCTTTGTCTGCCCGATCAAGGCCGGCACCTATATGGATATGATGTATATGCCGGACGCTCTCCGCGCCATGTACGAGATCTTTGAGGCTGATCCTGCCAAGCTGAAGCACCGCAACTCCTTCAATATCGCCAGCATGAGCTTCGACCCGGAGATGATCTACGCGGCCATCAAGAAGCAGATGCCAAGCTTTACCATGACCTACGATGTCGACGAGCTGCGTCAGGGCATCGCTGAGTCTTGGCCCAACTCTCTTGATGACAGCTGCGCCAGAGAGGAGTGGGGATGGAAGCCCGAGTATGACCTCGACACCATGACCACCGATATGCTCACTGTACTCAAGGAGAGATACAGCAAGTAATGTAATATAGTGGAGCATGGAGACCTCACGACAGTTTTCACTCCACTGATAGTGGAGCCATTCCTCTGAGTGATCGGAGGTGATGACGCTCTTGTTTTTTCTAATCCACAAATTATTCTTACCATGAAATTCAAGCTCATTGACCTGCCCTACGCCAAGGATGCTCTGGAGCCTGTGATGAGTGAGGAGACAGTCTCTCTTCACCACGGCAAGCATCTCAATGGCTACGTCAACACTCTAAATAAGCTGATCGAGGGCACCGCCTTCGAGGACAAGTGCCTCAAGTCAATCGTGAAGGAGGCTGAGGGCAAGATGTACAATCAGGCCGGTCAGATCCTCAATCACAACCTCTTCTTCCTGCAGCTCCGTCCGAAGGACGAGGCCAAGAAGGCTCCTACCGGCAAGCTGCTGGAGGCGATCGAGAAGGAGTGGGGCTCCTTTGAGGACTTCAAGCAGAAGTTCCAGGAGGAGGCTGCCGGTCTCTTCGGCTCCGGATGGGCTTTCCTCGTAGCCGACAAGGATGGGAAGCTCAGCATCGACAAGGGCTCAAACGCCTATAACCCCATCACTGAGGGTCTCTGCCCGCTGATGACTGCCGATGTCTGGGAGCATGCCTACTATGTAGACTACCGCAACGTACGCGCTGACTACCTCAAGGCCCTCTGGGAGATCATCGACTGGAAGACCATCGAGGAGTGGTACGCAGAGCCAGAGCAGGCGGTGAAGTGTGCCTGCAAGGCCAGCAAGGCTGAGTAAGCACTGACACCATAATATAAAGCAAAAGGGGCTGCACCGCTATGGCGATGCAGCCCCTTTTGCTTTTCGGACTTAGTAGTCAGTCGTCCAGCTTATCCGAGATAGCGCTCATAGAGTCGGAGACAAAGCGATCCAGCGCCTCTCCGCGCAGCAGACCGCTCGCCAGGAGTCCGAGGTCGACGAGACGCTCGATCACCGGCTGACCGGCAGCAAAGTCAGCATAGATGGTGCTGAGCTTCGCATCCAGCTCATCGATGTGGGCATTGGTCTCCTTGAGATCCTCCTCGAGAGACTTCTTCTTTGCCTCGTCGGGCTTATTCTTATCGTCATAGAGCTGACTGTCTATCTCAGCCCGCCGAGCAACAAAGCCATTTCGGTCACCCATCAGCTGAGTGTACGTATCGATCTGATCTGATGCTCTGAACCTCTTAAGCACCGCACCGATCAGCGGGTGGTCAATATTGAGGGTCATCATATAGCTGTCCGGCATAGACCCATACATATCCATCCCCTGCTGCATATGGGCCATATCCTTCATACGCCGCATATACTCATTTTGGATCACCACGATTGGCTTAGCCTCTGCACCCTGATTAGCCGTGGCGACGTGGATCATCTGCTTCTCATCGCCCTCAGGTACCCGGCTCTGGAAGAGCTGTCTCAGGATAGACTGATCCTCCTCAGTCATATCGACCTGACCGACCGGCTTCTCATCTTTACGTACGAGATTCTCCAGTGTGTCACTGTCAACACTGACAAAGTGGCTATCCTCCGACTTCTGCTCCAGCATCCCGATCAAGTGCATATCCAAGGGACCATTGAGCAAGAGTACGCTGTAGCCTTTATCCTTCGCCGCACGGATATAGCTGTACTGACGATCAGGATCCTGAGCGTAGAGGTGGATAACCTTCTTGTCCTTATCGGTCTGGTTACCCTCGATGAGGGTCTTGTACTCCTCGAGAGTGTAGTACTTCTCATCGGTGTCCTTGAGGAGCAGGATCCCCTTAGCCTTCTCGGCAAACTTCTCATCCGTCAGCATGCCATACTTCACGAAGAGATCGAGCGCAGGCCACTTCTCCTCGTAGGCAGCACGATCGGACTTGAAGAGCTCTGTCAGCTTATCTGCCACCTTACGCGTGATGTAGGTCGAGATCTTCTTTACCCTGGCATCGGACTGTAGATAGCTGCGGCTCACATTGAGCGGGATATCCGGTGAGTCGATCACGCCGTGGAGGAGATTGAGGAAGTCAGGGACGATGCCCTCTACGTTGTCGGTCACGTAGACCTGATTGCAGTAGAGCGAGATATTGCTCTTCTGCATATCGAGGTTGGACTTGATCTGCGGGAAGTAGAGGATCCCGGTCAGGTTAAATGGATAGTCGATATTGAGATGGATCCAGAAGAGCGGAGCATCATTGCCCGGGAAGAGCGTCCGGTAAAACTCCTTGTAATCCTCATCCGTGAGGGAAGAGGGCTGCTTGATCCACGTCGGGTCCGTCTCGTTGATCACCCGTGGCTTATCCGTATCGACCTGATTGCCATCCTTCCACTCCTTCTCCTTACCGAAGACAATAGGCACGGGGAGGTAGCTGCAGTACTTCTTTAGGAGCGCCAGTATGCGATTCTCATCGAGGAACTCCTTATCCTCCTCAGAGATATGGAGGATGATATCCGTCCCCCGAGGTCTCTTCTCAGCCTCCTCCATCTGATACTCCGGATTGCCCTCGCAGGACCAGCGGATGCTGGGGGCCGTCTCATCATAGCTCTGAGTGTAGATCTCGACCTTGTCGGACACCATAAAGGCGGAGTAAAAGCCGAGGCCGAAGTGCCCTATGATGCTGTGCTGATCCTCATACTTCTTGACAAACTCCTCAGCACCACTGATGGCGATCTCATTGATGTACTTGTGGATCTCATCGGCCGTCATACCGATGCCGTTATCCGAAATGATCAGCTTGTCGCCATCGATCTTCACCTCGACCTGGAGATCCCCGACCTCACCGGAGTACTCACCCTTAGAGACCAAGGTCTTCAGCTTCTGCACGGCATCCACACCATTGCTGACGATCTCCCTGAGGAAGATCTCATTGTCACTGTAGAGGAATTTCTTAATGATCGGGAACATATTGTCGCTTGTCACGCCAATCTTCCCAGTCGTCTGATTTTTGTCCATTATCTATCTGTTTTATGACTTAATTCTTCGTTTATATCTCAGTAGGCAAAGTCAGTGCCAAAGATTCAAGAGGTGCGAAGAAGGTATGATTGTCACACACAATAATGGTACATTTGTACATAACACTTGCGATCACTGACTAAAAGATGAATACCAACCTACCCCCTCTCGCGGAACGGATGAGACCCGGCACACTTGAGGGCTACTTCGGTCAGAGCGACTTAGTCCGCCCCGGAGGACCTATTCACGATATGCTTGAGACGGGCCTCCTTCGCTCCTTCATCCTGTGGGGTCCCCCGGGAGTGGGTAAGACGACCTTGGCGAGGATCGTAGCCAAGCACTTTGACCTCCCCTTCTTCACCCTCAGCGCAGTAAGCTCGGGGGTCAAGGAGGTTCGCGATGTGATCAAGCAGGCCGAGGACTACAGAAATGGTCTCTTTGCCCAGGGTGCACCAATACTCTTCATCGACGAGATTCACCGATTCAGCAAGTCCCAGCAGGACTCTCTGCTGCACGCCGTGGAGCAAGGGAGCGTGGTGCTGATCGGTGCCACAACCGAGAACCCATCCTTTGAGGTGATCCGCCCACTCCTATCTCGCTGCCGGGTACTCGTGCTGAAACCTCTCACACAGGGTGACTTGGATGAGCTCCTTCACTACACCCTCACCCGGGATGAGGTACTGAGGGAGTACGAGGTGCAGATCGACTCCACGGATGCTCTCTTCGCTGCTTCGGGAGGGGATGCCCGCAAGTTCCTCAATATCCTGGAGCTCATCGCGACGACACCGGAGGCTCTGGAGCGAAAGAGCTTCACCATCTCCGATGAGATCGTGGCTCAACAGATCCAGAGAAATCCCGGTGTCTACGACAAGGGTGGCGAGATGCACTACGACATCATATCAGCCTTCATCAAGAGCATCCGTGGAAGTGACCCCGACGCTGCCATATACTGGCTCGCCAGGATGATCGATGGGGGAGAGGACCCAAAGTTTATCGCTCGCCGACTGGTCATCTCGGCGTCCGAGGACATCGGCCTCGCCAACCCCAATGCTATGCTGATCGCCGAAGTGGCCTTTACCGCTGTGGAGCGCATAGGCTGGCCTGAGGGGCGTATCCCACTAGCGGAGGCGACCATCTATCTCGCCTCCTCCCCCAAGAGCAATAGCGCCTACACTGCTATCAACCAAGCTCTTGCATTCGTCCGTAAGAGTCCACCCCACCCTGTACCGATGCACCTGAGAAATGCACCCACGGAGCTTATGGACGAGCTGGGGTATGGAAAGGGGTACATCTACCCCCACGACTACAAGGACCACTATGCTCCGCAGCAATACCTCCCCGACGAAGTGGTGGGCACCTCCTTCTGGAGACCGGCGGACAATGCCCAAGAGGCTCAGCTACTCCAGCGGCTGAGGCAAATGAAAGGAGAGCCGGAGTGAGCGGAGTCTAATACCGATATTAGACATTCCTTTTATCGGTATTAGACGTTTCTTTTACCGATATTAGGCGCGCCTAATATCGGTGAAAGAAATATGCCACAGGAGGCAGAGTTACTTTTCGACCATATTAAATGGTCCTCAATCCTTTATCGAGAGCAGAGGGAATGACCGAAGAGAGGGTCCTCTTTGAGGGACGGGAAAAAGTCTGTACCTTTGCAGTGTCAAGCCGACAATATCCGGGCAAGTCCTACACGGTCAGCTCCCCACGAATCCCCCCAGGGCTTGATCGCAGCAAGGGTAGTGGGTTGTAGCGACGCGATGTAGACAGCTTGCCCACCCGCCTTCTTAGCTCAGTTGGTAGAGCTTCTGATTTGTAATCAGATGGTCGTAGGTTCGAGTCCTATAGAAGGCTCTCATCAAGAAGCGACTGTAAGTGACGAGCCATCGTACTTACAGTCGCTTCCTTACTTACGTCAGATTGGGTAAGTTTGCTCTTGAGAGTGACCCTCGCACTCCCTTCGACAGTTTTTGCACATTCACCATTCCTCACCTGATCCTTCGATGCACCGCTCATCCACCCCTAAGCACCCTACTCTACTGCTTATAGGCGTAGCTCTCTGCATTATCCTCCTGCCGAGAGCCTATGCCCAGAGCAGCTCCTCAGAGATCAAGGGGCGTGTCTACGACACGGATGAGGAGGAGTGGATGACCGCAGCGAGTGTGCGGCTCCTGAGTGCCACCGACTCCACTCTGGAGGAAGGGGTGATGACCGACAAGCAGGGACGCTTCAGACTCCATGTCTCCACGCCCGGGAGCTATCTCGTAGACATCTCTTTCATTGGCTACACGCCCTACCGCAAGGCGGTATCCATCGGAGCGAACTCTAAGATCGACCTCGGACGGATCAAGCTCTCCCCGTCTGCGACGGCACTGAGCGAGCTGAAGGTCGTGGGACAGGCGAGTCCGGTGACGATCAAGAAGGACACGGTGCAATTTAGCGCCGATGCCTTCAAGGTTCGCCCCGGTGCCTCGGTGGAGGAGCTGCTACGCCGTATCCCCGGGATCGAGGTAGACGCAGATGGAAACATCACTTACAATGGGGAGGCCATCGAGCGGGTGGAGCTGGACGGCAGAGACTTCTTCTCCTCCGACCCGACTATGGCGACTAGGAATCTCCCCGCTGACCTGATCAAGAACGTACAGGTGGTCGACAAGAAGTCCGAGCAATCCAGGCTCACCGGTATGGACGATGGAGAGAAGACGAAAATACTCAACCTCAACGTGAAGGAAGGGCTGAAGAAAGGCCTCCTCGGCAGCCTAAAGGCCGGCTACGGGACAAAGGACCGATACAGAGTAGACCTAATGGGATCGGCATTTAGAGGAGACGAGCGGATCACCCTCCTCGCTAATCTCAATAACACTAACGGGGTAAGGCGCGGGAGAGGAGACCGAACCCAACGCTCAGTGGGAGCCAACTACGACAATAAAGTAAGTGATAAGCTCAACGTCACCGCCGAGCTCTCATATCAAGAGAACGACAACACCCTGTCCAGTCGGATGACTCGGGAAAACCTCCTCGGAGAAGCCACTCATACCACCACCGACCGCACCACCTCCTCCCAGGATGAACTCTCACGTCGTGGCTCTATGGGTGGTCGTCTCGAGTGGACACCCTCTGAGAGGACTGCACTTTTCTTTATGCCCGATATCAGTATTGGTCGGAGCCGATCCCACTCTCTGTCTCAGTACAGTACAGAGGCAATGACAGGAGAGACGATCAACTCCGGCTCCTCGGAGAGGGAGGAGAAGAGTCGCGACGACGGAGCGAGTGGCTACCTCCACTTCCGCCACACCTTTAACGACGATGGGCGAAATATCTACGTCAGAGTCTTTGGGCGACACGAGTCGGGCAACAGCGACGGGACACTCAAGAGCGTCACCACCTTCACCAAGGGCAACAGAAGCGAGACCCTAGATCAGCGGACCAGCTCCCGTAACGAGAGTAATCGGGGCGGTATCTCCGTCTCCTATATGGAGCCTCTCAGTAAGTACTGGGCACTCCAGGGCAGCTACAGCCTCGACGGCGAGTACAGGACGAGCGATCGCCTTGCCTATCAGGCCGACGCAGAGGGGGAGTACACCATACTGGACAAGCGCTACTCCAGAGGCTCCAGCAATAGGTACCTCAACCACCGGATCGGTGCGATGGCGAGGTACCAGCCGAGACCTAAGAGTAGCATCTCCCTCGGAGTCGATGCGCTGCCCACCCACACGCACACGATCACCACGAGTGGTGAGGAGGTCACCTACGACCACGAGCGAAGCATCGTCAACTATGCGCCCTCGCTCATCGTAGACCTGAGGAACGACCGAGGACTACAGTATATGCTGCACTATAGAGGGCGCACCAGTCAGCCCTCTATGGAGCAACTGAGCCCCGTCACCATACAGACCTCGCCACTCTCCCAGACGACCGGTAACCCTGACCTGCTTCCCTCGTTTAGGCATATGATATTTATGCGTGGATCTATGGAGAATCGTGAGAAGCGCCAGAGCCTGCAGATATTTGGCTACATGGGGACGGTGAATAATGCGATCATCAGTCGTCGCGAAATAGACCGAGAGACGGGCATCAGCCGCACCACGTACGAGAACGTGAATGGCGTCTACTCCTACAGTGCCGGCGGGTCGCTAAGCTTACCCTTATCCAAGAGCCTGACCTCCTTCACCAACGGCCGGATCGGTGGCAATAGAGGCAAGGGGTATGTCAATGGAGATCTGAACACCTCCCTCAGCAGCACCATCAATCTCTCGGAGAGAGTCACTTGGTCGGGCGAGTATCTGCAGTCATCGCTGGGCTTCTCTGGGGGCTACAACCACCTAACCAATACGGTATCCCGCCAGAGTGATCGAGAGACACTCGACTACAGGCTCTTCTGCGAAGCCACCTGGACGCCACCCTTCGGTCTCAGTCTCTCTCATCGTCTCTCCTACAGAGATGCCAAGGGGTACCATGACGATGTGAAGCGAAACCTCTGGATATGGGACCTCAGCCTGGGATACTCCTTCCTCAAGGACCGGAGGGGGACACTGGAGCTGGAGGCACTGGATCTGCTGGGACAGAGGAGTACCTTCCGTCGCACCTCGACCGCTCAGTCCATCACCGATATACTGTACGAGGGAGTCACATCGTACGTTATGCTGACCTTTACTTATAAGTTCAATACCCTACCGACAGCAGACCCCTCTGCCGATCGCTCCTCACGGTCAAGATACCAGTCCCGGTACTACCATAGGATGTGACGAAGAGAGGGCCCTACTTTTATAGTGCCCTACAAAAGCGTTATCTTTGCAGATAAAGTGTACCAGGCAGATAGCCATGATACACTTGTACTCTAATCAGTTAAGAACTCATCATCAGAAAAGACATGGAGAGACAATATAGTGAGCAGGAGCTCCTGCGTCGTGATAGCCTACAGAAGTTGCGTGACCTGGGGATCAACCCCTACCCCGCTGAGGAGTATGTGGTGGATGCCACCTCGCAGGACATCAAGGACCATTTCTCGGATGATGAGGAGCATCCTCGACAGGTGAGGATAGCCGGGCGGCTGATGTCTCGACGGATCATGGGCAAGGCCTCCTTTGCAGAGCTCCAGGACAGCGAGGGCAGGATACAGCTCTACATTACTCGCGATGACATAGCCCCCGAGGAGGATAAGACACTCTATAATGTGGTCTTCAAGAAACTCCTCGACATTGGCGACATCATCGGGGTGGAGGGCTTTGTCTTCCGCACCAAGATGGGCGAGATCAGTGTCCATGTGCAGAGGCTTACCCTGCTCTCCAAGTCTCTCCGACCACTCCCGGTCGTGAAGGTAAAGGATGGGGAGACCTATGATGCCTTTACCGATCCGGAGCAACGCTACCGTATGCGGTATGTGGACCTGATCGTAAATCCGCAGAATAGAGACATCTTCATCAAACGGACGAAGATGTATAGTGCCTTCAGGGACTTCTTCAATTCTCGCGGCTTCCTCGAGGTGGAGACGCCCATTCTGCAGACGATCCCCGGCGGAGCGTCGGCTCGTCCTTTCGTCACCCACCACAATGCTCTGGATATCCCTCTCTACCTGAGGATAGCGGACGAGCTCTTCCTCAAGAGACTGATCGTCGGAGGGTACGATGCTGTGTACGAGTTTGGGAAAAACTTCCGCAACGAGGGGATGGATCGTACGCACAATCCCGAGTTTACCGGGATGGAGGTATATGTCGCCTACAAGGACTACAACTGGATGATGGAGATGACCGAGCAGCTGCTCGAGTACACCGCACTTCAGGTCAATGGCAAGACGACCGTGGAGCTGGATGGCAAGACCATCGACCTCAAGGCTCCCTACCGGCGACTCACCATGACCGATGCCATCAAGGAGTATGGGGACTACGACATCACCGACAAGACCGAGGAGGAGCTGAGGGCCAAGTGCAAGGAGCTAGGGATCGAGGTGGACGACTCCTTCGGTAAGGGCAAGCTAATCGATGAGCTCTTTGGCGAGATCTGCGAGGAGCACCTGATCCAGCCCACCTTCATCACCGACTACCCTGTGGAGATGTCACCGCTGACGAAGATGCACCGCACCAAGCCCGGACTGACGGAGCGCTTTGAGCTGATGATCAATGGCAGCGAGCTTGCCAATGCCTACACCGAGCTCAATGACCCGATCGACCAGCTGGAGCGCTTTGAGGATCAGCTGAGACTGTCAGAGAAGGGAGACGATGAGGCCATGTTTATCGACCAAGACTTTGTCCGAGCCTTGGAGTATGGTATGCCCCCAACGAGTGGTCTCGGGATAGGGATGGATCGCTTGGCGATGCTCCTGACTGAGCAGGATACGATCCAGGAGGTACTGCTCTTCCCCACGATGAAGCCTATATCTCAGCCCAAGGGCGAAGTGGAGGAGGAGGAAGCGGACTCTGATAGCGAGTGAGTATGAAGGAGACAGCCTCTAAGAGTGCGACAGACCCTAAGTCTTCCGCCACACCGGCGACCAAGATCGGACTCATCGGTAGCGGGAGCTGGGCTACGGCGTTAGCCAAGATCCTGCACGAGACAGGTCAGGAGTTCAATTGGTACTTCAGGTTCCGCAGCCAGATCCGGGCTTTCAAGAAGCAAGGGCATAACCCCAATTACCTCACCTCAGTCAGCTTTGACACCTCCAAGGTCCACTTCTACAGCGACCTCACAGAGCTGGTAGAGGAGAGCGACACCCTGCTCCTCTGCACCCCTTCTCCATACCTCAAGGGCATACTGCAGAAGGTTGATCCGGAGAAGTATAAGGGGAAGGTCTTCCTCAATGCTGTCAAGGGAATTATCCCCGACAGCTATCAGCTGGTATCAGACTTCCTGTCCAGCGAATTTGGCATACCGATGTCTCAGATCGCTGTCATCTCCGGTCCCACGCACGCTGAGGAGGTGGCGATAGATCGGACCAGTTACCTCACGATTGGCTGCGAGGACGAGGAGACGGCACTACGGCTTGCCCCGCTATTTCATGCGCCCTATGTCCATACTGTGATCAGTACCGACGTGAGGGGCATTGAGTATAGCAGCGTGCTGAAGAATATCTACGCCATCGCCTCTGGTATCACTCAGGGGATGAAGCTGGGAGACAACTTTATGGCAGTGCTGATCTGCAACGCCACCGGAGAGATCAAGCGCTTTATCCGCACCGCCACCGAGAGTCGACCGCAGGTCTACGACTCTGCCTACTTAGGGGATCTCTTGGTGACCGCCTACTCCCGCTACAGCCGTAATAGGACCTTCGGAAACTTCTTAGGCAAGGGCTACGGAGTCTATGAGGCGCAGCTCGAGATGGAGATGATCGCAGAGGGTTTTTATGGAGCAAAGTGCATCCATGAGGTGAATAAGAGATATGGCGTAGAGATACCGATTGCGGACGCGGTCTACGACATACTCTATGAGCACGTCAAGCCGGAGCAGGCATTTGAGGACCTTAAGCCACTCCTGAAGTGAGTCAAGCGCCGAGACAGGAGAAATATGTCGCATCATACCTCTGAGTCGAGGACCCCTTTTCCCCACATCTCCAAGCTGATCCCGGAGCTGTGGGATTGTCTCACGGACCGAGAGAGGGAGGTATTCATCCTACGGAGCAAGGTGTACACCTGTGAGGAGGGGGAGCGTATCTACCCGCACACGCCTAAGGAGCGGGGAGAGGAGCGGAGAGTCATCACCTTAGTAGAGGGTCAGGCACTGACCTACTATCTATACAATGGCGAAGTGCCCATACACTTTACCGGTAAGGAGATGCTGGGGCTTGCGCGACTGCTCACCGGTATGGAGGACTGGTACACCTGCAAGGCGCTCACGAAGTGCCTCGTCCTCGCTCTCCCCGCAGAGATCGTGGAGATGGTGGTAGACAATAATGCACGGGCCTCCAAGCTACTCCTGACACGAGCTCTCAGGACTCTGCATACTAAGGATATGCGCCTTATCGTACTCAATACACGTCGCATGCCGGGGAGGATGGCCTCGACGCTGCTCTATTTGGATCAGATCTTCGGGAGAGAGGAGGACGGACAGACGCTCCGGGTGAGACTGACGAGGGGCGTGCTGGGTGGTCTGAGCAATATGACCACCAGCAATGCCACCAGAGTCCTGCGATCCCTAGAGGAGGATGGGATGATAGCACTACAGGGAAAGGAGATACAGATACTTAAGGAGACCGCCCTCGTAGATGTCAGTCGTCACGGATGAACGACAAAACACTGGATGAAGAGAGAAGACAAAAGAATCAACATGGAGAATGCCGACATCCTCGGCACCGCTCCGATCAAGAAACTATTACAATTTTACGCCTGGCCCTCAGTCATAGGGGCTGTCGTCAATACCCTATACAATGTAGTCGACCGGATATATATTGCACAAGGGGTCAATAGCTTGGCCCTATCCGGTCTCTCGGTCACTATGCCCGTGATGGGCGTAACCCAGGCTGTAGGTACCCTCGTCGGCATGGGTGCCGCCTCGAGGATCTCCATACTGCTCGGGCAGCAGAGGAGAGAGGAGGGAGAGAAAATGCTGGGCAGTGCCTTCCTCCTATCACTCACGATCAGCAGCCTTGTGATCGTCTTGCTGATGATGTTTGCACGGCCACTTCTGATGCAATTTGGTGCCTCGGAGGCTTCCCTGCCCTATGCCCTCGACTATCTGAATATCGTCTTGCCGGGAAATATTTTTGCCAACATCACCTACTCGTACAATGCGGTGATGAGAGCAACCGGTTATCCCAAAAAGGCGATGAAGACGATGCTCATCGGTGCGGTACTCAACTTTGTACTCGACCCCGTGTTCCTCTTCGTATTCGATATGGGTATCTCAGGGGTCGCCCTCGCCACCGTGATCAGTATGATTATCGGTATGATCTGGGTACTCCACCACTTTACTCGACCGGATACCAACGTCAAGCTTAGGGTGAGAAACTTCAAGTTCAACTGGGGCTACACCCTCGCGATCGTCTCTATCGGTGTGGCTCCCTTTGTGACCCACCTGATGGCGAGCATCGTCAATATCTATAAGAATCGACTGCTCTACGACTACGGGATGACCTCCCCGATAGACTTCTACAGCGGAGACTTAGCGGTGGCAGCCAATGGAGTGATCCAGAGCGTGGCTATGCTGACGCTGATGTTTATGTTCGGCATCTCGCAGGCGACACAGCCTATCCTTGGCTACAACTATGGGGCCGGGAACCTCGGGCGAGTGAGAGATACCTTCCGGATCGCTCGGAAGATGAATTTCCTGATCGGTGTCTTTGGAGCCTCCGTGACCCTGATATGGCCTGAGATCGTGGCTCGGGCGTTCACGTCTGACCCTCAGCTGATCGCAGTCTGCAAGGTAGGGCTACGGATCGAGCTCGCCGCTATGTGGGCTGTGGGTATCCAGGTGACGGGAGTACAGTTTTTCCAGAGTCTTGGTAAGGCTGCCCGTGCCCTCCTGCTGAGCTTCTCTCGACAGCTGATCTTCCTCGTGCCTGCACTGGCGATCCTGCCGCGTGTCATGGGTCTCACCGGCGTCTGGACCGCACTACCAGTAGCGGATGTACTGTCGATGATCTTATGCATGACGATGACCTCATCCTACTTCCGCAAGCTGGCTCACCCCTATCATCGGACTAAGCAACGTGACTGAGCATGCGATACATTATCTTTGTCTTCGTACAGATCGCACTGGGCTATGCCCTCTGCCGCTACGTCGGACGTCGGGTCCCCGGCGATCAGTTGCTCCGTAAGGTGCAAAAGTGGAGCGTCATCGCTATTCCGATCCTCTCCATAGGGCTTATCCTGACCACCTCACTCCTGAAGGGCAGAGCACCCGAGCTGGTGACAGACCTACTCATCGCTGAGATCTACTTTGCCGCACTCTTCGCACTCCTCGACAGCGCCACGAAGAGCCACTACGGTCGCGTGACCGCCCTACTCTGCCTATCACTGATCCTTCCGGTGATGATCGCAGGGAGAAGAAATGTACGGGAGCCAATCACCACCCGCTACCGCATCGTGCTGCCGGACAAGAAGCTCTCGGACAGCGTACGGATAGCACTCGTGACTGACATCCACTTGGGCGAACTCTTCGGGGAGGAGCATCTTGCAAGGATGGAGCAAATGATTGAGCAAGCTTCACCGGACTATGTCTTCATCGGGGGAGACCTGATCGATAGAAATCTAAGCGATGTGGACACCCTCACGGCGGCATACCACTTCGCCCACCTAAGAGAGAAGGTCCAAGGTCTCTACTTCGTCCTTGGCAACCATGAGTACTATGGTGACTTGGATGAGAATGTGCAGTGGATCTCCTCGCTCGGGAAACTGCTCCGCGACAGCGTCGTGAGACTCCGCCCAGGTCTCTACCTCATAGGCAGAGACTACTACAAAGCCTTGGATAAGGACGTGGTGCCACTCAGTAGCTTAGCGGAACAGGTTCCTGATGGGTCGACCTCCATACTGCTACAGCACCGGCCTCGTGAGCACTGGGAGAGGGACCCGGATGTCAGCGGAATAGACCTCACCCTCACGGGACACACCCATGCCGGGCAGATCTTCCCGATGCAGATCTTCCAGCCGCTTCTCTTTAGCCACAACTACGGCTGCCACCCCTCTGGAGACGGCACACTCATCATCTCCTCCGGCTACGGTGCCTCCACCTCGCGTCTACGCATCGGGAGCAGGTCCGAGATCGTTGTCATCGACCTCTACTTCAAGGGGACATAAGCCCGGCAATGACCAAGAAGGCGAGCGAGTAACAGGTCTCGACCCCTACCCCCCCTAGATGGCCCTGCTACAGGCGCAGGACTTATGCCGAGTCAGCCTGAGGGTTGGGCAATAGAGGCAAAAATGCTAACTTTGCACGCTAACAACTGAAACCAAATCACATAAAGACATAACAATGGATATCACTCTCGCAGAGCAGAAAGATAACTTTGCCCGCATAGACGTAACTGTCGAGAAGTCGGACTACGCAGAGGACTACAAAAAGCGTCTCAATAACATCAGCGCCAACGCCTCGATGCGCGGATTCCGCAAGGGTCACGTGCCTAAGGGACTCATCCTTAAGATGTACGGTGACAGCATCCACGTCGATGCAGTAAGCGAGGCTGTTACTTCGAAGCTTATGGACTTCATCCGGGAGAAGGAGCTGAAGACTATCGGTCAGCCCATTATGCCAAAGGAGCTCAACCAGGGAGATAAGCTGCTGCAGGATGAGATGACCATCACCTTTCACCTGGCGCTGATCCCCACTCTGAGCGACGACATACTCAGCAGCGAGGACACCCTTACCTACTACCAGCCCACCGTGGACGACGAGGAGGTGACTAAGCAGATGGAGCAGCTCCAGAGGGCCAATTCCAAGTTCGTTGACGGAGACCACATTGTCCCCAATGCTTTCGTATCCGGAGCACTGGCAGAGCTTGATGGAGACTCACCCCGCGAGGGAGGTATTCAGCTCGATCGGACCACGATCTACGTGGACTTTATGACCGACGAGGAGGAGAAGGCGAAGTTTGAGAACGCCCCCAAGGACAGCATCGTAGTCTTCAATCCCTACAAAGCCTATGGCGGTCAGAAGTCTGAGCTTAAGGCGCTCTTCCACCTTGACGACATGACCGATGAGGAGGTGGAGAAGTACAAGGCGAGCGAGTTCTCCTACGAGATCAAGGAGATCAGCTACTCACAGCGTGCGGAGCTCAATCAGGAGTTCTTCGATATGGTCTTTGGTCCCGACAAGGTGCACACCGAGGAGGAGGCACGCGAGGAGCTGAAGTCCAAGATGGAGCAGAATATCAAGGCCAATGCTGACTATAAGTTCACCGAGGATCTCATCAGTCTCATCACCGAAGAGAAGACCGACAAGGTGGACCTCGCAGAGGAGACTATCAAGGAGTGGTACAAGGGCTCCGAGATGGCTAAGGATCAGTCCGACGAGGAGATCGACAGCAACTTCAAGGAGCTGATGAAGGGTCTTAAGCTTGACATAATCATCAACCACTTTACAGACAAGTACAGCCTTGAGGTCACTGAGGAGGATCTGAAGAATTTCACCCGCTCCTACGTGATCAACCAGCTGGCACAGATCGGTCTCTCCTCTCCCACGGAGGACATGATCGAGGGACAGGTACAGCGCGCCCTCAGCAATGAGAACTTCCGCTACAACACCCAGCAGAATATGCTTCGCCAGATGGTCGCCCAGAAGATCCACGAGGACAACCTGATCACTGTAGAGACCAAAGAGGTGACTGCCGATGAGCTCCAGAAGATCATCATGAAGAGCGACGAGGAGACTGAGTCTGAGGAAACGCCTGCCGAGTAAGAACTTCGTGCGTCCGTAGAGACTCACTAACCACAGTTATGCAAAGCCTGAGACTACTTTTCCTGAGTAGTTTCAGGCTTTCTTTATCCTTCCATCCAGACAATTTCGGTATATTTCCGGTCCATCAAGCTTTTCATACCATATGACCAGATACCATTTCCATACTACCTCATACCTCGGAGTGTCACCCACCTGCACCCTCATTGCGATCCTGCTCCTGGCCCTTTTCGGATCTCCCTCTCTCTATGCGAGGGACAAGGAGGGACGGTTTATCGTGGTTATCGATGCCGGACATGGGGGACACGACAGCGGAGCAAAGGGCAAAGTCTCCTACGAGAAAGATGTCGTCCTTGCGGTGTCCAAAAAGGTGGGAGCCAAGATCAATGAACTGGCACCAGAGATCAAGGTCTACTACAGCCGACCAGACGATAACTTCATCGGTCTGCAGGACAGAGCCCGGTTTGCGATCAAGAAAAATGCTGACCTCTTTGTCTCCATCCATGCCAACGCTAGCAACAGCCACTCCCCCAGCGGTACAGAGACCTATGTGCTCGGACTTCACCGGACAGAGGACAACCTAAGGGTGGCGATGAAGGAGAATAGCGCCATCCTCCTGGAGGACAACTACTCAAAGAAGTATGAGGACTTTGATCCCACCTCAAGCGAGTCGTACATCATCTTCCAGTTCATGGCAAATAAGCACTTGGAGAATAGCTTGAGACTTGCCAAGCTGGTCCAGAGCGGCTTCAAGTCCGCCAGTCGATACGACCGAGGGGTACGCCAAGCGGGCTTTTTGGTACTGCGTGAGGCTGCCATGCCGAGCGTCCTCATCGAGATCGGCTTCATCACCAATAGAGACGAAGAGCGCTACATCAATTCTCGGAGTGGGCAGACCAAGATCGCCAATGAGATCGCCAAGGCTGTCATAGAGTACGAGAGGCAGATCCGGAAGCGATCCGGCAAGCAATAGCCCCCGACCATACCAACACCAAAAAGGGAGATGCACCGGTTGGGCGCATCTCCCTTTTTTATTACCAAGCGTGACCCTCAGATCACTTTGCCTCTTCGGTATCTGAGTCCGCTGCAGCCTGCTTAGTCGCAAGCATCTCCTTAAGCTCTGACTCTGTAGCTGAGGCTAAGTTGCTGGAGGATACTTTCTGATATATCTTGAGGTCAAAGAGCGAGATCACTGCCATCAGGTGCTCAAAGGTATTGGCAGCTATGGTCTCATGCATCCCCCAGTTGGAGGTCTTTGTGAAGAACCGTACGAGGAGCGGCAGTCCCATCTCTGTCATCGGCTTCTGGAAGCACATCACGTCGTAGTTGTGATCGACAGCTTCGGACTGCTCGAGGAACTTAAGCACATAATTCCGGAAGAGCCCCAGGTTGGTCACCCTGACCCGCGTCAAGTCATCCGTCAGGCTCTGCTTCTTATTCTCATCCTCCACCTCGGCAATCAGCTGATCCATTACCTGACTCAGCATACCCGACTGACGCAGACGCTTGATCAATTGATCATCCGCATAACGTATCGAGGAGATATCGATATAGATCGAGCGAGCACAGAGACGGGCATTGGAGCGCTGCATATTAGACCAATTCTGCACCGGATTGCTCACTAAGTCATAGGGAGGGATTGTGTACATCGAGTTATCAAAGCCCATCACCTTGACCGTCGTAAGAGAGATCTCCATGACGTTGCCATCGACGCTCTTACCCGGCACGGTGATCCAGTCGCCCACATGGACCATATCGCTACCTGTCAGCTGTATACTGGCTACAAACCCAAGGATGGTGTCCTTAAAGATCAGCATCAGCACTGCTGAGAGTGCTGCGAGACTGCCGAATATCGTGCTCATATCGATGCGGAAGAGTAGCGATATCACCACCAAGACCGCAAGGAATATGGCCAGCACCTTAAAGGCCTGCAGGAGTGCGACCATAGGATTGTCCCTATACTGTGGCTGCCTGAGCATCCACGCCCGACCGGTGTCGATGACAGCAGTCAGTAAGCTAAAGAAGAAATAAGTCTGGCAAAGTCGAGCCACTAACAACAAGCCGACATACCACGCACCGCCATTGGGAAACGGCAGTGTAAGTAGCCCTATGAATATCGAGGTAACGATCAGGCTCACAAGCTTACTCAGGACCTTCTTACTGCGCGCATCGGCCGTTGAGCTATTGAACCACGGAATCTTACCCAAGAGACCCCTCAGACCCTTGATAAAGATCAGCCGGAGTAAGAAGTCCACAATCACCAAGAATACAACGACGATCCCCAGCACGAGCATCTCGTAGGCAAAGGATCCATGCTCGATCCCGAGGTCAAAGCCAGTGATAATCCTCAGGAGCAAGGCTCTTATATCATCCATTTATACAAAAATAGTTAGTGTGAATATCTAATGCGCTATAAATTAGAGGTACTTAATGTCGTACCGACGGGTAGACTCCTTGACCTCCCCGTCCTTGATCTCCTTGATCTCGTGCCGTACCTGTAGGGGCTGGTCAAAGCGGTCACAGAGGTAGGAGGCAAGTAAGTGGTAGTGGTAGTCCGGTCGGCGGATCACCATAGAGGAGATGAGGTTGGAGGACCTGGAGCCGAGTATGAAGCTGGAGAGGAAATTGACAGAGCTCACATCATTGAGGTAATTCAGGTCAGGGAATACCCGATTACCCACATTACTGTAGTAGGTCATCTCCTGGCGATACTCCCCCTCGTGCCCGGTGATAGAGATGATATTGCCCTCCGTGTCCCAGGTCACATCCATCTCACCATCCTGACTGATGATGCTGTCGAGCTGACCGCCATAGAGCCTCAGATCCCAGTGCTCCTCTCGACCACTCGTCCGGCGGAAGGAGAGAGACGTCCCCATACCGAAGGGGTCAAGATCGACCGTAGTGATCTCGGGCGTATTGCACTCCTCCAGGCAGTCGGTCTCCACGACGAGCAGCTTCCGGTCGTATACCTCTGCCTCTATAAGTGACTCATGTAGGCGGTTGCCCTCCTTATCCAAAGAGATCCGTCTTGCCCAGGAAAATTTCTCATCCTCATCCCACCCAAAAGTCAGTACCGATGAGGGATGCCGTCCCTCGTAGCAAGTGATAGAGTCAATCAGGGACGTGGGCGTCTCCACTCTACGATAGCGGCTCTTCAGGGCGTTGTATATGACTATACCGCTCACTGCCCCCACAGACATCGCCGCCAAGTCTCTCAGGACATCACGAGCAGCTGCATTGATAGAAGTTTGACTCATACTATATAAGGATATTAATTATTGAATGGTTTGCTAACTTGATCGAGACACACAAATCTACCATTTTATCCCCAAAGAAAGACCACCTCCGGGAGAGAAAGGATAGAAAAAGCAAGGAATGCACCCAGCCAAAAAAAGTGAGTGATGCACTCATCTCAAAAAAAGCGGTATATTTGCACGTTATATACTCAGAGAATAATGATCCGGAAACATTATCCAGCCTGCTTCCTCCTAAGCACACTCATCCTACTGATCGCCTCCTCGTGCGGTGAGTATATGCGCGTGCAACAAAGCACCGACGTCACAGAGCGCTACTCGTACGCCAAGAAGTACTACAATACTGAGAAGTACAAGCAAGCCGCAGAGCTGCTTGAGACGGTAGTACCCTATCTCCGTGGCACCGGGGAGGGTGAGGAAGCCCTCTACCTCCTAGCTAAGAGCTACTATGCTAACAAGAACTATCGGGAGGCAGCAGACGTCTTTGAGAAATACTACACCACCTACCCCAATGGCGAGTACACCGAGCTGGCCCGCTTCTACAGCGGCTATGGTCTGGCTAAGCAGATGCCCGACCCGCGTCTTGACCAGGAGCCTACTTACCGTGCGATCAAGGAGCTGCAGCTCTTCCTCGACTTCTACCCCCAGAGCGAGAAGGCAGAGGAGGCTACCCAGCTGCTCTTTGACCTCCAGGAGAACCTTGCACTCAAGGAGCTGCTGAATGTCGAGCTGTACTACAACCTCGGTAATTACATCTTCAATAACTACGAGTCAGCCATCATCACAGGGCGCAATGCTCTGAAGGACTACCCGTACAGTAAGTACAGGGAGGACATACACTTCTACGTCCTCTCCTCACTCTACGAGATTGCGAGGTATAGCATTGAGTCCAAAAAGCAGGAGCGGGTACGCTCCCTCAGAGATGAGTACTTCGCTTTCGTCAACGAATTTCCTGAGGGGAAGCATCGCAAGGAAGCGAATAAATACTACGACTTTGCCTATCGTCTCATCGATGGCAATGACGAGTAAGCACACATAATTCACATCACGATCACTTGATCCAAGAAGCACAAATGGACAATAAGAGCAAAAATGCACCCCAGACCCTCGTGACACGCGACATCAATGCGTTTGTCGAGCCTACGGGGAATATCTATGACTCCATCCTGATCATGGCAAAGCGGGCCAATCAGATCGCTGCCGACATGAAGCAGGAATTCGATGACAAGGTCAAGGAATTCTCGACCTATACCACCGATGATGGTGAGGACGTCGAGGAGATCAACAACGAGCAGGCTGAGCTCTCGAAGTACTTCGAGAAGCAGCCCAAGCCTCTCCTGATGGCGATCAAGGAGTTTGAGGAAGGAGAGCTTACCTGGCATCTGCCCTTAGACAAGATGGACGATGACCTGATGGACAACATCATGGACGACTGACGCCACGGGATGATACAGCGGAAACAATCACTCTGGCTCCTCCTCGCAGCGCTCCTCATGCTGGCGCCGCTCTTCTTCCCCTACGTGGTGATCACGTCCTCGGACACCCTCTTCGAGGGAGACACTACAGGCTTTACACAGCTGGGTGCCGGGGATGAGCTTGTCACCTTTGAGTGGCCACTGATGATACTCAATTTCATCATCATCTTCGTCAGCCTTGTCACGATATTCCTCTACAAGAAGAGACCCCTCCAGATGCGCCTCACGGTATTCAATATCCTACTGACAGTCGGAGTAATGATCTTGGCGGGCGTTACCACCTACAGCTTTATCTCAGCGCTGGGCGAGGGCTATATGGGCTGGCGGCTTAAGTGGCTGGTAGCCATCCTCCCCCTGCTGGCTATTGTGCTGGACGTACTAGCGTACCGCGCCATAGCGATCGACGAGATGACCGTCCGGTCTATGTATAGGCTGAGAGACAGAAAGTAACACACCAATCTTATATTAAGATAAGAGAGAGATGGGCCGATACGCCTGTCTCTCTCTTGTCTTTTTCCCGGGGCACCCAAATAGGGGGTCGAGCACAGCTGATTTACGGCGCTCCCTGTGGGCCTTATCTTGTACGGATAAAAGATCTCTCTAATACCGATAAAAGATTTCTCTGATACCGATATTAGGTTTCACTAATACCGGTATTAGTCCGAGGGGACAAAAAAGCGTATCTTTGCGTGACAAAAATGCAGAGGTACCCAGTCGTACTTCGCTCAGCGTCCGCTCTGAGGGAAGAGGGGACGCTGAGGAATGAGCAGATACGAGCATGACGAAGAAGAATTATAAGACTTACGATCAGCTAAGCCTCTCGAGTATTGATCGGGAGGTACTGGAGTTGTGGAAGAGAGAAGACCCATTCGAAGCCTCACTCAAGTGGCGCGAGGGGGCACCGAGGTTTATCTTCTACGAGGGTCCTCCCTCAGCTAATGGTATGCCGGGGATACACCACGTCATGGCTCGCACGATCAAGGATATTATCTGTCGCTACAAGACCATGGAGGGCTTCCTCGTCGACCGCAAGGCAGGGTGGGACACCCACGGACTGCCAGTAGAGATCGGTGTGGAGAAGACGCTCGGCATCACCAAGGCAGACATCGGCACCAAGATCTCTGTCAATGAGTACAATGAAGCGTGCCGCAAGGAGGTGATGAAGTATACCGCTGAGTGGCGCAAGCTCACCTCAGAGATGGGCTACTGGGTGGACCTGGATCACCCCTACATCACCTACGACAATCGCTACATAGAGACCCTGTGGTATCTCCTAAAGCAGCTCTTCGAGAAGGATCTGCTCTACAAGGGATACACCATACAGCCCTACTCTCCCGCCGCTGGCACCGGACTTAGCTCCCACGAGCTGAGTCAGCCGGGTGCCTATAGGGACGTAAAGGACACCTCATGCACAGCGCTGATGGAGATCATCAATCCCGCTGAGGAGCTGCAAGGTCATGGGACTGCCTACTTCGCTGCCTGGACCACCACACCATGGACACTTCCCTCCAATATGGCTCTCGCTGTCGGTAGCGGGATCGACTATGTGGCGGTGCAGACATTCAATCCCTACTCCCTCGAGCCGATCACCGTCGTGATGGCGAAGCCACGCCTCTCCGCCTACCTCAGTCCTGAGGGCGATGAGCTGCCGATGGAGGCCCCCGAGAAGGGGAGCAAGGTGATGCCCTACCGCATCGTTGCCCGATACAAGGGGGCCGACCTCATAGGACTGAGATACAAGCAGCTCTTCACCTGGGTAATGCCCGATGAGAGCGCTCTGAGGGTGGTGGCTGCTGACTTTGTCACCACGGAGGATGGTACCGGCATCGTCCATATAGCGCCCACCTTCGGTGCGGATGATAATGCGCTCGGCAAGAAGGAGCAGATCCCCGGCATGATGCTCATTGATAAGGGGGGCAAGGAGGTGCCAATGGTCGATCCCGAGGGGAAGTTTTACGCCCTCGAGGATCTGGACCCACACTTTGTGGAGGAGCGGGTGGACGTCACTCAGTACGGAGTCTACGCCGGTCGCTATGTCAAGAACGCCTACATCGACAAGCCGTCCGATACTGACTCACTTGATATTGACCTCTGTATGGCGCTCAAGGAGAGAGGGCAGGTATACAGGATCGAGAAATTTACCCACAGCTACCCCCACTGCTGGAGGACCGACAAGCCGATCCTCTACTACCCGCTGGACAGCTGGTTTATCCGCACCACGGCAGTCAAGGAGCGACTAATCGAGCTCAATAAGACGATCACCTGGAAGCCGGAGTCTACCGGCACGGGACGCTTCGGGCAGTGGCTGGAGAACCTCCAGGACTGGAATCTATCCCGCTCACGCTACTGGGGCACTCCACTGCCAATCTGGCACAATGAGGACTACAGCGAGCTGAAGTGCATCGGCTCCATCGAGGAGCTCTCCCGCGAGATCGACCTCTCAGTAGAGAGGGGGCTGATGAAGAGCAATCCCCTTACCGATCGAGGCTTTGTCGTAGGTGAGTATACGGACGATAATTACGAGCGGATCGATCTCCACCGACCCTATGTGGATGACCTAATCCTCTGCGATAGTAAGGGACGGCCGATGGTCAGGGAGACCGACCTCATCGATGTGTGGTTTGACTCCGGGGCAATGCCCTACGCACAGCTGCACTACCCCTTTGAGCACCGAGAGATGGTGGATGAGAGGAGCTACTTCCCGGCCGACTTCATTGCCGAGGGAGTGGACCAGACGAGAGGGTGGTTCTTTACCCTCCACGCCATTGCGACAATGCTCTTTGACAGCGTCGCCTACAAGCACGTGATCTCCAATGGTCTCGTCTTGGATAAGAATGGGAATAAGATGTCGAAGCGCCTCGGTAATAGCGTAGACCCCTTCATGATCATGGAACAGAAGGGGGCAGACGCCCTGAGGTGGTATATGATCACCAATTCCTCACCGTGGGACAACCTGAAGTTTGACCCCTCAGGCGTGGACGAGGTGACGCGCAAGCTCTTCGGCACACTGCACAACACCTACTCCTTCTTCGCACTCTACGCGAATATCGACAACTTCGACCCGGCGACAGCTCGCGAGATCCCTCTTGAGGAGCGGCCTGAGCTGGACCGATGGATCCTCTCACGGCTCCACTCGCTGATCACCGAGGTGAAGTCCGATCTCGAGGACTACGAGCCGACAAAGGCCGGTCGCGAGATTGCAGCCATGGTGACAGACCAGCTGAGTAACTGGTATGTCCGCCTTGCCCGCAAGCGTTTCTGGGGCGGTGGCATGACCGATGACAAGCTCTCCGCCTACGAGACCCTCTACGAGTGCCTCGTCACGGTGGCTAAGCTGATGGCGCCCTTTGCTCCATTCTACGCTGATCGTCTATACCGAGACCTCACTCAGGACGAGACGCAGTCAGTCCACCTTACAGACTATCCCAAGGCTGATCCCACAGTGATCAATGCCTCACTGGAGGAGGCTATGGACTATGCTCAGCGGATCTCCGGTATGGTACTCTCACTCCGACGTAAGATGGATACGAAGGTGCGTCAGCCACTGCAGAAGGTGGTGGTACTCACCTCCGATCCTCAGATGATCGAGTCGGTGAAGCACGTGGAGGAGCTGATCCTCTCCGAGGTAAATGTGAAGGAGCTGGTCTTTGACTCCGGTTCATCCGACCTAGTGGTGAAGAGAGTAAAGCCCAATTTCCGTCTCCTGGGACCGATCTTTGGCAAGGATATGAAGAGAGCGGCTGCATACCTCACGGGTATGACGCGAGAGGAGATCGAGGCCTTTGAGACAGCCGGGAAGACCGAGTACGAGGGCAAGGAGATCACACTCGACAGCGTAGAGGTGATCTCTGAAGACGTGCCGGGCTGGCTGGTGCTCAATGAGGGCTCCATCACCATCGCTCTCGATGAGGAGATCACCGAGGAGCTACGCATCGAGGGCCTCGCCCGCGAGATGGTCAATAGGATCCAAAATCTCCGCAAGACCTCCGGCTTTGACGTGGAGGACAAGATCGACATCCGCCTCGAGAAGACCCCGATGACGGAGCAGATCCTCGCGGCTCATAAGGACTACATCTCCACTCAGGTACAGGCTCGATCTATCGAGCCCGTCGAGGGACTCACCTCCGGGGAGCTTCTCGATCTGGATGAGGAGGTCATCCTGCATGCAGAACTAACTATAGTAAATAAGTAAAAGAGATAACCATGGCTACTGTAAGATACTCTGATGAGGAGCTGGAGGAGTTTCGCCAGATCATCAATGAGAAGCTCGAGAAGGCTCGTAAGGACTACGACTCACTCATCGAGTCGATGAACGGAAGCGAGAATAGCGATATCAACGACACCTCGCCCTCGTACAAGAATCTCTCCGAGTCGGCAACTCTCGCCTCTCGTCAGGAGACCGCCTCTCTCGCAGCGCGGCAGAAGAAATTTATCCAAAATCTGGAGGCTGCCCTGATCCGCATCGAGAATAAGACCTACGGCGTCTGCCGCATCACCGGCAAGCTGATCCCAAAGGAGAGGCTCCGCGCTGTCCCCCACGCTACACTTAGCGTCGAGGCAAAGAACGCCGGATACAAGTAATCACAGGTAAGTCTATCGTCTACAGTGAGCGTCAACGACATATCCTCCGCAGCGGATCGACCTGTCACGGACCCAAGAGAGATGCCTGCAGATCGTCCCCACCATCGACTTACAGTCGCTGTGGGACTGGCACTCCTACTCTTGGTCATCGACCAAGCTATCAAGATATGGGTCAAGACCCATATGCAGCTGGGCGAGAGCATCGTGGTGGCAGACTGGTTTCAGATCTACTTCACGGAGAACCCCGGGATGGCATTCGGCTGGGAGCTTTTCGACAAGCTCTTCCTGACCCTCTTCCGCATAGTCGCCAGCGTGCTGCTGGGGTGGCTGGTGGTCTACGTATCGAGGAGGCGGTATGGTCGCGGTGTGCTGACCTGTCTGGTGGCTATCTTTGCCGGTGCAGTGGGTAATATCATCGACTCTATTTTTTACGGTAAGATATTTACCCACAGTTACGGGCAGGTAGCGACGATCTTCCCCACCGCACCGGAAACAGGCTATGGTGACTGGTTTCAGGGAAAGGTGGTGGATATGTTTTACTTCCCCATCATCCACAGTCAGTGGCCCGACTGGGTGCCCGGCTGGGGAGGAGAGGAGCTGATCTTCTTCCGCCCGATATTCAACTTTGCCGACGCCTGCATCTCGGTTGGTGTGATCGCGCTTCTGCTATTCTATAGCGGCTCTTTTGCTCACCTGATGGGTCATATCGGTAGTAAGAAACCTAAGGACAGAGCACCGGAGGACTCCGTCATACGTGATGAGGAAACATCGTAGTCTCTGCAGTCTGATCCTGCTCTCCATCGCACTGGTAGTGCTCCTCTCGCAGTGTCGCCGCCGACCGGATGCGATCCTGACGAGAGACGAGATGAAGGCGGTCACCAAGGACATGGTCTTGGCCCAGTCTTACATCGACAGCAAGTATGGGATGCCGGACTCGGTCCGCGAGGCATACTATAGGAGTGTGCTGGAGAAGCACGGGATCTCACAGGCAAAGTACGATACCTCTCTCGTCTGGTATGGAGAAAATCTCCCGATGCTCACGAAGATCTACAATCAGATCATCGAGGAGCTTCAGCAGGAAGCTGTAGTCTTAGACACCCTCTATCAAGACTCCATTCGCCGTGCCGGGCTCACCTACAAGTCACCGGAGTCGCTCTGGAGCGAGCCCTCGAGGGTCTGTCTCTCGGAGGGAGACAGAGCCTACCGCTTCATGATGTGTGAGCTCAGTAGTGGTACCGTGGCGGGAGGGGACACGCTTGACTTTGGCTTCAATATACTGCCGGGGCTGCTCAGCTCCGGTGAGAGGATCGTGATCTCTTTTGTCACCCTCTCCCGAGACAGCAGCATCGTCTACTCCACACAGACCACACTGGATGGCAAGGGCGACCGACGGATAGCACTCGAGTATGTCACGCCACAAGACACCACAAGCGGGCAGAGCCAGTGGCACCGACTCTTCATCTCCTACTATCGTGACAGGGACTGCCTAAGGAAGATCCCGCTGGTCCTTGATAGTATTTACCTCTCTAAGCGTGAGACTCCGGTGGAGGAGCTACCGACGGAGGAGGAGACTGAAGAGTAAAATTGACTAACTTTGTAACCAAGATCGGCATAGACCTATGGGACAGACGGGAGATATGACACTCATCTACAGTCCTGAGACACTGGACTTTATCCAGCAGAGCATGAATTACCTCGCTCTGCTTGATCCCGAGGTCACCCCCCGATGGACGAGGGAGACGGTACGTGAGTGCCGTGACACGCTGGCAGCTGTGTATGCTGCAGCGACGAGACTTCCAGATCTGGATCCGTCGCTTTTCTTTGGCGAGCTGGAGCACCTCGTCGAGGAGGAGGACTATGAGCGGGTGAGACGTCGCCACGAGCGCTTCTTCGCTGACCGAGACCTATTCCCCGATGCTCTCAACGAGCAGATGCAATACTCTGAGCGCCCGATCAACATCAGTCTCAGTGAGCTGCTTGCCGACCTCTTCCAGGCTTTGGCAGATATCGTCTGGGTCTATAGGCAGCAAAACGAGGAGACGATGGTCCAGTCCATTGCCGAGGCGAGGTACGCTTTTGACCACGAGTGGGGAGAGAAGCTGGCAGCCGTGCTCAGACGACTTCACCTACTGCTCAGCGATCCGGACTTTATGCCCCTCGAGATGCCGGACGATGAGGATGACCTATCGAGCTACGATGAGTGATATGCCTATAGATCGGACAACCATTACCAAGGAAGAGCTCGGGGAGCTGGAGGCGGAGGAGCTTCCGGTGCCGGTCACGATCCTTGACGCCTCGTGCTCGGACGACGAGATAGAGAGCGTCATGGGAGCTCTCTCGAGGTCTGCCGTCCTTGGCCTTGACACAGAGACTAAGCCCTCATTCCATAAGGGCGAGGGGAATAAGGTCTCCATACTCCAGCTCTCCGATCACGAGAGATCCGTAATCATCAAGCTACTGACCTTTGACGGAAAGGAGGACAAGGCATCACGCCTCGCCCCCGTAGCACGCGTGCTAGCAGACGACAGTACGCTCCTTGTGGGGGTATCTATCCACGATGACGCTCTCGGCCTGAGGAAAGACCATGGGCTCGAGTGCCACCAAGTCCTTGAGCTCCAGCTGACGGCCAAGGCCGCAGGTCTAAAGGTCTTCTCTCTCTCCAAGCTCTATGCCCTACTCTACGACAAGCGCATCTCCAAGAGCCAGAGACTCAGTAACTGGGAGAGCGAGAGACTCTCGGAAGCACAGACCAACTATGCCGCACTCGATGCCTATGCCGGCCTCCTGATCTACGACGGACTCAAGGACTTCGTCAAGCCCTCCATGATCGAGAAGAGAGTGGGACCGACCGTGAGAGTACCCAAGCCGAAGAAGAAAGAGACCTCTGCGAGAATACGAAAGCGCAGGGTAAAAACCAAGGTCAGGGGTACGAAAGTCAAAAGTAAAACCACCGACAAATAACTCATCCTATGACCACCCTAGACACCATACCAATACTCCACTTACGCCCAGGTAAAGACGAGCCGATGGAGCGCCGTCACCCTTGGGTCTTCTCTGGAGCTCTTGACCGGAGAGGTACCGACGGGCTGAAGGAGGGAGACTTAGTCGAGCTCAGGAGCTCCACGGATGACTTTGTCGCCCGCGGCTACTGGTCGCCTGAGAACATTGCGATACGGATCCTCACCTTCGATGCCTCGGAGGAGATTGATCAAGCCTTCTGGACTCGGCGCCTGAGGGAGGCTCTCGAGGTGAGGGAGGCAGTCGGCTTGGCTGGAGAGCACGCTGCCCTCCGCTGGATCTATGGCGAGGGCGATGGTCTCCCGGGGCTGATCATAGACCTGTACGACTCCATCGCTGTCATGCAGGCTCACACCATCGGCATCCATCGACAGAGGCACCTTATCTCAGAGGCGATGTCCACGGTGCTTGGCAGTCGCCTGCAAGTGGTTTACTACAAGAGCGCTGAGACGCTGACGGCAAGCTCTCCGATAGAGGGAGAGATCGACGAGCTGCTCATGGGGTCGCTGCCGAGGGAGCAGGAGGTGGTGATCGACGAGCGGGGGATGAAATTTTACCTCGACGTTGTCAAGGGACAGAAGACCGGCTTCTTCTTAGATCAGAGAGACAACCGCTCCCTCCTGAGACAGTATGCTAAGGGGCGGAAGGTGCTCAATATGTTTTGCTACACGGGAGGATTCTCCCTCGCTGCCATGCTGGGAGAGTCTAAGCAAGTGGTGTCCGTAGACAGCTCGGAGCGCGCCATTGACCTGACGGCAAGGAATATGGAGCTCAACTTCCCCGGCAGAGATGACACCCACGAGGAGATCGCCACCGATGCATTTGGCTACTTAGAGGGACTACAGGGGGGAGAGTACGACCTGATGGTACTGGACCCACCCGCCTTTGCAAAGAATAGACGCGTCCTCTCACGCGCACTCAATGGCTACCGTCGGCTCAATCGCATAGCTCTCCAGAAGATTGCCCCCTCGAGCCTGCTCTTCACCTTCAGTTGCTCGCAAGTGGTTAGCCCTGAGAAATTTCAGGAAGCGGTATTTACCGCTGCTCTGCAAGCCGGGCGAGAGGTGAGGATCCTCCATCGCCTTACTCAAGCCGCGGATCATCCCGTGAATATCTATCACCCCGAGGGAGAGTATCTCAAGGGTCTTGTACTCTACGTCAAGTGATGTCCCGTCTCTTCTCTCGATTCGCTCCGCTGCTCCTTCTCATCGGGATGATGTCCTCCTGCATCGAGACGAGGAAGGAGAGAGAGTCGGAGGAGGTCAACTATCGTGAGTGGAGCGAAATCGTCGCCAGTGATACGCTCCGAGTAGGGACGGTCACCTCCCCTACGGACTTTTACTTCTATAGAGGCGAGCCCTTCGGTCTGGAATATCAGAAGGTGTCTCGCTTTGCTGAGGCGCACAAGCTCAAGCTCGACATCAAGGTCACCGGTAGCAGGGATAGTCTTATGGCATGGATCAAGTCCGGGGCCATCGACCTATCCATCACCCCCTTTGCCATGACCTCCGAGATCAGCAAGTCGTATGACTTTGCCGGCATTGTAGACACTATCGCTTTAGTAGTTGTGCAAAATAGGTCCATCACCCCGCTCCTCCGCCAGGTGGACGACTTAGACGGCAAGTCGATCTACGTCTCCTCCAATAGTCCCGCGGAGATGCGCTTGGAGCAGATCGTTGCAGAGGCAGCCCTGGACTCCCTCCATATTCTGCCGGTAGACTCTCTGGGCGATGTGGACCTGATCAAGTCGGTCGCTGATGGAGACAGCATCCGCTACGCAGCGGTAGACTCCCGACTGGCGGGATTATTTGAGCGACACCACCCCACCCTCGACACAGAGCTTCGCATCAGCGTACCACTGCGGTACAGCTGGATGCTACATAGGGGCAATCAGAGTCTCACTGAGCAGATCAGTCGCTTCTTCTCTTCATCTTCTAATGAGGAAGAGGAAGGAGACCCTGACCGCCTGCTTACGATGGAGAGCGGCAATTACTTCAAGGGACTCAGATCCCCCTTCCCCACCCCTACTATCCGGCAGGGAGCGATCTCTCCATACGATGAGATATTCATGCAAGAGGCAAAGCGGCTGGGCTGGCACTGGACCTATCTCGCTGCGATCGCCTTCACTGAGTCTCGCTTCATCCCTGACATCGTGGCTCAATCAGGAGCGAGAGGCCTTATGGGTGTGATGCCTGCTACCGGACGAGCCTATGGGGTGAGTAAAGACCAGTTGCTGGACCCCCTGACAGCAGTGCGCGTGGCTGTCAATTGTCTCCGGGACAATGAGAAGTCCTTTAGCAACATCCGGGACATCCATGAGCGGGAGTGCTTCACTCTCGCAGCCTACAACGCCGGCTATGGTCACGTCCTGGATGCGATGCGGCTGGCACGGAAGTACAGCGCACCGGACAGTGTCTGGAATGGAGGGGTGAGGGAGTACCTCCTCCTCAAGAGCACACCGAAGTACTTCAATGACCCCGTGGTCAAGTACGGCTACGTCCGTGGCTCGGAGACCGTCAAGTATGTAGACAATATCATGCAACTCTCTGCCCTCTACCAAGGAGCAAAGAGCAAGGGAAAATAGTTAGCTAAGAGTATGAAAATAGTAAACTTATCAGAGCAAAACAGCCTCATCAACCGCTTCATTGCAGAGATGAGGGATGTCAATATCCATGCGGACTCGATGCGCTTCCGGAGCAATGCCAGGCGCCTCGGCGAGATTATGGCATACGAGATCAGCAAGACACTCGACTACACGGAGAAGAGGGTGACCACCCCTCTTGGGACCAAGGATATGTACCTGCCCACCGAGGAGGTGGTCGTCGCTACCATCCTTCGTGCCGGTCTCCCTATGCAGAGCGGACTGACTAATTACTTTGACAAGGCTGACAATGCTTTTGTATCCGCTTATCGCAAGGAGGGTGGAGACAGTGAGCTGGGATTTGACGTGCACATCGAGTATCTGGCCTCCCCCTCTCTCGAGGGACGCACGCTGATCCTTGCCGACCCCATGCTGGCGACGGGGAGCTCGATGATGCTTGCCTATAATGCACTCCTCACCAAGGGGCAGCCCGCCACCACGCACTTCGCTGCCATCATCGCCAGCCAGCAGGGTGTCGATATGCTCGCGAAGCATGCCCCTGAGGACTCCACCCTCTGGATCACCGCCCTCGATGAGAAGCTCAATGAGCACGCCTACATCGTCCCCGGACTGGGCGATGCGGGAGACCTCTCCTTCGGGACCAAAATGGACTAAGCGGATATTATACTACGAGCAGAGCCTCCGATGGGACAATCGTCTCGTCGGAGGCTCTGCTCTTTTTGTACTCGGTTAGTCTACACCTTCCGCAGCCAGATGCTCCTCACACTGTGATCGTCACTCTTCTCGATGATGAGATTGGAGCGAAAGCGCGTCGGCTCGATATTCTGGACTAAGTTAGTCAGATTGACATCATCCCATACTTGATTAGCCAGCTTAATAGTCTCTTCCTTAGATAAATCAGCGTAGCGGTAGAAGTAGGAGTCCTTATTCCTAAACGCCGTCTGCTGCAGCTTGATGAATCGATCCACATACCAGCTACGGATCGCAGACTTCTCCGCATCGACGTAGATCGAGAAGTCAAAAAAGTCTGACACAAAGACCGACCGACGTGCTCTCGACGCATCCACACTCGCCTGCAAGACATTGATCCCCTCGATGATCAGCACATCCGGCTGATCCACCTCGTCATACTCCCCCTTGATCACATCGTAGTATAGGTGGGAGTACTTGGGTGACGGGAGGTGACGACGACCGCTCTTGACAGCAGCGAGGAAGTTGAGCAGACTCATCACATCGTAGCTCTCAGGAAATCCCTTTCGGTCGCTTAGACCGCGTCGCTCCAGCTCGGCATTGGGGTACAGAAAGCCATCAGTCGTCACGAGAGAGACCTTTGGCGTCTCCTCATTCATCGAGAGGAGCTTCTGCAAGACTCTCGCCGTAGTACTCTTACCCACAGCGACACTGCCGGCAATCCCGATGACATAGGGAACGGTCTGGAACTGACGATGAAAAAACTCGCCATAGTCGCTCTGCAGATTCTTATGATGCATAATATTTATCTCCAAGAAGCGACACATAGGGAGATAAATATCACTGATCTCCTCTACAGTCAGAGGCTCATTCATCGCATGGAGCTTGCTAATGTCGATCTCGGAGAAAGGAAAATTGGGATGGCTGTCCAGGCTACTCCACTGATCTCGAGTGAATGATTGATAGGGGGAAAAGGTTGCGGTATAGGGTTTCATTGTGCTACAGGCCGATGCTGGATAAGTATTCATCGGCAAAGGTATTCAATTTACCTCTTACGGATGTCCCGACAGCATATGCGAAGAGGGGTGACGCATCTGAGTGGTACAGAAGCCACGCAACTCATTTTGAAGAGCGGGAAACAAAGCACCCGCAAGTGTGTCGCACGATCAAGCCTACCCAGGGAGTGCGACACCCCTACCAGCAGCGCACTCTGCAGGGAAATCTCTAATACCGATATTAGTGAAGTCTAATACCGATATTAGACTTCACTAATATCGGTATTAGATCGAGCGCCTTTCATCGGGCATTGGATACCCCTCCCTATGGCTCCACAGCAAAGGCAATAGAAAGTAGATGAGGAAGTAGTTAGAGTCTATAGAAACTATTGTCACCATCCACCCCGCCAATCCCCCCTCCCAGCACATCAAACTGCGAGCTGGCAAAATATTGATCGACGAGCATTATAATAGGCAAACATAGTTTTTCATGGGATTAAATGAATTGGCAGAGATAGCACACTTGAATGGCTTCTGTAAGGCTCAAATGCGTCACCCTTACAGACGTGAAGTCAAAGACCGACCGGAACTCACTTGTTTATTGCTAATGGTCAAAGCGCAGAAGTTAAACATCTCTAAGTCGATGATCAAACCGGGCATACTATTTGCAAAGTGTTAATTAGGCACTTCCTGACTATTGACTACAACAGGTTTAATCCGTTTATTTGTCTGGAAATAGAACTAATAAGACAACATAGATTCGTATGAAAGCAAAAGACATCATCCTTACCAGCGTGCTGGTGGTCGCCTGCTCGACCCTCAGCGCGATAGGGGGAGCTGCCATCACGAAGCACGGCAGTGACTCCTCAGAGGCTTATGAGACCACCGAGCCAGCTAAGTCCTCAAGGGCCTACATGGCCTCGACCCCGCCCAACTTTGTAGAAGTGGCAGAGAGAACCATAGATGGCGTGGTCAACATACGCACAGAGAAGGCTGTGAGAATGGCACAGGAGAGGTTTTTTGATCCTTTTGAGTTCTTCTTCGGCATCCCCTCCCAGCGAGATCCTCGGCAGGAGGGACGCTCCAGACAGGAGACTCCCAAGCAAGTAGAGATCGGGTCAGGCGTGATCATCAGCCGAGATGGATATATCGTCACCAATAACCACGTCATCGATGGCGCTGACGACGTCTACGTCACGACCAATAGCAACGAGGAGTATAAGGCCAAGGTGGTCGGCACCGACCCCTCCACCGACCTCGCCTTGATCAAGATCGAGAGTGGCAAGGAGCTGACTGCCATCCCCTTCGGCAATAGCGATGACCTCCGCGTCGGAGAGTGGGTACTGGCGATAGGTAACCCCTTCAACCTCCGTAGTACGGTGACTGCCGGTATCGTCAGCGCCAAGGGGCGCGCTGCAGGGAGCGGTCAGGGATCACTCCAGGTGGGCTCCTTTATCCAGTCCGATGTGGCCGTCAATCCCGGCAACTCCGGCGGAGCCCTAGTCAATATGGCAGGCGAGCTGATCGGCATCAATACGATGATCTACTCCAGCACCGGTAACTACGCCGGGATCTCCTTTGCCATCCCCACCTCGATAGTCCACAAGGTGGTCGGTGACCTGAAGGAGTATGGTACCGTCCAGCGCGCCGTCCTCGGCATTGCCGGTACCAACATCACCTCTGCCGCCACCGAGAAGTACGACCTCAAGGTCTCTCAGGGCGCTTTAGTGATGGAGGTGGCAGACAGGAGCTCGGCGAAGCAGGCCGGTCTCACGGAGGGTGATGTGATCACCTCCATCGACGGGCACAGCATCTCCACAATGTCGGACCTCCAGGAGGCTATCTCTACCCACAAGCCGGGTGACAAGGTCCGGATGTCTGTGGACCGTAAGGGAAAGACTATGACGATCGACCTCGTACTCAAGAATAGCGAGGGAAATACCGATGCCGTGACTCGGATCGACGAAAGCTCGATCGGTGCTGCCTTCCTGGAGCTCAGCGACAAGGAGATGAGCGACCTCGGGATCTCCTACGGAGTAAAGGTAGTCGGTGTCGACAGGGACGGAAAGTTTTTCCGTGCCGGCATCCGCAAGGGAGACGTCATACTCGCTGTCAATAACCTCCGCGTGAGCAAGAAGGACGATGTGGAGAAGGTGGTGAGTGACGTGGTGAAGAGCAGCAGCGACAAGGTCCTCTTCGTCAAGCTGCTTAATACCAATGGGCGCATCAATTACGTAGCTGTGGATCTCCGCGACTAATACTACCGGGTCTATACACAAGCGCACCCCGGTGGATGTATGTCCACCGGGGTGCTTTGCATTTAAGCGAATCGAATGTGCGACTGGGGACGACTCGGCAAGTCCTTCACTCCATCTCCACCGGCCACCTCTACCAAAAGTCCATTGAGTCAGCCCCAGCCATGAAGACGCCAAGCACATCCGATGGTCACACCAAGATCCGAGCGTGTTTCCTCTACAATGCAAGGGGCAGATTGTCTATCGGCATAAGATTTTGTACCTTTGCAAGGGTAAGAGATGAGAGGACCCCTGAGTCTTCTCATTTTGTTTCCATATACAGACCTGATGATAGACGTAAAGGACATACAGTCAGCCCTCGAGGAATACCTGTCGGGGCGAGACGACCTCTATATAGTAGCGGTCGATGTGCGCGCTGGCAACATGATCAGTATCACCATTGACAGTGATCACGACTCGATCTCGCTCAACACAATCACGGCGCTCTCCCACTATATCGAGGAGCGCTTTGACCGCGACGTGGAGGACTATGAGCTGACCGTGACCAGTGCCGGGCTCACATCGCCCCTTCGGCTTCCACGGCAGTACCGCAAGTACATCGGTGAGCCGATCATTGTCACCCTGCGTAGCGGAGGTATTGAGAAAGGAACGCTCGTAGCAGTGGACGAGGAGGGGTTTGAGATGGAGGTTATCCGGATGGAGAAGCACGAGGGCGACAAGCGTCGCAAGGGCTACTCCACCCCGCTTCACCTTACATACGACGAAGTGAAGACGGTCGTCTACGACCTGAAGTTTTGACAACAAAGCGCATACAATAGTATACATGGCAAAGAGAATACAGGCAACAATGATGGAGGCTCTGGGAGACTACATGAGCCAGAAGGACATCGACCAAGGGACACTCATCAAGGTACTTGAGGAGTCTCTCCGTAGTGCGATCGCAAAGATGTACGGTACGGATAACAACTTCGATGTCATCATCAATCCTGAGGAGGGAGATGTCGAGATCTGGCGCAATAGGATCATCGTCCCCGATGGCGAGGTCCACGACCAGATGAAGGAGGTCTCCCTCAGCGATGTACGCTCACAGGGCGAGGAGGACCTCGAGGAGGGCGAGGAGTACACTGACAAGGTCTCATTTGAGAGCTTTGGTCGTCGTGCCATCCAGAACCTCCGCCAGTCTCTTGCCTCCAAGGTGCTGGAGCTGGAGAAGGACACTCTCTATGCCAACTACAGCAAGCGTGTCGGTGAGCTGATCACTGCCGAGGTCTACCAGACCTGGAAGCGCGAGTTGCTTCTCCTCGATGGGGACGGCAACGAGCTCATCATGCCCCGCTCACTGATGATCCCCAGGGACCGCTTCCAGAAGGGCGACCACGTCACCGCCTGCATCGAGCGCGTAGACTATAATAACAACAACCCCAAGATCATCCTCAGCCGGACCAGTAATGAATTTCTGTCTCAGCTCTTTGCCCGCGAGGTGCCTGAGATCCAGGATGGTCTGGTGATGATCAAGCGCGTCGCACGCATCCCCGGCGATCGTGCCAAGGTGGCAGTCGAGAGTGTCGACAGTCGTATCGACCCGGTCGGTGCCGTCGTGGGGGTACGCGGCTCACGCATCAGGGGCGTCGTGGCAGAGCTTCGCAATGAGAGCATCGATGTGCTGCAGTACACCGACAATGACCAGCTCCTGATCCAGCGAGCCCTCAGCCCGGCACAGAATGCCGACGTACGGATCAACCCCGAGGAGAAGCACGCTGATGTTTACCTCGCCCAAGAGGAGATCCGCAATGCCGTCGGTCGCAGCGGTTACAATATCAAGCTGGCAATGATGCTGACCGGCTATGAGATCGACATTTATAGAGATGAGGCACAGGGCATCGACGAGGAGGACCTCTTCCTCACCGAGTTTGACGACGAGATCGATCCCTGGATCATCGATGTATTTACCGCCATCGGTTGCGACACTGCCAAGAGCGTCCTCCGTCACAGTCGCGAGGATCTGGTTCGCGCCACTGACTTGGAGGAGAAGACGATCGACTATGTCCTGCAGGTGCTGATGGCTGAGTTTGACGACAATGAGCTGCCAGCAGACGAGTTCCCCGACCTACCCGAGCGCGATCCCAATTTCCGCCAATTCCCTATCGAGTCCCATGAGAAACCGGTAGCGGAAGAGGCGCAGGAGGAGCAGCTCCCCGAGACGGAGAGCACGCCCAAGGGGGAGGATGGTGTGACCGAGGAGTAAGACCTCTGCCCAACCCACCTAGAACCCATCCTGCAAAAAATACAGATACTGAGAGAATAAAGAGAAATATATGCCCGCAATCAAAATAAATAAGGTCGCACGAGACTTAAACGTTGGAGTAAGTACGCTTAGTTCGTTTCTAAGCAAGAAAAACCCCAATGGGGACTACAAGAGTCCCAATACTAAGCTGACTACGGCTGAGCTGAAGACTGTCCTCGAGGAGTACGGTAGCGATCTGAGTGCGGACGACAAGAAGCGACTCACCGAGAGCTACCTCTCTAAGTCTCCCAAGGCAGATACACCTACGGAGCCGGCTAAGGAACAGGCGACTGCCAAGGTCGAGCCTGCACCTGATACTAAGCCACAGCCTTCCTTTGTCAAGGGGCACCTCCAGCTCGATGAGAAGGGGCGTGTGATCCCCGGCTCGTCGAAGAAGGAGGAGCCAAAGAAGGTCCCTGCTCCGGAGCCCAAGAAAGAGCAAGCTAAGGTGGAGCAGGAGACGCCCGCCAAGCCCACTCCCGATACCAAAAAGACGAAGGAGCCCAAGACGCCTGAGGTCGCTAAGCCGGCAGAGGAGCCTCGCATGCCCGCCTCTCCCAAGGTCGAGCAGCCCAAGCAGGAGACGCCTAAGGAGAAAGAAAAGCCTCAGGTAGAGAAAAAAACGGCGGCAGAGACAAAGCCGGAGACAAAGCCGGAGAGTGTCAAGCCCTCCCAGCCTGCTGAGGAGAAGCCTATGCCCGAGAAGGAGACGAAGAAAGCCGACACACAGAAGCCTTCTTCAGCTATTAAGGAGCAGGAGAAGCCAGCAGCTAAGGACGACAACGAGCCCAAGGAAGACGATGGTGTATTCCGCCTCGGCACAACCGATGATATGGGACTCACTGTCGTCGGCAAGATCGACCTCTCCAAGATAGATCCCAAGACCTCAAAACGCAAGCGCAAGCGGATCAAGGGCAATAAGGTCGACATCGACAAGCAAGCCAAGCAGGATAGTGGTAAGGGTGCCAGTAAGGACACCAACAACCGTCGCAACAAAGATGCGAGAGGTACCAACGCTAACAACTCCGGAAACAACCGCAATAACAAACCCGCAGTAGCCACCAATCCCAAGAAGGGTCGCAAGAGTCGCCGTCGGGAGGAGCAGCAGGAGATCACACAGGAGGATATCCAGAAGCAGATCAAGAAGACTATGGCGGCCATGCAGGGACGTGGTCACCGACCCGGCAAGACTGCAGCACAGTATCGCCGCGAGAAGCGCGAGGCTCGTCAGGAGGAGGCTGAGGAGCTACTGAGAGCACAGGAGGGCGAGAGCAAGAAGCTCAAGCTGACTGAGTTCGTCACCGTTAATGACCTCGCCAAGATGCTTGACATCCCCGTCAATGACATCATCGTTTACTGCTTTAATCTCGGCC
Organism: uncultured Porphyromonas sp.; assembly: GCF_900541275.1. Lineage (GTDB taxonomy): Bacteria > Bacteroidota > Bacteroidia > Bacteroidales > Porphyromonadaceae > Porphyromonas_A. The sequence continues at coordinate 477,917 of NZ_UQJH01000001.1, forward strand.
TCATGGTCTCCATCAACCAGCGTTTGGAGAAGGATCAGATCGACCTTATCCTTGACGAGTATGGGTACGAGGCGGAGTATGTCGATGCCCAGGCTATGCAGGCGATCGAGACTCAGGAGGATAAGCCTGAGGATCTTGAGCCTCGTGCACCGGTAGTGACTGTGATGGGTCACGTCGATCATGGTAAGACCTCTCTCCTCGATGCCGTGCGCAAGTCCGACGTCATCTCCGGTGAGGCGGGCGGCATCACCCAGCACATCGGTGCCTATAGGGTGACCCTCGAGGGGGGACGCAAGCTCACATTCGTCGATACTCCCGGTCACGAGGCCTTTACTGCTATGCGTGCTCGCGGAGCCAAGGTAACGGATATCGTCATCATCGTCATCGCAGCCGATGATGGTATCATGCCTCAGACCAAGGAGGCCATCTCTCACGCCTCTCTTGCCGGTGTGCCGATCGTCTTTGCCATCAATAAGGTGGACAAGCCGGGGGCTAAGCCCGATATGGTGCGCGAGCAACTCGCTGCCATGAATTACCTCGTAGAGGATTGGGGAGGCAAGTATCAGTGCCAGGAGATCTCCGCTAAGAAGGGGATCGGTGTACAAGAACTGCTGGAGAAGGTCCTCTTAGAGGCAGACCTCCTTGAGCTAAAGGCCAACCCGAATAAGCTCGCCAAGGGGTCCGTCCTTGAGAGTACGCTTGAGCAGGGTCGTGGCTACACCACCAAGGTCCTGATCCAGGAGGGTACACTTCACAATGGAGACTACATCGTCGCCGGAGCCAACTATGGTCGTGTGAAGGCACTCTTCGATGAGTACGGCGATACAGTCGAGTCTGTCGGACCATCCATGCCGGTCAAGGTACTTGGACTCAATGGTGCCACGCCTGCCGGTGAGACCCTCAACGCCCTCGAGACAGAGGCTGAGGTAAGAGACATCGCTCGTCAGCGCGAGCAGCTCCAGCGTGAGCAGAAGGAGCGCACCCAGCACCTGCCAAGTCTGGAGACCTTCAGCCGACAGATCAAGGACGGCGATGTACAGGAGCTCAATATCATCGTCAAGGGAGATATGGACGGCTCCGTCGAGGCGCTATCCGACTCGCTGGTTAAGCTCTCGACCGAAGAGATCCGCGTGAACGTGATCTACAGTGCTGTCGGTGCCATCAGCCAGAGCGACGTAGACCTCGCAGCCGCCTCAGATGCACTGATCGTAGGCTTCCAGGTACGTCCTGCTCAGGGCGCTAAGCGCGCCGCCGAGGACGAGGGAGTGGAGATCCGCTTCTACTCGATTATCTATGATGCGATCGAGGACGTCAAGTCCGCTATGGAGGGGATGCTCTCTCCGGAGATCAAGGAGCAGGTCACTGCAACCCTCGAGGTGCGCAAGGCCTTCCGCATCCCCAAGGTGGGTACCATCGCCGGATGTATGGTGGAGCATGGCAAGGTATCGCGTGACAATAAGGCTCGCGTGATCCGCGATGGCATCGTGATCCATACCGGTCCGCTGGTGAGCCTGAAGCGCTTCAAGGACGACGTCAAGGAGGTTACCACCGGTCTGGAGTGTGGTCTCTCCATTAAGGACTATGATGACATCCAGGCAGGAGATCAGATCGAGACCTTCGAGGAATTCACGGTCAAGCGAAAGCTGGAGTAATACGACAGTAGCAGCAAGGGAGAGCACAAGATGCCGTGGTTTGATATTGCAGTCGGCTTACTATTGCTCAATGGGCTATTTGCGGGGTGGCGTCTGGGATTTTTCGCCTCTGCCCTCCGCTGTCTGAGCCTTGTCCTTGCCCTCTATCTCACTGGGCTGATCCGGTCAGCAATCTCCTTTTCGCCATCGATCTCGGTACTCTCCATGGTGATCACCTTTGCGGTGGCACTCTGGCTCAGTCGCCTGCTACTGAACCTAGTCACCGGATCCTCCTATGGACGCTTCGGACTGCCGGACAGTCTCCTCGGGGCGCTGACCAATACACTATTCACGGCGGTGATGCTCTGGATCGTCTGCATGGTGATCCTGAGTCTCAGCCCCGATACGGAGTGGATCAGAGGCTCACAGGCCTACCCACTCCTGGATGAACTGGTCGGGCCGATCGCTCCCTCACTGAGGGATGTGCTGAGCCCTACCTCACCCTTAGAGCCGCCTGCGACAGAGGTCACTGATCTCTGACGGAGGGAGCTATTTTTATATCCTTCCCTCCTCGGAGGGACTATATATAGTCTATGAATAACGAACAGATAAGCGACCTCTTAGACGAGCGAGACGAGTACAAGTACGGCTTCACCACCGACATCGAGACGGAGTACTTGCCTAAGGGGATCGATGAAAATATTGTACGCACTATCTCTGAGATGCGCCACGAGCCGGAGTGGCTGCTGGACTTCCGTCTCAGGGCCTTCCGCGCTTGGTCCGGGATGAAAGTACCCACCTGGGGACACGTCAAGCTCCCGGAGATAGACTTCCAGGACATAATTTATTTTGCCCGACCGAAGCAGAAGAAGTCTGCCGATGAGCCAATGGACCCCAAACTGGAGGAGACCTTCGAGAAACTTGGCGTCCCGGTAATGGAGCGGAAGATCCTTGCCGGCTATGCCGTTGATGCGGTCATGGACTCTGTCTCCGTCCGCACTACCTTCCGTAAGCAACTAGCGGAGAAGGGGGTGATCTTCTGCCCCATCAGTGAGGCCGTCAGGGAGCATCCCGACCTGGTGCGGAAGTACCTCGGTATGGTCGTTCCCCCGACAGATAATTTCTTTGCTGCACTCAATTCGGCTGTCTTCGGCGACGGCTCATTTGTCTACATCCCTAAGGGTGTACGCTGCCCGATGGAGCTGAGCTCGTACTTCAGGATCAATGCACTGAATACGGGACAATTTGAGCGCACCCTGATCGTAGCCGAGGACGACTCTTACGTCTCCTACCTCGAGGGCTGCACCGCCCCGCAGAGGGACGAGAACCAGCTCCACGCTGCCATCGTCGAGATCGTGGTGGAGGAAAATGCGGAGGTCAAGTACTCCACGGTGCAGAATTGGTACCCCGGTGACAAGGAGGGCAAGGGAGGAGTCTTCAATCTCGTCACCAAGCGGGCCCTCTGCCGAGGCAATGGGTCAAAAGTCTCTTGGACTCAGGTGGAGACCGGATCGGCCATCACCTGGAAGTACCCCAGCTGCATCCTCAAGGGAGACAACTCGGTGGGCGAATTCTACTCCGTTGCCGTCACCAATAATCACCAGATGGCGGACACCGGGACCAAGATGATCCACACGGGGAAAAACACCCGCAGCACCATTGTCTCCAAGGGTATCTCCGCCGGTCACTCCGAGAACTCGTACCGCGGACTGGTCTACCTGGGGAAGAATGCCGAGAATGCTCGCAACTACTCCCAGTGCGACTCCCTCCTCATAGGCGACAAGTGCGGCGCTCACACCTTCCCCTACGCCGATATACTCAATGACACCGCCATCATCGAGCATGAGGCGATGACCTCCAAGATCAGCGAGGATCAGCTCTTCTACTGCCAGCAGCGGGGCATCCCCGAGGAGGAGGCGATCGGCCTCATCGTTGGCGGGTACGCCCAGGAGGTGATGGAGAAGCTCCCGATGGAGTTTGCCATCGAGGCGAAGGCTCTCCTATCCATCTCCCTTGAGGGCTCCGTGGGATAATGACACTTACTACAGATACGACACTATGTTACATATAGAAAACCTACACGCCAAGATCGGCGACAAAGAGATACTACGCGGGATCAACCTCCACATACCCGACGGCGAGATACACGCCATCATGGGACCCAATGGCGGGGGTAAGAGCACTCTCGCCAACGTCCTCACGGGACGGCCACCCTACGAGCCCACGCAGGGGAGGGTGACCTTCAATGGGGAGGACCTCCTCGAGATGAGTCCGTCACTCCGGGCACAGAAAGGGCTAATGATGTCCTTCCAGTACCCCGTAGAGATCCCCGGGGTCAGTATGACCTCTTTCCTCCGTGCCGCCCTCAATGCCAAGCGCAAGCAGGAGGGCAAGGAGCCGGTGAAGGCTGCTGACTTCCTGAAGCTCCTCAAGGAGAAGCAGAAGCAGGTGAAGCTCCCCTCCGACCTGATGAAGAGGTTTGTCAATCAAGGCTTCTCCGGCGGAGAGAAGAAGCGCAATGAGATCTTCCAGATGCTGGTCCTCGAGCCATCACTGGCGATCCTCGACGAGACAGACTCAGGTCTCGACATTGATGCACTCAGGACGGTTGCCGAGGGAGTCAATAGTATGCGCTCGCCCCACTTCTCTGCAATCGTCATCACGCACTACCAAAGACTGCTCGACTATATCCGCCCCGATGTCATCCACGTGCTGATGAATGGGGAGATCATCAGGACAGGTGGTCCAGAGCTCGCACTGGAGCTGGAGGACAAGGGCTACGACTGGCTCAGAGAGGAGCAGAAGGAGGACTGAGCTATGATGTCTAAGCAACAACAACTCACCGAGCACTTCCTTACCCTCTCGGACAGCGTCTCCACAGACTCCCCTCTGATGGCAAGTCGTCGGCAGGAGGCGAGGGAGCTTCTTCGTAAGAAGCCACTTCCCAAGCACGGTCCGGAGCACTACGCCCACTTTGACCTGGGGATCTTTGACGACACCGAGCTGCGTCAGTCCCCTATAGCGGAGAGCGACCTATCTCCCTACCGACTCCTTGACGACAGCTGTCTTCTCTGCTCAGAGGGGACAGAGATAGAGGGCTGCTTTGTCGGACCACTGAGCCGCTTTGCTGAGCTGTATACTGAGCCGGCTAAGCTCTTTGGCACTCAGCATGACCTGAGAGATCGGGCTGTCCCCTCACTGACCGACCTGCTGGCTGAGGAGGCCATGGTACTCTACGTGGAGCCACGTTGCCGGGTGGAGGTGCCGCTTGAGCTTATCTATCTCCTCGGTCGCGGTCTCTCCGCACGACACTTGCTGATCATCTGCGATGAGGAGAGTCGGGTGACCATGATGCAGTCGCACCGCAACCTTCCCGAGGAGGGTGCTGCTGCCCTCATCACCACCGAGATCTACGTCCGAGACCGAGCTGATCTGCACCTCTACGACTACATTGAGCAGACTCACGGGACACGCCTGCTCCACAACGTCCACGCCCGGATCGGTGAGGAAGCGCGTATGACCCTGACTGAGATCGTCTCGCACCCCGAGCGGACGAGGATCAATCTCTTCATCGACCTGGCCGGCAAGCACGCCGACCTGCAGATGGACGGACTGGCAATCCTGCGCGATGACAACCTCTGCGACATTTGGTCCAATATCTTCCACAGCGAGACCGACGGGCACACGGACGAGCTCTTTAAGTACACCCTCTCGGATCACTCCGTGGGGAGCTTCTCCGGGATGATCTACGTGGAGCCCGGTGCGATCCGGACGGATGCTGACCAGCATAATCGAAATCTCCTGCTCTCCAAGGAGGCAAAGATGTACTCCAAGCCTCAGCTGGAGATCTATGCTGACGATGTCAAGTGCTCTCACGGACTGGCAACCGGTCTGCTGGACGAGGCAGCGCTCTTCTATATGGAGCAGAGGGGTATCCCCGAGGATGAGGCGCACGATATGCTCACATCCGCCTTTGTCCACGATGTACTTGTCCGCATCCCCGATGAACAACTCCGCGAGGTGCTGACGGCGAAGGTAGATGCCCGCCTCCAGCGACGCAAGTAACACACTCACATAGCAAGCAAGGGTCGATGTCTCTCTTGGATGAGAGACATCGACCCTTTTTTATGCGGTTGCATGGAGATCACCTCTGCTAATCGGGCTCCAAAAGGCACGTGCACACTAAGCTGACCATCAGCAGATGGCAATCACCCTCTTCTAATACCGATATTAGACTTCACTAATACCGATATTAGATTTCACTAATATCGGTATTAGTCTGAGGGCACAGACTTGCGCGCCTCCGACGATTGCCCCAGCAGGGAGGGGATCCACCACCAAGTGAGCTGAGCTTAGCCCTTGATCACTGCGAGAGGTGCAAGACGCACTAGCGGCCGCACCAGATCTTGCTGCTTAGCGATCACTTCCTCGATGTCCTTATACGCCCCGGGAGCCTCATCAAGCCCCTTCTCCGTCAGCTCGTAGAGTACGCCAAGCTCATCCATCTGAGCCTGTTGCTCCTCGAGCGAGAGCTGACGGAACGCTGCCCTCCTGCTGAGCCTTCGCCCCGCCCCGTGGGAGCAGCTCATAAAGGAGTCGGGACAGCCAAGCCCCTGGACGATGTAGGAGTGTGCGCCCATAGAGCCGGGGATGATCCCCACCTCGCCCTCATAGGCTCGGGTGGCACCCTTACGGTGGACGATTACGTACTCACCAAAGTGCTTCTCCCAGGCAGCGTAGTTGTGTGGGACATTGATCAGCGGATCAAAGTCCACCCCGGGGCAGAGAGTCCGAAGTCCCTCCTTCACCACCTCCATCATCTCCCGACGATTGGCAAAGGCGAAGTCCTTGCAATACTCCATCTCTCGCATATAGTCCTTCCCCTCCTGCGTCTCTATGGGGAGGAATGCGAGGTCCGGCTGCCGGTCGGCATACCACCTATCGCACCACTGCTCTGCCAGGTGATTGTAGTGCTCCGCCACCTTTAGCCCCACATTTCGGCTGCCAGAGTGGATCATCACCCAGATCTCATCAGTCGAGGTATCTCGCTGGATCTCGATAAAGTGGTTGCCCCCACCCAGTGTGCCTATCTGCCGTAGCAGTGCCTGCTTCTTGCTCCTCAGGCAGGGCAGGTCGTCAAGCTCTCGGTCGGGAAGCAGGCTCTCATCCAGCGACACCTCCCTGCTGTCGAAGCCCAGAGGGATCCGCTCCCTCGCATAGGTCACCAAAGCGGAGAGACGCTCCCGTGGCAGGTCCTCCGTCGTGAGGCTTGTCCGGAGGGCACACATCCCACAGCCGATGTCGACACCGACAGCATTGGGGATCACGACACCTCGCGTCGCGAGGACACCACCGACTGGCATGCCCTTTCCGGTGTGAGCGTCCGGCATCACAGCGATGTGCTTGTATGCGTAGGGGAGCGATGCGAGCGTGATGATCTGCTCTAAGCAGGAGTCCTCCACCTCACTCAGCCACATCTTAGCAGGCACCTTAGTGCCCATCACAACTTTCTCTATCATAGCAGTATACTCTTTGTAGATAAATATCTGAGGCAAAGGTAGAGAGCCACTACGCCACCTATTGGCGTAGTACATTAATCTCCTTACATTTGTATCAAAAGAATATCACTATGCCGATCAATAGAAATGCGCTCCTGAGGATGCGGACCATAGACGCCTGCCTCCGCCGTCGCCACCGCAGCTGGACCATAGAGGATCTCCGCTCTGCTTGCGAGGATGCCCTCTACGAGTACGAGGGGACCTCGGGTGTGAGCCTGAGGACGATACAGCGGGACATCGAGCTTATGCGAAGCGATAAGCTGGGGTACAATGCACCGATCGAGGTAGTCGATCGCAAGTACTACCGCTATGGTGACCCGGACTACAGCATCAGCAGTATCCCTCTGACACACGAGGAGCTGTCAGAGCTGACCGGCGCACTCGACATCCTGAGTCAGTATAGTGGCTTCAGGGGTCTCTCAGGGCTGGATGAGACTCTTACGAGGATTGAGGACAGGATCCGCAGCGGGAGCGAGGGGCAGCAGCAGGTGGTTTTTCTTGATACCAATGAGCAGCTAAAGGGACTGGAGCTGCTAAGCCCGCTCTACAAGTCCATCGTCAACCGCTGTGCCCTACGAGTCCGTTACTGCTCCTTCCGCTCCGGCCGAGAGATCGAGATCTGCCTCTCCCCTTATCTCCTCAAGGAGTACAACAATCGGTGGTTTCTCCTGGGACATGAGAGAGGTCACAGCGGGATCCTCACGCTGGCACTCGACAGAATGGTTGGTGTGGAGGAGGACAAGGAGGGGAGGTATAAGGAGAATATCTACTTCGACCCGGTCACCTATCTGGATGATATGGTCGGCGTGACACGCGATTTGACGTCGGAGCGTGAGCGGGTAGTCCTCTGGGTCGATGCCTGCCAAGCACCATATGTCCTCACGAAACCCCTTCACCCACGGCAGGAGCTGATGGAGGAGCGGGAGGACGGCAGCATCGTCGTGGCACTGGAGGTGATCTGCAACCTCGAGCTGGAGCGACTGATACTTGGCTTCGGGAGCCACATCAGCGTCCTCTCACCCAAGAGGCTAAGGGACCGCATCGCCCGCCAAGTCATGATGATGGTCACCCGATATAAGGAGTAGCGCACCGCTATAGAAAAGAGCGTGGAGCTGGTTATAAGTGGCTCTTCCACGAGCGATGCACTAACCAACTCCACTAACAAGCACACTTCAACTGAACGGCTTGCTAACGCAAAGTTACTGAAAGGGTTGGGAAATCCTACAAACCTACGAACTACTCTTTAACAAATCTGAAACAACTGACTCAGATGGTCAGGCTATCCGTTTCTGCGAGGCTGAGAGAAGAAGGTGAAGAAGTTGAGGTACATGCTATATGGGCGGTGAAAGCGCACGACTGACTCTCCAAACAGCGATCCAATTTCGCTGAGGTCAGAGAGAAAGTCGCACGCCTTGATCTTACGACAAAGATAGTGAGAAATATTGTCGCACCTAAAGAGAGCTTGGGCGCATCTCGCTGAAGTACACAGAAATCTAAGCGATGGGAAGTGTAGCGAACCGGAGCGGTGTACGCCACAGCAAGCAGATTGTAGATAAGGTCCTTCGTCAAGCCGGCTCTAATCGCTACAATAATAGAAAGAAAATCCAAGTCTAAGCAGAAGCCCGTCAGACCAATCCCGACAGGCAGCTTCTACTAAACTTGGATCTCATTGCAAATGTACAAGAAAGATCAGAACAGACAAAACGTTGGAATGAGATGATTGCTCGTGCTTAAGCCACAAGTGTAAAAGGATGAAGACAAAGAGGAAGCTTTGGATTGGCTTGGCATTGCTCCTCCCAAGGGAGCATCCGCACAAGTTAATCCAAAGCTTAGTGGTATTGCAAATGTAATAAATGGCGTTGGGAACCCAAAGGCAGATAAAGCAACGCCCACGGATCCGAAGATCAATTTTCCCAGGGCTGAGCGATTCGGAGATATGCTTGGAGCGGCAGATGCAACAAGAGACTTCTACAAACTTCAAGAGAGTTTAGGCGTATCTCGCTGGAGTGCATACAAATCTAAGGCACACCTTGAGGATGGGCGATATGGCAAACCGAGCATAGCGGTGTACGACACGGAGCGAGGATTGCCAACAAGGGGACTCTAATCGCAACAAGAATAGAAAAGCTGGTCGATCTTGTGAACCGACCAGCTGAGAGCTTTATTTAAATTCGGGGCAGAGCCATCGGTCGTACCTGATCCATCTGTTGCTCAGCCCAAAGATACAAGACTTATGGAGATCCTACACGGAGGTGCTGACGGGGAGCTTCTATCGGGCGTACGGAGAGGCGAGACGAGATCGTGGAGGAGATGAGGCGCCTTGGGCTGAGGGTGACTGCTGAAGTAGTCTGCCATTTTGCTATCTTTGCTAAGACAAGTTTTGAGCCTACACTATATTGTAAAGCATGGAATCATCTGATCAGAAGGAAATCCTACTGGCGGTCTTCAATGGCACCGATCGCCCCGGCGTCACTGCAGCCATCACCACTGTACTTGCGAAGCATGACTTGACGATCCTCGACATAGGACAGGTCGACATCCATAAGCACCTCACCCTCGGCGTCCTCTTCTCTGTCTCCTCCAGTGGCAGTGGCAACGTGCTGAAGGACCTGCTCTTCTGCGCCAATGATCTCGGCGTGACGGTCACCTTCCGCATCATTGATCCCGACAGCTACTCGGAGTGGGTCGGCAATCAGGGGAAGAACAAGTACATCATCACGCTCCTCTCCAAGACCATCACCGCCGATATGGTGGCAGCGATCACCAAGGAGGTGGCAGACCAAGGGATGAATATCGACTCTGTGGATCGCCTGACCGGGCGCATTCCCTTGGTGGAGAATCAGAGGCACCCAAGGGCCAGTATCGAGATCTCCCTCCGCGGGACCCCCAAGGATCAGGTCGCTATGCAGCGACATATCATCCGCATATCTGACGAGCACCATATGGACGTCTCCTTCCAGCAGGATAGCATGTTCCGCCGGATGAGACGCTTGATCTGCTTCGATATGGACTCGACCCTCATCAAGACTGAGGTGATCGATGAGCTTGCCGGTAGGGCAGGTGTCGGGGATCAGGTAAAGGAGATCACCGCCCGCGCTATGCGTGGCGAGATCGACTTCCGAGAGAGCTTCAAGGAGCGCGTGGCACTTCTCAAGGGGCTTGACGCAAGTGTTATGCATGATATTGCCGTCAACCTGCCTCTTATGGATGGTCTGGAGCGGACGATGCATATCCTCAAGCGTGTCGGCTTCAAGATTGCCATCCTCAGCGGTGGCTTCACCTACTTCGGTAATTACCTTAAGGATCTCTTTAACCTCGACTACGTCTACGCCAATGACCTCGAGATAGGGCCGGACAATAAGCTGACAGGGAGATACATCGGTGAGGTGGTAGACGGACGACGTAAGGCGGAGCTCCTGAAGCTCATCGCCCAGCTGGAGAAGGTCGACATCCGGCAGACCGTGGCTGTCGGCGATGGTGCAAACGACTTGCCGATGCTCTCCACGGCAGGGCTGGGCATAGCCTTCCATGCTAAGCCCAAGGTACAGGAGAGCGCCAAGCAGTCCATCACCACAACCGGGCTGGATGGCATCCTCTACTTCTTAGGGTATAAAGACTCACAGCTTGACGAACTACAATTCTCTAACATCCAATAAATCATGATCACCCACATAGTCCTCTTCCAGCTCGACGACAAGCTCGCTGGCGAGGAGAAAGAGTTGCACCTTGCAGCACTGAAGTCAGACTTCGAGCAGCTGCCTCACACCATCAAGGAGCTGGTGGACCTGCGCATCGAGATCAATGCCAACCCCTCGGAGAAGTATGACCTCGCCCTCATCGCTCACTGCGAGGATCTGCAGAAGCTCCACGACTACGCCACCCACCCCGATCACGTCGCACTGGTAGGTAAGTACATCAAGCCCTATCTTGTCTCCCGAGCCTGCGTTGACTACAGGGGCTGAGAGCCACATCCTCTCATCTCCCATAGGTTCCATGAGGGTGATCATAGATCCACACACGCTGGATCTGTGGTCGTGTCTGCCGGCTCCCGAGGAGATCCCTGAGGAGGTGCCCCTGCTTGCAGACCTCCAGAGGGCGCTGTCCCTCTGTCGTCCCCTGCCGAGTGGGTACAGGATCCACCAGGCAAGCCCCGACTGGGCGCCACACTTCTGGGACCTCCTCTCCACGATCAGGGCGGGTCAGACCATTACTTATGGGCAACTCTGCCGACTTAATTCGCTCACCCTTGGATATGCGAGGGCAGTCGGGCATCTCTTATCCCAAAATAGATACGCCATCCTCCTACCCTGCCACCGAGTATTACCGGCAGACCACTCCATAGGGCACTACCGCTGGGGCAGCGAGAGGAAGAGGTTACTCCTTGATCACGAGAGGGAGCATTCCGATGAGATCTGATAATGCCTCCGCCACCGATGGTCATGCGATCGAGCTTATGTGTGCCGATCTAATGCGCCAAAAGGGCTACACCATCATTGCACAGAATTACCGGTCCGGACCTCTGGAGCTGGACCTGATCGTCATGGAGGGCACCACACTCTGCTTCATCGAGATAAAAGCGAGGAGTAACCTCGGTGCCCTTCGGGACCTCGAGTCGCTGATCACGGCACAGAAGCAACTCAATATCCTGCGAGCTGCCAAGGCTTTCCTCCAGGACAAGAAAGGGGGGAGACACCTGGTCTACAGCGACATCCGCTTTGACTACCTCCTGATCTATGTACCGAAGGATGGCAGGGAGCCCGGCTACAAGATCTTCCGCAATGCCATCTACGATATGCCTCCGGGATATGAGGATATCCGCTTATAAGTAAGAAGAGTGATCCCTACGGAGAGCGTCACATCAGCTAGCGTAGCACTGACGGAAAGAGGATGGCGCAAGGGCTCTAAGTAAGGAAATAGGTATATTTGCGTAGAAGTAAAATCAAAGAACTAAAGTATCGAGAACAGATGGAGTATATCTCGCTGGACACTAAGAACGCTCTGTGCAACAATGATCTGCAGGCAGAGTACCGCTCCCTCATCAAGGAGGCCGATGCGGCTCATGAGTCACTCTACACAGGAGATCGCCCGGGGAATGACTTCCTCGGATGGGTCTCCCTGCCCTCTTCGATCACAGAGGAGACGCTGAGTGAGATCGAGGAAGCGGCGAAGCCCCTACGGGAAGACTGCGACTTTGTAGTCTCCGTCGGCATCGGTGGCTCCTACCTCGGGATCCGTGCGGTCTACGATGGCGTGAGAGACTCCTTTTCCAACTACAAGGAGCAGAGCGGGCCCAGACTCCTCTTTGCCGGCAATCAGGTGAGCGAGGACTACCTCTCCGAGCTGATTGACCTCCTGAGGGGACGCAAGTTTGGCATCATCAATATCTCCAAGAGCGGTACGACGACAGAGCCCTCTATTGCCTTTAGGCTCCTGAAAGAGCTCTTGGAGTCACAGGAGGGAGTAGACTTTGCGCGCAAGCACATCATCGCCATCACCGATGCACACAAGGGAGCTCTACGCAAGCTCTCCGATGATGAGGGCTACAAGACCTTCGTTATCCCGGATCCGGTAGGCGGGCGATTCACAGTTCTCACACCGGTCGGGCTGGTGCCTCTCGCAGCTGCCGGCTGCGACATCCGATCATTAGTGAGAGGGGCGCAGGATATGGAGAGGCACATTGGGCGAAGTGTCAAGGGAGAGGATAATATGGCTGTCCAATATGCCGCGACCCGCAATACGCTCTACCATAATGGGAAAAAGCTGGAGATACTGAATAACTTCAATCCCCGCTTCCACTACATCGGTGAGTGGTGGAAGCAGCTCTTCGCTGAGAGCGAGGGCAAGGACGGGAAGGGCATCTTCCCCACCTTAGCCGACTTCACCACCGACCTTCACTCCATAGGACAGATGATCCAGCAGGGCGAGAGGAACCTCTTTGAGACCTTTGTAAGTGTCACGAGACCGCGCCACTCCGTCATTGTGCCTGAGGATAAGGACAATCTTGACGGGCTCAATTATCTCGCCGGTAAGCATGTCGACTTTGTCAATAAGAATGCAGAGACGGGGACCATCCTCGCTCACCTTGACGGAGACGTGCCTGTGTTACGCCTTGAGATTCCGGAGCTGAGTGAGTACTATATTGGCCAGCTCTTCTATTTCTTCGAGAAGTCTGTCGGCATCAGCGGATATATGCTGGGGGTCAATCCCTTTAACCAGCCTGGTGTGGAGGACTATAAGCGCAATATGTTTGCGCTCCTTGGCAAGCCCGGCTACGAGGAGGAGACCAAGAAGATCCGGACCCGTCTCGAGGAGCAAAAGTAAGATATATGCTACAAGACTATAAGGAAAACGACGCCAAGCCGCTGATCCTCCCTCAGTACGGACGTAATGTCCAAAATATGGTCGACCGCTGTGTCGTGATAGAGGATCCCGCTACCCGTCAGCAGTGTGCGGAGACGATCATCGATACGATGCGCTCCTTTGCCACGACGGATAAGGACCGGGAGGACTTCGAGCAGATCCTCTGGGATCACCTATATATTATGTCCCGCTTCCGGCTGGATGTGGACTTCCCCTACCCCGTCACCTCTCGCGAGGAGTATGAGAAGCCGGTCGTGCCGAGACTGGATGACTGCACTCAGGAGCCTCCCAAGTATCGCCACTATGGACATACGATAGAGCGGATGGTGGAGATCGTAAAGGGGCTTCCGGAGGGCGAGGAGCGGGATGAGCTGGCGAGGATCACTGCCGTGGAGATGAAGCGCCAGTACTGCAGCTGGAATAAGTCCTCCGTCGCTGACTCCAAGATCTTTGCAGACCTCTACGAGCTCTCCAAGGGAGAGGTCTACCTCGATGAGCACATCTGCACTCTGCCTGAGGCGGGAGCTCTCACAGCCCCGACCGGCAACAGTCCCCATATGAATAATAACAATCGGAAGGGCAGCAACAACAACCGAGGGCGAGGGAATAAGGGTGGCAACCATAATAAGAAGAAAAGAAGATAAGTATCATGGGCGCATTTGTCATAGAAGGAGGTCGGCAGATGAAGGGGACCCTCGTCCCTCAGGGGGCTAAAAACGAGGCCCTTCAGGTCATCTCTGCCGCCCTGCTTACCGACCAAGAGGTCCGCATCTCCAATGTCCCTGACATCCTCGACGTGAAAAACCTCATCCGGCTGATGATGGATCTGGGGGTGAAGGTGACTAAGGAGAGCGAGGATACCTACTGCTTCCAGGCCGATGATGTCAATCTTGACTTTGCCTACTCTGAGGAGTTTCTTATCAAGTGCCGCAAGCTGAGAGGGTCGATCCTCCTTCTGGGTCCCCTACTCTCACGCTTTGGGAAGGCTGTAATCACGAAGCCGGGAGGTGACAAGATCGGTCGGCGCAGGCTCGACACGCACTTCCAAGGCTTCCAAAGTCTGGGAGCCACCTTTGACTACGACGAGGAGACAGAACTATTCTCAATGCAGGCTAAGGACGGACTACACGGGAAGTACATGCTCTTAGAGGAGGCATCGGTCACCGGTACCGCCAACGTCATCATGGCAGCCGTCCTTGCCGAGGGTAGCACCACGATCTACAACGCTGCCTGTGAGCCATATGTACAGCAGCTCTGCCGGCTACTCATCGCGATGGGGGCCAAGATAGAGGGGGTCGCAAGCAACAGACTCACGATCGAGGGAGTAGACCACCTGTCAGGAGCGGACCACACGATCCTGCCCGATATGATCGAGGTGGGAAGCTTCATCGGTATGGCCGCCATGACCGCCTCAGAGATCACCATCGTCAATCCCCACATCGAGGAGATGGCGATGATCCCCCGAGCATTTCAGCAGCTGGGGATACGGACCGAGATGAGGGGAGAGGACCTATTCATCCCGGCACAGGAGCACTACGAGATCGACACCTTTATGGACGGCTCTATACTGACCATTGCGGACGCTCCATGGCCTGGACTATCACCGGACCTAATCAGCGTGATGCTGGTGGCGGCGACACAGGCGAGAGGGAGTGTGCTCTTTCATCAGAAGATGTTTGAGAGCCGACTCTTCTTTGTGGACAAGCTGATCGACATCGGTGCACAGATCATCCTGTGCGATCCTCACCGTGCTGCCGTGATCGGGCTTGACCGCTCTCACCCATTCCGTGCCGCCACGATGGACTCCCCCGACATACGTGCAGGTATTGCGCTGCTCATCGCAGCCATGTCGGCCAATGGGACGAGCCGCATCAATAACATCGAGCAGATCGATCGCGGCTACCAGAGTATCGACAAGCGCCTCAATGCCATCGGTGCTTCGATAAGTCGCATCGACTAACGTCTCTCCGATGAAGCCCACCGATCTCCGACCGCTACCTGACCACTACATCGCCCTCGGTCCAATACTCAAGACCTATGGCACGATGGGCGACTTCATCGTCGACTCCTTCCCCGAGACGGCGCTGGACGACTACATCTTCATCGAGATAGAGGGGATCAAGGTCCCCTTTGAGATCGAGGAGTTGGTGGATCGGAGCGGTCAAGTGGTTGTCAAGGTCTCCGGCGTGGATGACGTGGAGACGGCTGAGCTATACCGTGGCTGCCCCACCTTCGTCGCACCGAGCGATCAGCACGACTTGACTCAGTATGAAGGCGAGAGTTACCAGAGCCTCATCGGATGGCGAGTCTACAGCTCTAATGACGATGCCTATCTCGGTGTAGTGGAACGGTACGATGACAGCACCGCTAACATCCTGCTCTGTGTACGCTCAGCCGATGGGATAGAGCACCTACTCCCCTGGGTGACAGCGTGGGTAGAGGCACTGGATGAGGCGCACCACATCCTTCGCCTCACCCTGCCTGAGGGCCTACTCGAGTGACTCTGTTAGAGGTAGACAAAGAGGATAATGAAGATGAATGCGGGAGGTGCCGCAAGGATCGTGCTATCGATGCGGTCCAGTATACCTCCGTGTCCGGGAAGGATATGCCCGGAGTCCTTCACATCATAGCAGCGCTTTAGCAGGCTCTCAAAGAGATCCCCACAGGTGGCAAAGAAGCCCACGATAGCAGCGAGGATGAGCCAATTAACCAAGCTGGTCACAGCCGGAAAGAAGTAGTAAAATGCCACCGCTCCCAATAGGGTGAAGGCGATACCGCCCAGTAGCCCCTCCACAGTCTTATGTGGGGAGATATGCGGCGCCATTTGATGCTTGCCGATCATACTGCCGACGCAATAAGCACCGGAGTCATTGAGCCAAATAAATACAAATATCGGCAGCAACCAGAACGTGTGGTCAAAGCTGAGCAGGTACTGCCCTGTGTCCTCCGGAGCCATATAGCAGAGAAGCATCAGCGCTCCAAAGGGCACAGTCGTGTAGAGGTGCGAGAAGAAGGCGTGCGCTATCTCCTCGATCGCATGTGGACGTCTCCGGAAGAGCTCCGTGATGATGTAGAAGAGGTAGTAGGCAACGTACGGGAGTACTGCTATCAGCAGATGCTTGTAGGTATAGCCCTGCGAGATGACGTTGAAGATGATGAAGAAGAGCACGCCTGCCATCACCGCATGCACCGTTTTGAGGATCGGGAAGTACCGATTGACCTGAGTGATGGTCTGATACTCGTAGGTGGCAAAGGATGTGAGGATGGCAAAAATAGCCGCCATCATATTGACCGAGTCCGTCAATATCCCAAAGAGAATGATCGAGACGTAGAGGACTCCTGTGATCAGGCGGGCGAGGAAAGATCTGACTTTACTGGACATAGGGAGCTTATTCGTTTGTATCGAGGGTCTTGAAGTCTACCAAGAGCGGGTTATGATCGCTGCACTCCTTGTGGCTCGGGATCTCTGCGGCCATAGCCTTCACTGGACCGTCGTAAAAGAGGTGATCTATTCTAAATGCATACAGTGGCTCATTAAATGAAACCCCCATCCCCTTACCAGTCTCCACAAATGCGTCACTGCGGTCATCCCTGATGCGAGAGTAGCAGTAGGACATAGGCGTATCATTAAAGTCACCACAGATGATGGTGTATGTAGGTGCGAAGTCTCGCTGCAGAGATCTCACCTTATCTCGTACAGCATTGGCCGCACCGGCTCTCATGTTAAGCGACGGACCCAGTCTCCGCTTGATCGCGAGTAGGCGAGACTTCATCTCCTCCAGGCTCGGCTTCGTAAGGTAGCCACGGAAGGTCTCCTTCTCCTCCGATGCGAGGCTATAGCTCTCCATATGGTTATTGACCAAGAGGAGGGAGCGGTCCGGTGCGATCCTGAGGAGGTACCAGGCGGAGCCATTGGTGTAAGACTTATAGTCGATCATACCGCCGTCGATGATGTCGTATCGGCTGAGGAGTAGCAGCCGATCATCTGAGTAGTAGCGACGGTGGGGATAGCGCTGCAGGAGCCTCCTCCCCTCCTCACCATATCCTCCTATCTGACTCGGGGAGACCCCCTCTTGCAGACAGATGATATCGGCTCCCGATTGCTCAAGGATGTGAAGAGCTGCCGGAGTGCCGGCATCATCCTTGAGAGCCATATTAGCAACATTGTACGAGACGACTCTCAGATCCCTCGCCTCACTCAGTGAAGTACTGTGGAGTGGGAAAAAGGTAAGGATATAGCCTCCACTCAAGACCAGTAGGAGCACGCAAGCAACAGCAGACCTCCAGAGTCTCATCACCAGCGCAACTACGAGGAGAAGGAGGATTGCCACGAGGAGAAAGGGGAAAGAGAGATTGAGAAAGGAGGGGATCTGAGTCCTGAGCGGTGAGACAGAGGGCGAGAGCATCGCTCCCCCATAGAGGAGAAATACCAGCGCCATCACCACTATCCAGACGATCCGTCCGGTGGTGCTCAGCAGGCTTGCTCTATGCCTCCGATCTCCCATGGAAAGTATCAGAAAAACTCCTGTACCCCGTCGCGTACCCGCTTCTTGTCCCGCTTGCGCCAGTACTTGATGAGCAGGTAGCCAAAAATCATCCCCCCAAGGTGGGCGAAGTGAGCGACGTTGTCTCCGGTCTGTGACACACCGGCAAAGAGCTCCATAATGCCGTAGCCGATGACCATCCACTTAGCCTTGATCGGGATAGGGATAAACATAATGAAGAGAGGCGCATTGGGATATAGCATCCCAAAAGCAAGGAGGATCCCAAAGATCGCTCCACTCGCCCCCACCGTGATCAGGTAGTCCCCATAGTACGCCAGCGCCTCAGGTGACATCCCGATACCCCAGACAACCTCCTGCACCAATGCCGCACCCAAGCCACAGACAAAATAGTAGATCAGATACCTCTCCGCACCCCAGGTCCGCTCGATCACAGTGCCGAACATCCAGAGTGCAAACATATTGAAGAAGAAGTGGCTGAACCCACCATGCATAAACATATAGGAGACAAACTGATAGATCCTAAAGCTAGGAGCCTGCCAGTAGTGCAGCCCTAGAAAGAAATTGAGATCTATACCCACCCTCTGACAGAGCCAGAGAGCGATCAGCATCACTCCATTGACGCATATCAGTGACATCGTCACCGGTGGCATAAGAGCCGAGTCTCCTATTCGCATAAGTGGTAATCCGTTATTGCTTATTCTTATTCCTTACCTGATCCATCTCACCGGATCAGAGGGTCTTGTCCCAGGGCGTAGAGTAGTCCTGGAAGCCCTTATACACCATCGGGATACGGTCGATCACATCAGAGGCTGTAAGCGTCTCCTCAGACGCCTCATTCCGATAGAGATCCGCTGCATAGCCATGGATAAAAACCGACTCCACACAAGCGTGCAGGGGCTTAATGCCCTTGCCGAGCAGCGCAAGCATGATCCCCGTAAGCACATCACCTGTGCCTGCCGTGGCGAGACCCGGATTGCCGGACGAATTGATGATCACACGTCCCCGCGGAGTACAAGTGGCGGTAAAGGCTCCCTTGAGGACAATATAGCATGCGTAGCGAGAGGCCATCTCGACCGCCTTCATCAGTCGCTCGTAGTCGGTCTCAGAGGGACCGAAGAGGCGATCAAACTCCCCTGCATGTGGAGTAAGTATCGATCCGGCAGTAAGTGCGCTAAGCTTTTCAGGGCACATAGATAGATGATAGAGTGCATCCGCATCGAGTATCATGGGGCGGGTACTGCTCTCGATGAGCTCCATAAGAGCGTGCCCGGTGGCCTCACTCCGCCCTAGGCCAGGCCCTACGGCTATGGCATCATAGAGCGAGAGATCCTCACTGGTGCCGGTGAAGCCCTCCGTAGAGTGATCCTCGGTGACCAGTGCCTCAGGTACAGCGAGGTGCATCATCGTATCCGCTCCGGCAGGGAGATGGATGGTCAGGTGCCCGGTCCCGGCACGCATCGCAGCCCGAGCAGCGAGGATCGAGGCGCCCATCATCCCCTTGGATCCGGCGATGAGGAGCGTCCGCCCATAGTCGTACTTATTGGTGAAGCGCCTCCGAGAGCCGAAGGCACCCTCCATATCTCCGTCCTCAAGGAGGTAGTACTTCACATCGCTCGTGAGGGAGTTGTCATCCAAGCCGATACTAAGGACCTTCCAGTCCCCCACGAGTGCCGCATTCTCTCTCAGGAAGAAGGCCAGCTTGGGAGAGTGAAAGGCGTAGGTCGCACTGGCATGGATGACAGCCTCAGGGTCATTGTCCCTATTATCCTCAGCACAGAGACCGGATGGCATATCGAGAGAGATGACAAAGGGGCGCTTCTTATTGATGAATCGGCAGACATTGGCAAGGCTACCGGTAAAGCGACCACTCTGCTCCGTGCCGCAGATCCCGTCGATGACGATCGTCCTATGATCCATCTTGGGTGGGGCGAAATCCCGACTGACCTCACGCAAGACCAGTCCCGACTCCAGGGCTCTGGTCTTGGCCCAGGAGACCACCTCAGGCAGCACCCCCGAGCTACTGTCATTGAGCAAGGTGACATCGGTGGTGTGACCCAGCATATTGAGCGTGACAGCTGAGAGCAGCGCCACAGCTCCCGCCATACTCGGACCTGCAAAGACGATCAGGTGCTCCCTCGACCTCAGCTCTCTCTGTAGCTGGGTCATAAAAGCGTCAGCAAGCCTCTCCGCCAGCTGATGCTCATCCAGGGCGCCTACGCCCTCCATTGCACTGGCCAGTAGTCGCTGAGTGGTCTGATCGTTGAGTATCTTAAGCATAGTCTGCTCAGTCCGGATAATGGGTGTGTGATATAACCTGAAGAGGAGCGGCGCACCCAGTGTCACCGGATACACCGCTCCTCTATCTCTTTTTTCTTAGAAATATCGGTCCTCTATCATCTGTAGGGCAGAAATCCTCTGCTCTACGTCAAGAGGGAGAGGAGAGGGATGGCTCAGTTATGCAGACGCTCCTGCTCGGAGGCCTTCTTGTCCAGCACAATGTGGAGGACATAGCCCAGAAGGATGAGACCGAGACCTACGAATAGCCCAATATTAGCCTGTGCGCCACCGGTAATACCGATGAAGACCAGTACTCCGGCTCCGATGAGCATAACGAGGACGCCTAAGTATTTCAGGAAATTCATGATTGATATCTATTTGGTTTTTATTGTTCTGTCACAAATGTAGCAAAATAATTCGGGGTACAAAGTGCGTACACAACCCTACTTCACCACATATGTATCGAGTGACCCGGATGGGATTCAAACCCATGACCTTCAGATCCGGAATCTGACACTCTATTCAGCTGAGCTACCGGGCCCAATCCCCCTCTACGTTGCAAAGGTAGACAATTCTCTCGATATATCGAGGCAATTCATCCCCCAATGCAGGGCAATCGCCATCGAGACAACCCTCACTTACCCTCTGTATCACAGTCTCCCTTCAGGAGTCCTGAAGATGCCTCCATAGGACTATGGGTCCCAGTCATATAAAGGGAGCCTTTTCTTTTACCGATATTAGGAATTTCTAATACCGATATTAGGCGAGACTAATACCGATATTAGATTTCTCTAATATCGGTATTAGTGAGAGGGGCATAAAACTTATCAGATCGACCACTCGGCACCATCCTTGGTGTCCTTGACGACAAAGCCAAGTGCCGTCAGGCGATCTCTGATCTCATCGGAGACAGTCCAGTCCTTCCGATCCTTAGCCTGCTGACGTAGGTCAAGGAGGAGATCCATCGCGCCGTCAAAGGCCTCCTGATGCTGAGAGGACAGACCTGCATTCGCCACACGCATACCCAGCACTCCATAGAGGAACGTATCGAAGAGCTGACGTAAGTCGCTGATCTGCTCCTCCGTGAGCGGCTGATCACCATTCTTGGCGGTATTGATCACACGAGCTGCATCAAAGAGCTCCGCAACCACCTGCGGGGTATTGAGATCGTCATTGAGGTGCTCATAGGAGGCGTGGATAAAGTCCCTCACCTCAGTGGTCTGAGTGGCGGATGGCTTCAGAGTATCCAGCGCCTTGTAAGCCTCGTGGAGCCGGGTCAGTCCCTTCTCAGCAGCCTGCAGCGCCTGATTGCTGAAGTCGAGCTGACTGCGGTAGTGAGCCATAAGGACAAAGAAGCGAACCGTCATCGGATCATACGCCTGATCGAGGAGCTTGTGCTTGCCGCTAAAGACCTCATCGAGCGTGATGAAGTTCCCGAGGCTCTTACCCATCTTTTGCCCATTGATGGTGATGAGGTTGTTGTGAAGCCAGTAGTGGACCATCGGATGACCCATCGCGGCGACCGCCTGAGCTATCTCACACTCATGGTGGGGGAAGACCAAGTCTAGCCCGCCTCCGTGGATGTCAAATTGATCCCCCAGGTACTTCCGTCCCATAGCGGTGCACTCGCAGTGCCATCCGGGGAAGCCGATGCCCCAGGGACTCTTCCACTTCATGATATGCTCCGGAGAAGCCTCCTTCCAGAGGGCAAAGTCAAGCGGATTGCGCTTCTCTTCCTGACCGGCAAGCTGCCTCGTATTCGCCCGCATATCCTCTACGTTGCGACCTGAGAGGCGACCATAATTGTACTTCTTATCGTACTTCTCGACGTCGAAGTAGACCGATCCGCCCGAGACATAGGCAAAGCCATTATCCAAGATCTCCTGTGTCAGCTCGATCTGCTCCTGGATGTGGGCACTCGCCATCGGCTCAATGGATGGAGGGAGGACGTTGAGCGCCTCCATATTGTGATGATAGGCAGTCAAGTAGTGCTGCACCACCTCCATGGGCTCGATCTGCTCCAGCCGCGCCTTCTTCGCAATCTTGTCCTCGCCGTCATCGGAGTCGTGCTCGAGGTGGCCGACGTCGGTGATGTTGCGTACATAGCGGACCTTATAGTCCAGGTGTGACAGGTACCTAAATAGGATGTCAAAAGTGACGGCAGGACGAGCATGGCCCAGGTGTGCGTCACCATAGACCGTAGGGCCGCAGACGTACATACCGACATGCGGTGACTGGATCGGCTTGAAGTCCTCCAGCTTACGGTCCTCGGTGTTGTAAAACTTTAGTCCTTCCCTTATCTCTTCTTTATTTATCTCCATATCCATTTCTCATGCATTTATATATCAAGAGGCTCCACCTGCTCATCCAGGAGCAGACCTCTTGCCACCTCAGCGGCCTTGTCTCGTCCCTCGAGCTGTGACAAGATCGCCACCCCGTAGGCGAAGCAGTAGCGGGGACCTCTCGCAGTGATGATCTGTCCGTCCACCACAGCCTCGGTCTCTATGACCTCTGCTCCCTCGAGGTACTTCTCCCACCCGGGGTACGCCGTGGCTCGCTTACCACGGAGGAGTCCCATACGCCCGAGGACTGATGGAGCGGCACACATGGCACCGACCAATCGACCATCTCTCAGCTGAGAGGTGATCAGGTCCCTCACCTTGTCGCTCTGGTAGAGATTTTCTGTGCCGGTAGCTCCACCAGGTAGAGCGATGGCATCAGCGGGCTGCCTCCGGATCTCATCGATGGTATGGTCGGCAGTAAAGTGGAGCCCGTGGGCGCCCTCTACAGAGGTCGTATCGTTGATCGAGACGAAGGTCGCCTCCACGCCTCCCCGACGGAGAGCATCCCAGGCACCCATTGCCTCAGTCTCCTCAAATCCATCTGCCAGGATAATATAAGCTGTCTTTGACATATTTTCTTGATCTAAAGAGCTCAGTTGAGCTCGTACTTGTAGGTTATCTTTCCTCTCTGATTATTCACCTGATCGGCGCGACTGAAGCGAGTGGCCTTGGCGGCCTTGATCGCACTCTGTTGCATAGAGTAGTCGCCTATGGTAGTCCCCGGAGCGATCGTGGCGGCGATGACGTTTCCACTACTATTGACGGTAATGGCGACGACGATACGGCCCTCCACATTCTTTGTAAAGTCGGGTCTCTTGAGTCCGCCCACAATATCACGCCCGGCGAGAGACCAGCCACCGAAGCCTGCCACTCCGGAGCCTGCACCTCCACCGGTCACATTACCGGAGGGAGAGCCCTGGTGCCCTGTCGTCGAGCCCGACGGGGTAGTCCCCGATCCGGATGCATTCTGAGCATTTCCCAGAGCACCTGCCACCTTACCGGCAATTTCAGCTCTACGCTTAGCCTCAGCAGCCTCGCGCTTCTTCTGCTCCTCCCGCAGACGCTCTTGGCGCTGCCTCTCCAGCTCCGCGCGGGTGTCCTTTTTCTTCTCCGGCTCCTTCTTAGGCTCCTGTGGCTTGACCTGCTTCACCTCCGGAGCCTCCGGCAGGTCCTGCGTCAGCAGGTCCTCATCGGGCGGTGTGGGTGTCGGCTCCACGGGGTCCACCTCCTCAGGTGGGATGATCTCGTGCGGATCATAGGTCCCCTCAGCCTCTGCCATATTCCCTATGGAGACCAGTATCCCGGCTGGTAGATCCGGGACCTTCATCGGAGGCATGAGGATGACGAAGAGCAGCCCCACAGCGAGGATATGCACCCCTACCGCTATGGCTGCCGAGATCCATTGCCTACTATTTCTCTTATCTTCCTCCACTGTACTATGCTTGAGCCATGATTACTCCTTGAGCGGGCGGGTGGCGAGGACCATCTGATAGCGATTCTCCACCGCAATATTCAGCACCTTCACCACCTCTCCATACGGCACACCCTCATCCGCATAGAGGGCGACGAACATATCAGGATTCTGATCCAGAGTTTCCTGCAGGAAGGGGTCAATCTCCTCAAAAGTCACCTGCCGATCCTCGCCATTACCGACACCGACGAAGTACTCCCCCTCAGGGGTGATGGTGACACGAGTGACGGGGCGTGCATTGGTCTGCTGAGAACTCTTAGGCAGCAGGACCCTCAGGGCACTCGGCACCACGAGGGTACTCGAGACCATGAAGAAGATCAGGAGCAGGAAGATGACGTCGGTCATCGACGCCATACTAAAGTCTCCTATAGCCTTAGATCTACGCTTCAGCTTCATCAGTGTATCCCTCCCTTTCGTGCAGTCGTGATGGTAGGCTCATTGAGCAGATCCATAAAGTCCAGAGCCTCCGACTCAGACTTTGAGACAATCTTATCCACCCGCGTCGTGAGGTAATTGTAGGCAAAGAGGGCGAGGATACCGACGATCAGACCACCGACCGTCGTCACCAGCGCCTCATAGATACCGGAGGAGAGCAGTGAGACATCGACATTGGCCCCCGCCTGTGCCATATTGTAGAAGGCACGGATCATACCGGTCACCGTACCGAGGAAGCCGATCATCGGCGCACCGGAGGCAACGGTAGCGAGAAGAGGAAGTGACTTCTCCAAGCGCTGCACCTCGAGGTTACCCACATTCTCTATCGCTGCCATGATCTCCTCTGTCGGACGTCCCAAGCGGTCGATCCCCTTGGAGATCATCCTCGCACCAGGGGTGTGCTCAGCCTCGCACAGATCCTTGGCAGACTCCAGCTTGCCCTCTCGGATGTAGTCCCGAGTCTTCTCGATGAAGGAGGGATTGCTCTTACCGGCTTTGTTGTAAAAGAGCACCCGCTCCACAAATATGTAGCAAGCGATGATCGAGAGGAGCAAAAGGACGATCATGATCCAGCCTCCCTTGACAGCCAGGTCCCATAGATTCATCGTCTCCGTATCGGTGACGGCAGAGCCGGCCACCTGAGAGAGCTGAGGCAGAGTGTCTGCCGCTATTTGAAGGAAATTCATCTGATGTTATTCTGATATGATTATTGTACAATACTACACCCTCCCCCATCTAATAATCTCACTTACTGAGGATCTCGAGATACTTGCGGACCACAGACTCAAATCCCTCATACAGGGCTTCGCAGATCACGGCGTGACCGATAGAGACCTCATCCAGCTCCGGGATGTGCCTATGGAGGAGTGCCAGATTGTCGAGACTAAGGTCGTGACCGGCATTGACTCCGAGCCCCAGCTCCTTGGCACGCCTGGCACAGGCCACAAAGGGCTGGACAGCCTCCTCAGGGTGCGTCGGATACAGGTCAGCATAGGGCTTCGTATACATCTCCACTCGATCAGCCCCTACGCTCCGAGCAGCGACGAGATTCTCCAAGTCAGTGTCCACAAAGATTGAGGCGCGGATTCCAGCCCGGTGGAGTCGGTCGATGATCTTCTCCAGCTGGTCATAGTGCGTCTCCACATCCCATCCGGCACTGCTCGTCAGTGCATCCGGTGCATCCGGTACTAGGGTGACCTGATCGGGACCCACCTGGGTGACTAACGTAAGGAAGTCCTCCGAGGGATAGCCCTCTATATTGTACTCCGTATCTACCACCTGCCTCAGCGCCGGGACATCAGCATACTTAATGTGACGCTCGTCGGGCCTGGGATGGACGGTGATCCCCTGCGCCCCCATCCGCTGGAGGTCCTTAGCCACCTGGATAATGTCAGGACGATTCTCCCCCCGGGCATTCCTGAGAGTGGCTACTTTATTGATATTGACACTAAATAGAGTCATGGCTACAGTATATGATTACGATAGATACAAAGGTAACACTTTTCCAAGTGAAGACCTTTCCCTAAAACGAACTGTGACAAAAAGAGCCACCATTTCCACCGAGATGGTACCATCTACACCCAGATATTGTACGCTTCTGAGCCGATAGGCACGAAAAAAAAGAGCAACACCGTAGAGTTTACGATGTTGCTCTTAGCTGAGTCTTGTATTTAGGACCGCTGTATCAGGCCTTAGCCTTATCCACGATCGCCTTAAACGCCTCCTGGTGATTCATCGCCAGGTCAGCGAGGACCTTGCGATTGATCTCGATACCCTTGTCGTGGAGCATCCCCATGAGCCTTGAGTAGGAGAGTCCCTCCTGACGTGCAGCCGCATTGATACGCTGGATCCAGAGGGCACGGAAAGTGCGCTTCTTGACCTTACGATCGCGGTAAGCGTAGGTAAGCCCCTTCTCCCAAGTATTCTTAGCTACCGTCCAGACATTCCTACGTGCACCATAGTAGCCACGGGTCTGCTTGAGGATTCTCTTGCGCCGCGCCTTAGAGGCGGCATGATTGACTGATCTTGACATGATTCTAAAATTTCTGTGGACATGAGCGGCGGATCATTACTCTCCGCACTTCTCTGCTCATCATCCTGTTACTAAAATCTTACGTAGTCGACCGCTTACTTATGCAAGTCCAAGCAGTTTCTTGACCCCACGCTCATTGGACTCGTGTACCAGTCCGGTATTTGTGAGATCACGCTTTTGCCTCTTGGACTTACATGCCAGGAGGTGGCTCTTGTAAGCATGCTTACGCTTGATTTTTCCTGATCCGGTGAGAGAAAATCTCTTCTTAGCACCGCAATTAGTCTTAACCTTAGGCATGACTTGATGGATTAAATAATGTATAAATTAGTGATTGCCGCGGCTCACGCCGTGGACGTTATTACGCCTCCTCTTCCGGCTCACTATCGGAGCCTTCATCAGAGGTGTGATGTTGATTGTTACTGCTACTATCGTCACTCTTCTTCTTAGCGACTCCCTTCTTGGGTGAGAAGAGCATACTCATGCGCTTTCCCTCAAGCTTAGGGAGCTGATCCACCCGAGCGTAGTCCTCAAGATCGTTGGCAAAACGAAGGAGGAGGAGCTTACCCTGGTCCTTAAAGACGATGGACCGTCCACGGAAGAAGACATAAGCACGCACCTTGCTGCCCTCCTGCAGGAAGCTGATGGCATGGCGGAGCTTAAAGCTGTAGTCATGGTCGTCAGTCTGAGGTCCGAAGCGGATCTCCTTGAGCGTCGTCTTGACCTGATTGGCTTTCTGTTCCTTAGCCTTCTTCTTCTGCTGGTAAAGAAACTTTTGGTAGTCCAAAATCTTACAGACAGGCGGATCTGCATTGGGCGAAATCTCCACGAGATCGAGCTCCTGCTGCTGCGCCATACGGCGAGCCTCCTGGATGGTGTAGATCCCTTGCTCCACGTTGTCCCCTACGACACGCACCTCACGAGCACGGATCTGCTCATTGATACGATTGGAGTTTTCATCGTCGCGACTTCCGCGACTAATTGGCTGTCTTCTTGCGGACATTAAGTCTCTTCTTGAGGTCTAAAAATATAGTTACGTGTCAGCAGTCTCCACTCCCTACCTCCCTGACAGGATAGGTACGAGAGTCGACTAAGCCGGTAGTTATCAGTCTATTATTCCTTATCGTGCTGGTGAGCAAAGGCCTTCTGAGCCTCATCAGTTTGCTCCCACTGATGGGTCTGCTTGTAGATTTCCTGAGCCACAGCGTCGGCAAAGGTACTAATTTTTTCCGTACCCTGCTCGCCTTCACCCTGTTTGCGAATAGAAACGGTACCCTCTGCCTCCTCTTTCTCGCCTACGATCAAGAGGTAGGGGATGCGCATCAGCTCTGTCTCGCGGATCTTTTTGCCGAGCTTCTCGTCCCGATCATCGACCTTGACGCGGATACCCTTTTCCTTCAGCTCATCCTCCACCTTATAGGCGTAGTCAAGATATTTCTCCGAGACTGGGAGGATTGCCACCTGGTCTGGGCAGAGCCAGAGGGGGAACTTGCCCGCCGTATTCTCGCAGAGGACGGCGACAAAGCGCTCGATCGAACCAAAGGGCGCACGGTGGAGCATCACGGGGCGGTGCATCTGTCCGTCCTCTCCGGTGTACTCGAGCTGGAAGCGCTCCGGCAGATTGTAGTCCACCTGGATGGTACCGAGCTGCCACTTGCGACCGATGGCGTCCTTGACCATAAAGTCGAGCTTAGGACCATAGAAGGCAGCCTCCCCCTCGACCACCTTAGCCTTGACGCCACGATCCTTGCAGACCTCGATGATGGCATTCTCTGCCTTCTCCCAATTCTCATCCGTCCCGATGTACTTCTCTTTATTATTGGGGTCACGCAGGGAGATCTGTGCCTCAAAGGACTTAAACTCAAGCGTCTTGAAGACAATATAGATGATGTCCATCACGCGCTCAAACTCCTCCTTGATCTGATCAGGGCGACAGAAGATGTGCGCATCATCCTGCGTAAAGCCTCTCACACGGGTCAGTCCGTGGAGCTCCCCACTCTGCTCGTAGCGGTACACTGTACCAAACTCAGCAATGCGCACCGGCAGATCCCTGTAAGAGCGTGGCTTGCTCCGGAAGACTATGCAGTGGTGGGGGCAATTCATCGGCTTGAGCATATACTCCTCGCCCTCCTGCGGAGTCGTGATGGGGCGGAAGGAGTCCTTACCATACTTAGCCCAGTGGCCGGAGGTGACATAGAGCTGCTTGCTACCGATATGAGGCGTCATCACCTGCTGGTAGCCATAGGTCTCCTGAACACGCTCCAAGAAGCGCTGCAGGGTCAGCCGAAGTTGCGTGCCTCTCGGAAGCCAAAGGGGCAGGCCGGGTCCCACCTCACTTGAGAAGGTAAAGAGCTCAAGCTCCTTACCGATCTTACGGTGGTCGCGGAGCTTAGCCTCCTCCACCATCTGGAGATACTCATCCAGCATCTTCGCTTTGGGGAAGGTGATGCCGTACACGCGGGTAAGCATCTGACGATTTTCATCCCCACGCCAATAAGCTCCTGCGAGCTTGGTCAGCTTGACCGCCTTGATCAGACCGGTGCTTGGGATATGCGGTCCACGGCAGAGATCGACAAAGTTGCCGCAGGTGTAGGTGCTTATCGTCCCATCCTCGAGGTCCTGGATAAGCTCCACCTTGTACGGATCCTTATCCTCCTCAGTCCAGTGATGAAGAGCGTCCTCCTTGGAGATCTCCTGACGGACCAGCGGCTGATCCTCCTTGGCAAGCTCCATGATACGCTTCTCCAGCTTAGGCAGGTCACTCTCGGTAAGAGTGGTACCTGTATCCGTCATATCGACATCGTAGTAGTAGCCGTCATCAACAGCGGGACCAATGGCAAATTTCACCCCCGGGTAAAGCTCCTGCAGCGCCTCGGCGGTGAGGTGGGCCGAGGTGTGCCAGAAGGCATGCTTCCCCTCGTCATCATCCCAGGTGAAGAACTGCACTCGTGCATCCGTCTCTATGGGACGCATTACATCCCACAGCTTGCCATTCACCCTTGCCACCAAGATCTTCTTAGCCAGCTGAGGGCTGATCTCTGCCGCCAGCTCTTGGCTGGTTACCCCCTTAGGGGCCTCCTTCTGAGACCCGTCCGGAAATGTAATTGTGATATTTGCCATGATCTATATTGATTGATCTACTTTCTCTGTCTGCTATCTATAATAGACAAAGGTACAAACTTTTGCCGTATTCCGATCCGCCCCACAAAATCAGGCCCCGACGAGACTGAGCGTGAGGATGAAGACGAAAGTGGAGGATCAGCCGGAGAGCACCCGGTTGCGGGTCGGTGCTCAGGGATTGAGCTCGCGGAGACGGTCTCGGACCTGCTCCATCTGCCACATCGGGGTGGAGGTGGCGCCGGTGATACCCACCGTCCTGACCTCAAGAGGGAGGGGGTCTGTGATCTCGGAGGGGTCGGAGATGAAGTAGGTGTGGGGATTGGCCTGCAGGGCGGCGCGGTAGAGCACTTTGCCGTTGCTGCTGTTCTTACCGGCGATGAAGTAGATAACATCCTTGCTCTTGGCAAAGTCGACAAGATCCTTCATCCGATTGGCGACCTGACGGCAGATGGTATCGTGGCTCTCGAAGTAGACCCCGGGCCGAAGGTGGTCGCTGACATAGCCGATGAGCTCCCGGTAAGCCATACCGTCCATAGTGGTCTGGCTGAAAAGATAGACAGGACGACTGAGATCAACCTTCTCCTCCACGTCGCTGATCGACTGGACGACAATCGCATGCCCCTCTGTCTGACCGACGAGCCCATTTACCTCAGCATGTCCCAGCTTGCCGAAGATAACGATCTGCCCTCCCTCGCGGGAGGTTTTCTCATAGGTCTTGCGGATCTTACGCTGGAGGGAGAGGACGACCGGACAGGTGGCGTCAATGATCTCCAGTCCACGGGATCGCGCCTCGGCATAAATCTCGGGCGGTTCGCCATGGGCCCGGAAGAGAACCCGCTTGTCCCTCAGGTGGCTGAGATCCTCGTAGCGGATCGGACGAAGTCCTTTCTCGGAGAGACGTGAGACCTCCTGACTATTGTGTACAATATCTCCGAGAGAGTAGAGCGAGTGTCCCCCCTCGAGCTCGGTCTCAGCCTTCTCGATCGCAGTGACGACACCGAAGCAGAAGCCGGACTTGCTATTAATCTCGATGTCGATCATAGGCGCTCCCTTACCCGCTCCTCGACCCAGGCCTGTTGCTGGTCGAGGGTCATATCAGAGTTGTCGAGGACAAGGGCGTCCTCTGCCTGCCTGAGGGGGCTGACAGTGCGACCGGAGTCGATGCGGTCCCGCTCTCGGACGTTAGCGAGCACGGAGTCGAAGGTGACCGACTCGCCCTTAGCCGTCAGCTCGTCAAAGCGCCTGCGCGCTCTGACTTCGGGTCGGGCGGTGACGAAGATCTTGAGCTCCGCATCGGGGAGAATGGTGGTGCCGACATCTCGCCCGTCCATCACTACCCCCTTCTGCCTCGCCATAGCCTGCTGCTGTCTCGTGAGTTCGCTGCGGACCTCCGGTATGGTGGCGACTGGGCTGACATGCTCCGAGACCTCCATACCCCTGATCTCCCGCTCAACGTCCTCGCCATTGAGGAGAAGGTGCTGACCATCGGGGTGGATGGCGAAGCGCAGCTCTATCTCAGGAAGCCGGCGAGCGATCTCCTCGACCATCGGCTCATGTCCACTGAAGAGTCCCTCCCGGAGGGCATAGAGCGTGACGCCCCGATACATAGCACCAGTATCAACATAAGTGTAGCCGAGGGAGCGGGCGAGACGCTTAGCGATAGTGCTCTTGCCACAGGAGGAGTAGCCGTCGAGGGCGATATTGATCTTCTTGCTGTCTGTCATTACTGCATGCGCTTGATGATGTTGTAGGAGCCAAAGACGCCTAGAGCACCGGCCCGGCTCATGTCCCGATCCCCCTTCTCCTTATCCCCCGTGGCATAGTAGGCAAGTCCGCGGGCAAAGAAGGCGTCGCCAAAGGAGGGATCTCTGATGATCAGATCGCTGAGGGCGGAGATCGCCTCGTGATACTGCCCAAGGCCGTAGTGAGCGTAGGCGAGGTTGTAGAGCGCCGGGAGGTAGCCGGGGACGAGGTCGAGCACCTTGCGGAAGTCCTCGATGGAGGAGGTGTAGGTCGCTTTCTTCAGGAGGTAGTCCTTGGAGAGATCTGCCTTGGAGACATCGACGCCGAGGTCTATCTGAGTGTGGCGGACGGTCTCCTTATTGATAAAGTCCTTGATGCGGGAGACACCACGCTGGAGGTAGGCATCGGGCTGGTCGGGGTGCTCAGCAATCACTCGGTCGAGTGTCGCCACCACCGCTGCATGATCGCTGACCATCACCTGGTCCATAGCGAGGGCAAAGAGATCCTGCTCCCTCATCTGCGGGAATGAGTCGATGCGGCTCATGTGGTAGTCAAACTGTAGCTGATTGAGGACCGGAAGGTCATTGACCACATAGATCTTGCGATCGGACGTTGGCAGATGAAGCTCGCCTGAGTAGTCTCGCTCCTTGCCAAGTCGGGGCTGAGCCTCCTCCTTCATATAATACGAGAGGGTGAAGAGCGGCATCGGCTCCACCGGCATCTCTCGATCCTGCACGCGACCACGGATGCCGCCCTCCTCCGCCTCGGCATAGAGCTCATTGTACCCCTTCTCCCGGCTGTTGTAGACGAGGAGACGGAACTTGCGGATGTTGTCGTCCCGCTCGTCCCGGACCTGTCGGGCGCCTCCCTCAGCGTACATATTCTCCGCATCCTCTTTCAGCAACTCGGACATCTCCTTCTGCTGCTGCTCCGCCTTACGTCGCGTTGCAGGGTCGTACATCATCTTGCTGGCGAGGTAATTGTCCTTCTTTGCCTCAATGGTCTGCCCCAGACCCATATTGGCTCTGGAGCGCTCGGCAAAGGCGGGGACAAATGTGGGATAGCGGTTGATGATCTTGGTCAGGTCGGACTTGGCGAGAGTGTAGCTACCGAGTTCGTTGGCGACTAAGGCGCGATTGAAGATCGCAAAGTAATTGTCCGGCTGTAGCATGACCACTCTACTGAAGTCGTCTAATGCTCCATTGAGCTCCCCCACCTGCGTCCGGAGGAGGGCGCGATTGTATCGGGCGATGAGGTTATTGGGATCCAGTTCCACCGCCATAGTGTAGTCGCCCATCGCTCCGCGCATATTATTTTGCTGGTATCGGATGAGCGCTCTATTGGTATATAGTATCGGCTCATTGGCATTGATGCGGATCGCCTTGTCGAGGTAATCCTCTGCCTCTCGATACTTGCGCCTACTGTAGGCAATATCCGCCATAGAGAGATGAGCATTGGTCAGCGAAGGTGAGAGGGCAAGCGCTTTCTCAAAGAGCCCCTGCGCTGCAATGGTGTCACCCTGCTGCAGTCGGAGACCGCCATCGATCAGATAGCCATCCGCATAGTCGGGATGATAGCGGTGGAGGTGGTCAAGGAGGCGACGGGCGGATACCGTATCCTTCATTGATGTGTAGAGGACCGCAGCATTGTGGAGCGCCCCCCGATTGTCGGGATTATCGGCTAGCACCACCCTGTAGTCCTGAAGCGCCAGCGAGTCCTCGCCCAGCGTGTGGCGGGTGAGGGCGCGGAGGTAGTAGGCGTCGTAGATGAAGGGATTACGTCCGATGCTGACAGAAGCATCCTGCTCAGCACCCCTGACATCCCCAAGGCTGTACTTCGCAACCGCCCGCCAGTAGTAGGGGCGTGCAGAGGTGGAGTCGACCCGGATGGCAGTATTGAAGTATTGGATGGCGAGGACGTAATCCTTGAAGAGGATCGCATTTTGCCCTATGGTCATCACCCGAGCCGGGTCGATCTGGGCGTGTGCGGGCAGGAGATGGCAGACCACCAGTATGGTGGTCTGCCAAAGTCGTAAGCGGATCCTCTCTCTCATCCCGGTCAGTTATCGGCTATTGGTGATGATCTTGTAGTCCGCCCGGACATTGCCGCGGGACATCTTCTTGAGCTTACTGCGGATCATGGCCTTGCGCATCGCGGGAACCTTGTCTGTGAAGAGGATCCCACGGGTGTGGTCAAACTCATGCTGGAAGACCCGCGCGCTGAAGCCTCGGAAGGTTTCCTCGTGCCACTCGAAGCTCTCATCCTGGTACTTCACCCGCACCATCGTCGGTCGGCTTACCGGCTCGCTGAGACCGGGGAGACTGAGGCAGCCCTCGTCCAGGGTTACCTCCTCCGTGCCATACTCCAGCACCTCCGCATTGATAAAGGTGTGCTTCATATCTGCCGTCTCGGGATAGGCGTCCTGGAGGGGCGACGCATCGATGACAAAGAGCTGCAGTGCCTTGCCCACCTGCGGGGCGGCCAGTCCGATCCCATCGGAGGCATACATGGTGTCGTACATATCGGCAATCAGCTTTTGGAGACCCGGCAGGTCAGGAGTCACCTCCTTGGTCGGTTCTCTCAGTATATCGGTGCCGTAGACGAATATAGGTAGTTCCATTGCTTACTTTCTATTCATTAATTATATCTCTCCCCGATCCTGCATCTCACGATAGGTCCGACTCTCAAGGAAGTCACGCAGGATGATCACGGCGCTGATCTCGTCGACCAGCCCTTTCTCCCGCCTCTTCATCCGCCCCATTCCGCTCTCGACGAGGGTCCGATTGGCGATTACTGAAGTGAAGCGCTCGTCATACCTTATGATGAGCATGGCAGGTAAAAGTTTACGCAGCCTATTGATCAGCGGAGTAATGTA
Source organism: uncultured Porphyromonas sp. (assembly GCF_900541275.1). Taxonomy (GTDB): domain Bacteria; phylum Bacteroidota; class Bacteroidia; order Bacteroidales; family Porphyromonadaceae; genus Porphyromonas_A. Next base: position 512,263 of record NZ_UQJH01000001.1, read on the forward strand.
TTTCTCACTCTCGGAGGGCGAATTGTCCGTCTGCTTAGGTAGCCCGATGATGATCGCATCCACCTGCTCCCGCTGACAGTAGTCCCTCACACGATCGGGGATCTCGCCCGTGGAGGCATAGCCCATACCGTCGGGGATGATCCTCAGGGGGTCCGTCACCGCCATACCGGTTCGCTTGCGCCCTACATCCAGCCCTAAGAGACGTCCCATAGAAGCTCTCGGATGGTCTTACGGGTGATCGGGTCAATCACGTCAGGCGCTATCTCGGCCAAGGGCTGGAGGACAAAGAGCCGCTCTCGCATACGAGGATGAGGGATCTCCAGCCACTCATCGTGGTAGACCAGGTCATCGATCATCAGAATATCGACATCGCAGGTCCGGTCGAAGTGGATCCCGCTGACGCTCTTCCGCTCACGCCCCAGCTCTCGCTCGATCTCGCGCGTCATCGTAAGAAGGGCTCGAGGGGCAAGCGAAGTACGGACAGCGAGCACTTGATTAAGAAACTTATGCTCACTCTCAAAGCCCACCGGCTCCGTCTCCATAGGAGAGGAGACAGCGAGAACCTTCCCCACCCGCTCACCGATCAGCCGTACCGCCTCGGAGAGGTAGTGGGCACGATCTCCTAAGTTGCTCCCGAGAGCGATATAAGTGGTGTGCTCCATAAGTGTCAGATGATGAGCATGGCATCACCGTAGCAACCAAAGCGGTACTCCTCCTTGATCGCCACCTTGTAGGCATTCATCATCACGTCGTAGCCACCGAAGGCTACTGCGGTGAGCAGCGTGGAGGAGTACGGCATATGGAAACCGGTCACCATACTATTGGCGATGCCAAAGGTGTACTCCGGGTAGATAAACTTCCCCGTCCAGCCCCCATAGGGCTTGATAAAGCCATCGGTACTGAGCGCGGTCTCCAGTGCCTTCATCGTCGAGGTGCCGACACCGCAGATCTTATGTCCTCCCACACGCGCCTTATTGACCACGTCGCAGCACTCCTGCGTGATAGAGATCTGCTCGGATCCCATCTTGTACTTCGCGAGGTCGTCCACATCGATCTCGTCGTACATCACGCGGCTGGTGCTTAGCTCAAGCTTCGCAAAGTGGACATCCTTCAGGTCGAGACGCTTCATCAGCTCGCGGCTGAAGTGAAATCCTGCCGACGGTCCCACTACAGCCCCCTCAGCCTCAGCGTATATGGTCTGGTACCGCTCAGCATCATCCGGTGTCGGCTCACGCTTGATATAGTCGGGCAGAGGCGTCATGCCGAGGTCTTTCAGATCTTGGATGAAGTGGTCATGATCCCCGTCGTAGAGGAAGCGAAGGGTACGACCTCGGGAGGTGGTATTGTCGATCACCTCAGCGACTAGTCGCTCATCGTCACCAAAGAAAAGCTTATTCCCGATCCGGATCTTACGAGCCGGGTCCACGAGGACATCCCACAGGTAGTTCTCAGCCTTCAGCTCGCGCATCAGGAATACCTCGATGCGGGCATTCGTCTTCTCCTTATGACCCACGAGGTGAGCAGGGAAGACCTTCGCATTATTAAGGACGATCACGTCGTCCTCTGAGAAGTACTCGATCAGATCCTTAAACTGTCTATGCTCGATCTCCCCACTCTTGCGGTGGAGTACCATCATCCGAGACTCATCACGAAAGTCTGTCGGATGCTGAGCAATCAGTTTCTTGGGCAACTTGAAGCCAAATTGTGACAACTTCATATATCAGTGTCTCTAAAATTGATTATACCTATTCTCCCCCCTCAGCCACGATGCGATCCGTCCACGCCCTCAGGTCGGTCTGGTGGACGGAAGCATACGCATCCAGCGTCTGCCGAATAAATGGCACAAAGTCCTCCGGACGGATGCACTCCTCCACACTTCGGTCGCCCACCCGTGTCCGCCGTAGTCGCGTGAGATGAGCGCCACAGCCGAGTTGCTCACCTAGGTCACGAGCCAGCGCGCGGATGAAGATCCCCTTGCCTCCCGTTACCCGTACCCGTGCCAGCGGCGCTTCGTAGCTCAGTAGCTCGATCCGATCGAAACGGACCCGCTTAGCCGGCAGCTCCACCTCATCCCCCCGACGTGCGATCATATAGGCACGCTCCCCGCCGATCTTCGCTGCGGAGTAGGCGGGCGGCACCTGATTGATCTCCCCCTCATACGAGAGCAGAGCTGTACGTATCTCCTCCTCCGTGAGGTGATCATAGGGGTAAAAGGCATCGATGGAATGCTCCAAGTCAAAGCTCGGCGTGGTGGCGCCTAGCCGTATCGTCGCCTCGTAGCACTTGTCGTGATCCTGCAGCTCCTCGATGCGCTTCGTGAAGCGCCCGGTACAGAGCACGACCACACCGGTGGCCAGAGGATCAAGTGTACCGGCATGCCCGACCTTGAGGCGCTTAAGATTGAGCTCCGTGCAGGCGAGCCGGCGAAAGAGATTAACCAAGTCGAAGCTGGTCCAGCCGAGTGGCTTATCGACGGAGATGATCATCCCCTCGCTGAAGGGGTTGGGCGGTGCGACACGCCTTCGCCCCCTCTCAGCGCCTATCTGATAGACTGCTCGAGTCAGTCGCTCCCCTCTATCGTCCATCACCCCCACTTAGAAAACAGCAAGATCCATGCCCAAGCCCAGCATCGCCAAGATGACACAGGCGACAGCGATCCGATACCAGCCAAAGGAGGCAAAGGTGTGCTTCTGCACAAAGGTGATGAAGAAACGGACCGCCGCTAGGGCGACGACGAAGGAGACCACATTACCCACCACCAGCAGACCCATATGATCGGAGAGCACTGATAGATCGCCCGTCTTCCAGAACTTCAGCACCTCATAGCAGGTGGCGCCCAGCATCGTCGGTACAGCGAGGAAGAAGCTAAACTCTGCCGCCCGCTTCCTATCCATCCCCGCCACCATACCACCGACGATCGTACTCATTGAGCGCGACATCCCGGGCATAAACATGGCAATGGTCTGGAAGAGCCCGACGATGAAGGCATTCTTGTAGGTGATCTCCCGTCCGTGGCTTCCCTTATGGAGCCACTTGTCGATGAAGAGCATCACCACACCTCCGATGAGGAGATTGACCGCGATGATCCACACCGATCCGAGGGCATGATCCACCCAGTCACCGAAGAGCACCCCCAGCACTACCGCCGGCAGGAGCCCGATCAGGAGAGCTATGTAGAAGCTGAAACGGCTTACCGTACGTTTCCATGCCGGCACCTCGGGACTATCCATCTCCGGTGCCACTCTGAAGTCAAAGAAACGCCTCCAGTAGAGCACCACCACGGAGAGGATCGCACCGAGTTGGATCATGACGGTGAAGGCCTTCACAAAAGGCGTACTCTCGATCCCCATCAGGGACTGAGCGATCACCAAGTGACCGGTGCTGGAGACCGGCAGAAACTCTGTCAGCCCTTCGACGATGGCGAGGACAATGGCTTGGACGACTGTCATCTCTCAGTTAGCTCAGTGGTGTCATCGGAGGGAGTCCCCTCACCGGTGTTGCTCCCCTTATAGTCGCTTCGCTTCCTCCAGAGGATCGCCACGGCGATGCCGGCATAGCCCAGCATGCAGACCAGCGGAGCCACACGGATGCGCAGGGGGCTGAAGACCTCAGGATTAAAAGTCACCCCATCCGTGGAGGCGCCTCCGCTCATCAGCAGATACCCAATGATCAGGAGAAGGAGTGAGCCTACGAGGATTAAGAGATTGACTCTCCCGAAACCGTAGGTTTCAAAGTGCATTTTCTTACCCTTATCTTTACTCATAACATTGTGTCTTGATAGCCTGCTCTTAGGCACGATAGAGACGATCCTCATCCATCTTGAGGTAGCGACTGACTGCAGCCGCAGAGGCGATCCAGGAGATTAGGATCCCTGAGAGCAGCACGACCGCCCCGGCGATCACCATATTCTGCACCGACAGCACACCACTGAGGATCGGATACTTCGTCAGGAGGTAGTAGCGGCACCAGACCATCAGCCCGATGGCAACCACCGCCGCCACCACACCACTCCTGATACCCGAGGCGATGAAGGGGCGGCGAATAAAGGAGCCGGTCGCCCCCACTAATCGCATCGTGTAGATGATGAAGCGCTTGGCATAGACCCGCAGGCGGATCGTATTATTGATCAGGACGACCGAGATCACCAGCAGGAGCAGCGCCAGTGCACCCATGATCAGGGCGATGGTGCTGAGATTGCGATTGAGCTCATCGACCAAGTCCTTACGGTAGGAGACCGTCTGTGCGATAGGGAAGGACTGCAGGTCCTTAGCGATCAGTTCGACACTGTCCGGGCTAGCGGCATACTCTGAGAGGACGTGCACCTCCAGTGTGGGTGAGAGGGGGTTCCACCCGAGGAAGTCCTCAGGGTTTTCCCCCAGCTCCTCGGCCAACTCCTGCATCGCCTCCTCCTTGGAGTAATAGGTCACCTCCTTGGCGTAGGGCTTAGATGAGATCTTGTCCCGCATCGAGACGATGTCGGCATCGGGGCTCTCCGGATCGAGCAGCACGGTGTAGCTGAGACTCTCGCGGATGTAGTCCCCCAAGCCACGCCCCACGAGACCGATCATCGCCACGAGACCGATCAGGAAGAGTACAGCACAGATACTGACTGTACTGAGGAATGTAGAGCCGGTCACCGGGACCCGGTGCGATTTCTTGGGCTTAGTCGACATATCTATCTACCAATTTTATTGTGTCCATTTAGGATGGGAAAAGTAGTCCCCGGAGCAAGGCAAGAGAGCCGAAAGTCGATCTGTGAGCTTCCCCTCTCTCTGCGTCGCTTCAGCACGCTTACAATCGTCCATTCAGTATGCAAATATACCAAATCAAACGGCACCACCCCCTCCCCTATCACCATCATCAGGAGTGCATCCTATTACCGATATTAGATGAAACTAATACCGGTAATAGACTTCACTAATATCGGTATTAGTATTCTCTTTTACCGGTATTAGAGAATGGCGAGACGAGCGCAGGGGACTGTGGCGCTAGGGGAGGGCGAAGTCAGAAGACCTCTTTGCTCCCCTTCCAGACCACCTCCTTACCGCCCTCAGCACGAGCGGCAGCCCGCCCGAGGACAAAGAAGTAGTCGCTCAGGCGATTGATATACTGCAGGACGGAGGGATCGATCACAGCAGTCGGCTCCGCCTCAAGGAAGGCATAGATGTCCCGCTCCGAGCGCCGCGCCACAGTGCGACAAATATGCGCCACAGAGGCAGCTCGACCACCGGCGGGGAGGATAAATTGCTTCAGCTTCGGCAGCTCCCCATCGAGCTTATCGACCATCTGCTCTAAGTGGTGGATATCCTCCTCGGAGAGGCCGCTGCCACAGTACTTCAGGAGCTCCGGGTCAGTCGTGTCCGTCGCAATATGCGTGCCGCAGGTGAAGAGCCGCTCCTGGATCTCCTGCAGCAGCTCATCCTGCTCCAGAGCGGACGGCAGCTCGGCACGAAGCAGACCTATGAATGAATTGAGCTCATCGAGCTGGCCATAGGCATTCAGCCTTGGTGACGCCTTGGAGACCCGCTTGCCACCGACGAGAGAGGTCTTGCCCTTATCGCCACGACCGGTGTAGAGCTTGCTTTTCTTTTGTTCGTCCATTGTTAGACAGTACTACGATAAATGTAAAGGTTGTCGTTCTTACTAAATAGCAGGGAATGGTCATACAGATCGATCACCACCCCTCGAGTCAGCTGAGCCACTAAGTCCCGTAGCCGCTCCTCTGCAGCCCTATCCCGCCTCACGTCAGTCAGCAGCACTGCCCTACCCTTCACCTGTAGGAAGCGTAGAGCCTCCTCTGCGCTGTCAGTGTAGAGCAGCACCCGATCCATCGTCCCGAGGTCGCTCAGCGGCAAGGTCCCCACACGACTATCAGCGAGAGCTGCGTAGTCCATAGCTGTCTGCCGATCCGGAGTCGTCTCACCATAAGTGGCCACCTCATAGCCCAGACGGGCGACAAGCCTATACCAGAGCGCCAGGCGATCCTCATCCGGTGTGGGGAGGTAGTACTCATACTTCGGCTGCACGACAGAGCAAACCATCCGATACGCCATCGGCGAGTGGACACCGTGACCTCGTCCGTAGCGGAGCTTACGGATTAGGCGACAGGAGAAGAGACTCCGGCGAGGATAAAGGGAGTGCATAGGGGGGGGAAAAAAAGGATCAGAGGACGTTGAGCACCTGCTCCTTGATCTGCTCAAGATGATCCTTCATCTTGACCGTGATCTTCTGAAGCGTGGCGTGGTTGCTCTTGGAGCCAAAGGTATTGATCTCTCGACCGATCTCCTGTGCGATGAAGCCAAGCTTACGCCCCTGCCCGACCTCGCCATCCATAGTGGACTCGAAGTAGGAGAGGTGGTTGATAAGCCTATTACGCTCCTCATGCACGTCAAGCTTGTCGATGTAATAGATCATCTCCTGCTCGAGACGACTGGCATCGAAGTTATTCTGTGTCACGCGACGCAGCTCCGTCTCAAGTCTCTCCCTCACCGTGTCGATGCGCTCTTGCTCGTATGGCTCGGTAGAGCCGATGAGCGTCCTGATCGCCTCGATATTCTCTTGGAACACCCGATAGAGCGACTCTCCCTCCTGAGCCCGGAAGGCAATGAAGTGGTCGACTGCCTCCTCCAACGCCTCCATCACCAAGCGCCCATCGCTCTCCCGCTCGGCCTCATCGATCTCTACCGTATGGAGCACGCCCTGGAAGCCAATGATTAGTCTCATAGGGTCCTGAGGCAGCGGGATACCGGTGTCACTGCTGAGCTGCTGCAGGCGCTCCCAGTAGGTAGCTGCCACCTGCTCGTCAAGCGTGAGTGGTGCCTGCGCCTCAAGGTGATCCACAGAGACGTAGACATCCATCTTACCACGCAGGCAGCGCGTAGTGGTCCTCTTGCGGATCTCCTGCTCCAGCGCGCGCAAGTGACCCGGTATATGGACATTGACATCCGCATTCTTGCTATTTACGGAGTAGATCTCCACGGTGATCTTCTTCCCCTCACCGCTCTTCTCCGCCCTCCCGAAGCCGGTCATTGAGTATATCATAAGTAGTATATAAAAAAAGGACAGCCCCTCCGCTCCACTGCTTCTCCACCGGAGTCAGGGTACGTCATGGCTGTCCTTAGATAAAATAGTCGAGATCAGTTATCGTCAGAGGTTTCGGCCGTGGCAGTTCTTAAATTTCTTACCACTGCCACAGGGACAGGGATCGTTGCGACCCACCTTCTTGGCTGCGCGGTAGGGGACGTTATTCGCCTGGGCCGCCTCAGACGCAGCACGCCCAGCCTCGGTACGCTGCTCCGCCTGCTCCTGGTAGTCATCCTTCTGCTCGCGGTAGCGACTGCGGTCATTGCTACGCGGGTCATCGTGATGCTCACCGATGCGCACCTGCTGCTGGGCAGCGGCACGAGCCATCGCGGCGGCACGAGCAGCCTGCGCCTGACGACGCGCCTCCTGCTCCTCCGGTGTAGCGATATTGATATGGCCACGCATGATGATCTCGGTGATCTTCACATTCAGGTCATCGATCATACGCTTGAAGAGGTCATACGCCTCGACCTTGAAGATCACCAGCGGATCCTTATTCTCATAAGAGGCGGTACGTACGGCATTTTGCAGCTCATCCATGGCGAGGAGGTGACGCTCCCACGCCTCATCGATCGTGTAGAGGAGGATCGTCTTCATAAAGGACTTAGCGATGCTCTGCGACTTGCTCTCCACCGCCTCCTTCAGGTTCGTCACCACATTGTACATCAGTCTACCATCTGTCACAGGGACGTAGATCTGCTCCACCTGCGAGCCATGCTCCTGGTAGAAAGCCTGCAAGGCCGGGTCGGCCTGCTCCGCCATCCGGTCCATACGGCGCTTCAGCGTGGCAGAGGCCTCATCGAGAAGCTTGGACGCAATGTCATTCGCATCCATACCCTTGAAGTCCGTCTCAGACACCGGGCACTCGATCGCAAAAACCTTGTATACCTCTGTGCGGAAGTCATCGAAGGAGCCTCCCTCATACTTAGTCGCAAGATAAATCGCAGACTGCTCGAGGGTATTCATCACATCCAGCCCGATGCGCTCTCCCATCAGGGCGTGACGACGCCGGGTGTAGATCACCTTACGCTGAGCATTCTTCACGTCGTCGTACTCAAGGAGGTGCTTACGGATGCCGTAGTTATTCTCCTCGACCTTTTTCTGAGCATTCTCCACCGTCTTGCTAAGCTGCTTGGAGACGAGCATATCGTCATCCTTAAGTCCCATCGTGGAGAGCACCTTCGCCATACGATCCGAGCCGAAGAGACGCATCAGCTTATCCTCCAGCGAGACGAAGAAAACGGACGATCCCGGGTCTCCCTGACGGCCGGCACGACCACGCAGCTGACGATCCACGCGGCGGGACTCGTGGCGCTCTGTACCGATGATGGCGAGACCACCCGCTGCCTTCACCTCAGGTGAGAGCTTGATATCGGTACCACGACCTGCCATATTGGTAGCAATGGTCACCGTACTCGACTGACCCGCCTGAGCGACAATGTCTGCCTCCTTCTGGAAGAGCTTTGCATTGAGCACATTGTGCGGGATATGCTTCAGGTCGAGCATCTTGCTGAGGAGCTCCGAGATCTCCACCGAGGTGGTACCGACGAGGACTGGGCGCCCTGCCTCGGTAATCGCCTGGATCTCATCGATGACGGCATTGTACTTTGCCTTTGCCGTCTTGTAGATGCGGTCATTCTCGTCATTACGGATCACCGGTCTATTGGTCGGGATCACGACCACGTCGAGCTTGTAGATGTCCCAAAACTCCTTAGCCTCCGTCTCGGCCGTACCGGTCATGCCGGAGAGCTTGTGGTACATACGGAAGTAATTCTGCAGAGTGATCGTCGCCTTGGTCTGTGAGGCCTGCTGCACCTTGACGTGCTCCTTTGCCTCGATCGCCTGGTGAAGTCCATCGGAGTAGCGGCGACCATTCATGATACGACCGGTCTGCTCGTCGACGATCATCACCTGATTGTCGATCACCACGTACTGATCATCTCGGTCAAAGAGGGTGTAAGCCTTCAGTAGCTGCTGCACCGTATGCACACGCTCACTCTTGACGGAGTAGTTGGTCAGCAACTCATCCTTGGTACCGGCCTTCTCCTCCTCGCTCATCTCCTTATTCTCCAACTCAGACATCTGGGCGGCAATATCGGGGAGGACAAAGAAGCCGGGATCCTCATTCTTCTGCGACAGCAGGTCAAAGCCCTTATCTGTCAGCTCGATCTGGCTATTCTTCTCATCCACGACGAAGTAGAGCGGATCAGTCACCACATGCATCTCGCGGTTGTTGTCCTGCATATAGAAGCCCTCGGTGTCCAAGAGACGCTTCTTCACACCCTCGGTGCTGAGGTACTTGATCAGTGGCTTGTACTTCGGCAGACCCTTATAACTGCGGAAGAGCAGCAGATAGCCCTCGTCCACCTCCTTGGGGTCGTCGCTTGCGATCTTCTTCTTCGCCTCATTGAGGAGCCGGGTACAGAGCGTCCGCTGAGCAGTCACGACGGACTCTACATCCTCACGGAACTCCTCAAACATCTGATCTCCCTTTGACTCCACCGGTCCGGAGATGATCAGCGGGGTACGGGCATCATCGATCAGCACGGAGTCCACCTCATCGACTATGGCGAAGTTGTGGACCCTCTGCACCATATCCTCTGGGCGGCGTGCCATATTGTCGCGCAGGTAGTCGAAGCCGAATTCGTTATTGGTCCCGAAGGTGATGTCACAGTCGTAAGCGCGCTTACGCTCGGGCGAGTTGGGCTCGTGCTTGTCGATGCAGTCTACGGTGAGGCCGTGGAATTGGTACAGCGGTCCCATCCACTCCTCATCACGCTTGGAGAGGTAGTCATTCACGGTCACCACATGGACGCCGTTACCGGTGAGGGCGTTGAGGAAGACCGGCAGCGTTGCCACCAGCGTCTTACCCTCACCTGTCGCCATCTCAGCGATCTTGCCCTGATGCAGCACGATACCACCGATCAGCTGCACATCGTAGTGGACCATATCCCACTTCGTGAGATTGCCGCCGGCCTCCCACTCATTCTTGTAGATCGCCTTATCACCATCTATGGTGACGAAGTCGTGATCCACGGAGAGGTCACGGTCGTACTGCGTGGCGGTGACGGTGATCTCTCTATTCTCGGCAAATCGACGTGCTGTGGACTTCATCACGGCAAAGGCCTCGGGGAGGATCTCATTGAGTTTATCCTCCAGCTTATCCTTTACCTGCTCCTCCAGCGTGTCGATCTTCTCCCAGAGCGCCTCGCGCTCACTCAGCTCTGCGCTCTCCACCTGTCCCTTCAGCTCAGCGATCTCACGTCGCTCCTCCGCCACATGGTCGCGGAGATCCTGCCTCATGCGAGCGGAGTGAGCCCGCAGCTCATCAGCGCTCAGCTTATCGATCGTCTCGTAGGTCGCCTTGATCTTATCGACGATGGGGTATATCTGCTTGAGGTCGTTCTGCGACTTGTTGCCGAAGATGCCGGCAAGTAAGTCCTTAAAGAAACTCATATATAATGTCTAGTAAAAAAGTGTATCCGTTGTCATTCTCGAGAGTACCGGCCTCCCGAGGGAGACGAAAGGTACAAAAAATATCTGATCAGTATCGATCAGGGCGTTGGCGGTCGGATACGGAGCACCCGGGAGATCTCGCGAGAGACGCCACGGAGATCCAGCGGAGTGCGGATCACCTCCGGCTCGATGCCCTCACCCATAAGGATGAGCATCGTCGGCATGGCGGCATAGGAGGGCTGCGGTGTAGCAGTGCCGGTATCGATAAGGTAGCCGGGACTGATCCCGACGAAGACATCCGCCCTCTGAGCGGGGAGCGCACTATGGAGTGCCGTCAGCCGAGTACGACCTACGGGATCCCCCGGGAGCAGATCCCTCAAGCTGTGGTTCGGTATCGTGTAGGCGACACCTGCCATCTCGAGGAGGAAGGAGCAGACCGCATCCTGCACCTCGGCAAGGGAGAGCTCCTCCCGCTCCTCTACCACCTTACGATCCAGGAAGAGCTCCCCCCGGTCGGTCACCTCGGTCACCATGCCCTTTACTCCATACTTCGCATGGAGATACATATTGGTGATGGCGCGGCAGCGCTCCGGGGAGAAGGTGGGGTACCGTTTCTTATCATCACGGATCGGCTCTCACCGAGCCATACCATTACCCGCCAGTGCCACGAGGACCTCCCCCTTCCCAAACTTTCGGTCCAGCAGCTCCATCAGCTGTGCCACCGCCCTGTCCAGCAGCACGTAGCTGTCCAGCAGCTCCGGGGAGATCCCCGCGGAGACGGATGGTGGGGTGCCTGCCGTCATATGGAGGGCTAGCAGGTCCATCGACTCATCCGCACCGAGACCGGCTCCATCGATCACCGACTCAGCGAGGCGAACTACATACTCATTTACCACCGGGGAGTGCTTCAGGTCCTGCACAGACGAGAATGCTCTCGTGTAGATATGGTCAGACGCAAAAGCTCCACTGCCGGCATAGGGTAGGAGCGACGCATAGAGAGACGGCTCGGAGGCCTGCCACGTGATCGCCCCCTTGTCGAGGCGTGTCGCCACCGTGCTGCTCTTGCCGATGTACCACGGCAATCCTGTGGGGTAAAAGGTGGAGCTTACCCATCGCGCCGTGGAGTCGTCGAGCCAGTAGACCGCCTGAGCCTCATGCCCGCCCGCTATGATCGCCTCCTCGGCTGAGGGAGCTATGGAGAAGACCTGCCCCAGCCCGTGTGTGGCCTGCGCCAGACGGTCAGCGATCGTCGGAGCAGCGAGTGAGAGAGGCGAGAGCCTGTCGGCAGTACCATAGCCGATATACTTCTTGTCCTCCAGCACCGATCCCTCAAGGTGCCTCTGCCCGCCCTCCTTGCGGACGATGGTGCGCCTACCGGTGATGCCGTTCTCGAGGCCGAGGGCACCGGTCTGCAACACCGCCTCGCTGGCTACGGGATCCGCCTCGATGAGCGGGTGGATAACGGTGTCGTAGACCCGCCCATCGCGAGAGAGGCGCGTGAGACCATTCTCTAAGAGGTGAGGTGCCATCGTCTCATAGAGGTCGGTCCGCAACTCATCCACCGTCAGCAACACCACAAGCTTGGGAGCCTGACGGGCGGCGACGGGTGAGCAGACGCTCAGGAGGACGACGAGTGGGGTGAGTAGATCTTTCATTTACTTATGTTCCTCAAATACCTTGCCAGTCCCGCCCCACTCCACGTAGCGGCCGATAAACTGGTCCAGCCCGATCAGGATCGCCAGATAAGCCATGCCGATAGGCAGTGTCTGCACATAGCCGAGCCCAAGGTAGACAAGGGCGAGCAGGAGGTTGATCAGGTAGAGCAGACTATTGAGACGCCTGTGTCGCAGCTCCCGCCACATCGTCACCACAAGGATGAGCCAGAAGGGGTGCATTAGCACCATATTGGCATTGAGGAGTGTATGCGGATGTGCGGAGAAGAGGCTGAGGAACCACAGCACGATCCCTGCCAGCCCGAGGAGCAGATAGAGCCCACAGCGCAGCACCTGCCACGGTATCGGGGTGTACCTCCGTACGACGAAGTAGCAGATCAGATATATGGCGACCAATGCGAGGATCGTCACAAGGGGACCATCAAAGCGCGGCACCTCAATCAGCTGTGTCTGAGGGACGATCTCCTCCTTCCGTGACACGATCGGCTCACCCGTATCCTTACGGAAAGCGAGGTCCATCGACTGCTCCAGCAGCTCGGGGACAAAGGCGGCATCGTGTACCGTCATCCGAGTATCGCTCTTCACGCCGAGGCAAAGGTCGGTGCCAAAGGTGTACCACTTCGCTGACTTGCTACACTGCCGGGTCGCCTCGCGGAAGGTAGGCAGCGACGCAGGGTCCACCCGATAGACCAATCCTCCCTTAGTGAAGCGCTCGATGAGGTCCCGAGGGCGGGTGGCGCAGTTGTCGTAGAAGTAGTTGTACCGGTACTCGGCATTCTCAGGCAGCGCGTTCCAGTCGAGGAAGTCCATCAGCGCCTGCACCTCGTCAGGCCTGAGATTGAGCTGCTGCTCCGATACCCTCCGCCCCTGAGCCGCATAGTCATAGACCATACTGTCGAAGTCTGTCACCCCCAGCATGTACATCGGTTTTCCGATCATAAAGTTGGGGATAAAGTTCTTCTGCTCCAAGGAGAAGTAGCCATAGTTATACGCCTTATCGAGACCTGTCTCCGGATCCGTGATCCGAATGGCTGTATGACCGTAGAGGTAGAAGACAAACTCCCCCGACTGACCGCACGTGATCAGGCTCGCCCGAGGTGTTGCCCCGAGAGGCAGCATAAGGGTCCAGAGTAGAGTGAGGAGTGTGATGGGAAAGAGGTGCTTACTCATTGATTGTCTAAGATATGGGGCATGTCCGACGGCGTGAGCCTCGTGTCGTGGAGGGCGAGCCCCTTGGGATAAAGGTTATTGACCCGGGAGCCGAGGTCCTTGATGAGGGTGAGCGGGACGCCTGCATAGGTGGCGACCCGGTAGCCCTTGGTCCCCGAGCTCGGTATGGTCTGCCTGCCGATGAGGGCAAAGGCCTCAGCCGCCGTCACAGCCCGCCGAGGGTACGGCAGGTGGTCCGAAGCTGGAGCGCTCAGCACCCAAGATACATCGGGGATAAAGTCTCTTCCCTTGACGCTCCCGAGATCCACTCCCGCCCTCAGGATCCGGATGCCCTCCGCCTGCTCCAAGAGCCGTAGCAGTGACACGCCTCTCGAGGATAGCAGGCGCCAGCCTGTTCCGTCGGGAGTACAGAGGAGCTGCTCCTCCGGCAGGTCGCTCAGCTCCTCGGGGATCGCCCCTGCCCGCCCGGCATGACCCCGAGCCACAGGCTCCGGAGCCACCCGGGGACCAGACTTGCGTACCCCGAAGCAGGTTAGACCCTCGCTACCGGTGCGGTGGGGAAAAAAGCGGTACAGTCCCCGCTCCTCGTCGCTCTCCTCTGCCCCATACTGCGGTAGCTCCGGCAGGAGGATCACCTCGGCTCCGTAGTCGTCACGAAGGAAGCTGAGCTGAGCCTCATTCTCCGCCCTATTGTAGGTGCAGGTGCTATATATAAGGAGTCCCCCATCCGTCATCATCTCCCATGCCTCCCTCAGGATCTCCCTCTGAGTCTTCGCGCAGCGATCCACCAAGTCGAGGCTCCAGCCGGTGACCGCCTCCGGCTCCTTGCGAAACATCCCCTCGCCCGAGCATGGGGCGTCGACCAATATCATGTCCGCCTTCACCCCCGCCGACCTAAGAGCAGCCGGCAGAGCTGAGGTGACTAGCGTCTCCTCGGCACCCCAGCGGAGGATATTCTCCTCCAGCACCTTCGCCCGCTTCTTATCCGGCTCATTGGTCACCAAGAGGCAGTCATCGGGGAGGTGGCTCCTCAGGAGGGTCGACTTACCCCCCGGGGCAGCACATAGGTCAAGGGCGACCACGGGGGCAAAGTCGATCGCAGCGAGGTAGCGCGCCACCGCCATCGAGGCTGGCTCCTGCACGTAGTAGGCGCCCGCATGCCAGAGTGGATCGGCACCGAAGGTTGGCCGCTCAGGGAGGAGCAGTCCCTCCGGACACCACGGGATCGCCCCCGGAGTAAGTGGGGAGAGCTTAGTGGGATGACGACGGATCGACACCGGCGAGGGCACCTCAGTCAGTGTCCTGAGGAGTGCCTCGTAGGCCTCAGCCCCAAAGTCCGCAGCAAAGGACTCCCTAAATCCGTCCGGTACCACCATCAGATCTTGAGCGAGAAGCCGAAACTTAAGAGCTCGTTGTACTGCAGGAGAGACTTGAAGGTCTTAGGCTCATCGAGGATCACACTGTCATCAAAGCGTAGATTGACATTGAGCATCGTGCTGAAGTACTTATTGAAGGCATACTCCAGTGTGTTCTCCAGCTCGGTCTCTATGTGCTTATAGGAAGTATTGTAGTAGAGCCGAGAGCGCCAGGAGAGGGCGTCGGAGAATTGCCAGTCCAGATTCATCCGCAGCGACGAACCGAGACGGAGGAGGTAGTTCTGATCCTCCTGCAGACCATACCTGCCCCTCGTCACATCCTTCGCCCAGATCCAGATGAATTGCATCGAGGCGGGCGCCACATTGAGTGAGAAATTGAGGTTGTTAAAGGGGTTGCCGCCGATCTTTTTCTTCTTTAGATTGTACTTCATACCGAGACCGCCGTCGAGGATCAGCGGGGCAAGGGCGTAGGTGGTAAGCTGCCCCTCGCGGTCGTAGTTCTTCAGCAACTGACTGCGGAGGTTCAGGTCGATGGTATAGAACCACCGCTTCCAGGCCTGGAGACCGAGGTTGCTCCTCATCCGCAGGACATCCTCACTGATCTTAAAGTTTGGCTTTCCCTCCAGCTTGATCTCGCTCGGCACGGTGAAGAGTCCCAGCTTGTACTCCAGCTCATTGACCCACTCCACCTTGTCTCTCTTGTACGACAGGCCGTAGAAGAGTCGAGAAGCGAAGTTGGCACTGCTGGTACCGCCCTTATGCCAGTTGGGTGACACCTGATTTTGCGCCAGCTGGGCGTGTGCCTCGAAGCGTGGGATCCAGTACCGCCTCTCGACGGACACCGTCTCGATCACCCCCTCCGCCTTGGTAGGTACATTTGGCATATCCATCACCGCCAGCTCACCCGAGTAGGAGGGACCCTCCACCGGCTTGTACTCCAGGTGGTCGCTCGGGAGGAACTCCGAGGTATACTTGATCAGATCGGGGTGGAGGAAGAAAAATTGCTCCCTCAGCTGCTGATCCGTACGCCAGCGATCCATACGTCGCGCAAAGCCGGTCGTGTGACCATACTCCTGATCCAGCTGATCCATCGTCTGCCGGAGGAGCGACTGCCGGACAAAGGGGTTGTGGAGGCGGGGATCAGTCTGCCGAACGAGGGCTGCCTTGTCGAAGTGAAGCGAGGGGAGCTTCCACAGGTCGAAGAGCAGCGGTGCAAAGAGCGACGAGGAGGGGACGTAGCCGGAGGTCCTCAGCTGCAGAGGCCGTCCGATCACCTGCAGTGCCTCGGAGCTCAGCCCCCGCGTAAGGGTATCGCTCGCCAAGATCTGCTCCGAGTAGGCGGGATAGAGAGGGATCACCTCGCTCCGCTCTGCCACATCCTGAGCGGACGCCACCACTCCACACAGCATCAGGAGGGCGCCAAGCCCTCCGGTAACTATTCTCTTCATCATACTCATCTTACTCTCTATCATTCTAAGTAGTGGGGAGCTCCCACCACCGCTCACTGCATACGATAAGCCCCACAAGTGGGCTGCACAAAGATAATACTTTTGCTTCATCCACCGGTGCCCCCCTACCCCGAGTGACATGGCAAGACACACAGATCATCGTAACAGCTTGGGAGCGAGAGACTCGCCCTATAGACAGAGCCCTTAGGATACATCAGGTCCCGGGATCGTCTGATCCTCAATGTATTTACCCTGCTCCCTCTGAGCAAACTCTAATACCGATATTAGTGACGACTAATATCGGTATTAGAGAATTCTTTTATCGGTATTAGATCGAGCCTTCGGCAGGGGTCACACAGGCAGATGAGAAATGGGCGCACCTGAGAGGGTCATAGATGACATCACGAGAGACCGGTAGGGGTCATAGAAAAGCGTGGCGGCTACATAACAGCGGGAGTGTGCCCTACAAACGGGGCAATGGACTAAAGCGAATTAGCCGATGCGCCTGCTTAGAAGAAAGCGTATTTAGGGCTTGCCGGGCAGGCAAAATTTCGTACCTTTGCGACCACAAACAAGGATGGCGAGGTAGCTCAGCTGGTTAGAGCGCAGGATTCATAATCCTGAGGTCATGGGATCGTGCCCCATTCTCGCTACTATCAACGACAAAGAGCTCAGACGGATCACCGCCTGAGCTCTTTTGCTTCTTTACCTATCATCGAAGTGGCGGGGGTCGCTGCGGAGAAGGTCCATGATCGCCGCAGGGGGCTGCTCCTGCTCCAGCTGACTCCGCATATAGTCCATATAGGGCGCGACGTGGTCAAAGAACTTGTAAAACCCTCGGCAAAGGTAATTGAGCCCCGGCTCCCCGTACTCGTCTTGCGTAAAGCGGTTCTTGGGACACTCGCCCCAGCAAGCAAAGAGGTAGGGACACTCCCTGCACTGTCTCGGCAGCGCATCGTACTTATCGCGCCCAAACCTCTGCTGCCTCGGGCTGTACATCATCCCTATCAGCGTACTGGAGCGGATATTCCCCAGCCTATACTGCGGGAAGACGAAGTGATCGCAGCTGTAGACATCCCCATTATACTCCATCACGCCAGCATGACCGCAGTACTTCGCCATCGTGCAGACGCCCGGCTGGACGCCCATCCAATTGGCGAGCGTGGCATCAAAGATCTGTATGAAGTACTCCCCTACCCCGTCCCTCACCCAGGCATCAAAGAGACCGCAGAGGAAGTCGCCCCACTGCTCCGGGCTGACTGAGAAGGAGGACAACCGACTCTCAGCGTCAGGCTCCCCGACAGTTGCCAAGCGACCGTCCGCATGGTACCTCTCCACAATGGGGGCAAACTGTATGTAGTGGCAGCCAATGGACTTAAAGAAAGAGTAAAACCCCTCTGGGTCATCGGCATTGAGCGCATTGACGACGGCGAGGATATTGAAGTCCACCCCGTGCCTCTGCAGCAGCCGCACCCCGCGCATCACGCGATCAAAGGAGGGCTTGTCGCTCGGGGTACGCCTTAGAGCATCGTGACAAGCACGATCTCCATCGAGGGAAATACCGATGAGGAAGTGGTTAGACTTAAAAAATCGACACCACTCATCATTGAGCAGAGTGCCATTGGTCTGAAGCGTATTGATGATGCGGTGCCCTCCGGCATACTTGCGCTGGAGCCGAACCGCCTTTTGATAAAAAGAGAGGGGACGCAAAAGCGCTTCACCCCCGTGCCAGGTAAAGACCACCTCCTCGGTGGACTGACTCCCAATGTACTCTCGCACATACCGCTCCAGCACCTCATCGCTCATCTGCTGGTCCTGAGGCGATGCCATGTCACGGTAGAGCTCTTTCTTCTCAAGATAATAGCAATAGGTGCAGGCGAGGTTGCAGAGCGACCCGGCCGGCTTCGCCATCACGTAGAGCGGTCGAGCGAGAGGATTAGCGATGGGACGAGGGCTCATTACGACCTAAAGAGGTACCTAAAGGCCTCATCCACCCGACTGACCGGCACGACCCTTATGGAGGAGCTCCTGCTCAGATCAAGGCTCTTGGCATTGTCTTGAGGGATGATGATCTGGCGGAAGCCGATCTTCTCCGCCTCAGCGACGCGCTGAGCGATACGAGACACAGCGCGCACCTCACCGCTCAGGCCTACCTCACCGGTGACGCATATCTCTCGACTGATCGGGAGGTCAAGGCTGGAGGAGAGTACGGCAGAGAGGATGGCGAGATCGATGCCCGGGTCGGTGATGTAGAGCCCGCCGGCGATATTGAGGAAGACATCCTTCTGCACAAGCTTGAAGTTTGCTCGCTTCTCCAGCACGGCAAGGAGCATATTGGCTCGCCGGAGGTCTGTCCCCGTGGCAGCGTGCTGAGGATAATTGTAGACTGCTGAAGAGACTAATGCCTGAGTCTCCACTAAGAGTGGGCGTATCCCCTCCATGGTCACACCGATGCAGATCCCGCTGAGGCTGTGGTCGCTCCCCGAGAGGAGCATCTCGGAGGGATTAGTCACCTGCCGGAGCCCCTCCTGCTTCATCTCGTAGAGGCCAATCTCAGAGGTGTTTCCGAAGCGATTTTTCAGAGACCTGAGGATCCTATACTGATGGTTTCGGTCGCCCTCAAAGCGCAGGACGGTATCGACCAGGTGCTCCATGATCTTTGGTCCGGCGATCTCACCATCCTTGGTGATGTGGCCGATGATGATCACAGGGATATTGGTATGCTTCGCAAAAGCCATCAGCGCCGAGGTACACTCCCTCACCTGTGCGAGACTGCCGGGCGCAGAGTCACTGCGGGAGGTGCGCATCGTCTGGATGGAGTCGACGACCAGCAGGTCGGGGCGTGAGGACTGAGCGGTATCAATGATTGTCTCGACGTCCGTCTCCGAGTAGAGGAGGCATCGGGAGATCGCCGAGGCGTCAGTGATCCGCTCCGCCCGGATGCGTATCTGCCCCATACTCTCCTCCCCACTGACGTAGAGCGTGGTGATGTCGGGATTGCGCAGCACACTCTGCAGGACAAGGGTACTCTTGCCGATGCCCGGCTCACCGCCCATCAGGACGAGAGACCCCTTGACGAGCCCCCCGCCGAGGACGCGATTGAGCTCACCGTCACGCATGTCCATACGCGGAGCGCTCTCGGGCGACACCTCACAGAGCGGCACCGGCCGGTGTCCTCCCTCCGTGCGATCACTTCGGATCTTCACCCCCGGGAGATCGTCCCGGACGCGAAACTCCTTGAGACTATCCCACTCCCCACAGGAGGGACAGCGCCCCAGCCACTTGGGGAAGTCCTCGCCGCAGTTGCTGCAGACGTAGACCACCTTATCCTTACTTCCGCTCATCGCTCGTCACTCAGCGCAGAATTGCTTGTAGTACTCGACGCTCTCCGGGAGCCGCTCAGTGACGTCCTCGGCATCAGCGCTAAAGAAGGAGAATATGCGACCAAACTTTGCTCCCGCATAGCCGATGCTGCTGATGATGGGGACAAAGAGGCCCTGCAGTCCGCTCTCTCCGTACACCTCCTCCGAGGGAACACCGGCAGAGGTGGCGAGGTCGATCAGCTTTCCATCGAGCGTCCCCTCTCCACCGGCTGCCGAACCGGCGCCCCACACCTGGTCGATCCAGCACTTCATCACCCCGGGGACAGACATCCAGTAGAGAGGAAACTGCAAGATCACCCGATCCGCCTCACGGAGCAGCTTCTTCTCCGCCTCCACGTCAAAGGTCATGCCCGACCCGCAGGCATCGGCGAGGCAGTGGATGGTAAGGTCGGGATCATTCATCGCTCTCAGACCCTCAACCCAGCCCTTTGACACAGTAGACTCTTCCAGGTGGGGATGTCCCACAACAACTAATGTTTTCATAAGAAAAAATGTTTCGCTTAGTTCCTTTGAGACAAATGTAGCCATTTAAGGGGAGACAAAGTCGGGCACAGGGATGGAACTACAGTCCCGCGGGGATGGAACTACAGTCCCGTAGGCTTGGAACTACACTCCCGTAGGCTTGGAACTCCACTCCCGAGGGAGGAGACTCCGGGCAGTTCGCCATTTTTGTCTATCATTGCACTCGGAACAATTGAAAGAGAAAGATGATCAAGAACGTATTAGTAGATGTAGGAGGAGTACTGATAGACCTCCACAGATCAGTAGCTGTCGATCGGCTGAGAGAGCTGGGAGTAACGGATGCAGACGAGATGCTGGATGCCTACCGCCAGACCGGCGGCTTCCTCGACTACGAGAGCGGGCGGATCAGCACGGAGGACTTCACGCACCACCTCTCCGAGACCTACCACAGAGAGATCACTATAGAGCAGCTCCGGTGGGCCCTGCTTGGTTTCCTCAAGCGCGTCTGTGAGGAGAAGCTCACCTTCCTCGAGGAGGAGATCGCACCACACTATCGGGTACTGGCACTCTCCAACACCAACCCTCTGCTGTATGACTACTTCGAGAGCAAGGACTTCATCTCCTCCGGCAGACCGCTGTCGGACTTCTTTGAGCGCGTCTTCACCTCCTACACTATGGGGATGTGCAAGCCGGAGCGGGAGATCTTCCTAAGGGTCCTCGAGGAGGGCAATCTGCTACCTGAGGAGACACTCTTCCTCGATGACGGACCCGCCAATACCGCCATGGCTCGCTCCCTCGGCATGGTCGCCTACACCTGCAAGAATGAGGAGGACTGGCGGGATCCGATCCGCCGCCTGCTGGTCAGATAAGTAGCCCCGTCAGCAGATAGGCAATCCAGGAGAGCAGCCAGGCGACACCCGTCGCATAGACAGCATCAAAAACCGCCCACCTATAGGAGCCGGTTTCCCTCCCCACAGCGACGAATGTAGCGATACAGGGGAAGTAGAGCAGGACGAAGACAAGAAAAGCGACCACCGTAGGGATGGTCAGCACCGGGCTCCCATCCGGATAGGTAGCCTGAAGCAACCGCTCCGAGAGGGAAGAGGTATCCTCCTCATCCCCCACATAGAGCACCCCGAGCGTACTCACCACCACCTCTTTTGCAGCCACACCGGTTAGCGTCGACACAGAGAGTCGCCAGTCAAAGTGCTGTGGGGCAAAGATGGGAGAGACTGCCCTCCCCAGCCGTCCGATGTACGACTGCTCCTGCGAGATGACCCGCAGCTGCCGCTCCGGCGTGAGCGTCTCAAAGCTCGCCGCCTCCTCCGGACCTACCCGATCCTTATAGGAGGCTACCAGCTCCTCCCCCTCGGGGGTCTCCAGACTGTCGATGTGGGGGAAGTAGCCCAGTGCCCAGATGATCACCGTCGCAGCGAGGATCGTGGTTGCCATTTTCTGCAGATACTGTCGCGCCCGCTCCCAGGTATGGATCGCGATGGTCTTGGCGGCCGGCACCCGATAGGGTGGCATCTCCATGACGTAGGGGGTCTCATCGTCCATGGGGAGGACCTTTGAGAAAAGCAACGACGACAGCACCCCGACCAAGATCCCCAGGAGGTAAATGGCAAAGAGTGCCACCCCTGCATGCCGGGGGAAGAAGGTCCCCACCAGCAGGAGATAGACCGGGAGCCGCGCGCTACAGCTCATGAAGGGCGTCACCAAGATCGTGATCAGGCGAGACTTTTGGCTCTCGATCGTGCGTGCTCCCATAATCGCCGGGACACTGCACCCAAAGCCCATAAGCATCGGCACAAAGCTCTTGCCGTGCAGCCCTATCGCCGCCATAAGGCGATCCATGATAAAGGCGGCCCTGGCGAGGTAGCCTGTGTCCTCCATCAGACTGATGCAGAGGTAGAGGATGAGGATGTTGGGTAGGAAAACCAGCACACCCCCTACGCCGCCTATCACCCCATCCACCAGCAGCGACCTCAGGGGGCCCTCGCTCATCGTCCGCTCCAGCAGACTACCAAGCCACCCCATACCACTCTCTATCCAGTCCATAGGGTACTGACCGAGGGTGAAGGTGAGCTCAAAGGTGAGAAACATCAGGAGCAGGAAGATCGGGTACCCCCACGCGCGATGAGTCACTATGTCATCGATCCGCTTATCGATCCGCGTGGACCGTCCTTCACTCCGCCGAATATAGATCCCGTCAAGTATTGTCCGGATGTGCCTGTATCGGATGTCGATCAGTTGCTGCTCAAGCACGCCATCGCCCTCTCCCGACCCGGTATGACTCTCAACGATCCTGTCCACCTGCTCCAGCACACGGCTGCCGGCGGGATCACGACGAGCCACATAGCCCCTGAGCGTCTGGTCCTGCTCCAGCAACTTAATGGCGAGGAAGTCCGGACGAAGCCAGGCACTCTCATCACCAAGAGAGGTCTCCGACTCGATGAGCCGGGTCACCTCCTCTATGGACTGACGGAGCGCCCCCTCATACTTCACGCTCGGCCCGGTGGGTCGATGAGCAGCGTCAAGTCGCTCCCGGTGTAGACGAGCCACAGTAGCAAAGAGCTCCCTTAGCCCCTCACCGGTCCGACCGATGGTCGGGATCACCGGCATACCGAGCCGTCTCGACAGCGCCTTGATATCAAGCCTTGTGCCGCTCTCCCTCAGCTCGTCGTACATATTCAGCGACACAACAGTCGGCACGCCTGCCTCCATGAGCTGAATCGTCATGTATAGGTTTCGCTCCAGATTGGATCCGTCGACGACATTGACGATCACGTCAGGCGGAGTCTCGCTCTCAAAGAGCTGATGGGTCACAAACTTCTCCTCCGGTCCGTAGGAGGAGAGGGAGTAAGTCCCCGGCAGATCGACTAAGTGGAAGAGCGTATCCCCCTGTCGGTAGTCCGCCACGGCAGCGGCCACAGTAACACCCGCATAGTTGCTCACCTGCTCGTGAGAGCCACTGGCAGCATTGAAGAGCGAAGTCTTGCCACAATTTGGATTGCCGACAAAAGCGACCGTCACCTCACTGGCCACCGGACCCTTTGTCTTAGGGAGACTATTTTCCGCAAGAGGTGGAGGCGTACCGACTAAGTGATCAGGAGAGACAGCTTCGGGCTCAGCCTTGGGCTCTACGGGTGACACCTCGATCGTCTCCGCCTCAGACCGGCGTAAGGTGAGTCGGTACCCAAGGATGCTGTACTCGACCGGATCGAGAAGAGGCGCATTGCGTATCACCTGCACCTCAGCTCCGGGGACAAACCCCATCTCCAGCAACCGCTTCCGAAAGGTCCTCGGAGCTGTATGATAGACGATGGTGCCGGTCTCTCCCGTGTGGAGCTGTGTAAGTCTCATGACGCTTATTTATCCTCTAATCTCTTCTGATTTGCAAATGTGCCTAAAGATAGTGGGGATCTAAATACTCACTTCTGAGTATTTTCCCGCTCCCTCAGCCGCCATCAAGAACTCTATTCCCTTGCGGGGGGGGGGGATTATGTATATCTTTGTGGCGAAAACCTTTCCCTAATTTCCTTTTCATCACGATATCGGTGTTATGAACGCTTGTACCAAAACCTTACTGTCATTGCTGGTGACGCTGCTGACAGGTCTGACCTGTCTCGCCACGGACTACCACACACTGCTGAGGGACAAGACCACGGGCGAGGCGGTCGCCGGTGCGACTGCCCTCCTCCTGGCACCCGACTCGACGACCATTGCGGTGGTGGTCTCGGATGCCGAGGGGGCGGTGAGGCTCTCCGGCGAGGGAGCGTGCTGCCTCCGTATCTCGCACCTGATGTACCATCCGCTGACGGTCGACCTGGTCGGGGCGACGCTCCCCGACACCCTTCGTCTGGAGCCGCGGAGTGAGCTGCTAGAGGGGCTGGTGGTGAGTGCCGACCGTCCCGTGATGAAGCTGCTGGAGGGCGGCATATCGAGCTATGACGTGGAGCTGCTCTTCGAGAAGAGTCCCGTCTCCACCGCCTATGAGATGCTCTGCCGCCTGCCGGGGATGAGGGAGGAGGGCGGCGTGCCGGTGCTCGCCGGGGTGTCGGGCTTTACTCTGGTGATGAATGGCAAGCCCTCATCTCTGCCACAGGATCAGCTGCTGGAGCAACTCAAGTCCATACCGGTGTCACTGGTGGCGAGTGCGGAGATCTCCTACACGCCGATCGCCCGGTATCGGGCTAAGGGGGCGTCCGTCAATATTGTACTCAAGCACCAGTCCAGAGACCGGGTCACCTCCGGGCTCTCCGCACAGCTCTTTGGGACCTATACCTCTCAGTACTACAGCCGGTATGCTGCCGGGGGAAGTGCCCTATACACCTCTCCGAGCGGACTATCCGTCTCAGGGAGGTATGGTGCCGGTCTCGGTGACCGGATCTCCGATCTGTCGGTGGTGACCGGCCCCATCGGCTCCTTGCCGGAGATAAGGACACGCAATGTCGGGAAGAGCTCTTTCACCACCCATACCCTCTCGCTTGACCTGGGATACCGGAAGGGGCGCCACGACCTGTCGACGACGTACTACGGTACATTCTTCCCCAATAATCACTTTGCCGAAAAGGATATCGAGCGCTCTCATCCGATAGAGAAGGAGCAGGAGTCAACGCAGGGGACACACCACCTCAGCGTGGAGTATGGCTACGACGGACACCTGATGATCGGTGCCTTCTATACGGACTATCACCACAGCCAGTCTGTCACCTATGGCACCGGAATGGACGCAACGCCGAGTGAGGCCTTTGCCTTCGACAACGGTCAGCGGTCTCGTGTCGTGGGTGCGCATGTGGACAATAGCCACCGGCTGGGAGGCGGCTGGGGAATTGAGTATGGGAGCAAGTTCTCCCTCTCCCACACCGCCAATCGTCAGCAGTACTGGGTCGTCGCCGGAGAAACGCAGACGACTGACCCGACTGAGCGGGTGAGCCGGGAGCTGCTGGCGGACATATACCTGGGGGTCAAGAAGCAGCTCACCTCCGCGCTCTCCATTGATGCGACTCTCATCGGGGACTATGCCCGATACTACGGTCATGAGGAGACCTTCCGACTGATGCCTCAGGCCTCCCTCCTCTACAGGATCTCTCAGACGGATATGCTGCAACTCTCCTTTAACTCTCAGAAGAAGTACCCCGCCTACTTTGAGCGCGAGCCCTTCTCTACTCAGCGAAGTGCCCTCCAGGTGTGGCAGGGTAATCCCGATATCAGACCCTTCGTCACCTACAATGCGCAGGCGGTCTATGTGCTGAGGGGGAAGTACCAGTTCGTCATCAGCGATAACTACGCCCCTCACTGCTTCATCCAGCAGATGTATCTCGATCCGGAGCTGGAGAAGATCGTCTACAAGACCTGGAACTGGCACTACTACAATAACCTCAGCCTGACGGCGGTTGCGCCTCTTCCCAAGACTGATTGGTGGCAGGGACGGCTGGTGCTGGATGTCGGCTCCACGTGGATCAAGCTTGATGTGCCTTTTGTCGGGACCGTAGATCGCCGACGCACTTATCTATTTGGCTCTCTCTCCAATGACTTTGTGCTCAGCGAGCGTAACGGACTCACCGCCGGACTTGACTTATCCTATATCACGGGGAGCATGCAGGGGATCTATGACATCTCTGATCTGGCTAATCTGAGTGCGAGGATGAAGTGGGTCAGCCGGGACAAGAAGTGGAGCGTGACGGTACGGGGCAACGATCTCCTGGAGAAGGGATCGCCGAGGGTCAGGGCGAACCAAGGGGTGCAGCAGTTTGACTTTGTCCCCAGTCGACACGGGCGCAACTTCAGTCTGGACATCCGCTACACCTTTGGTAACTACAAGAGCGTGAAGAGCCCGTCGCTGCTGGACACCAGCCGCTTCGGTATGTAGTCCTGGTTTTAGGTACCTTGTGGGTCTCAACGATAGACACCTATTTATATATGAGTACCTACTTTAGATCCACACTCTTTGTCTCGCTCCTCATCCTGCTGTCGGCTCCGGTCGTACGGGCTCAGCAGTGGATGGACCCTGCCGATGCCGATCCCTGCCCGGTGCAGAGACGTCTGACGACTGATGCCGGTCTCTACGAGCGAGCTGGGAAGGGAAGCAGCTCCTATGGGCTGCTGGTGGAGTTTTACACCACCTCACCGACGATCCGCATCCGGATCACCGCCGACGGGGCGATCTCATCGGGGATAGACCTCTTCGCTACCGACTGCGACGGAGTGACGCGACCCTGCCGAGAGACAATGGTGGCGGGCGACCTCATCACCTTTACCAAGCCTGAGACGAAGAGCACCCATAAGTACGGCGACCGCTGCCGACTCTATCTGCCCCTCGGGGTGACGGTCACGTCACTGCAGGTGGGCGTGGACGAGGGTGCGTACTTCGACTGGCTACCCGACCGGGTGGAGCGACCGATCTTAGTCTGCCTGCCGTCGGAGCGGGGTGTGAGTCCGTCGGAGACCCGCGCGGCTCGGCTGGAGCGCGAGCTGGACATCCCGGTGATCGCTGTCCCTGAGGGCTTGTCCAAGGAGGAGATGATGAAGTCCCGACCCCGCCTAATCCTTACAGGGGAAGCGAGAGATCTTGCCTCGGAAGCGAGGGAGGCTCTGGGGCTACCGACGAAGTGGGTCTGTCAGCCGGTGACGCAGTCGAGGGACCGGGAGTCCTACGTCTGGGAGCAACGGCATAACGAGGTGATCCTCCGCAATCGAACCGCCAAGCCCAGCGTACTGGTGCTGGGTAACTCGATCATGCACTACTGGTCCGGACTGCCGGCATCGCAGCACCACCGCGGGGATGACTCATGGAGCAAGCTCTTCGGGGACCGCGTGGTGACCAATATGGGCTTCGGCTGGGATCGGGTGGAAAACCTCAACTGGCGCCTCACCCATGGAGAGATTGACGACTGCGACCCGGAGGTGATCCTCCTCGCCATCGGGACCAATAACCTCTCCGCTGGAGACGACAACCAGCACATCGCCCTCGGAATCGCTGAGACGGCGGCCCTTATCCGGCGTATGAAGCCCAAGGCTCGGCTCTACGTCCTCGGAGTGCTGCCCCGCAAGGATATGATGTCCCGGATCCGCCCGCTCAATATGCTGACCGAGTCGCTCATCAGCGTCATCCCCGGAGCCACCTTCATCGACGTCTCCGAGGGGCTGACAGAGGACGGCAAGCTCATCGACGCCCTCTTCCGCGACGGCCTGCACCCCAATGCCGACGGCTACCGCATCCTTGGCGACAACATCGCCCGCCGGGTGGACCTCTGATCCATTCTAAGCCGGTGGGGTATTGGAATTGAGGGGATAAAGGGGTACCTTTGCACCCGAATTATTCATTTATTCACTCACAACTAATAAGGTTACAGAGATGAACCATTACGAAACCGTTTTCATTTTAACTCCCATTTTGTCTGCCGACCAGACAAAGGAAACGGTAGATAAGTTCGCCAATCTGATCACCGACAACGGTGGTGTCGTGGTGAACTGTGAGGAGTGGGGTCAGCGCAAGCTCGCCTACCCGATCCACAAGCTATCTACCGGTAATTACTTCCTCCTCGAGTTTGACGCAGAGCCTGACTTTGTCGATACACTCGAGATCAACTTCCGCCGCGATGACCATGTCATCCGTTTCCTGACCTTCAAGCAGGATCGCTTTGCTCACGAGTACGCTGAGAAGCGTCGTCGCAACCACAAGGAGACTACCCCTGCTGCTACTGAGGCTCCCGCTGAGGAGGCACAGGCAGAGTAAAGATCCGGTAACACAAGCACACTGACATATCATGGCAAAGAAGACATACAACAAGGGCAGAGCCAAGATGCGCTACCTGACCCAGCTGACCCGCGACAAGCAGAAGTACTGTCGCTTCAAGAAGGCCGGCATCAACTACATCGACTACAAGGACCCTGAGTACCTCAAGAGATTCCTCAACGAGCAGGGTAAGATCCTTCCCCGTCGCATCACCGGCAACTCGCTGAAGTTTCAGCGCCGCGTCGCTCAGGCGGTCAAGCGTGCTCGCCACCTTGCCCTCCTCCCCTACGTTACCGACCTGATGGAGAGGTAATCCGGGAGTCAGACAATCATTTTTTGAGAATACTAAAAGGAGACAGAATATGAAACTTATTTTGAAAGAGGATGTCCGTAACCTCGGCTTCAAGAACGAGATCGTAGACGTGAAGCCCGGATATGGTCGCAACTTTCTAATCCCTAAGGGTATGGCTGTGCTCGCTACCGAGAGCGCAATCCGCATACACGAGGAGAACCTCCGTCAACAGGCAGGTAAGCTTGAGGCCTTCAAGGCTGAGGCGCAGAAGCGTGCCGACAAGCTGAGCGGTGCCAAGGTGGAGCTCTCCGCCAAGACATCCTCTACCGGCAGTCTCTACGGCTCCATCACCACCACTATGGTGGCTGACGAGCTGGAGGCTCAGGGGTATGAGATCAATCGCAAGATGATCGAGATGCCCGGTATCAAGGAGATCGGTCAGTACGTCGCCAAGATCCGCTTCCACAAGGATATCGCCGTCGACGTACCTGTCATTGTCACCAGCGAGAATCCTGAGGATCTCGAGCTCCCGAAGGAGGAGGAGAAGCCGGCTGAGGAGCCTGTCGCTGCCTCCAATGAAGAGCAGGAGGGCGAGGAGGTCGCTGCTGAGAGCAATGAGACAGAGTCTGCTGAGTAATACTTAGCACATTCCCATTTGCAAAAGGGGCGTGTCGGTTAGCCGGCACGCCCCTTTTTTTATTCTCACTATCTCGCTTTATGGATTGTCCTTTTTCCGGAGCAGAGTGTGGCAAACTAATATCGGTATAAGGAGAAACCATAGTCGGTAATAATTGACACTAATACCGGTAATAGAATTGACTGATCGCTACCTGCTGTCAGTCAGTCTTGTGCAAGTAGATATGCAGAGCCGAAGAAACAGGATCAGATTTAAGGCTCCTTATAATGATTGCGATGTAAATGCTTTCTTGCCGGAGCGAAGTCGGAGGCCAAGGGAAAGGGGTAAAAATGGGTATATTTGCGGCAGGAATAACATTACGGCTATGTGTGCTAAGAAAGACGACTGCTACTCTCTCCTCAGACATATCGACACTCCTGCGGATCTTAAGCGACTTGATCGCTCACAGCTTCCTCAGCTCTGTCGTGAGATCCGTCTCTACCTGACGGAGGTGCTGAGTCAGACTCCGGGACACTTCGGAGCCAGTATGGGAGCCGTGGAGATCGCTGTGGCGGTCCACTACGTCTACGATGCCCCGGAGGACAAGGTGATCTGGGATGTCGGGCACCAGGCCTATGCACACAAGCTACTGACCGGCAGGAGGGAGGCATTCCCCACTCTGCGGCAGTGGGGCGGCATCAGTGGCTTCCTCCACCCGGGGGAGAGTATATATGATGCCTTTATCTCCGGTCATGCGTCCAACTCTATCTCCGCCGCCGTCGGATATGCTGCCGGCAGCAAGCTGGACCATAAGGACAATCACATCATCGCCGTGATCGGTGATGGGGCTCTCTCGGGCGGGCTAGCTTTTGAGGGACTGAACAACGTCTCCGAGCGGCACAATAACGTCCTCGTCATCCTCAATGACAACCACATCTCCATCGACCCAGCGACAGGTGGGCTGAGCCGGTACTTAGTCAAGTTTATCACCAGTCCGGAGTATAATAAGCTCCGCAATATGGGGGCGAAGGGGCTCTCGAAGCTCAATCTCCTCACCGACTCGAGGAAGCGAAACCTTCAGCGCTTCAATAACAGCATCAAGGCGCTGATGACCGACGAGGGAAATTTCTTTGAGGACTTCAGTATGCGCTACTTCGGCCCCATTGATGGCAATGACATCGAGACTTTTGTCTCTGTGCTGGAGGCGATCAAGGACTTCGAAGGACCGAAGCTGCTTCACGTCAAGACGATCAAGGGGAAGGGGTACAAGCCGGCAGAGGACAGCTCCGTCCTCTGGCACGCCCCGGGACGCTTCGACCTCCGCACCGGAGAGCTGGCAAAGAAAGGTAAGAAAAATGGAGCACCGGAGAAGTTTCAGGAGGTCTTTGGGAAAACCTTAGTCGACCTGGCCGACCTTGACGATCGGGTCGTAGGTATCACCCCCGCTATGATCTCAGGGAGCTCAATGGGCTATATGCTCAGTAAGTACCCCGACAGAGTTTTCGATGTCGGTATCGCTGAGGGGCACGCGGTAACCTTCTCCGCCGGTCTGGCACTGGAGGGGCAGATCCCCTTCTGCAACATCTACTCCACCTTCCTCCAGCGGGCCGTCGACGAGGTGATCCACGATGTGGCTGAGCAGAGAGCCCCGGTGATCCTCTGCGTCGATCGTGCCGGGCTTGTCGGCAATGACGGAATGACGCATCAGGGTCTCTATGACCTCGCCTACCTGCGCTCCATCCCCGGCCTGACACTGATGTCCCCGATCGATGAGTGGGAGCTGCGGATGATGATGTACACCGCTTATAAGCACAAGGATGAAGGGCCTTTCGTCATCCGCTATCCGCGTGGCGAGGGGAGCAATGGCAGCTGGCGCATGCCACTGGAG
Organism: uncultured Porphyromonas sp.; assembly: GCF_900541275.1. Lineage (GTDB taxonomy): Bacteria > Bacteroidota > Bacteroidia > Bacteroidales > Porphyromonadaceae > Porphyromonas_A. The sequence goes on from NZ_UQJH01000001.1 coordinate 542,851, forward strand.
GAGCTGCCGATCGGCAAGAGCGATGAGCTGGCAGAGGGGGAGGAGCTTGTGATCGTCACCTATGGTCCCGTGGGCGCTGTGGCTCGGCGTGTCGTAGAGCGCCTGAGGGAGGAGAGACAGCAGTCTGTGGGGCTGGTCAATCTGCGCTTCCTTAAGCCCCTTGATACTGAGTTGCTAGATGACCTTCCCCAGCGGTATCGTCAGATCCTCACCATCGAGGATGCGGCTCTCGCCGGAGGGGTGGGGAGCGCACTCCTTGAGTACTACGCAGATCGGGGTGTGACGATCCCGATCCACCGTCTCGGTGTCGGAGATGAGTACATCCGTCACGGAGATGTGGCGATACAGCGTGCCTATGTAGGCATCGACGAGGAGGGGATAAGGACTGAGGTGGAGAGCCTCTTGGATAGAGTATAAGCGATGAGAGTATTTATAGTAGGAGCAGGAGAGACCGGCACCCACTTAGCCAAGCTGATCAGTCAGCAGGAGCACCACGATGTGATCCTCATGGACGAGGATCCGGAAAAGGTGGACTTTGCCTACGACAACTCGCTCGAGATCATGCCCATCGTAGGTAATCCCACCTCCATCCGTCAGCTGAAGCATGCCGGGGTGGAGGGGGCGGATCTCTTTGTCGCCGTAACCCCCTCTGAGAGTGCCAATATCCTCACCTGTATGATCGCTCATCGGATGGGAGTCAAGAAGACCCTCGCCCGTGTGAGCAACTACGATTACTTCCTCCCCGAGTACCTTCCTTACATCAATGGCCTTGGCGTCGATGAGATGGTCTACCCGGAGGCACTGGCCGCCCAAGAGATCTACAATGGCCTCCGCCTACCCTGGACACGCCAGTACTGGCGACTCTTTGGTGGACGGCTCCACCTCTGCGCCTCTCGCATCACGAAGCACTCCCCCTTGCTGGGTAAGCGGCTTATGGAGCTGTCGGACCTCGACGAGAAGCACTTCCACATCATCTCGATTGTCCGTGGTCGGGAGAGCTTTGTCCCGAGAGGAAATGACACTCTGGAGGTCAATGACATCGTCTACGTCGCCTGCAATACTCAAAACTTGGACACCGTGCGCGAGTATTGCGGTCAGCCAAAGGTGGATGTCCGTAAGGTGATCATTATGGGGGGCAGTCACATTGCGCTCCGCACGTCAGAGCTGCTGCCACACGATATGAGCGTGAAGATCATCGAGCGGGACCTGGATAAGTGCCGGGAGATCTCTGAGCTGACCAACGACAACACCCTGGTCATCCACGGTGACGCCGCCGACTCCGACCTCCTGATCTCGGAGGGGATCCGAAATACACAGGCATTCCTTGCGCTCACCGGCAGCTCCGAGATCAATATGATCGCAACGATGAACGCCAAGCACCTCGGCATCCCCCGCACCGTAGCAGAGATCGAGAATGTCGACTACCTCGACATCGCCAGTCAGCTCGGCATCGGCAACATAGTGAATAAGAAGATCATCGCTGCCAGCAAGATCATCCGCCACCTCCACCGGATAGATATATCGGATGCGAAGACGATGGCGATAGGTCATGGAGATGTGCTGGAGATCGTCATTACAGAGGGCAGTAGCATCACCAAGGCACCCATCAAGGACCTAAAGATCCCCCGCAGCATCACTCTCGGAGGCTTCCTCAGAGATGGGGAGGTCTATCTCGTCGAGGGGCATACGATCCTAAAGCCGGGAGATACCGTCCTCGTCTTCAATATCAACGCCAGCGACGCTGAGCTAGATGACCTCTTCAAGTAAAGCACTGAGCTGAGCTATGATAAGGGAAGACTTTTTCGTAGATGATTACGAGCCGACAAAGCGACTCCTCAACTTCCGCTTTGTCCTCCGGACGATGGGCGAGCTCTGTATGGTGCTCTTCCCCTTCCTCGTCATCGCCCTCTTTATCTCCCTCTACTATCCGCACGATACCGGGACAAAACCTCTTGCCATCACTGCCGGTGTCGATGTGGCTGTGGGAGCACTGCTAATTCTTCTTGGCAGAGATCAGGGGAATACCAACATAGGCTCTCGTGAGGGAGTAATGACGGTAACGATCAGCTGGTTCTTAGTCTCCCTCATCGGTATGCTTCCATATCTGCTGGGTAGCTACATCACCTCTGCGCCGGCGGCATTCTTTGAGACTATGTCCGGCTTTACCACCACGGGAGCTACAGTCATCAGCCGGGTGGAAGACGTCCCGAGGAGCATCCTCTTCTGGCGCGCATCGACGCAGTGGCTCGGCGGACTGGGTATCATCGCCTTCCTAGTGGCACTCATACCGATGTCAGGGCAGCGGGCTACGACGATCTTCAATAGCGAAGCGACCGGGGTAACGCACCAGAAGTTTGACCCCCATATCGGGACTATGGCGAAGTGGCTCATCGTCATCTATCTGAGCTTCACGATCCTATGCATCCTGCTCTTCGGCATCGGTCCCATGAGCTGGTACGATGCGGTCTGCCACACCTTCTCGTGCGTATCCACAGGAGGCTTCAGTACCCACTCCGAGTCGATCGGCTTCTTCCACTCCACCTATATTGAGCTGGTGGCGATCACCTTCATGCTACTGGGAGCGACGCAGTTCTCGCTCATCTACTTTGCAATCGTAAAGCGGCAACCGAAGCGCCTTTTTCAGGACAGCGAGCTCCGGTGGTTCCTCTCCTTGGTGCTCATCATGACGACCATTGGTGCCATATGGCTCTGGTACTCGGGTTATTTTGACGTGGGAGATGCATTCCTCAAGAGTCTCTTTGCCGTTACCACCCTCGAGACGACCACTGGGTATTCCTCCGGTGACTACTCAGTCTGGGGGAGCTTCTTTGCCCTGATCGTGATAGCTTCTATGTTTGTCGCCGGCTGCTCCGGCTCCACTTCAGGAGGTTTGAAAGTGATCCGCTTCGAGGTGTTGGCAAAGAACCTCAGTAAGGAGCTGGTCCGGCGCGTCCACCCCAATGTCGTCTCCACCATACGAATGGGCAACACCCCCATCACCGACAAGGTGGTGGTGCAGGTCACCTCATTCTTCTTCGCCTATTCAGCCCTCGCCATCATTGCGACTGGTGTGATCACCGCTGAGGGATATAATCTGACCGACTCCTTCTCCTGCGCAGTCTCCTGCCTCTCTAATTCCGGGGGCGGCCTGGGCGTCTTCGGTCCGCATGGCGGCCTCTCATCGCTAAGCAGCGTGACGCATATTTTCCTCTCGTTGCTGATGGTGATGGGTCGACTGGAGATCTTCACCGTGCTCTCACTCTTCCACCCCAGCTATTGGCGGAGCTGAGAGCCTATCCTAATCTTACATAATACAGTAAAGCAATGACAGACACCAATCATAAGAGCGAGGAGATGAATCTCGAGGATATCCGGCGCGACTACAACGTCGGCTCACTCTCGCACAGCGATATGACGAAAGACCCGCTCGACAAGTGTCGCGAGTGGCTCGAGGATGCCCTTAGGCTCAATGTGATAGAGCCGACAGCCCTGATCGTCAGCACGGCTACCCTCGATGGACAGCCCTGTACCCGCACGGTGTTGCTGAAGGAGATCTCCGAGGATGGGAAGTTTATCTTCTACTCCAATTACGAGAGCCGCAAGGGGCACCAGATCGACCTCAACCCCAAGGTGAGTCTCACCTTCCTCTGGCACCAGCTTCAGCGCCAGATCCATATCGAGGGTATCTGTCAGCATGTCGCCCCGGAGGTGTCGGATGCCTACTTCGCCAAGCGCCCCTACAAGAGTCAGGTCGGCGCTCGGATATCGCCACAGAGCCATCCGATCCCCAATCGGATGTTCATCGTGACCGAGTTTGCCAAGGAGGCGCTGAAGGTGGGAGTAAAGGTGCCTCGCCCCGAGAGCTGGGGAGGCTATGAGGTGACGCCTCACCGGATCGAGTTTTGGCAGGGACGTCCCAGCCGCCTGCATGACCGATTCCTATACCTCCTGCAGGAGGATGGCAGCTGGTCCCTTACGCGAATTGCTCCGTAACAGGAGAGACAATAAAAAAATAACTTGCGAATCAAGCAAAATAGACTTACATTTGCAGTGTGTTTTTCATAGTATTAGATTTTAGGTTAATATTAGGACGCAGAGCTGTCGAGAGACAGTTTTCTCCTAAGCCCCTTTAGGGCGACAACACAAGCCCCCTTGCAGACCCACGTCCGCAAGGGGGTTTTTGGTGTGTGAGGGGGGGCGGAAGTGAGCGGAAAAAATCGTACCTTTGCGCCAATATCGAGGGTCTTATGGATCCGACACAGCGACATTGGTCCTATAGCTCAGTTGGTTAGAGCACCTGACTCATAATCAGGGAGTCCACGGTTCAAGCCCGTGTGGGACCACAGAGAGGAGAATGGTTGTAAGTTGCTATACATCAGCGGTTACAGACCATTCTCCTCTTTTTTTGCAGATATAGGATCTCTATAGACCGCAAGAGATGCATCAGGAGGGTAGCCTACTCGATCAATATTACCACATTAACCCGCACATATCCCGCAAAAACCGCGTACTATGATAAGAGTATGTTGCCTTTAACATTTTATCAAAAAAACTATGCAGATCCGGCGAGATTACCTATCTTTACTTGTGAGTTTTAAGGACTTTAGGTGATGAGATTAGTCTCGACCCAATAACAACAACCGGTGATATGGTCGTGCAAAATGGAAGCTATTTCCATATTAGAGATCCTCACTGATGATGGACAACGTACGACTAAGCAACTTACTTACGTCTCCACGGATGAGGACGGGGATAAGCACTACAATTGTAGCTCGGCCAACTCGGATCTGGAAGAAAAGGCAACTAGTAAAGTGCTTGGGGACCCTATCCGACAGCTCTCCATTGCCAAGGTAATACGTATTGACTAAAGTAATATATGATAAAGAGAATACTTACAGCCACATCCATCCTCCTGCTCGCATGCAGTTGTTCAAGTGGCAATGCTGACACCTTATCTGATAGCTGGAGAGATCAGCAGAGACTGCCTACAGACGTAACCGAGGTATGTGAGCAGACCTTGATCAGCCTGCCCGACACTGACCTTGACGGCCAACACTATGATGTATGCTATAAGCTGGATGACATCGGTCGGGTGGTGGATGAGATAAGCATTGACACCGATTTTAGTATGTCCTCTAAGACCTACATATATCAGGGCGACAACGTAATGCCTGATAGCTGTGTTGTCGAGGATGGTAATGGCGTGGAGGAGCGTCGTGCGGTCCCGAGAGGGCAACAGATACAGCAGGACGCTGATGACTACTCTATAGCGTGGACATATGACGATAAGGGCAGGGTAACGCAGTCCCGCTATACTTATAAGGCGACCGGTAAGGTGACGATGCAGCTCGACAGCGAGTATAACGACCGAGGGGAGCTGATCCGAGAGACCGACACCTCATACGGAGAGACTACCATCTGGACGTATGTATACAGCTACGCACCTGACGGGGACTATTGGCTCACCCGCCAAAAGTATGAGAGCCGTCAAGATGGCCCGAGGGAGCTCCGAGAGACCACCACACGCACCCTAAAGCGCAAGTGACTGCGCAATTTTTGCGCAACGGATATGCTGGAAACGTCATAAACACCACCTATTCATCGGTTTATAAGTTGTCTTTTCCTGACTCATAACCAGGGAGTCCACGACTCTTCAAGCCCGTGTGGGACCACTTTGATCATCCAGAGAGTGCGAAAGGAGCTTCCGCACTCTCTGGCTTTTTTGGAGGGGCTTATCTAATACCGATATTAGGTGACACTAATACCGATATTAGAAAAGTCTAATATCGGTATTAGATTTCATCCACACAGGCACCAGTCGGAAGGGCACGAGAGGAGCAGCTCAGCCACACCCCCTGAGGGTCGGTCGAGAGGAGGGCAGGAGGTGTGGAAATTTGGGTAACTTTGTCGGTCACTAATGATACACAGAAAAATCAATGGGTAAGAAATTTAAGTCAAGAAAAGAGAAGAGTAGTCAGGCATTTAGGGACTCGTCCTACAAGCCGAGTAAAAAAGAGCGGGGTTTCTCTCGCTACAGGAGGGATGTCATCGACTACTTCACCAGCCATGCCAATGTCTGTGTATCTGTCGACGAGATCTGCGAGACGGTCGGCGCTGATGATGGATCGGAGAAGCAGATGGTCAGAGAGGTGCTTGATCAGCTGATGCGCGAGAAGCTCATCCAGGCAGGTGCCGCCAGTGACGAGTTCATTTACCGGACAAAGAATACGAAGCTCGTGGGATCCTTCCGCCGCAAGGCCGGCAAGGGACACAATTTCTTTTACCCCGAGGATGGGAGCGACCCGATCCGCGTAGCGGAGCGAAACTCCGCCCACGCCTTTGATGGCGATAAGGTAATGGTGCAGCTGCTAGCTCTGCGCCCGGGACAGGAGATCGAGGGCGAGGTGATCGAGATACTGGAGCGGGTGGTGACCAATTTTGTCGGCGTCATGTCGATCAGCCACGGCTACAACTTCCTTATCACTGACAGCCGTAAGCTGGACAATGACATCCTGATCCCGGATCGCAACCTCAATGGCGCTCAGGATGGCGAGAAGGTACTGGTCCATGTGCTGGAGTGGCCGGACCATGCCAAGAATCCTGTCGGTGAGGTGATCTCACGCCTCGGTGAGCCGGGGAGCAACGACACCGAGATGCATGCGATACTCGCAGAGTATGGTCTGCCCTACTCCTATCCGGAAAATCTGGAGCAGTACGCCAATGACCTCGATGAGCAGATGGCATACGATCCGAAGTACAAGAGAGAGGACTACCGTGACCGACTCACCTTTACATGCGACCCGGAGTCTGCGAAGGACTACGATGACGCACTCTCCTACAAGGACCTCGGAGACGGCACCTATGAGGTAGGCGTCCACATTGCCGACGTCACCTCTTACGTCACCCCCGGGGACCCGATCGACGAGGAGGCCTCTCAGCGTGCGACCAGCGTCTACTTGGTCGACCGCACTGTCCCGATGCTGCCGGAGCGACTCTGCAACGACCTCTGCTCCCTCCGCGCAGGTGTGGACAGGCCCGCATTCTCCTGCATCTTCCGTATGAATCCCCTCGGCACTGTGCTCGACTACCATGTCGCCCGCACTGTGATCCATAGTGACTACCGATTTAAGTACGAGGAGGTGCTGGAGGTGATCGATGGTCAGCCCGGTGTGACGCCCGAGATAGAGGAGGCGATCCATAGGCTGGATGAGATGGCCAAGGCTCTGAGGAAGAAGCGCTTCGAGCACGGTTCGATCGAGTTTGAGCAAGAGGAGCTGGAGTTTGACCTCGACGAGAAGGGTAAGCCTATCGCTGTCCATGTGAAGGAGAATACCGATGCCAATCGCCTGATCGAGGACTATATGCTGCTCGCCAATCGCACCGTCGCCAAGCACATTGCTAAGCTGGCCAAGGAGCGGGACGAGAAGGTCCCACCCTTTATCTATCGTGTGCACGACAGGCCGGACGAGGAGCGGCTGCAGAACTTTGCCGAGTACGTAGGGCGGCTGGGATACAAGTTTGTCTACACCGGTGATGCCCAGTCCATCTCCGACAACCTCAATAAGCTCCTTGAGGAGATCAAGGGGAAGCCGGAGGAGAATGTGATTCAGATCCTTGCAATCCGCACGATGTCCAAGGCTGTGTACCAGACAGAGAATATTGGTCACTTCGGGCTCGGATTTGAGTTTTACACCCACTTCACCAGCCCTATCCGCCGCCACCCTGACATGATGGTCCACCGCCTCCTGTGGCAGTATATGACCACCGGGAAGAGTGCTGACAGGAGCGACCTCGATGCCATCTGCGAGCACGACTCTGAGATGGAGAAGACGGCTGCCGATGCGGAGCGCTCCTCTGTTAAGTACAAGCAGATCGAGTATATGCAGGAGCGACTGGGGCAGGAGTTTGAGGGTATGGTCAGTGGTGTCAAGGACTTCGGGATCTTTGTGGAGATCAAGGAGAATGGCTGCGAGGGACTGGTGCCGATCCGTGACCTCAGCGATGACTTCTACGAGTACGATGACAAGACTATGGCCCTCGTGGGTATCAATACCCGCCGTCGCTATGCCCTCGGTGATATGATCAAGATCCGTGTCGCACGAGCCGATCTCCAGAAGAGGTTCCTCGACTTTGAGCTAGCGGATAAGCCGGCCGGTCAGCCTCAGGATGATCATCGCAGAGGAGGCTATGACTCACACCGCGGTGGCGGTCGTGGCGGTAACCGTTCAGGTCGCAGACACTGACAGAGGAGATCGGATGACATGCGCGACGAGGATCGTAAGATAGAGGGTCTGGAGGACTTCGACATACGTGGTGTCGAGCTCGGGAGTGATCCACTACCCCCCTCTCTCTCAGAGGATGGGCGAAAGGATCCCGACAAGCTCCTGAGACCGCAGCGCTTCGAGGACTTCACCGGTCAGCCCGATGTGGTGGGCAATCTCAGCGTCTTCGTCAAGGCAGCGAAGATGCGGGGTGAGACGCTCGACCACGTATTGCTCCACGGTCCACCCGGACTGGGGAAGACCACCCTCTCTCAGATCATTGCCAATGAGCTCGGTGTGGGGATCAAGGTCACCTCAGGCCCGGTGCTGGATAAGCCGGGAGACCTCGCCGGTGTACTCACCTCGCTTGAGCCGGGAGAGGTGCTCTTCATTGATGAGATCCATCGCATGCCACCTGTGGTGGAGGAGTACCTCTACTCTGCCATGGAGGACTTCCGGATCGACATCTTGATCGACAAGGGTCCTGGGGCGAGGAGCATTCGCCTTGACCTCGAGCCCTTTACCCTCATCGGTGCCACCACACGAAGCGGTCTCCTGACCGCTCCGCTGCGGGACCGCTTTGGGATCAATATGCACCTCGAGTACTACGATGCGGAGATGCTGCGGGAGATCGTCCTCCGTAGTGCCGGCATCCTGGGGATCGAGTGCGAGGAGCGCGCGGCGACAGAGATCGCCAATCGCAGTCGCTGCACGCCTCGTGTGGCCAATGCGCTCCTGAGGAGAGTGCGCGACTTCGCTCAGGTCAAGGGGACCGGTAAGGTGACGCACGAGGTGGCTTGCTATGCCCTCGAGGCGCTCAATATCGATGAGTACGGACTGGATCAGATCGACCGTAAGATCCTCTTGGCAATCATGGACAAGTTTGAGGGCGGTCCGGTGGGCGTCGAGACCATCGCCACCTCCATAGGAGAGGATGCCGGCACCGTCGAGGATGTCTACGAGCCCTTCCTGATCAAGGAGGGCTTCCTCAAGCGGACCCCCAGAGGGCGCGTCGTCACCTCGCTGGCCTACACCCACTTTGGCCGACCCTCTCAGGCGCCGGCTCGGGGACAGATGCTCTGGGATGAGCAAGATTTCTCACTCTAAAGACTTATGGCACAGGGTGGTGGTATGAAGAGTCTGGCCAAGGACACAGTGGTCTATGGCCTTACGAATATCGTCAGCAAGTTTCTCAATTGGCTTCTGGCACCCCTCTACATCCGGGTGCTGGCAACCTCGGCGGAGTATGGCATAGTGACCAATCTCTACGCCTGGGTCAGTGTGATCTTAGTGGTGCTGACGCTTGGCCTGGAGACGGGGCTCTTCCGCTTTATCAATACCTCCGATAAGCCGCAGCAGGTCTTCGCCACCTGCCTCAAGGTGCTGTCGGTCCCGGTGCTGATCTTCCTCCTCATCGGTCTCACCCAGACGCAAGCGATAGCGGACTTCCTGAAGTACCCCCTTCACCCGGAGTACGTGGGGATGTTTGTCGTCATCGTGGCGCTGGATGCCCTGATGTCACTCCCCTTTGCCTACTTGCGGTATCAGCATAAGCCCTGGCGCTTTGCCTTCTACAAGTTCCTCTTCATCGGTCTCAATATCTTCTTCAACCTCTTCTTCCTCATCGTCTGTCCGCGACTCGAGGCAGCGGGGTACGCTCTCCCCGGCTGGCTCTACCGATCCGGCATGGGGGTTGGCTACATCTTCATCTCCAACCTCCTCGCCTCCGGCATTGAGGCGCTGATGATGCTGCCGCTCTTCCGGTACGGGATCAAGGGCTTTGACCGGGAGCTCCTGCCCAAGCTGGCACTCTACTGCGGTCCGCTGGTGCTGCTCGGGCTGGCGGGGGATTTCAATAAGATGGCCGGTCAGGTGCTGATCCCCTACCTCTATGCCGACCACGGTGAGGGGATGACGGCGCTCGGGATCTTTGGCGGAAACCTCAAGATCTCGGTCATCATGGTGATGTTCCTACAGGCCTTCCGCTTCGCTTACGACCCCTTCGTCTTTAGCAAAATGAAGTCGCGTGACGCCGGTCAGGCCTACACGATGGCGATGACCTACTTCATCCTCTTCGCCTCGGTGATCTTCGTGGGGGTGATGTACTGGATCGATGTCTTCAAGGTCATCGTCCGCCCTGACTACTACTCCGGGCTGGTGATCGTGCCGTGGATGATGTTCAGCGAGATCCTCTTTGGGATATACTACAACCTCTCGGTGTGGTACAAAGTGACCGACCGGACCTACTACGGGGCGCTCTTTGCCGTGATCGGACTGGTCGTCACACTAACGATCATCACGCTGGGCGTCCCCCGCTTCGGCTTCATCGCTTGTGCGTGGGCCGCCGTCAGCTGCAATCTCGTCATGCTCCTGCTCTCCTACGTCCTCGGTCAGCGCCACCATCCGATTGCTTACCGGACACGGTCGGATCTCGGGATCCTGGCGCTGGGAGCGCTCTTCTACTTCGGGGGGATGCAGATCCACCCCGAGAGTGTGGCACTCACACTTGTACTCCGTACACTCCTCCTGCTGATCTACATCGGTTTTGCGGGCTACCTCTTTACTCCTGTTTTTGCTCAATTACGTCATCGTAGATAATGAGTACCCAACCATCCAATTCCACTCCTGAAGAGGCTGAGAAGCAAGAGCCTCAGATAAAGAAAAAAGAAGGTCTCATCGGCTTCCTCAAGGAGTACTTCGACCTCGGTCTCGATAAGGAAAATGAGCTGAAGACCATCGAGTCCATCGCTGCTGACGTCGACTTTAAGGGTCCCAAGATGTGGATCCTGATCTGTGCGATCTTCATTGCCGCACTGGGGCTCAATATGAACTCGACCGCCGTCATCATCGGTGCGATGCTCATCTCCCCGCTTATGGGTCCTATCCTCGGCTTTGGCCTCGGTCTTGGGATCACAGATTTCGATCTGGTCAAGAGGAGCCTCAAGAACCTCGGTATGATGACCCTCATCGGCATCACCACTGCTACAGTCTACTTCCTCCTCTCGCCTATGGAGGCTCCCACAGGTGAGTTGCTGGCTCGCACGCAGCCTACATTCTACGACGTGCTGATCGCTTCCTTCGGCGGTCTGGCAGGTATTACCGCCGGTGCCAGTAGGAATAAAGGGAATGTGATCCCCGGTGTCGCCATCGCCACCGCCCTTATGCCCCCGCTCTGCACTGCAGGATATGGCATCGCAACGATGAACCTCCACTACTTCATCGGAGCCTTCTACCTCTACATCATCAACGCTGTCTTTATCGGTCTCGCCACCTACATCACTGTCCGCGCGCTCGACTACCCGCGGGTCACATATGTCGATAAGAAGCGGGGTCGGATGCTCAATCGCGCCGTTGCTGTCATCGTCATCTGCACACTCCTGCCCAGTATTTACTTGGCAGTACGGATGGTACAGACCTCGGTCAAGGAGCAGGCAGAGCGAGCTTTCATCCGCTCTGAGGTCGCTGGCGATGACCGCTATGTCCTCTCCTACGACTCCTACAAGCGTGGCGACTCCACTTTTATAACCGTGAATGTACTCGGCTCTGAGATAACCGAGGAGGAGGAGAAAGTGCTGGATGCGAAGCTCGACGGCTATGGTCTCCGCAAGACCGCTTTGATGATCCAGCAAAACTACGACCGGCAAAACGCTCAGCGCCTCCGCTCCTCGATCCTCAGTGACGTATACAAGGGCGATGGCGGACGCGGAACCGCTGACCTCGTCGCTTACCAGCACTACCAGATCGACTCACTGCAGAGACTGCTCTCCCAGTATGCCATTATCGGAGAGGAGTCGAAGCGACTTGCCGTCGATATGAAGGCGCTCTTCCCTGAGGTGAGTCAGCTGGAGTTTGGCGACGTGATCACCTACAATCAGGACTCTCTCGAGGTCATCAGCCCGGATACGACCTTCCTTGTCCGGATCTACACGCCCTCAAGCAAGCTCACCGAGGAGAGAGAGCAAACCATACGTCGCTGGGTGGCCATTCGGATCCCCAAGTCGAGGGTAGACATCCTCACTTCAGCCAAGAAGGAGTAGTGGTATGAATACCCACGGCAAGCTCTTTCGTCTCACCACCTTTGGAGAGTCGCATGGTCCCTGTATCGGAGGGGTCATCGACGGCTGCCCTGCCGGTCTCAGAATCGACAGCGATGAGGTGGCGCATCAGCTTGCCCGCAGGCGTGGTGGAGCCTCCGAGGGATCGACCGCGCGGCGGGAGAGTGACCGGCTCGACTTCGTCTCCGGTCTCTTGGACGGCGTCACTACCGGCACGCCGCTCGCCTTCCTGATCCCCAATGAGCAGCACCGGAGCTCCGACTACGACCGACTGAGGGATGTCTTTCGCCCCTCGCATGCGGACTATACCTATACTAAGAGGTACGGCATCCGGGACTGGCGGGGTGGTGGCAGGGCATCAGCCAGAGAGACAGCAGTCCGCGTGGTGGGCGGGGCAATTGCTCGCCAGATCCTCCGAGAGGAGGTGGGACTGGAGATTGTTTCCTACACCTCACGGCTGGGAGGCTTGGGGCTACCGGATAGTTATATGGATGAGGTAGACAGCGCCGAGGTGGAGGCTTCCGAATACGGCTGTCCCGACCCGGCTACAGAGCAGCAGATGGAGGCACTGGTCCGTCAGGCTCGTGCCGACGGTGACTCCCTCGGTGGTGTGGTCTCGACGGTGGTGCGAGGCATGCCTGCCGGGTGGGGAGATCCGCTCTACGACAAGCTCTCTGCCGACCTTGCTTCGGCGATGATGAGTATCAATGCCGCCAAGGGCATTGAGATCGGGGACGGCTTTGCCCTCGCTGAGATGATGGGGAGAGAGGCTAATGATCCTTTTGTCACTAATGAAAAGGGCGAAATCCGAACCTCCACCAATCACTCGGGAGGCATCCAGGGCGGCATCTCCAATGGGGAAGTAATCCGATTCCGAACCGCCTTCAAGCCCATCGCCTCCATTGCTCGCCCTCAGTCTACAGTAGACACCGATGGTCATCCCACCGATCTCACTATCTCAGGTCGCCACGACTGCTCCGTCTTTCCCCGCGTGCTACCTATCGTTGATGCCATGACGGCACTGGTCCTCGTCGATCAGTACATGCTCCTCCGTGGGGCAGGACCCCTGTCGTGAGGCTTACTCCTCCGCCCCGTTTCTATGCCCTGAGGTGCGGATCAGCTCCAATAGCTCCTGGTACAGCGGATCACCGATAGAGGTGGCGAGGAGATAGGGAAGATCCTTTCCCTCCTCGAGACGCTCTCTGATGTCTGTTGAAGAGACCTCGTACGTCGGCACATCGTCGATCACTCGCGTCCGGACTGGCATCTCAAAGTCCTCCGGCAGATGGTATCCCGGTCGCGGATAGACTAGTATGTCGGTCGTCTGTGTCAGCTCATCGCTATGGTACCACTTATGGAGCCAGAGCAGGCTATCGAGCCCCATCAGGAGTGTAAAGTGACTGTCCGGGTACTTCTCATGGAGGTACTGCATTGTCCGGAGGGTATAATTGGGCTGTGGCAGCTCCCACTCATCGAGGCTTAGGCGGATCTTAGGGTGCTCCCGCAGGAGACTCTCCGCCCAGCGCCGCCTGAAGTCGTCCGGTAGCAGCAGGTTGTCCTCCTTGAAGGGGTTGCTCGGTGTGAGCGAAAACCACAGCTCATCGAAGCGGTCTCGCATCTGCTCGATAATGTAATTGGCGAGGCAGAGATGACCGATATGCAGGGGGCTATAGGAGCCTGGGTAGAAGAGTATCTCGCGCATCCGTTACAGGTCAGCAGTAAGGAAATCCTCAACGACACGAGCTGCAGACTGACACGCTTCCTCAAGGTCGTCATTCACGACGATCGCATCGTATTTGGGAGCAAAAGAGAGCTCCGTCTCGGCCTTGGCGAGCCTGCGCTCAATCACCTCAGGGGCATCCGTCCCCCTCCGCTCCAGTCGCTCCCGCAGACGCTCAATACTCGGAGGCTGTATGAAGAGCGTCAGCGCTCTGTCACCATAGATCTTCTTGACATTAAGTCCCCCCTGCACGTCGATGTCGAGGATCACATTCTCCCCCTGAGCCAGCGTCCGGTCCACCTCACTCCGGAGCGTCCCATAGAAGCATCCGGGATAGACCTCCTCGTACTCCAGGAAGTCCCCCTCCCCGATCCGCTTCCTGAAGTCCTCCTCCGAGAGGAAGTAGTACTCGACGCCATCCCGCTCGCTGCCACGCGGCTTGCGCGAGGTGGCAGAGATGGAGAAGCGGCCCCGGAGGCCATACTCACTCATAAGTTTATTGATGATCGTGCTCTTACCCGAGCCGCTGGGGGCGGAGAAAATGATTAGCTTGCCTTGCATGTAGGGGAGTAAAAAGTGATTGATACTATCTATCTCAAGTCAAAGGTACCAACTTTTTGCCGTCTCCCCTTTTCATCCCCGAAAGTTCCCGCTCACCTCCGAGGAAAGTCCCAAGGCAGCTGACAGCAGGCTCGGTTGTGCAATAGATAGCTTTTATCTAACTTTGCACTAATAGGGAAGGGGTCTCCGAGAGCTCACATCATTGCCCTACCCTCTCTCACGCGCAGATACCAAAGTGGCCAACTGGGGCTGACTGTAAATCAGCTGGTTTTCACCTTCGGTGGTTCGAATCCGCCTCTGCGCACTATTCATTATCACTCTTTACCCTATCGTCACATCCACGTCGCTCACCACCTGACGTGATCTACTGAGTGACTGGCGGATCGATGCTTCTATACCCCGATCGGGGAGTCGCCAAGGGGGTGTGTCTCCATACTTCAGTGAGAGCCCCCGACCATCGCATCCTTATGAGCCGATAGGGACAGAAAGACTAATTCCAATCCATTTATATGTACACCATCACTGAGCTCTCCAAGCTAAGCAGAGAAGACCTCAATAAAGTGGCTGCTGATCTTAAGGTAAAAACCAGCCCGGACACCGAGGCACGCGAGATCATCTACGGCATACTCGATGCCCAGGCGGTCCACGTGGCCACCAAGACCAAGGGTCAGACCGAATCGACCACTCCTCGCCAGAGCAACAACAAGCGCACCCGAAGCACGGCAAACAATCGCTCCACCGGCAAAGACAAGAAGTCGGAGGAGGGCGACCCCGCTAAGGAGGCGAAGAAGGAGGACAAGCCTGCTACCCAGAAGAAGCGCGGACGCCCTCGCAAAAACCAAGCAGAGAGCAAGCAGGAGAGCGAGAGCGCCAAGGATAAGGACAAAGACAAGGAGAAGAATAGTCAGCCGAAGAAGGAAGACTCGAGGTCAGCCAACGAAAAGGAGGCCAAGGAAACTCCCGCGGAGAAGAAGACGGTCTTTGTGAATAAGAATGCCACAGACACCGTCCTCGATGACCTGATGGGCATGCTCACCCCCAACCCTCGACCCTCTCAGCAGAGCAGCAAGCCCTCAGAGCCTAAGAAGAGCGAGCCCCGCAGGGAGCCCACTACGGCAAAGCACGAGCAGCCCACTGAGGAGGCGCCTAAGGAACAGGAGAGCAGAGAGGAGTCTATGAAAAGTCTGCCGAGCAACCAAAGCCCGAAGCGCCCCGCCAGCCAGGGGTTGTACGACTTCGGCGATGCGCTTACCGCCACCGGAGTGCTCGAGGTGCTACCCGACGGCTATGGCTTCATCCGCTCCGCTGACTACAATTACCTCTCCTCTCCAGACGACGTCTACGTGGCACAGAGCCAGATCAAGAACTATGGTCTCAAGACAGGAGACGTGGTAGAGGCGGTCATCTCCGCCCCGAAGAGCCAGGATAAGTTCTTCCCCATGAAGAAGCTGATCCGTCTCAATGGCTGCGACCCCAAGGTGGTACGCGACAGGGTCCCCTTTGACCACCTACTCCCCGTCTTCCCGACAGAGAAATTCAAGCTCGAGGTACCCAGCTCGGCTCACGTCTACGACCGGACTGCGACTCGCATCTTTGACCTCTTCTCCCCGATCGGCAAGGGTCAGCGCGGTCTGATCGTCGCTCAGCCCAAGACCGGTAAGACGATGCTGCTGAAGGATGTGGCCAATGCCATTGCCTACAACCACCCCGAGGTCTATATGATCGTCCTCCTGATCGATGAGCGACCGGAGGAGGTGACCGATATGCGTCGCAATGTGGATGCAGAGGTGATTGCCTCCACGTTCGACGAGCCTGCAGAGGAGCATGTCAAGATCTCCGAGCTGGTGCTTCAGAAGGCAAAGCGCTTGGTCGAGTGCGGACACGATGTAGTGATCCTCCTCGACTCCATCACCCGCCTCGCACGCGCCTACAATACAGTCCAGCCCGCCTCCGGTAAGGTACTCTCCGGTGGTGTTGATGCCAATGCGCTTCAGAAGCCTAAGCGCTTCTTCGGTGCAGCTCGCAATATCGAGCACGGTGGCTCGCTGACGATCCTTGCCACCGCACTGATCGATACGGGATCCAAGATGGACGAGGTGATCTTTGAGGAATTCAAGGGTACCGGCAATATGGAGCTGCAGCTCGACCGCAAGCTCTCCGACAAGCGCATCTTCCCCTCCATTGATCTCAATGCCTCCGGCACTCGTCGCGATGACCTGCTACAGAGCGAGGATACGCGCCGCCGTATGTGGATCCTCCGCCGTCAGCTCGCCGATATGAATACTCAGGAGGCGATGGAGTTTGTCCTAAAGCAGATCCGTGGCACGGTGGATAATGTCGAGTTCCTCGCATCGATGAATAGCTAATGGCGATGAGCGTGATCCGTCGGTGCCACCTCTACCTTGTCGGTCTAGTGCTCGCCCTCTCTGTGACAGAGGGGCTGGCTCAGAGCTCGATAGATGTTAAGATGCGCGCCTACGGACTAGTCGACATTTCCGAGGTGGACTCCACCATCATAGTAGACCTTATGTACTCTCGGAGCGACAACTTCATGCAGGCGGATGTCTACGGAGACTTCGCCACCGCCTATCTGACCCCCGACTTTGCAGCCAAGATTGCGAAAGCCCAGCAGATACTGCGGGAGGAGAGGGGCGACCGCTACTCGATCATCATCTACGATGCAGCGCGACCTCTCTCAGTCCAGCAGCGGATGTGGGATCTCGTCAAGGACACCTCGAGCAAGGTCTACGTCGCACCGGTCAGTAAGCGGGGTGGCGGGCGGCATAATTACGGGGTCGCTGTCGATATGAGCCTCTACGACAGGGAGTCTGGTCAGCCACTTGACATGGGCAGCCCGGTCGACCACTTCGGCATACGTGCCCACATCAATAATGAAGCGGCTCTGGTCAAGCAGGGACTCATCACGAGAGAGGCGATGAAGAATAGGCAATACCTCTTCCATCTGATGGACCGCGTGGGACTGAGACCGATCCGCAAGGAGTGGTGGCACTTCCAGGAGCGCAATTCGATCCGCGAGGTACGGGAGCAAAATCGGCTCTTAGACTTCTGACGATATGAAAGGGAAGCTATACCTGATACCGGTCTCGCTGGGCGATAGCCCCACCTCTCGGTACGCACCCGCGCTAAATGTCGAGCTGGTCTCCCGGCTGAGCCACTTCGTGGTGGAGAGTGCCCGGACGGCTCGGCGCTGCATCCGCTCGCTCTGCCCAGAGAAGGACTTGGACGACCTGCTCCTACTCGAGGTTGATAAGCACAAGGGGTACAGCTACCCGAGGGAGAGGGTGATGACACTCCTCGGTGAGGGCGTGGACGTGGGCTTTATGAGCGAGGCAGGCTGTCCCTGCGTCGCCGACCCAGGGAGCATCGTCGTCGCCGACTGCCACAAGGCCGGCTTCGACGTCGTCCCGCTGGTCGGTCCATCCTCTATCATCCTGTCGCTGATGGCATCAGGCTTCAGCGGTCAGTCCTTTGCCTTCCACGGCTATCTCCCCTTTGACGGCAAGGAGCGACGCCAGGCCTTAGGCGAGGCTGCCGCTCGGGTCCGTCGGATCGGTGAGACGCAGATATTCATCGAGGCACCCTACCGAAACGACCGACTGCTGAGGGAGCTGGTGGAGCTCCTGCCGAGCGACCTCTCCCTCTGTATGGCAGTGGACCTCACCACGGACCAGGAGGAGATCCACCGGATGACCATCTCCGAGTGGCGACAAGTGCTCTCACGAGAGAGCAGCTGGCACAAGAGACCGGCAATCTTCCTAATAGGACAATGATATGTTACTGAAATACTACACCAATGGCACACCCTCGCCCGTCCTGCTGAAGCAACTCTCGCAGTCACTGCAGGCGGACAAGCTGCTGATCATCCCGACCGACACCGCCTACAGTATCTGCTGCAATGCCCTCAGCATATCGGCTCTCGGTCAGCTCGCTGACATCAAGGGGGTGGATCCGGAGCAGAGCCACTTTACGATCATGTGTCAGGACCTCTCGCAGGCGAGCGAGTATGCCAAGCTGGACAACGAGATGTTCCGGATGATGAAGCAGAATACCCCCGGACCCTTCACCTTTATCCTCCCCACGAGCAGCGCCCTACCCCGTATCTATAAGGGTCGTAAGGAGGTGGGCATCCGCATCCCCCGCCACGAGCTGGTCCTCTCGCTGATACGCTACAGTGGTTCCCCACTCACCGGCTTCTCTCTCCCGGAGCTGCCGCAGCAGCTGGAGGACATCGCCTACGACTTCAATCCCGAGCTGATCAACGAGCTCTGGGGCGACAAGGTTGAGCATGTGGTGGATGGCGGCATCGGCAGTCTGCAGGAGTCGGCGATCATCGACTGCACCTCGGAGCCCTACTCCATTGTGCGTGAGGGACCGGAGGAGCTAAAGCTGTAGGACATTAGCGCAGGGTCAACCAGGGAGGAGAATAAAATTATTTAGTTTCCCCGCTTGCACATTAGTGGAAAAATAGTATCTTTGCACTCGAAAAGAAGAAAGGAGGATGATTCTTTGGGAAAAGGGTCTCTCCTGCGAGTAGCAGATAGACTTGGGGGAGCCACGGACAATTAGCGGCTGTGGCGTAATTGGTAGCCGCGCCAGACTTAGGATCTGGTGGAGAAATCCGTAAGGGTTCGAGTCCCTTCAGCCGCACTCGTTTAGGTAAGATTGATGATTAGTTTTCATAGATTGTAAGTTTTGGTTTTTGACGCTCTAAGCTTTTGCTTAGGGCGTATTTTTTTGCCCGGTGGAGGAGGCCTATTTCTAATACCGATATTAGCCACGACTAATACCGATATTAGGATTCTCTTTTACCGGTAATAGATTTCTCTAAACCCGATATTAGAAACAGCCGGTTTCTACAGGCTCTTGATGCGTTTGCTGACCCGACTATGGTCGGACCCTGTATGCGATTCCTGGAAAAAGTACACAGTTGATTGAATATTACTAGGACTGTATACCGGTCATTGGATTAAGACCTGAGAGTGTACAC
>NZ_UQJH01000002.1 GCF_900541275.1 uncultured Porphyromonas sp.
TAATCCAATGACCGGTATACAGTCCTAGTAATATTCAATCAACTGTGTACTTTTTCCAGGAATCGCATACCGATAAAAGAATTCTCTAATACCGATATTAGATTTCACTAATACCGATATTAGTGATCTCTAATATCGGTATTAGTGTTGCCCGAGAAAGCTCGACTACCTTCCCTGCCACCCCTCAGAGCCATACAAGAGCCCCCACACCGCATTTTTTTAACTATGAGTACACTCCTCAGTATACGACAGAAGCCCTGCCGGAGGGGTCTCCGACAGGGCTTCCTGAGGTATGTGGGGTGTGAGGTTACTTCATCTCGGAGCGAAGTACCTCGACGGCGCGCTTGAGCTGGGTGTCACGACCCTGCAGTGCCTCGGTGAAGTCCATGGGCTGCTTGACATCCGGCTCTACCTGATGGTTCTCGAGGTAGTAGCCCTCCTTCGTCATATAGCCAATGGCGGGTACGCCGAAGTAGATGGCGGGGTTCTGGAGGGTGATCCAATTGACGCTCGACATCGTCCCCGGTACCGGCATGCCGACGATCTTACCGATCTTCATCGTCTGGTAGACCCAGGGAGTGCCGTGGGCATTGGAGTAGTCGGCCTCGCAGGTGACCATGACACTCGGCTTGGTCCAGCGACGCGAGGGCATGGGGCAGTAGTCGCGACCCTTCGTCATCTGCTCCAGATACTTCGTCCCGGTAAAGAGTACCTCGATGTCCTCGTGGAGGCGACCACCGCCATTGTTGCGGATGTCGATCACGATACCGTCGCAATTGTAGTACTTACCGAGCGCATCAGAGTAGACCTTGCGGAAGCTCTCATCGTCCATCGATGGGATGTGGACGTACCCGAGCTTGCCCTGGGAGAGCTTCTTCACCTCATCGGCACGCTGAGCCACCCACCGCTTGTAGAGCAGGTCGCTGAGCTTGCCGGAGGAGATGGGCTTGATCGTCTCCTCCCAGCGTGCACCGCTCTCCGGGCAGTAGAGGGAGATGAGGGTCTCGCGACCGATCTTGCCACTCAGGAGGGGGAAGAAGTCGGTCTTGGCACCGATCTCCTCACCGTCGATGGCGGTGATGTAGTCACCGGCCTCGACCTTGGAGCGGAAGGTGTCGAAGGGACCACCGATGACCACCTCGTCGATCTTGAGTCCCTTGTCGGAGGGCGTCCAGTCGAGGAAGAGTCCCAGCTCGGCCGTAGAGGGTCCGCTGACAGGACCTCTGTAGCCGCTGCCGGTGTGGGAGACATTCAGCTCGCCGAGGAGCTCGGAGAGCATCTCGGAGAAGTCCTGATCATTGGTGATGTAGGGCAGGAACTTCTCGTAGTGGTCGGTCAGCTTGGGCCAGTTGGCGCCATTGATATTGGTGATGTCCTCGTAGAAGATCCGCTCGCCCTCCTCGCGACGGACGTAGTCATACTCATACCGACGCTCATCGGCGGGACGGAGCTTCATGCGTGCGTCGAAGGCGACGGACTCTATCTTCTCGCCCGGGAGGGACATCTTCTTCATATCCCTTGAGCCGATCATGAAGATCTTGTCGCCCTTGCGGTCGGGCATAATTTTGTAGTAGGGGCCATCAAGCTTCTTGAGCAGCTCTACGTCGCCCTTGCGTAGATCCTTCTTCCAGAGGTCGTATCCACCCTCAAAGGCAGACATATAGTATAGTGTCTCTCCGTCAGAGGTGATGAAGGCGTCGCCAAGCTCTGAGGAGACGGGCGTGAGGCGCAGGATGCGGTGGTCGATATTCTCGAGTTCGACACGGATATCCTTCGTGCTGTCATCCTTCTTATCGGCTTTCTTGTCGTCCTTCTTAGCCTGCTCTTTCTCCTGCTCCTTAGCCTTCTTCTCCGCCTCGGAGAGGAGCTTGTACTCCTCCTCGTCGAGGACGAACTTGTCGTAGCTCTCGCGATTGAGGAAGACGATCATCACGTCATTCATCGAGCCCCAGGAGGCGTGGTTGCGCATACCGTACTGCTCGGAGGTGTAGATGATCGCATTGCCGTCCATCACGAAGCGGGGACTCATGGCGAAGTAGCCGGACTGGGTGAGGTTGTGGATCACAGGCTTAGCCTCGGTCGCACTGACGAGGGCGACGTCGTAGTAGGGGTTGTGTCCATTGTCGACGATGCTCATGGCGATCCACTTGCTGTCGGGCGACCAGGTGAAGTCGATCTGACCGTCGCGCTCCACCTGATGCCGTCCGTCGGTGATCTCGCGCTCCTTCTTCGTCTCGGTATTGTAGATCACGAGGCGGCTGCGGTCTTTGAGATAGGCGAGATCCTTGCCATTGGGGGCAAATTGGGGGCAGGTCTTCTCCGACTTGTCACCGGGGATGAAGAGTTTCTCATCGATCAGCGTGCTGTGGGGGAAGTCCGGGTCGTCACTCCGCTTGATCGTGGCGACGTAGAGGTCACTCTTGCCATTGCGCTCGCTCGCATAGACGATCGTGCGGTCGTCGCCAAAGGTGACACTACTCTCGGCGGCGGGGGTATTGGTGATGCGCTTCGTGGTGGTGTAGTCGGCTGAGGTGACGAAGACCTCACCGCGGATAACGAAGGCGACCTGCTTGCCGTCAGGCGAGATGGAGGCGGAGGTGATGCCTGAGCGAAGTGCAATCTCCTGCTCGGGCTCCTCGACGTAGTCGCTGAGGATGCTCACCTGTACGCGCTGTGGCTGACCACCTGCTCTCATCGTGTAGATCTCGCCGTCATACCCGTAGCAGAGGGTGCCGTCGGCGGCAGAGGAGAGGAAGCGTACCGGGTGGTCGGTGTAGGAGGTGAGCTGCTTGACATTCTGTCCGTCAACGCTGGCAGAGAAGACGTTGAAGCAGCTCTTCTCACCACGCTCGCTGAGGAAGTAGAGCGTCCGGCCGTCTGGCGAGAGGACCGGATTGCGATCCTCACCCTTCCAGGTGACGATGGGCGTATACTTCCGGGACTTGAAGTCGTACCGGATCAGATCTCTCGTGACGGAGGAGGTGTGGTGCTTGCGCCACTCATTCTCCATTCCCTTATGATCCTCATAGATCAGACCGGATCCATCGGGGAGGAGTACACCGGCGGAGAGCGGGGTGGGCATCACCAGCTCTGTCCGTCCCCCCTCGGCAGGGATGCGGTAGAGCTCGTTGTAGTACCGGGCGGGGAAGAGCGCACTGGAGGCGGGGTCCTGGATGTGGGCAGCGTAGAGGATATACTTGCCGTCCCGTGACCAGGAGATAGGCGTCTCGGAGGTGCTGTGCGTTGTGACACGCTTCGCTTGACCGCCACGGGCATCCATCACATAGATGTCCTCTCGGCCATCGGTGCGGGTGCTGACGAAAGCGAGCTTGGAGCCGTCGGGGCTCCACATGGGTCTGTAGTCATATCCCTCTGATGTGGTGAGGCGCCGTGCCGTGCCACCCTGCGTGGCGACGCTGAAGAGGTCCCCCTGGTAGGAGAAAGCGATCTCCTTGCCATCGGGCGAGATGGCGGGATAGCGCATCCAGAGAGGTCTCTGCTCCTGAGCGGAGAGCATAGTCGCTGCTGTGAGGGCAACGCTTACCGTCAGGATGATCTTCCTAAGATTCATTTTGATTATAGTTAAGTGGTTTGATGAATGTAGCATCGGGTGTTAGCTCCGTCTCCCCCTCTGTCTTTCGCAAAATTAGTCAATTTATGGCAATGTCCGGCGACTGATGGGATAGAACACATCAGGAGTGATGCATTTGAGCAGTAGGGTAATCATAGGTGTGCCATCCGTGTGGCACCCGAAGGGTGCTCGCTCCATAGGCATCGGTCACCGCTTCGCGGATGACCGATGTGCCGATACCCGCCCCTATTCCCTCGACCCCTTGCGGGTCGCCGAGCCCCCCCTTCTACGACCCAACAGGCAGAGTTTTTTTGCCACCTCTATCCCCGACATCAACACGCACACATCTAACATCCTGAAGGATTGTTAGTTACAAGAGAATTCAGTTGTCAAAGATTACTTGACAACTGTCTCCGATGGCAAGAATTATCAGACAACTTTCTATGCCCTTGATATGGTATTAGCCATAGGATTCCGAGTGCGGAGCGAGAGCGGCACGCAATTTAGGCGATGGGCAAATCACAACTGCATCTTACAGTCCTCCTTTCGCAACACGCTGTTTTTTGTGTAGGAGAACGGCTGTATTGGTAAGTTTGTAGGTGGGGAGGCAGCTACTGAATACCCAACGGGAAAAGAGATAACTATGGCGGTAAAGAAGTCTGCAATATATAGCGCGCTGTGGAAGAGCTGTGACGAATTGAGGGGGAGTATGGATGCATCGCAATACAAGGACTATGTATTGGTGATGCTCTTCTGGAAATACATTAGCGATAAGCAGAAAAGTGATCCCTACGCCATAAAGGTACCCAAGGGATGTAGCTTTGATGACATCGCTAAGCTTAAGAATCAAGTAGGTATCGGTGATCAGCTCAATAAGAAGCTCGAGGAGATCGCCAAGGTGTACCACCTCGGGATCGGCTTCTTCAGCAATGCGGACTTTAATAATGAGGATAAGCTGGGTAAGGGGAAGGACCTCGTAGACACCGTGAGCAATCTGATCGGGATCTTTCAGAAGCCCGAGCTTGACTTCAGTAGCAATCGTGCAGCAGATGACGACCTGATTGGCGATGCATACGAGTATCTGATGCGTAACTTTGCCACACAGAGTGGTAAGTCCAAGGGACAGTTTTACACCCCGGCAGAGGCGAGCCGTCTCGCAGCTAAGCTCCTCAATATTGAGGCGGACTCTAGGCGACTCATCACCATTTACGATATGGCGGCGGGCAGCGGATCCCTACTCCTGAGAGCCGCTGATGAGTCGCGAGCAGGCATGACGGCACTCTACGGGCAGGAAAAAGACCTCTCCACGCTCAATATGGCCAAGATGAACATGATCATCCACGGCATGGATAATTACGACCTGAGGCTGGGAGATACGCTCAATGCACCACACCACCTTGAGGACAGTAATACCAGAGACGGTTTTGACTACTGTGTCGCCAATCCTCCATTCTCGGTCAAGGGGTGGCAAAAGTCGGCACAGGACGATGACCTCTTCGGTCGATGGAGCAAAAATGATGAGAAAATAGGATTGCCTCCTAATGGCAATGGTGACTATGCCTTCCTGCTACACCTGATCCGCTCCACAGCGCCCAATGGCAAGGCTGCTTGCTTCCTCCCTCACGGCGTGCTCTTCAGAGGTGGAGAGGAGGCCAAGATTCGTCAAAACATCATCAACAACCACTACATATCAGGCATCATCGGACTGCCTCCCAATATCTTCTATGGCACCGGGATCTCTGCCTGCATCATCGTCATCGACAAGTCGATGACTAAGGAGTCTAAGGGTATCTATATGGTAGATGCCAAGGATGGCTTTCGGAAGGACGGGGCCAAGAATCGACTTCGGGAAGAGGATATCCGCAGGATCATTGATGTGTGGCGTGCCAAAGAGGATGTACCACACTTCTCACGTATGGTGAGCTATGAGGAGATAGCCGATCAAGAGTACAACCTCAATATCACGCGCTACATCACTCCTCGAGAGCGCGATGTGCCACATGACCTTTACGCTCACCTGCATGGCGGCATCCCGGAGGCTGACCTTGCCGTGCTGGAGCGGCTGTGGGAAGTGTGCCCCACACTGTACGACAGATTGCTTCAGCCTGCAGCCGTGAAGGGCTATGTAGAGCCCACGCCATTGGCAAGCGAGGACATAGAGAGGGCCATCACTACGGACAGCTCCTACAAGTCTCAGGAGGCTCGCTACGCGACTGCCTTTGACGAGTGGAAAGACGTGCTCGAGAAGTTAATGACGGAGATAAAGCAAGGGTGTATGCCCGGGCAGATCATCTCACAGCTTAGCGACATGATCCTTGAGACTTTCCAAGCACACCCTACGCTTGTGGATCCCTATGAGGTATACGAAGCGCTGATGGAATACTGGGCGGAGACGATGCAGGATGATCTCTACCTGATTAGTCGTGATGGCTGGAGAGTCTCGGCAGAGGTGCCACTTGGCAAGAATAACACCCCCCGTAAGACCTATACCTACGACCAGCTGGAGTGCGATCTATTGCCTACCTCTGTGGTGGCAAGAGTGTTTTTCCCGCAATTACTGGAGAAGATAGAGGAGGCAGAGCGACAGACAGGAGAGAAAGAGGAGGAGATATCCCAATTGATTGCTGAGGATGAAGAGCTATTTGCCCGCGCACTCAATGACAAAGATCAGGTGGTAGAGAAAAACGTCCGTGCACTCTATAAGGAGGAATCAAAGAAGGGGATGGAGAAGGAGCAGACCCCGGAGGAGCTGAGGGCGTGGAAACGATATATTGCACTGGCTGACAAGAAGAAAAAGTATAATGATGCTCTAAAGGCGACGATAAAAGAACTAACCCGGGAGATAGAGTCTCTCTACCCTAAGCTCTCAGAGTCACAAGTGCGGGATACGGTGCTATACCACAAGTGGTTGGCTGAGATCAGGGAAAGACTGGACTCTCTGATGGACTCAAGCCTCCAAAGTGCTATCGCAAAGCTGCATGAGCTAACTGATCGATACAAGACTACCCTGCCCGAGCTGGAGAAAGTTGTGGAGGAGTCTCAGCAGGCTATGCTTAATGACTTACGTAAACTGGGTTTTGACATCTAAGGCTATGGCACGAAAAGAGACTAACTTTAAGCAGACCGACATAGGGCTTATACCACACGACTGGGAGATAGCAACGATTGGTGACGGATTTAAGTTTATTACTAATAATACTTTGTCTCGAGGTCAATTAACAAATAAGGGATCTGTCTTAAATGTTCATTATGGTGATGTGCATGTTAGATTCTCCGAAGTGCTGAATCTTGAAAAATCAACATTGCCTTTCATTAATACGGGCATAAGACGTAATGCGAAGCCATATCTAATCGATGGTGATATAGTCATGGCAGATACTGCCGAGGACGAAACAGTTGGAAAGTCTTGTGAGATTCAAAATATTGGGGAATGGAAAGTGGAGGCAGGTCTCCACACCTTTGCCTTGAGACCAACGCAGAAATATGCGCCTAAGTTTCTGGGATATTTTATTAATTCCAAATCATTCCATAGTCAGTTATTACCCCTTATACAAGGAACCAAGGTATATTCAGTCACAAAAGGCGACCTCAAAGGAACTGCTGTGCTAAAACCTCCAATTGAGGAGCAAAAGCGGATAGCGGAAGTTCTAAGCCATTTTGATGAGCATATTGATAACCTCGTCGCTCTATTGGAGAAGAAGAAGCAGGTCAAGGCCGCCACTATGCACGCCCTTCTATCAGGCTCTACCCGCCTCCCCGGCTTCACCGCCCCTTGGCAAGAAAGGTCATTGTCCGAGCTGTTTTCATTTGTCAGAGGTAATGGTCTGTCAAAGTCAGCCGTGGGTGACAAGGGGGAGTATCCTTGTATCCTATATGGACAATTGTTTACAACATATAAAGAGAATATTCAGTTAGTAGTCTCGTATACTGATCTAGAAGAAGGGGTCCTTTCTAAGAAAGGAGATGTGCTAATGCCTGCATCTACGACAACATCTGGTGAAGATCTAGCAACTGCCTCAGCACTGCAATATGACGGAGTAAGACTTGGAGGCGACATAATAGTTTTACGCCCTAAACAAGTGATGGATAGCTTATTTATGGCATATATTATAAGACTATTAAAGGATGAAATAACCGCTTTGGCTCAAGGTATTACAATTGTTCATATAAGTGGAAAACGTATGCTAAATTTGGATGTTATGATACCAACATCAGTAGAAGAACAATCAGCGATAGCGGATATTTTGAGCAATATGGATCAAGGGATTGAGGCACTGGAAGAGCAGATAGAAAAGTATCGGCAGATGAAAGAAGGAGCCATAGAGGAGTTATTAACGGGTAAGGTGCGTCTAATATGAAGAGAATCATTGACCCGGAGCGAGTATCTCAGGAGCAGGTGAAGCAGATCACTGCTTGGTATCTACCGGAGGTGAAGTATATCGGAGACCTCGGTGGGGTGGAGAATGGAAATATCCGCGAGGAGGTGCTGAAGCAGTGGATTGTATCTCATCAGGAGAAGAGCCAAGAGACTGCTGAGCGAGCCATCAAAGAGCTGAAAAAAGAGGCTTGCGGCTGTGATCGATGGGAAAACCTGAAGGATGCCGGTGAGGCGGTCTATAATTTGCTCCGATATGGGATCTCGGTGTATGGCGGAGCAGGTAAGCAGAGTGAGCGGGTGGAGTACATTGACTGGAGGCACCCGAAGAATAATATCTACGAGCTGGCGGAGGAGGTGACCGTACGCTGCAGTGGTGGGAGCAGCTCCACACGCCGACCCGACATAGTGCTGTATGTCAATGGCATTGCACTCGTGGTGCTGGAACTGAAGCGCTCGTCTGTCTCTGTGAGGGAGGGCATCCGACAGAGCTATCGCAATCAGCAAACGGGCGAGATACCACAATTCTTCACGACAGTTCAGCTGGTGCTGGCCGGCAACAGCAGTGAGGGACTCTACTATGGCACGACAGCCACGGAAGAGAAGTACTTCCTCAGGTGGAAGGAGATGACAGGAGAGAGCAAAGATCTCAAGGGAATATTCCCTATGTATGGGGAGGTGGAGGATGACTTGCTCCGCGGGTGGCTGCAGATGGTGACACCGTGGAGACTCCTGGAGCTGATCCATGATCTAATCATCTATGATGGTGGTATCAAGAAGATATGCAGACCCAACCAATACTTTGCCATCAAGGCAGCCCAGCAACGTATATACAGAGGAGGCGAGAGTGGCATTATATGGCACTCTCAAGGCTCGGGCAAGAGCCTACTGATGGTCTGGCTGGCTCGGTGGATAAGAGAGAATATTGGCGACAGCCGTGTGGTCATCATTACCGACCGCGATGAGCTCGACAAGCAGATTACCCAAGGGCTACGAAAGAGTGGTCAGATACCGGAGAACTACCAGACGAGCGACTACCAAGCAACCAGTGGCAACGATCTCCTCCGGAAGCTCAATAGTCCTACTCCATGGATTATCACGACGCTGATCCATAAGTTTGTCCCCTCCGTAGTGCGAGACGATGAGGCTAAGAGCGAGTGGGAAAGGAAGATCAAGCGGTCGCCTGAGATGTGGATGGAAGAGGTGAGCGACAACATTGAACAGCTCTTTGGCGGGGACTTTCGCCCCAGGGGAAACCTCTATGTCTTTGTGGATGAGTGCCACCGTACCCAGGGGGGTATCTTACACAAGGCGATGCGTAAGATCATGGGCGACGATGTGATGCTGATAGGCTTTACCGGTACGCCGCTCTTGTCGGTTGAGGAGAAGAGACGGATCAGCAGTCAGGAGACATTTGGCAGGTATATCCATACGTACCGCTTTGATGAGGCTGTAGAGGATGGTGTCGTGCTGGACCTGAGGTACGAGGCTCGTGATGTGCCACAGCGGCTTGGCGACGAGGTGAAGATGGAGCTGGAATTTGAGAGAAAGACCAAGGGGCTTAATCCATCGGCAAAAGAGAGGCTAAAGAAGCGGTGGGCCAACCTGAAAGGCATCTATAGTTGCGAGGAGCGAATCAAAAGGATCGTAGGAGATATCCTCTTTGACATGGGCACTAAGCCCGCTCTGGAAAAGGGGTATGGCAATGCGATGCTGGTGTGTGACAGTATCTACGAGTGCTTTAAGTACTGGACGGTCTTTGAGCAAAAGGGATATGGTCAGAAGTGTGCTGTCGTCACGAGCTACGAACCAATAGCAGGGCTAAGTAATAGCTTTACCGGGGAGAGGAAGACGGAGGAGCAATTTAAGTACGACACTTGCTTGAGGATGTTGGGTGGAAGACAGCCGGCGGACTTTGAAGAGCTTGTGAAGAAAAGGTTTATCGAGGAGCCTGGGGAGATGAAACTCTTGATCGTCTGCGATAAGCTGCTAACAGGATTTGATGCTCCCAGCGCCACCTATCTCTATATGGATAGGAAGCTGGTGGACCATAATCTCTTCCAGGCAATATGCCGTGTCAATAGAGTGGATGGGGAGTGGAAGAGCTACGGCTTTATCATTGACTACAAGAAGCTTTTTGACTTCATCAATCAAGCCATCGAGGACTATACGAATGGTGAGAGCACGGAAGGTGGATTTGAAAAGAGTGAGATTGCTACGCTGATGAAGGGGCGGCTGGAGCAGGGCAAGAAAGAGCTGGATGAAGCGCTGAAAGCTGAGCAGATGCTCCTGCAGGGGATTTCGCCCACAGGCAAGCAGGAGGAGTATTTTGCTTACTTCTGCTATGAGCCGGATGCCGATGAGGAAGAGAGGCAGGCCCAAGTGATAGAGTTTGGGACGAGGCGTGACACTTTCTATGACATGACCCATCGTTTAATACGTAGATACACCGACCTGGCAACTGTGATGGAGGATGCCGGATATAGCGAAGTCGAGAGTAAATCCATCCATCAGGAGGTACAGGACTATTACAACCTCCTGAAGGCGGTGCAACTTCGCAGCAGCGACTATGTGGATATGGCAAGGTATGATGCAGAGATGCGCTATCTACTGGATCAGTATATCGATGCTGACCGAAGTGAGGTGCTGGAGGAGATGAACGACTTCTCTTTCCTTGACTTGATTGTCAAGAAGGAGGGGGATTACACAGTGGATGAAAAGAACGAAAAGGCACTTGGTGGTCAGGAGGGTGTTGCGGAAACTCTGGTAGCCAACAGCCGTAGGGTAATCAATCGCAAGCGGGAGCAAAACCCCGCTGAGTATGCGCGTCTCTCTGATCAGCTCAAGCGATTGCTCAAGGAGATGAGGGAGGGAATACTGGAGTATAAGGATTTTCTGAAGCAGATAGTGGAGATCAACGAGGCTCTAAGGCATGGTGAGGAGTCCATTGATCCTCGGATAAATAGTGACCTGAAGAAGGCTCTTTATGATAATCTTGAGAATAATGTGGATCTGGCACTGAAGGTATATGAGACAGCTGTAAGGTATGCCGCACCGGGATTTGAGGACAATCCTAACTTTAGTAGAACACTGATGCAGAAGCTTGATGATACGCTACATGGAGATAAGAAACAATCGGTCAAAGCTTACGGAATCATTGCAGCCCACCCGGAGGAAATCAAGAAAAAGCAAGATGATCATTGATGGCGTAGAGATAGAGGTGACGAGGAAGGAGATCAAGAACCTTCACCTCTCTGTATATCCTCCTGATGGGAGGGTGCATGTCTCTGCACCCAGCTATCTGGATGAAAAGGACATACATACCTTTGTCATCTCTAAATGGGAGTGGGTATGCAGACAGAGGGAGGAGATCGCCACGCAGGCACGGCAAGACAAGCGGGAGTATAAGAGTAGTGAGAGCCACTATCTACTGGGGGAGAGGTATCGCCTGAGGATAAAGGAGATGCCCAATACAGTACACTTCGTGGAGCGAAGAGGAGAGTGGCTGGTGATGCGTGTGCAGCCGCTGACGACAAAGCGGAATAGAGAGCTATTGCTACAAGAGTACTATCGTGACGTACTTAAAGCCTTACTGGATGAGATGGTGCCTCGATTGGCTAAGCAGTTTGGCGAGGAGGGGTTAACCTGGGAGGTCCGACTAATGAAGCGTAAGTGGGGGAGCTGCATCACTAAGAGGCGTCACTTGATACTCAATCTGGAGCTGGCTCGAGTACCTGTCCCCTGCATTGAATATGTAGTAATCCATGAGCTGTGCCACCTCACAGTGTCTAATCATAATAAACTTTTTATCCGGCTGCTAACAGAGCGATTGCCTATGTGGCAGGAGCGCCGCACAGAGCTCAACGCCTTTATCGCCCTTCCGATGGATGGATGGACGAGATACTAAGTGACGTATTTTCCAAGAGTAAGAGCAAAGCATAGAGGAAGGGGGCATCGACCATTTTGAGTGAACCTGCTATTCGCATTGATTGATACTCTACACAAATGACCGACAGGGGGTGACACACTTGAGGAGTGCAGTAGCCATCTATCTCATCGTGTAGAGTGGGGAACTAAGCACCCCTTGCTAGGGCGTAGGGAGGGGGGATTTTTGCTCGGCGACCCGCAAGGGGTCGAGGCAGTTGAGGCGGGTCTCGGCACATCGGTCACCGCTTCGCGGATGACCGATACCTATGGAGCGAGCACCCTTCGGGTGCCTCACGGATAAGCCGATCTTGATATATGATTACCCTAATGCTCAAATGCGTAACCCCTGAAATGACCGATGATAGTATAGGCGTAGAAGCGACTGAAATCAGTGACGGACGAGCGTTTGGGCAAAACAAAAGGCACTCTATCTGAGAGTGCCTTAGTGATGATTTCCGAGGGATGGGCAGTAGTCCCTACTTGCCGATGCAGAAGTGGGAGAAGATGGAGTCAAGGAGGTCCTCTGTGACGACATCCCCGATCACCTCGCCCATCGCAGCCGTGGCATCCCGCAGGTCCTGAGCCAGCAGCACAGTGGGCTGATCGGCCCTTAGCCCCTCCTCCACTCGCGCCAGTCCATCAGCTGCACGGCGGAGCGCCATCGCCTGGCGGAGGTTGCTGACCACCACCTCACCCTCTGCGACAACGAGGTTGGCAAAGTGGCGGTGGAGGAGGTCGGTCACCTTCTTCGCCTCTCCGGGGTCCCTGCCGATGATGTCGATCACCTCTTGGATGCCCAGCGAAGAGAGGTGGTCCGACATCCGATGGCGCTCCTCAGCCGTGGTCTCATCGGACTTATTGAGCAGCGCCACCACCTCGGGCGCCTCTGGGGGAAGCCTTCTCCACACCTCACTCACCGCCTCGGTCGTCTCCCGCGGATCGATCATCCAGAGGACGAGCAGTGCAGAGCCGACCTCGCGGATCGTCCGACCGATACCGAGGCTCTCCACCGGGTCATCCGTCTCACGCAGTCCGGCGGTATCTATGAGGCGAAACTCTTGTCCGTCAATAAACAAGTGTCCCTCGATGGTGTCACGGGTGGTTCCCTCCACGTCGGAGACAATAGCACGGTCCTCGCCAAGCAGGTTATTGAGCAGGGTAGACTTGCCGACATTAGGGCTGCCCACGATAGCGATCGGGATGCCGCGCTTGACCGCCTCCCCCTTCCGGTAGCTCTCCGAGAGGGCGAGCACCTCCGCCCGCAGTAATTCGCAGCTCTGCAGCAGTTCCGGGCGGGAGACAAAGTCGACATCCTCCTCAGAGAAGTCCAGCTCCAGCTCCAGCAGGGAAGCCATCCGGATCAGCCCGTCACGCAGCTCTGCGACACGGGTGCCAAAGCGCCCGGTCATCTGGGTGAGCGACATCCTGAGGGCAGATCGATTGGTCGCCAAGATGACATCTTTGACCGCCTCGGCGCCACCAAGCGTCAGCTTCCCGGCTAGTACCGCCCTGCGGGTAAACTCGCCCCGCTCTGCCACCCTCGCCCCGACAGCACAGAGCTGCTCGATCACCAGCGAGAGGATCAGCGGCGAGCCGTGCAAAGTCAGCTCCACAATCTCCTCACCGGTATAGGAGTGAGGCGCACGATAGACGAGCGCCATCCCGTCATCGATCATCTCACCCGTCGTATGGTCGACAAGATGACCATAGACCATTTGGTAACCCTCCGTCTGAGCGAGTGATACAGCGTCCCTGTGCTTAGGGACGAAGATCCTGTCCACCAGCGAGAGGGCAGAGGGGCCGGACACCTTGATCATCCCGACTGCGGAGACTCCGGCAGGCGTGGTGACGGCACAGATGGTATCGTGGATAGGCATATTTTTATAGGGTGCAAAAAAGCGCTGACAAAGGCTTGCGGCCTCCGTCAGCGCTTATGGTGTCTTGCTTTAGAAAAAAAGCGTGCGATGAGCTACATCGCAAGAGGTCTTACTTATCAGCCTGATCCTCCTTCTTGGCGGCACGCTTACCATAACGATTGAGGAACTTGTCCACACGACCTGCCGTGTCGACGAGCTTAGCCTTACCGGTATAGAAGGGGTGCGAGCTGCTGGAGATCTCGACTTTGACCAGAGGATAGGTCACACCCTCTACATCGATCGTCTCCTTCGTATCGACAGTAGAGCGAGTAATGAACATATCGCCATTAGACATATCCTTAAATACTACCTCACGATAGTTGTCCGGATGAATACCCTGTTTCATTGCTATATCGTCTTAAGTAAATGTTATCGCACTAATTATGACTTGCGACCGCAAATGTACTACAATTTTCCTATTCCTCCATATCCTCAACACCCTAATATCCATTTTGATCTAAGCAGAAACAGAGCCAAGGATATGGCTAAGTCCGTCATTGCACTCGAAATATAGAGGACACCACAATCCGTGCACCATCGGGCTGAAAGAGGCTAATCAACAAATAACTACATTTGCATAGCCACTTACATCAACTTACACTTAACAACAACTATGGATGGTAACGCAGAGCAGATTATGAAGCGCCTGAGGAACTATCACTCGACCTTCAGGATACCTGTATACCAGAGGAATTACGACTGGGGTGAGCATCAGTGCGAGCAGTTATGGAAGGACCTGATGGATCTCGTCAAGCACCCTGACCGCCCGTCTCACTTCTTTGGGAGTATCGTCGCCAAGGGAGAGAATGATGACTGGTTGATCATTGATGGTCAGCAGCGTATCACCACCATAACCCTTATCATCATCGCACTATGCAGAGCTGCCAAGAATGGTGACATCACGTACTGCGATGCCCGAGAGATAGATGAGCTGGAGGTCAATAATATCTTCATCGACTACAATAAGGACCAGCTCCGTCTGATCCCCATAGAGAAAGACCGGCAAGCGCTGCGGGCTCTGGCCTCGATGCCTGAGGATCTGTTTGTCCAGGAGTCCAATCTCACAGCCAACTACAGATACTTCTATCAGCGTATAAAGTCCGCAGAGCACTCCCTGGAGGATATCAAGGAGGCACTCTTTAGGCTGACAATCATCTTCATATACCTTAGTGACAAGGATGATCCTCAGATGATCTTTGAGAGTCTCAACTCTACCGGTCTCGACCTAAGTGAGGCAGATAAGGTGCGCAACTTCCTCCTTATGTCCCTCTCTACAGAGGAGCAGGAGCGGTGCTACCGTAAGTACTGGCGAGTGATCGAGTATAACACCGGCTCTGATCCCACACGATTTATCAGAGACTACCTAAGTATCAGGACAGGAAGGATCGCCAGCCTGTCGGGGCTGTACTACGACTTCAAGCATTACTTCAGCTCTGAGAGTAACAGCAGGGAGGAGGAGATGAGAGAAATGGAGTACTACTCGAGGTACTACCGACAGGTCATTAACGCCGACACGGGTGACAAGTCTCTCAACACCAAGCTGCAGCACCTGGGTAATATTGGATCTGAGGTTGGCTCCTCCTACTACATGGATCTCCTCAGCGATCGGAGCAAAGGTCTTATATCGACAGAAGAAGCGTACCAGGCGCTGAGTATCATAGAGAACTGGTGGGCGAGGAGGATCATATGCGACTACCCGGCCAACTCGATGACTAAGATCTTCTGCACGCTCCACCGCGATGTCTACCGTATGCGGGAGAAGTCTGATGAGCGCCAGGTACCCTACCATGAGGTCCTCAAGTATATCGTCCTGTCAAAGACGGGGAAGGCGAAATTCCCGGACGACACCGAGCTAAAGGATCAGCTCGGGAAGAGACAGGTCTATCTCATCACGAAGAGTTACCGGAACTTCCTCCTCGAGAGACTGGAGAACGAGGATGGGAAGGAGAGCATCGACATCATCCGCGGCTTAGTCGAGGGGACGATCTCGATAGAGCACATCATGCCTCAGAAGCTTACCCCCGACTGGCGGAAGAGTCTGGGCGAGGACTACGAGAGAGTACATGCGGAGTACCTCCATACTCTCGCAAATATCACCCTCACCGGATACAACTCAGACTACGGCAATCGGAGTTTTGACGAGAAAAAGAACGGGTACGTCACGGCAAAGGGGGAGCTGGTAAAGGGATACAGGGACAGCAAGTTTGCCATCACCCAAGAGGTCTGCACCTATGATCACTTGGATGAGGCATCGATCCAAAGGAGGCAGGAGTGGATCTACGATCGACTCATACAGCTATGGCCGATGCCGGAGACCGAGTTTGTCCCAAGGGAGGACGACGTGGTAGAGATCAGGCTCAGTGACGATGAGAGTCTCACGTACAAGATACTCACCGCCTTTTCTTACCAAGGTGAGACACACGAGTGCAGTCTATGGGTTGAGATGCTGACCAAGGTTGCCGAGCTGCTGTATGCTCAATACCCGGAGAAACTCCGCAGACTATGTGCGGAGAATAAGTTTAGCTACTTCACAGACTCGTTGGAGGGACAGAAGTACCCCTTGGACTTCAGGAGACTTGGTCCAAATGTTTATCTGAAGACTGCTCTAAGTAACACCAGCAAGCGCTTCCAGCTGCAGATTCTCTTCGACGAGTGTGGGATCGACCAAGAGGACTTGGTATTCTACGTCAAGCTGCCCGCCAAGTCCAAGACAACGGTGGATAGGAAAGAGGACTCAGGATCCGAGGACAAGAGGCTTCCCCTCGATCTCCTCGACTAAGCTACACTTAGAGTCAAACCAATCAGCAGAACAACAGCTAATAAACAGCCCTCAGAGTGCCAAAATCACTATCCCTCTGAGAGGCCCTAATAGGCTGCCTCTCAGAGGGAAGTAATCCATCATTTCTAATACCGGTATTAGCTTCGACTATTATCGGTATTAGTTTGGACTAATACAGACTATAGTGATCACTAGTACCGGTAATAATTTGATGCTTGTGTGGAGGGGCATTCGTTCGGCTCCCTCCCGGCCGACGGTTAAGTGGACTGGAGAGCGGTATCTTTTGGTAACTTTGCGACCGTATTATAGATAAGAGAGATATGGCGCAGAAGAAAGTTACGCTGCTGGGGAGTACCGGATCGATCGGCACCCAGGCACTTGAGGTGATCGACCGACACCACGATGAGCTGGCTGTGGAGGCTCTTGTATTTGGATCCAACGTGCGGGTGGCTGTGGAGCAGGCACTCCGCTTCCGTCCTCGTGTCGTGGTGACCGGTGAGGAGAGACTCTACAAGGAGCTCAAGCAGGCTCTCCGCGACACCGACACTGAGGTAAAGGCGGGTCGTGAGGCGGTACTGGAGGTAGCCGGCTCCTACGACACCGATGTCGTACTCTCCTCCATTGTCGGCTTTGCGGGGCTTCACCCCACCATCGAGGCGATCAAGAATGGTCGCTTGGTGGCTCTCGCCAATAAGGAGTCGCTGGTCGTCGGTGGCGAGCTGATCAGCCGCATGGCGCGGGAGAATGCAGGCGTAATCCTCCCGGTAGACTCAGAGCACTCCGCCATCTACCAGTGTATTGTCGGCGAGAGGCATGGCGATGTCGCTAAGATCTACCTCACCGCCTCGGGGGGACCATTTGTCGACTTCACTATGGAGCAACTCCGTGAGGTGACTCCAGAGCAGGCGCTCCGGAACCCAAATTGGGACATGGGCAACAAGGTGACGATAGACTCCGCCTCTATGATGAATAAGGGGCTGGAGATGATCGAGGCGCACCACCTCTTCGGCGTAGCGCCCCGTGACATTGACATCTGTGTCCACAGGCAGAGCATCGTCCACTCTATGGTGGGCTTCCGCGACGGAGCGGTCAAGGCACAGTTGGGACTGCCGGATATGCGGGTGCCGATCGCCTACGCCCTACTCTTTCCGCACCGACTCCGCAGCCTGACGGATCTCCCGACGATCGATCAGCTGAGCAGTCTCACCTTTGAGCGTCCCCGACGGGATGCCTTCCCCTGCATCGACCTCGCGTACCGCGCCATCGAAGAGGGGGGCACCTCGCCTTGTGTCCTCAATGCTGCCAATGAGGTGGCCGTCCGCCGCTTCCTCCGCGGTGATATTCGCTTCACGGACATCCCCGAGCTGATCAGCCACTGTCTCGACCGTATGCCACAGCGTAACGCCGTCTCTCTCGAGATGCTCGAGGGCTGCGATACTGAGACTCGCAAGCTGGCCGAGGGCTGGAGCCCCCGACATTAATCACACATAGATCCATATATGGGAATCCTCATACGCATACTTCAGCTACTCCTCTCACTCTCACTGCTGGTATTTTTTCACGAGCTGGGACACTTCTTGTGGGCCAAGCTCTTTGGCATCCGCGTCTCCAAGTTTTACCTTTTCTTTGACTGGAAATTTGCTCTCTGGAAGTGGAAGCCAAAGGGGTCCGAGACCGAGTACGGCATAGGCTGGCTACCCCTCGGGGGCTACTGTGCCATTGAGGGTATGATCGATGAGCAGGAGGCTGAGACAGGCGTGCCAAGCGAGCCGGAGGAGTGGGAGTTTAGAGCGAAGCCAAAGTGGCAGCGGCTCCTCGTGCTGGCAGGTGGCATACTGAACAACGTCCTGATGGCAATCCTGATCTACTGGGGTCTCTCCTACCACTATGGCGTGGATCACATACCGATGGAGGGCGTTGGCGATGCGCTCACCTACTCCAGCGTAGGACACCGCATGGGACTGCAGGATGGTGACCGCCCATACGCGCTGGACGGCAAGGAGATCAAGTACTTCGATGGTACTCTCGTCCAGGAGATCGCCAATGCAGAGACCTTGACGGTGGTGCGAAAGGGGAGTCGGGTCGACCTCGCCGTACCGGTAGACCTGATCCCGGCGATGCTGGAGACCGATAGCGCACTCTTCTACATCGACCTCCCGAGTGTAGCCGACTCCGTCCTTACCGGATCCAACGCTGCCCGCGCAGGAGTCATGGCGGGAGACGAGGTGGTGGCACTCAATGGCACACCGATGAAGCTCTCCGGTCTGCTGCCCGCCGTGAAGGAGCTCCGTGGAGACACGCTCCTCCTCACCCTGCGGCGAGATGGGGAGATGCTCCAGCTACCGGTCTATGCTGATCCGGAGGACGGGCTTGGGATCATGTTCTCCGCCGATCCGGGTAAGGCTTTCGGGAAAATACATGAGGAGTACGGCTTCTTTGAGGCACTGCCCAAGGGCGTCTCCCGCTCCTGGCAGCTCCTGACCGGGTACGTGGACCAGCTCAAGTATGTCGCTACGCCTCAGG
Source organism: uncultured Porphyromonas sp. (assembly GCF_900541275.1). Taxonomy (GTDB): domain Bacteria; phylum Bacteroidota; class Bacteroidia; order Bacteroidales; family Porphyromonadaceae; genus Porphyromonas_A. The sequence goes on from NZ_UQJH01000002.1 coordinate 19,092, forward strand.
GAGCGAAGAGCATAGGTGGTCTCGGGACCATCGGAAGTCTCTTCCCGCCGGTATGGAACTGGCTATCCTTCTGGACCATGACCGCATTCCTCTCGATCATACTCGCAGTGATGAATCTTATCCCCATCCCCGGGCTCGACGGAGGGCATATCTTCTTCCTCCTCATCGAGATGATCACGCGGCGGCAGATCCCCTATAAGTATGTGTACTACATTCAGTTGGTCGGCATCGGGCTGCTATTCCTCCTTATGATCTATGCCAATGTGGCTGATGTGATCCGATTCCTCTTCTGACCATGCGCAAGCGTACCGACGATAAGTCTCCCATCTATCCCTCAGTGGAGGAGGTGGAGTCGACCAAGCTCGGCTTCTCCGCCCTCAGGGAGAGACTACTCCACCACTGCTCAAATGAAGTGTCCCGCTACTTGGTGTCGCAGATGCACTTTATGGACTCCACGTCAAGGGAGCTGAGGACGGAGCTGAGGCGGGTGACCGAGATGCAGGAGCTCTGCGACAGTCGTGCCCTACCCTCCTGGGGCTTCGGGACACTGCGCTCAGCGATCAAGGGCGTGCGGCCGGAGGGGTCCTACCTGGAGCCGGAGCAGCTACGCGCTCTCCGCGAAATGCTGGATGCCACGGCAGACACCGCCAAGCTACTCACGGAAGATGAGGCGGAGGACTACCCGCTCCTCCACCGACTGATCGGGCGACTGGAGCCACTCGAGGAGCTGAGGCGGGAGCTCCATCGGCTGATCGGTGACGATGGGGAGATCTCTGATGGCGCATCGGACGAGCTGCGGAGCATCCGTCGGGCGATCCGCTCTCTCGAGAGCTCCCTTGGGGCCACGATGCAGCGGGTCCTTCGCTATGCCCGACAGCAGGGCTGGGTCGACGCGGATGCCTCCGCCGTGATGCGAGACGGTCGTCTCCTCCTCCCGATCAACCCCGGCAATAAGCGCGACATCCGAGGCATCGTCTACGAGGAGTCGGCGACCGGCAAGACTCTCTTCGTAGAGCCGGAGGAGGTGGTGCTGCTGCACAATGAGATAAGGGAGAAGGAGGGCGAGGAGCGGCAGGAGATCCTCCGACTCCTCCACGCCTTCGCTGACCGACTACGGCCATGGCTCGACACGGTGCGAGATGACATCACAATCCTCGGGATACTCGACTTTGTCCACGCCAAGGTACTCCTCGCCGGGGAAATGGATGCGGTGGTACCGGTGATCGAGACGGGAGAGCAGCGTATGGAGTGGTGGAAGGCACGCCACCCTCTCCTCGAGAGACACCTGAGGGAGGAGGGGAGATCTCTTGTCCCGCTGGACATCAAGCTCTCTCCGGAGGATCGGATCCTCATCGTCTCAGGACCAAATGCAGGAGGCAAGTCGATTACCCTTAAGACTGTAGGGCTGCTTCAGTATATGCTACAGTGTGGTCTCGCTGTGCCGATGCAGGACCACAGCGTGATGATGCTCTTTGACAAGATCTTCATCGACATCGGTGACCAGCAGTCGCTTGAGGACGACCTATCCACCTACTCGAGCCACCTGACGAATATCAAGTTTTTCACCCGCAACGCCACGGACAGGACGCTACTGCTGATCGACGAGTTTGGGAGCGGCACAGAGCCGACCATCGGTGGGGCTATTGCTGAGGGTGCACTGGAGCAATTCCGCCTTATGGGCGCCTTTGGTGTGGTGACGACCCACTACGGCAACCTGAAGGACTACGCCTCGACCCACGACGGACTGATCAATGGAGCGATGCTCTTTGACCGACAGCGGATCCAGCCACTGTACCAGCTGGTGATCGGACAGCCGGGGAGCTCCTTTGCCATAGAGATCGCCAGGAGCATCGGACTGCCGGAGGTGATCCTTGACTACGCCTCAGAGCAGGTGGGGGAGGACTTTATGCTGCAGGACAAGTACCTCCAGGACATTATGCGCGACAAGGCCTACTGGGGTCGTAAGCGGTCGGAGGTACACAAGCGGGAGAGAGAGCTCGAGGAGGAGCGCATCCGACTCCAGCAGAAGCTCGACGCCCTCCAGTCCAAGCGTGAGAGCGTCCTCTCAAAGGCACATCAGGAAGCTCTGGACATCGTCTCATCAGCCAACGCTGCGGTGGAGAAGACGATCCGCGACATCAAGACAGCCAAGGCAGATAAAGAGCGGACAAGGAAGGCTCGGCAAAAGCTGGACAATAAGCGCACCTCACTTGAGCAGAGGGTGCAGCCAAAGGAGAAGCGGGAGCAGAAAAAGAGCAACGTATCAAGAGAGGCGATCACCATCGGCACCGGGGTGACACTCGAGGGGGGAAATACAGTGGGCGAGGTGACCGAGATCAAGGGCAAGGAGGCACGCGTCTCCCTCGGAAGCATCACCGTCACCGTACCACTCTCCAAGCTCACTCCCACGATCCGCAAGCAGACGATCATCCTCAAGGAGCCACCCAAGGTGGTGGAGATGCAGTCCGATGAGCGTCGGTTAGCCTTCAAGCCCCTCCTCGACTGTCGTGGACAACGGGTGGATGAAGCCCTCCGGGCAGTGACCGGATTTCTTGACGAGGCGGTGAGCTACGGCATGAGTACCGTCAGGATCCTCCACGGCACCGGCACGGGAGCGCTGCGTCAGTCGATCCGCGAACTGCTATCGGATCACCCGCACGTCGCCTCCTACGAGGACGAGCGTGCTGATCTCGGAGGAGCAGGCATCACGATCGTCCACATTGGCTGACGATTCCAGTCAAGCCCTCCCTAAGGAGTCACGAGTATCATATCTTGATCTCTCACCGATCAGTGACAATGACCAGCACTCTGAGTGCAGCTGCAAAGAAACACCTCTGGAAGGAGTCAAAGTCTCATACTTCTCCTATGGTCTCCTTACTGCAAAAATTATCTCCCTCACGCATAAGCCATACGAGCCTTTACTCTACCTAGCGAGATCGGTTTAAATGACATCCTACTGAGATTCGTCCGACAAGGAGACTTTTTTAGGACTCATTGTCCGCATGTTCACCCCAGAAAGATCACACTACCTCAGCGATGGAGCAGGAGCCTATCAAAAGGGGTGTGCCAGAGATCAATACACCCGGCACACCCCTTTTTCTTCTCTTAGTGACCTCGTCCGATCGATCACAGATCAAAAGTTACAGTCAAGTGCTTATCGCTCCTGATGTATGTATTGCTTACTTCATAGGATACCGAGGATTGACCTGCTCTTACAGTCAGTATTTGAGAGGATCTCGGGTAGAGTACGACTCTCTTGGTACCCTCATCGGATAGGAGATTGAGCTCAAAGTAGAGATCGCTATTATTGCTGATCGTGTAGTAATTGGTGGTCGCCTTCTTCCCCGAGGCACAGTGATACGATCCGCTGATAGAGACGCAAGCATCGAAGATTGCCCGTATATTCTCTTCCCTTCCGGCAAGGAGCTTACCGGCCCAGGCGATCGTACGACCGGCCTCCAGCCCCTCTCTGATGCCATCTGCGGAGCGATCCTTTGCAAGCACTAATGTCATCGTGCGATGAATGAATCCTCTTGTACGATCGTAGTCATGTCGTACCAGGTTATGGATATCAGACGTACCCATCACGGTGAGATTGTGATCAACACACCAGTCCAGGGCACGCTTGTGGAAGCCGAAGCCATTGATCACCTCGATCCCCCTTAGAGCTCCCTCACGATAGATCTGATCGATAAATGGGAGCCAGGTATAGGAGCCCTCGATATTGGGCTTCCAGCCGGGGTGATTCCAGAAAATGAATGCTCGCTGCGCCTTCGCTGCCCTGATGCTCTCTATGTCCTGCTCGCTGCTCTTGTCCTCGCTAAAGAGAGAGTTATCGGTCGTAAAGATAGCGTTGAAGTGACCCGGAGGGGTGTCTCGTGTGATCTCTGACCCCCTGATCAGTATTAGATCCCTCCGCAGGGCGTCCTCCTGAGCGATCTCATGAGCACGATTGTGTCCCGTGGAGACGTCATCGTGGTGGGGATGGTACTCGATATGGTCTGTAATGGCCAGAGCATCAAGTCCCTCCTCCCATGCCTCTTGCGTCCTGATCGTAGGCCATACCAGCCCGTCTGAGAAGATAGTATGCATATGGAAGTCACACTTGAGGACAGTATACTCTCCCACAGCTGGGATCATTATCAGCTCTCTCATCTCCGGACGTCTCTGCTCCTGTAAGTAGAGCATGCCGTCACCCTCTACATTCTGAGCCCAAACGTACAGAGGGCTACTGCACATCATCAGGGCTACGATTAGTGTTCTGATCTTCATGTCGTTTACTTGGATTTATATAAAACACTCACATTGATTATTTCCACCCGGGATTTTGCTTGAGATTAGGATTGAGCACCATATCTTCCTCGGAGATGGGATGAAGGTATTTTTTCTCACTGAATACTCTCTTCTCCTCATTTCTCCACAGGACGTTTCCCTTGTCTCCCTCTGACAGGACAGCTGAGGTGCCATCGATGACATAGTAGATGACCCCCGGTGTCTTCTTGGACGGAGCTTTCTTGACAAAGGAGACGTCAGGTGTCCCATTGCCATCCAGATCCATGGGAGTATCCATAGATGGGACATAGATACCCTTCCATGGCATTTCTAGCAGATCCCCCTTATGCCATCTGAGGAGATCTCTATACCGCAGTCCCTCATAGCAGAGCTCGATGCCTCTCTCACGTCTGATCTCGAGTAGATACTTGTCATGGATCTCGGGGAAGTAGGTCTCCCGCATATATGGGTCTGGCGAGGAGGGGATCTCCGGACTTACGCCGGCACGCTCGCGAAGTGGAGCTATGGTAAGCTGCCATATCGTCTGATCAAACTTCCCCAGCTCAGCCATCGCCTCAGCATAGTTGAGCAGGATCTCTCCGTAACGAAGTAGGGTGACTGAGTTGTAAGACTCACCTACGCCATCCAGTCGCTTATCGTCAAGACTGAACTTGAGGATATGATACCCGGTGAAGGTGTAGCCAAAGTTGGGCGGTGCCGGAGTTCCATCACTTCTCTTGTACCCTAAGGATCTGATCGTCTGAGATAGCCTTGGGTCACGATCCTTCATCTCGTCCACGAATAGCATCTTATCATAATCGGGGCGATCAGTAAAGCGAGAGCCATCCTTCATCAGATAGGTATTGACGAATTGCTTATTGAGTCCCCATCTGGCTCCGTAAGTGGCACTATTGTACTTCCACGTGATGTTATGCCATCGCTTCAGAGCGTTATTGTACTCTACGGCGAAGAGTATCTCCTCTACAACCGGCTTCTCACTGATAAAGAGTGTACGATAGTCCGTGTCTGGATGTCCTGTGGAGTAGAGACGATACTTACCGGAATCCATGACTTGCTTCGCTGCGACGGCGGCCTCCTCTAGGAAATGCTTAGAGGACTCCTGCAGACCAAGCTCAGGATGGTACTTTCTGTACGTACCCTCAAATAGACTGATCCTGGACTTTAGTCCTAGAGCTACTTGCTTCGTGATGGTGGTTGCACTCTCATCTTTGATGTCTCGGAGGTTGACAACGGCGTAGTCTAGATCTGCCATGATCGAGTCCATCACCATTGCCCTCGGATCTCGTGGCCGCATCAGCTGCTCCTCGTCATCAGGGTCTATAGGCTCACTGTACCATGGGACATCTCCATAGGTGACCACTTTGTCGAAGTATTCCTTGGCTCTGAAGAGCCTCGCTACACCTATAAAGTGGCGCTTGCTCTTTTCCTCAACCGGGGATGCAGTGGCTTGGGCTATGAAGTAATTGATGTTACGTATGCTAGTCCAGTCCCATTTTTCCTCGTTAACTGGGCTATAGGCTCCTGCGATGAAGGTCGGCGAACTGGTCTTTGACGTAAAGTCCCCCATCCCATCCCTATTAACAACGGACAGTCCACTAGGCAACATAGTCTGGTAGAAGGAATTGGCGTACAGCTCCAGCTCTGTTTCCGACTTGAAGTAATCCTCTGGGGACAGCTTATTTATAGGGGACAGATCCAGGAAGTCAGTACAGGACGCCAGGCATATCAGAGCGGATAGGACACAGCCTGCTCTCTTTAGATTATTCATTGTATGGTGCTTAATAGGTGATTTGGAGACCGACAGTCCAGGATTTCAGCATCGGGTAAGCGTAGCCCTGCCCCTGTCCATTAGTGAGTTCCTTCTTTGGATTCTCGATCACTTCGGGATCGAAGTTTGGAGCGTGCTTGGAGAGATTAGAGTATGTCAGTACGTTCTGACCTGTCAGATACAGCTGAGCACGTGTGAGCTTGAGCTTGCTTAGGACAGAGGAGTCGAGGTTATACGTAAGGGTGACATTCTTTAGTCTGATGTAGCTGGCGTCCTGCAGATATCTGGTCTGAGGTGCCCCTAGTGATCTCTTAGTCCCCAGAGCTGTATACCCTCTAAATCGGGGGAAGTAGGCGTCAGGGTTTTCCTCTGTCCAGTGATTATTGATAAGATAGGTAGGCTGGTATCCATACGGTCTATTGTAAGGACCATAGAAGAGCCCCGCCTCCGGCGAGAAATACCAGTCTCTCTTCCCTACGCCCTGGAAGAAAAGTGAGAGTCCAATATTGGACCAATTGACTGACATATTGAGTCCAAATTGGTATCGTGGAGAGCTGTTCCCGATGATCCTCCTGTCTCCCGGGTGGGTAACAGTGTTTGAGCCCTGATTGATGACGTGATCATTATTTAGGTCCGCAAACTTCAGATCGCCGGGGAGCCAGACCCTGTTATTGGAGTTCTGCAGGTAGCTCTGGTCAGCGTGAGTCTTGATATCAATCTCGTCCTTAAAGAAGCCCAAGGTCTCGTACCCCCATATCTCGCCTATGACCTCGCCCTTGTAGTGCTTCCCCAGTATCATCTCATCATTATTGTACCGCGTAATCCTAGACGTGCTGTCCCACACAGACGCTCTGATACTCCAGAGAAAGTCCTTCCCTCCAAGATCAAATTGGTCCTTCCACGAGAGGGATGCCTCCCAGCCGGTCGTCGACATATCCGCATAGTTGCCGAAGGGGACTTTATTACCAAAGACGCTCGGCAAAGGCTTGCTCTCAGTAAACATATCCTTCGTCTGCCGATCATACCAGTCCAGGACAACCTCCAATCGATTGTTGAAAAGGTTGGCATCCAGCCCAATATCGATCGTATTGGCAGTCTCCCAGGTGAGCCCGTCAGGTATGACATTGGGCATAGAGGTATAGGTCTTCCGGACACCATTGAGCAGCACAGAGGTCTGACCCACTCCCATCGTCTCCAGAAATCTATAGGGAGGGACATTACCATTGCCGAGTGAGCCATAAGATGCACGTATCTTGAGGTTGTCGATCCAGCTGCGACTTGCGGACATGAAGGGCTCATCGCTGACCCTCCATCCCACTGAGAGTGACGGGAAAAATCCGAAGCGTTGACTCGCAGGGAATTTTGAAGACCCATCGTACCTGCCATTAGTCTCGATCAGATAACGCCCCTGATAGTCATACGACAGTCTGTAGAATAGACCCATAAACGACCAGTCGCTGCCCCCTCCTCCTATACTGTAATTGAGGCCATCCATCAGATCGTAGTCAGGCAATTGCTCTGACAAGAGTCCGTCTCTGGACGTACTCAGTCGGCGTGATGACTGCTTCTCGATATTGTAGCCAAGGAGAGCCGTAAGGTGGTGCATATCCCGGAACGTGTCCTTGTACTGGGCTGTGACGTTCCCGCCGAGGTATGATATGCGCTCATTATATGATCTGAGCTGACTCTTCCCGAAGCGCCTGACCTCGCCCGGACGTATGCTGTAGTCGATGTAGTTATTTGATCGCATCTCTTCCCTAAATGACTTAGAGAATGTAAAGTCCGCCTTGACCATCAGCTTATCGTCAAGTGCATACCCTGTCAGGCTGCTGATGGACTTTGTAGAGTCATAGTCTGTCAGGGACTTATTCTTCTGCTCGATAAATGCAGCCACACCATTATATACCGCTGAGTGTGTATAGGTCCCGTCCGGGTTACGTAGCACTGCGATCGGATAGCCCTGGTGCTCAAATTGACGCCAGATATTCCCGTCCCCGTCTGATAGCATCGGATACTTATACGAGTACTTATTGTACTCCACATTCTCATCAAATGTTAGCCATGGGGTGATCTTTACTGAGCCTTTCAGCCTAAGATTGTACTTATGAAATTTGTCAGCATTGTAATTAAAGATCCCGTCTTGGAAGTAATATCTGGCAGAGGAGTACAGACGGACTCTCTCTGACCCACCGCTGACTGATACGGCCTGCTCCGTCGCGAAGGATCGGCTCTTATATATCATCTTGTACCAGTCTGTATCCCCGAAGTACCAGTACTGCCCCTTACTCTCATTGTAGATTGCTTCGGGTGCATTAGGATTTATGTCCTGTTCCTTGAGTGCGTCCAGATACTCTACCGAAAAGGGATATATGTTATTCACCGATATAGGGAAGGACTTATAGTCATACCAGGCGTTGAAGGCATCAGCAAAGTTTTTTGCCCATGAGTACCCATCAGTATTGAGCTTGGGGACAACGGTGGGCTGATTGATCGAGTAGTTACTTGATACGTTCACTTGGATCTTCCCTTCGGCAGCTTTCTTTGTGGTTATGAGGACTACCCCAAAGGCAGCACGAGATCCATAGATCGCCGATGAGGCCGCATCCTTGAGTACAGAAATGCTCTCTATGTCATTTGGATTGATCATCGACGGGTCTCCCTCTACGCCATCGATGAGTACAAGGGCCGAACCGCCAGCGCCGATGGAAGTCCTACCTCGGACATTGAAGGACACTGAGCGAGTGGGGCTACCATCGGGCATTGATATGTTTAGATTTGGGATCATCCCCTGTAGTCCTCTGGCGAGATTAGGTAGGGGTCTATTCTCAAGGACATCTCCACCGACCTGACTCACAGCACCAGTGAGATTGACCTTCTTCTGACTACCATATCCCACTACAACAAGCTCGTCGAGCAGGTCGGTATTCTCCCTAAGAGTGATGTCGAGTGGAGATGTCCCATCCCATACAACGGTGATATCCTCAAAGCCCACGTAGGAAAACCTGACTCTCTGCCCGACCTGTAGCTTGATGGCATACTCCCCATCTGCCCTCGTGACCGTGCCTTCTTTAGTCTCCTGCACGACAATACTTACACCGGGAAGTGTACCCCCTGTCGCGTCACGGACCACTCCCCTTAGGAGCTCCTTCTCTTCTGCGTATGACAGTACTGCAGAGGAACTAAGAGCGGAGACAAGCAGTCCTGACAAGAAGCACTTGAGGAAAGATCTGGTGCTGTAACTCATTGTTTCAAAATAAATTGCCGAGTAAACGTTAGTAATTATTTCTATTTATTACACGGCAAAAGTATGTTAATTGTATTTCTATGAGGTGTACTCGATGTTAAGATTGCGTGACCAATAGAACAGACGAAAGACCTGATCAAGTGAGTTGACCAGATCTTTCGCTCCATACAGCACAATGATATATGACCGTATTAGCCGTACAAGGAGAGTTTCATTCGGCGGCTTTACCCATGAGTAAAAACACCGCATCCGACATCTCGCACAATGAGCCTTAGGTCATTACACGAGATGTCGGATGCAGTAGTAGAGATAGGGGTCAGAAGTCGGCTGTAGAGCCACCGCCACCGGAGGCGCCACCACCAAAACCACCGCCAAAGCTACCTCCTCCGCCGAAGCCACCGCTACCGAAGCCCCCACCCCAGATCACCGGTCCGAAGCCACTACCCCGACGGCGGATACGCTCTGCCCGATCGGTATGACCGCAGTGCTCACACTTACCGACCGTCACCTGCCTGCCATAAGCATTGACAGAGACAGAAGCGTGGTAAGCCTTCACGCCACAGGATGGACAGCGATAGTACTCCCGAGAGTCTCTGTCGAGGCTCATCACCTGCGACCTGTGACACTGATCACAGACCAGCACCGGATGGGCGACACTCCGAAGTTTCTCCTCAAGAGCCTCTCCGGCATTGAGATAGGAGAGGTTATTGGGATACCTCAGTCTGGTGATGGTACCGTGAGAGCCACAGTAGGGACAGTCCTTGAGGCGGCGCTGCCACTTCGACTTCAGCCAAAGGTATACAGGGAGGAATATCAGGAGAAATCCCGGCAGGAAACCTATCGCCATCGGAAGTACCTCCGACCCTCTTCGCCTGATGATAGAGTACTTCTCCGCCGGAGTCCCTCCCAGACGGACCCGCCCGAAGAGCCCCAGCAGAGCCAGCACCGCCACCACTGAAGAGAGGATCCCATAGCCGGCGAAGATCGTCAGCAGATCCTCGTCGCTCATCTCATCGTCGGTGTAGTCGACGTTCCCATCATTGGACGGGTCATAGCCCTCGCTGAGATAGGTATCTATCTGACCGATCCCTGCGAGGAAGGCATCCTTGGACCTTCCCTCCTTGATCCCCGGGATGAGGATCCGCTGAGAGATGCCGTAGGTGGCGGCGTCGGGTAGCGCCCCCTCGAGACCATACCCGGTCTCGAAGCGGATCAGCCGTCGCCTCTGGGTCACATAGAGGATCAGCAGACCATTATCATCCTCGGCCTTACCAAGTCCCCATAGCTGGAAGAGCTCCTCCGTAAAGGTCTCCGGGTCATCATTCTCAATCGCCGGCAGCACCACCAGCACCACCTCCACAGTGTGTCGCTCTCTCAGGTCGTAGAGAGCTCGGTCAATCTCCGACCGCTCATCCGGCGTGAAGTACCCCTCCGGGTCGCTGACGAAGCATCGGTAGTCCTGCTTCTGGACATTAGGTACATCCTCAGGGCGATAGTCCCGCTCCTCAGCTCTTGCCACCCCGGAGAGGAGCAGCAGGAGCAGGGTAAGGGGAAGGAGAAAGAACCGCTTCACGGTCAGAACTTCACCTCAGGGGCACGATCCGCACCGGCGACGGACTCGAAGTAAGGCTTAGCCTTGAAGCCCAAGATAGAGCCAAAGATGTTATTGGGGAACTTGCGGACAAAGGTATTATACTCCTGTGTCACCTCGTTGAAGCGCTTCCGCTCCGTGGAGATGCGGTTCTCTGTTCCCTCGAGCTGTACCTGGAGAGCCTTGAAGTTCTCATTCGCCTTTAGATCCGGGTAGCGCTCCGAGACGGCGAGGAGTCGACCGAGAGCCTGAGAGAGCTCACCCTGAGCCTGCTGATAGGCAGCAAGGTCCTCGGGGGTCATCTTCGTCGGGTCGACAGTCATCTGGGTCGCCTTGGCACGTGCCTCCACGACACCCTCCAGCGTCTCCCGCTCATGGGTGGCGTAGCCCTTTACCGTATTGACAAGATTGGGGATCAGGTCAGCACGGCGCTGATACTGATTCTCCACCTGGCTCCACGCCTGGCGCACGCCCTCCTCTTGTTGCACCGCTTTATTATTAAAGCTAATGCCGGCGACGACCGCCCAGAGGACAAGCAGGATGAGGACGACAATGGCTATCAGGCTACCTTTATTACTCTTACTCATGATTACTCTATTGATAGGGTTTATACTCAGTCTTATTACTCATCGCAAAGGACGATCTCGCCGCGATGCACCTTGCGGGTGCAGTACTCGCACTGCATGATCTCCTGCTCCCGATTGAGGAGTCGGAAGGCGCTCTTCATCGGTTCGTTATTGGTGATACACTTGGGATTGGGGCACCGGACGAGACCGCGAATGTCATCCGGCAGGGTGACGTACTTCTTCTCCACCACCTCGTACTCACGAATCACATTGATCACAATCTCTGACGAGACGAGAGCGAGGCGATTAAGCTCCTCCTCGGTGAAGAACTTATCCTCCACCTTGATGATCCCCTTCTGTCCGATCCGCTTGCTGCGGAGGTTCTGCCCGATGGTGATAGGCACATCGAGGCTGTCAAGGTGGAGGAGACGGACCACCTTGAAGAGGTGCTCCACAGGGATATGGTCGATGACCGACCCATTCTTGATCGCATTGACCCGCAGCTGACCTTTCTCTACTTTAGTCATAGTACTCGTGCATTGGTTACTCGGTGACAGGAATATTGAGAGCCCTACAGATCAGAGCCTCACGGACATAGAGACCATTTTGCGCCTGAGTGAAGTAGTAGGCGTACTTCGTCCTATCCACATCCATGGCGATCTCATTGACCCTGGGGAGGGGGTGAAGGACACGCATCGTCTCCTTGGCCGGCCGTAGCATTTCGGCGCGGAGGATAAAGGAGTCCTTCACTGCCTCGTAGTCCTCATCGTCCGTAAAGCGCTCCCGCTGGATCCGCGTCATATAGAGGATGTCAGTCTGGGCGATGATCTCAGGCGTCAACTCGTGCGAGTACTCGGTCGGGATATGGTGCTCATCGCAGTAGTCCCTATATTCCGCCGGCAGGGCCAGCATATCAGGAGAGACGAAGATGAAGTGGGGGTGGAAGTAATTCATCCCCTCGATCAGTGAGTGGACCGTGCGCCCAAACCGCAGATCCCCCACCATCGTGATCGTGAGGTCCTCCAGCCCGCCCTGCGTCCTGCGTATCGAGTAGAGGTCGAGCATCGTCTGCGAGGGGTGCTGATTGGCCCCGTCGCCGGCATTGATGATCGGGATCTCAGTCACCTCGCTGGCATACTTGGCCGCCCCCTCGAGGAAGTGGCGCATGATGATCAGGTCGGCGTAGTTGGAGACCATCTTGATGGTGTCGTGCAGGCTCTCGCCCTTTGACGTGCTGCTGGCACGCGCATCGGAGAAGCCGATCACCCGACCGCGAAGGCGATTGACAGCGGTCTCGAAGCTGAGACGCGTCCTGGTGGAAGGCTCAAAAAAAAGCGTCGCCGCCACGCGACCCTGCAGAAAGTCACGATTGGGCTGACGCTCGAAGCACTCCGCCATATCAAGGATCCGAAGAATCTCCTCCTCTGAGAGTTGATTGATCGAATAGAGACTGTTTTGATTCATAGTCGCGTATTCATGAATGTGCTTATCTGACACAAATATACCACTATTCGAAACCTTTGCAAATGCTTATCCGCCCGCAGAGGCACCCCCTCACCGAGGATCCGTCCACCCCAAAAAGGCAAGCAAGAGTGACGGCAGGGGTGACGCACAGTGGTACAGAAGCCACTCGACTCATTGTGAAGAGTGGGGAGCGAAGCGCCCCTTGCGGGTGCACGCTTCATAGCTGTGAAGCTCAAATTCATCACCCCTACCCAAGTAGCCCACTCCTCAGGGAAATCTCTAATACCGATATTAGTGAAGCCTAATACCGATATTAGACTTCACTAATATCGGTATTAGATAGAGCTCCTATCCATCGGGCATTAGACACCTCTCCCTTATGAACACCACAGTAAGGGCAATCTCTTTTTCCTCCCCCTCCCGGCCTCCATCAAAATGCGAGCTAGCCTAATTATGCTCGGCAAACAGTATCCTTGGCAAACATGGTTTTTCTTGGGATTAAATTTATGTGCAGAGGTGACGGCACCGGTAAAAGAATTTACCAAACAATTAGCTACATTTGTCGCATAGAGGTGACGGAAACTCCGGGGCTTGACAGTCAGGGGTCGTGCGTCGCTCTCGCGATGAGGTCTCCCGAGTGTGCCGACAGCAGTCGAGATCCCATCTCTGTGAATGTAGTATCATTAATGTGCCGATTATGTATAAGATAGTCAAGAAGGAGCAGATCTCCGAGCGTGTGGTCGCGCTGACCATTGAGGCGCCACTGATAGCGCGGTCGAGCAGACCGGGCAACTTCATCATCTTCCGCGTCGGGGAGATGGGTGAGCGGATCCCCGTGACCTGCGCCAATACCTGGCCTGACGAGGGTCTCATCGAGGTGATCATACAGGCGGCCGGCGTCTCGACCTGGAAGATCACTCACCTCAACGTAGGTGATGAGATCACTGACATCGTAGGTCCCCTCGGCAAGCCGACGGAGATCAAGAAGTACGGCACCGTCGTCTGCATTGGTGGCGGAGTGGGTATCGCGGAGCTCTTCCCCAGCATCAAGGGGATGAAGGAGGCGGGAAATAAGGTGATCGCCATCCTCGGTGCCCGCACAAAGGACCTCATCTTTATGGACGATATGATCGGTGAGGTGGCTGACGAGACGATCGTCATGACTGATGACGGGACGATGGGACAGAAGGGGGTGGTCACCCTCGGACTGGAGCAGGTGATCGAGCGCGAGCCGGTCGACCTGGTGATCTGTGTGGGTCCGGCCATCATGATGAAGTTTGTTGCCCTCACGACGGAGAAGCACAAGATCCCAACCCTAGCGTCCCTCAACTCGATCATGGTCGACGGCACCGGTATGTGTGGTGCCTGCCGCGTCACCGTGGGTGGGGAGACAAAGTTTGTCTGCGTGGATGGGCCGGAGTTTGACGCCCACCAAGTGGACTTTGACGAACTGATGATGCGCCTGAGGGCCTTCAAGCCCATCGAGGAGCAGAAAAATAGAGAGGCAAACTTAGACTTTAGCAGGAGATGAACGTAGACTACGAACTGGTAAAAGAGCGGCGCAAGGCCGCCTGGCGTGCTGATCTGCGCAATCAGCTGAAGACCAAGGAGCGGATGGCTATCCCGCGTGCCGTCATGCCGACACAGGAGGGGAAGACTCGCGCTCACAACAATGAGGAGGTAGCTCTCGGGATCTCTAGCGAGACCGCAATGGTGGAGGCAAGGCGCTGCATCGACTGCGCTAAGCCCACCTGTATGGAGGGTTGCCCCGTGGCGATCAATATCCCCACCTTCATCAAGAATATCGAGAGGGGAGACTTCAAGGAAGCGATCGACGTAATCCACGAGACCAGCTCCCTCCCCGGTGTCTGCGGTCGTGTCTGCCCTCAGGAGAGACAGTGCGAGGCGAGATGCATCCACACCAAGAGCGGTGACCCCGCGGTGGCGATCGGCTTCCTGGAGCGCTTTGTCGCCGACTGGGAGCGGGAGCAGATCACAGCCGGCAAGATCCCTGCGACGCAGATCTGTGCCGACAAGAAGGGGATCAAGGTGGCTGTCGTCGGCTCAGGTCCTGCCGGACTCGCCTGTGCCAGTGACCTCGCCAAGATGGGCTACACGGTGACCGTCTTCGAGGCTCTCCACGAGCTGGGAGGCGTGCTGAGATACGGGATCCCAGAGTTTCGGCTCCCCAATGAGATCGTAGACTTCGAGATTGATAAGCTGAAGAAGATGGGAATCGACTTCCACACCAACGTGATCGTCGGCAAGACCCTCTCTTACGAGGATCTGGTGGAGCAGGGCTTCAAGGCGATCTTCGTCGGTAGCGGTGCCGGTCTGCCTCGCTTTATGGGTATCCCGGGAGAGAATTTCATCGGCATCATGTCGAGCAACGAGTACCTGACGCGCGTCAATCTCATGCACGCCAACACCCCCGGGGCAGATACACCGATCTACCACAGCAAGCGCGTAGCCGTCATCGGTGGCGGCAATACCGCCATGGATGCCGTCCGCACAGCCTTACGCCTCGGAGCAGAGCATGCGATGATCGTCTATCGCCGGAGCGAGGAGGAGATGCCTGCCCGCCGGGAGGAGATCGAGCACGCCAAGGAGGAGGGCGTGGACTTTATGAACCTCTACAACCCCATCGAGTATCTTGCCGATGAGAGCGGTCACGTCACCACGATGAGACTCCAGCATATGCGTCTCGGTGAGCCTGACGAGGGTGGCCGTCGCCGTCCCGTACCGATCGAGGGGGATATCATCGAGGTGGAGGTGGACGAGGTGATCGTCAGCATCGGCGTCCAGCCCAATCCCATCATCCCGACCCACTTCGAGGGACTCAAGATCAGCAGCCATGGGACCATCGAGGTGGATGAGGAGAGGCATCAGAGTCAGCTCAGCGACGTCTTTGCCGGTGGGGACATCGTACGCGGTGGAGCCACCGTGATCCTTGCCATGGGCGATGGACGCACCGCAGCTGCCGGCATGAATACCTACCTGATGGACCTGTAAGAGGATGAGCCTCGACAGCCTGATGACATCACATTTACAATAAAGACAAATGAAAAAGAGATCACTCCTAATTCTCTCACTCACGCTCACCGCTATGAGCTTCAGCGCCTGCTCGCAGGACAAGACCTCGACACTCCGTGGCACCGACCTACCCTCATCGATGGAGGGGCAGTACGTCTACCTCTACGATGGGCAGGACAAGGTGGACTCCGTGACAGTCAAGGACGGCTCCTTTGAGCTCAAGATGGCCAAGGATACTCCCGTCAAGCTCTTCACCATCCTGATGGGAAGTAAGGGTATGCCCTTCTTCTCCGAGCCGGGGACCTCTACCTTAGTCGTGGACAGCACCAGCTTTGCCTACGACCCCTCATCTACAGAGCTTAATAAGAAGGTCACCACACTCTACAACCGCTTCGACGCCCTCTACGGCGACTTTATGGCCGCCAACCATCAACTGATGCAGGAGGTGCAGGCAAATGGCGGGACCATCACCGAGGAGCTCTCCGCCAAGGGGACGAAGCTCTCGGAGGACTTCAATGCCAAGGTCGGTGTACTCTCAAGGGAGTATTTTGACCAAAATAAGGACAATCCTCTCGGTCTCCTGGCCCTCTCCATCTACCCAATGACCGACCCCAAGGGCTTCGTGGAGATGTACGAGTCGGCAGGCGAGGCGATCACGTCGAATGCCGACATGCAGAAGCTCTACTCGATGCAGAAGGGCGAGCTGAAGACCGCTGCCGGTAGTCCCTACACCGATGTGACGATGACGGACGAGACCGGCAAGAGCGTGAAGCTGAGCGACTATATGGAGGAGGGCAAGTACCTCTTAGTCGACGTGTGGGCCTCATGGTGCGGTCCCTGCCGTGCTGCGATGCCTCACCTGGCGGAGATCGCCAAGGACCACGCCGGCACCATCACCGTGCTGAGCGTCGGCGGGCTCAACGAGACGCCCGAGGCGAATGCGAAGGCAAAGGAGGAGCTTGGGATGACCTGGAGTACCTTCTTCGACAGCAAGTCCTCGCTGGCTGATGCCTACGGAGTGAAGAGCATCCCTACCCTTATACTGATCAGCCCCGAGGGTAATATCGTGCTGAAGACCAATAGGCCCGACGAGATCTCGAGCAAGATCAAGGAACTGGACCTCTGAGGTCTGGTCCCCTATTACCGACATTTTTATCACACTTATACACATTGTACCAATAGCATGAATAAACTAAAGCACACGGTCGCACTGATCGCCGGGCTCGTACTTGTAGCCGGATGCCAGAGCAGTCCAAAGTTCTCCCTCAAGGGGAGCAACCTCCCCGAGGAGATGGAGGGCAAGTACCTCTACCTCATACAGGACGAGGACAACAAGGACTCCGTACTGGTAAGCAATGGCTCCTTTGCCTTCACCTCCGACAGCACCGACGTGACGAAGATCTGGTACGTCGTCTCCAAGGACGCTCAGATCCAGACCCCGATCATCCGCGAGGCAGGAGACTTCACCCTCACTCGAGGCGAGGATGGCAAGTATACCATCACCGCAGCTGACGAAGCCAAGTCGCTCAACGCAGTATACAGGGACTTCTCTAAGGAGATGGACGAGACGCTGGCTCCGATCACTCAGGCCTACAGAGCCAAGGATCAGGAGCTCTCCAAGGAGGATATCGGTGCCGAGGCTGCCGACAAGCTGCAGGCAGAGATCCAGGAGCTCGAGAAGGAGTATACCGATGCCAATAATAAGCTCGCCCGTAAGTACTACGAATCCAATAAGGACAACGTGATCGGTGCCGTAGCTTTCTCTCAGCTCCAGTTTGACAGTGATGAGGACTTCATCTCCGCTTACGAGGGCGCCTCAAACGTGGTGAAGGAGGATAAGAATCTCAAGAACCAGTACGACTCTATGAAGCTCGCCCTCGAGACCTCTGAGGGCAAGCCCTACAAGGGTGACTTCGTCATCGATGATGGTGAGGGTACGACAGTGAAGCTCTCCGACTATATGGAGGCGGGCAAGTATCTGCTGGTGGACTTCTGGGCCTCCTGGTGCGGACCGTGCCGCCAGGCCATGCCACACCTCGCCGGCATCGTGAAGGATCACAGCAAGACCATCACCGTGCTGAGCGTCGGTGTGTGGGAGAAGAGCAAGGAGAATAACGACTCCGCTCGCAAGGAGCTGGGCATCACCTGGAATACCGCCTTCGACAAGGAGAGCCAGTCCGTCAAGGAGTACGGCATCCTCGGCATCCCGACCCTCCTGCTCGTCAATCCTGAGGGGACGATCGTCTATCGTGGCCACAGCCCGCAAGATCTGGACGCTAAGATCAAGGAGCTCGGTCTCTAAGCCGGACCTTTTCTCCTAAGAAAAATAGTACATTTGAGGGATCGCTTCTCAGCAGGAGAGGCGGTCCCTCTTTTTTGTATCACGCATAAGGATATTCTCAAAGTCATGAAGAAATACCTCACATCACTCGCTCTTGTGGCGCTACTCTGCGGTTGTCAGAGCCATACCGAGACCTGCACCATCAAGGGTAGCGAGCTACCGGCCGAGCTGGAGGGCGCCATGGTCTACCTCGTCACCGACCCCATTGGCACCGACTCAGCCCGCATCAGCAACAATAGTTTCACTCTCAATAGCAGCACCCCCTCCGACACTCTGCTGGGGATGATCTCGATCCCTCAGGGCGATATTGAGCTGCCCTTCATACCGGAGAGTGGCGACTTTACCCTCACTCAGACCCCGAGCGGCGCTATCACGATCACGTCAGAGGATCCCGCGAGCCTAAATGGAGCGCTCACCTCCTTTACCAAAGAGGTAGAGGAGCAGACGGCCGCTCTCGCATCCAAGCAGGAGTCGCTCGAGCAGCAGCTCAAGGAGACGAGTGACCCTAAGGCGTCTCACGAGATCCAGGCGCAGATCGATCAAGCACGTGTGGAGCGCGCCGGAGTGCGGAGTGCGATCGCCGCCAAGTACTACGAGAGCCACCATGATGACCTCGTAGGGGCGCTGATGTTCCGTGAGCTGGACTATGCCGATGAGGCGGAGTATGTGTCTCTCTATGAGGGAGCATCAGACCTTGTGCAGAGAGACGCTAAGAATACAGAGCGGTACAGCAAGGCAAAGAGCGCACTGGAGACCTCCGTCGGCAAGCCCTACAAGGGAGACTTTGAGATCCCCGATGGGGAGGGGAAGAGCGTCAAGCTCAGCGACTATATGGATGGCAAGAGGTACCTGCTACTGGACTTCTGGGCCTCCTGGTGCGTCTATTGCCGACAGGCTATGCCGGAGCTGAGGCAGCTCTCCGAGGAGCACAGCAAGACCCTCCGCGTGCTAAGCATCGGCGTGCGAGAGAAGTCAAAGGCTGACAACGACCGCGCCAAGGAGAGCCTCGGGCTCAGCTGGGAGACGATATTCGACAAGGACAATGTCTCCTACGATACTTATGGCGTCCTCGGCATCCCGACACTGATCCTGATCAGCCCTGAGGGCGAGATCGTCTTCCGCGGCTACCAGCCGGCAAAGCTTCAGGAGAAAATCACCGAGCTAGGTCTGTAATCATGAGAGTAGTAGTCAATGGACAACCGGTCACCCTCTTTGCAGGAGCTGTCGTAGCCGATGCGATCCGGGCTTGGGCAACCGAGGCGGGCGAAAAGACATCCGGATGGATCGCGAGGGACGAGAATGGACTAGAGGTGGCACCAGATGGACCACTGGAGGAGGGAATGAGACTGACCGTAACCCAACAAAGCTGAGTACAAGCAATGAAACACATCAATACACTCACCGTGATCACCGGTGCCCTGCTCACCCTGCTCCTCGCAGGCTGCGGTGTCTCGTCGCATCACAAGTCAGGCAACCACATCCGCATCCTCTCGGTGAATGATATGCACGCAGGGATGGAGCGCATGCCCCGCTTCGCCTTCATCGTCGACAGTCTCCGGAGGGAGTACCCCGAGCTGCTGATACTCTCGGGCGGAGACAACCAGACCGGCAATCCCTTCAACGACCAGTACGACCCCAAGGGGTGGCCGATGATAGAGATGATGAATGCGATCGGCTTCGATGCCTCCGTGGTGGGCAATCACGAGTTTGACACCGGGCGGGAGGGTTTCGCCTACTTAGTGAGCCACGCCACCTTCCCCTTCCTCTGTGCCAATATGGAGCCGACGGCCGACTTGCCGATACACCCGAGGATGACGCTGAGGACGAAGAACGGCTACACCGTGGGCATCATCTCGCTCCTCTTCATCAACGAGCTGGGCATCCCCGACTCTCATCCCGACAAGGTACGCCCCTTTACCTTCCACGAGCCGATGGAGAGCTACGAGCGCTACCTCGGGATGCGGGACAGCGTCGATGTACTTCTCTTCCTCAATCACTATGGTGTCCTGCACGACCAAGCTCTCGCCAAGGCACTGCCGTCCGGTGTGGTGGACCTGATCGTCGGCGGACACTCGCACACCAAGATCGACAGGGAGCTGTATGAGAATGGTATCCTAATCACTCAGGCCGGCTCCAAGCTCCACTACTGCACCCTGACGGACCTCACCCTCGGACCGGATCGGAGAGTCATCGCCCGAAGCTCCAGGCTCATCCCGATAGAGGAGGGTGGCAAGGAGCAGCCTGCGATGAGGGCACTCGTCGACAAGATCTTCGCCAATCCTGAGATGCACAAGACACTCGCCACTACGGAGGAGGGTCTGCTGAGCAAGGAGGAGCTGGGCTACCTGATGACCGACGCATTCCGCGAGGTGACGGGAGCTGACTTTGCCCTCACCAATCCCGGAGGCATCCGCATCGACTCCATCGCTCCCGGTCCGATCTCGATGCTGGATGTCTACACCCTGGATCCCTTCTCCAATCAGATGATGACCGTCGAGCTCACTCCCGCAGAGCTACACCGGCTCTTTGAGAGCGGCTTTGACCAGCTCGATGACCGGCAACCGATCGTCCCCTCCGGGCTGCACGTCACCTACGCCCTCAGGGCCGACGGGACCCTCGAGGGGGTCACGATCCTGGACGACAACGATCAGCCCCTCGACCCTGACCGCACCTACAAGGTGGCACTCAGCAGCTATGCCGCATCGGTATACTCCTATGGGGACAAGTCGAGGGTCAAGGACGAGCACCTGACCTCCGAGGAGGCGATCATCGCCTACCTCAGCCGCCATCGGATCGCCCCGGACTACTCCGAGGAGCACCGGATCACCATCTTCACGGTGGAGGAGTGAGGGGAAGTGTTAATTGCAGAAGCAATTCTGTAATTCGCCCGATAATCGATACATCGAACTTTCTTTTTCGCTACATTTACCTCATCAAATAAGTCAAACCATTTATTTCCTAACTTTTACAATCTATCTATCATCATGAAAGGATACGCAATGCTCCGGATCGGGGAAGCAGGCTGGATCGAGAAGCCGGTCCCCGAGTGTGGTCCCATGGACGCCATCTGTAAGCCGCTCGCTGTAGCAATCTGCACCAGCGACGTACACACCCTCTGGGAGGGCGCCATAGGCGATCGTCACAATATGATCCTCGGTCACGAGTGCAGTGCCGAGGTGGTCAAGGTAGGCGAGCTGGTCAAGGACTTCAAGCCCGGCGACCGGGTCATCGTGCCGGCCATCACTCCCGACTGGAACTCTCTCGAGGCTCAGGCCGGCTACTCTATGCACAGCGGTGGGATGCTGGCAGGATGGAAGTTCTCCAACTTCAAGGATGGTGTCTTCGGCGAGTACTTCCACGTCAATGACGCGGACGGCAACCTGGCACACCTCCCCGAGGACTTTGACCCCGTCGAGGCGACCCAGCTCAGCGACATGGTGCCGACAGGTTTTCATGCTGTGGAGCTGGCGGATGTGCAATTTGGCGACGTGGTGCTGGTGATCGGTATCGGTCCTGTGGGTCTGATGTCCGTTGCCGGCTGCGCCCTTCGCGGAGCCTCCCGGATCATCGCTGTCGGCACCCGACCCGTCTGCGTCGAGGCAGCCAAGGGCTACGGTGCGACCGACTTCATCAGCTACAAGGATGGCTCCATCTCCGAGCAGGTACTTGCCATGACGGACGGTAAGGGAGTGGACAAGATCTGTATGGCCGGCGGCACGGTGGACACCTTCTCTGAGGCAGTCAAGGCGCTCAAGCCCGGTGGCAAGATCGGTAACGTCAATTACCTCGGCAAGGGTGACACCATCGGGATCCCGCGCGTCGAGTGGGGCGTCGGTATGGGTCACAAGCAGATCAATGGCGGTCTGATGCCCGGCGGTCGTCTCCGTATGGAGAAGCTTGCCCGCCTCGTCTCCTTCGGTCGTCTCGACCTGAAGCCGCTCTGCACCCACGTCTTCGAGGGCTGGGATAAGCTCCCCGAGGCACTGCAGCTTATGCGCGATAAGCCTGCAGACCTGATCAAGCCGATCGTTGTGGTCAATAAATAACCTACCCGATAGTATATTTATAGCAAGAGAAGGTCTCCACCCGGACTATCCGGATGGAGACCTTCTCTTTTTATAGGTCTTAGACCTACAGCTTACTTGATAGAGGCCTCGTAGATGCCATCGATAGAGGCACCGATGGTCTTATTGAACTCCTCATCGCTCTGCTGTGCAGAGAGTCCCTCAGCGAGACCGCGAGAGAAGGAAGCGATGATGCCGTGATTCTTAGCCAGCAGCTCATTGGCGTGCTCGCGGCTGTAGCCACCGGAGAGGGCTACGACACGGACGATATTCTTGTGCTCGATGATCTCCTTGTAGAAGTTGTCTACCGTCGGGAGAGTGATCTTGAGCATCACGGGCTGATCCATCTTGTCGAGCTGAGCGAGGATCTCTCGCTTGAGGATCTCCTCAGCCTTAGCCTTATCGGGGCAGTGGATGTCCACCTCAGGCTCGAGGATCGGCATCAGGCCGTGAGAGAGGATCTTCTTACCCCACTCAAACTGCTGTGCCACAATAGCCTTGATACCCTCCTCATTGGCCTGCTTGATGACGCTGCGCTCCTTGGTACCAAAGATATGGTGCTTCACAGCATCCTCGCAGAGGTCATCGAGACCGGGGAAGTCCTTCATCAGCTGTACGCCGTCCTTCTCCTCGCAGAGACCCTTGTCGACCTTGAGGAAAGGTACGATGTGGAGGTTCTCCCAGAGGTAGTCGGGCGTCTTCTTGCCATCGATCTCACCGCGCATGGTGCGCTCGAAGAGGATCACACCGATGATCTTGTGCTCAGCAAAGCCGGGGCTCTTGATCATACGGGTGCGCATCTCGTGGATGAGCTCAAACATCTCCGTCTCATTGCTCCAGGCATCCTCGGTCAGACCGTAGGACTTCAGGGCCTTGGGCGTAGAGCCACCACTCTGGTCAAGGGCACCAATGAAGCCCTTGCCGTTTTTCATCTGTTCTAGCTGTTCCTTGTTCATCTCTTTTTTACCTTAATATAAATTGATTGGAGCTGTAATAATGTCTTGTCACTGCAGGGACTGATCCCTTTCTATCCTCAAAGATACAAATTTTCTCCGACCTATGCAGCGCGAGTTACTGAAATCTTTTTGGATAATAGCACTTTTAACCTCTCTTCATAGTCTAAATCGCCCCCGACTCTCGTGGTGCGCGATCAGCTGATCGTACCGATCGACCACCTCCCCGACCACATCCTCCCAGGTGCGGGAGATCGTGTGGGGGATCCGATCCGCCACACGCTGCCGTCCCTCCACATCACGGATCGTCTCGATGATCTTTTCCGCATAGACGCGCGGATCATTTTGCCTGGCGATAAAGGCGTTGACCCCATCCTGGAAGGGCGCAGCACAGGTGGTCCCCTCCAGCAGCAGGCTCGGTGTGTGCATCAGCGCTGCCTCGCGGATCACATTGCCATAGGTGTCATAGAGAGAGGGGAAAAGGAAGAGATCCGCCGCCGCATAGTACGAGAAGAGCTCGGTCCTATCCTTGATCGTGCCGGGGAATATCGCCTTATCCTGCAGGCCTAAGCTCTTCGCCTTCTCAATAAACTTCCCACGCGCCGCACCACTGCCGAGGGAGTAGAAGAGGAACTTCCGATCACCCAGCAACGCAAGACTATCGAGGATCATCCCGATATTCTTGATCCGGATCTGCTGACCGACAAAGAGAAAGAGTGGCGTCTCATCATCCAGCCCCAGCTCACGCCGCTTCCGCTCACGGAGTACGGACCAGTCCTCGCTGACCGTCTCCACGCCATTGGGCACCACAGCGATCTGCCCCCGCTTCTCCCTAAACCCATACTCATGCATCGTCTCGAGGATCGACTCATCGGTGATCCACACCTGATCGGCATGGCGGTAAAACTCCATGATCCAGTCCTGCGCCAGATGAGAGAGGAAGCGGCTCTTGGTCGCGCCATAGAAGTCGTCCCGGTACTTGGAGCGAAACGAGGCGATGAAAGGAATGCCCCGCGTACGAGCGATCACCCGACCCATCCGCCCAGTGGTGAAGGGGGCGTGACAGTGGATGAGATCAAAGGGCAGGTGATACACCTCGCGAGACGCACTGGTGGGGATGAAGGGCAGCCCCACCGAGTAGGGAGGGCGAGGAGGCACAGGCACTGAGGGGATGCGAGTGATGGGGAAGGGCTCGGGCAACTCAGGCTCGCCCTTAGAGTACGGGACCACGACGTGCACGTCTCGCCCCATCTTATACATCTGGATCGCATTATTGTAGACAACGGTACCCACCCCATCTACCGCCGGCTGGAAGCTGTCATTGAAAAGTCCGTACATATCTCGCTCAGTCGTGTGTGATCGTTAGTATTATTGCACAAATATACCTATTACTTTCGCTCCTCAGCAACGCTCACCCGGCACTGTGCAGCACAAGCCACCCTCAGTGATGCCGCTCCCCGTGTCTTCATTCAGCAGGAGCCACAACGGCCTGCTTGCCCATACGACACCGGCGCCCAAGACCACAATACGATAGCGAAGGAGGAAAAGAGGAGCGACTTAAGCCGATATTTTGCTACATTTGTATGGCATAGTGGTGGGGGTCGCCATTGACCCTGCCACTACCATTTTGGCGTTACACTCTTAGACACTTTTATATCCCCCAATATGAGACATCTACTCAGACCCACTCATCTGACGATCCTGATCCTGCTCTCCAGTCTGCTGTTAGTCAGCGGGTGCGACAAGAAACGCTTGTCCTACGTCGATATGATCAAGCAAGAGGAGGCGGAGGTGAAGCACTTCACCGACTCCCTCGGCATCCGGACCATCAAGGATCTCCCTGCTGACCTGATCACTCCCGAGGGGACATTTGTCAAGATCAAGGAGGGACTCCTCATTCGCGTGGTGGAGAAGGGGACTCCCGTGACCGGCAGCCAGCGGGTCATCTCTACCCGTATGGAGATTGAGGGCATCGGACCTCGCATCTCCAAGGAGTCGATCAAGCGGATGAGCAATGGCGGTCCCTACAGCGGCGGCACCGGAGCCCTCACCTTCGTCTACACGCCG
The DNA here is from genome assembly GCF_900541275.1 of uncultured Porphyromonas sp. Classification (GTDB taxonomy): domain Bacteria; phylum Bacteroidota; class Bacteroidia; order Bacteroidales; family Porphyromonadaceae; genus Porphyromonas_A. The sequence continues at coordinate 44,476 of NZ_UQJH01000002.1, forward strand.
AAGGGCGAGGATGTGGTCCTTGACCCCAATCAAGACGCACAGGAGAGTGCCAATAACAACCTCCAGTGCGAGGCTCTCCTCGAGGCGGTCCGTCTCGCCGGCGTACCCTCTCGAGTGCAGGTCATCACCTCCTTCCGCCACGGGCCGATAGCTTTCTCCAAGGACGGCTTCGCCCTCTACTTCAAGGATGTCCGCTTTGAGTACAAGAAATAACCGAAAATCGATCATATCATGAGCCTTATCAAGTCCATCTCCGGGATCCGAGGCACCATCGGAGGAAGCGCCTCCGAGGGTCTCAATCCGATCAACATTGTCAACTTCACCGCAGCCTTTGCCACCCAGGCACGGAAAAACTCTCCCATACAGTCCAATAAGATCGTCGTCGGTCGCGATGCCCGTATGTCCGGAGACATGATCCAGCGGATCGTGATCGGCACGCTACAGGCTGTCGGCTTTGATGTGGTGAATATCGGTCTCGCCACCACCCCGACGACAGAGTTTGCCGTCACCGAGGAGGGCGCCGATGCCGGCATCATCATCACGGCGAGCCACAACCCTAAGCACTGGAATGCCCTGAAGCTCCTCAATCACGAGGGCACTTTCCTCACCGATGCTGAGGGACGGGAGGTCTACAGGATGGCTGATGCGGAGGACTTCACCTTCGCCGAGGTGGATCACTTGGGACATGTGGAGCACAAGGACTACACCGATGCCCACGTGCAGATGGTGCTGAGCCTCCCCGAGGTGGACGCTGCTGCGATCCGCGAGGCAGGGCTCACCGTCTGCGCCGACACGATCAACTCCGTCGGCGGCATCGCACTGCCCCGCCTCTTCGACGCACTCGGTGTCAAGAGTGCCTACCTGCTCCATGGCGAGCCTACCGGGGACTTTGCTCATAACCCTGAGCCTCTGCCACAAAATCTTATCGAGCTGGGGCAATTGGTCAAGGAGAAAAAGGCCGATGTCGGCTTCTCCGTCGACCCCGATGTGGATCGCTTGGCGATCTTCTGCGAGGACGGTACCCCCTTCGGTGAGGAGTACACCCTCGTCAGCATCGCCGACTACCTGCTGAGCATCTATCCGGGTAGCGACACCGTCTCCAATCTCAGCTCCACCCGCGCCCTCCGTGATGTCACCATCTCTCATGGAGGCACCTACACGCCGGCCGCTGTTGGCGAGGTGAATGTGGTGACAAAGATGAAAGAGGTGGGCGCACTCATCGGTGGCGAGGGCAATGGCGGAGTGATCTACCCCAAGGCTCACTACGGCCGGGACGCACTCGTCGGCATCGCCCTCTTCCTCACCATGATGGCAAAGCGCTTCCTCAAGCCGACCCAGATCAAGGCGCTCCTACCGCAGTATGCCATGGTGAAGAAGCGTCAGGACCTCACCGGTCTCGACGTGGACAGGATCTTTGACGATATCAAGAGGGCGTATAAGGATCAGTCGATTACCACCATCGACGGAGTGAAGATAGACTTTGCCGACCGCTGGGTCCATCTCCGCAAGAGCAATACCGAGCCGATCATGCGGATCTATGCCGAGGCGCACACAGAGGCCGAGGCTGATGCGATAGCCGAGGAGATCATCTCACACTTTGCTCCCCACGAGACCAATCTCGATGCGTATAAGTAAGGAGAGCATCGTCAAGCGATTTCTACGCTACGTCTCTCTCGAGACCACGTCTGACCCCTCGAGCGAGGAGACTCCCTCCTCGGATAAGGAGTGGGATCTGGCGCACCTCCTCTGCTTCGAGCTGCGCAGCATGGGTCTCGCAGCATCCGTAGACGATCACTGCTACGTCACGGCGACCATCCCTGCCGTAGGGATGACAAGCCAGCCGGTGATCGGTCTGATCGCCCACATGGACACCTCTCCGGACGCCTCCGGACGGGACGTCAAGCCAAGGATAGTCCATTACGATGGCGGAGAGATCCCACTCAATGAGTCGGGCTCTATCACTCTCACTCCTCAGAAATTCCCCGAGCTGGCACGGTACGTGGGCCAAGAGCTGATCGTCACCGATGGCACCACGCTCCTCGGGGCGGACGACAAGGCCGGTGTCGCAGCCATTATGGAGCTGGCGCACTACCTGACATCTCACCCCGAGATTGCTCACGGAGAGATCCGGATCGGCTTTACACCCGATGAGGAGATCGGCAGAGGAGCTTCACTCTTTGATGTGGAGGGGTTCGCTGCCGACTTTGCCTATACGGTAGATGGCGGAGCTCTCGGAGAGCTGCAGTACGAGAATTTTAACGCCGCCTCAGCCACCATCCACTGCCACGGGCTCAATGTCCACCCCGGCGATGCCAAGGGCAAAATGATCAACGCCATGCGCCTCGCTATGGACTTCGACAGCGCCCTACCCGACCAGCGCCCCTCCACGACCGAGGGGAGAGAGGGCTTTTACCACCTCACTGCGATGAGTGGCACCGTAGAGGAGGCAGAGCTGGAGTACATCCTCAGGGACTTCGATAGCGAAGCACTCGAGGAGCGCAAGGACACGCTACTCCGCACTGCGGCAGCGATCAACTCCCGCTATGGCGAGGAGCGCATCGCCGTCACCGTCCACGACCAGTATCGCAATATGCTGGAGTGCCTGCTCTACCGGATGGAGATCGTCGATCACGCCGCCGAGGCGATGAAGCGGCTCGGCATCGAGCCGATCACCTCGCCCATCAGAGGCGGCACCGATGGGGCCACACTCAGCCACAGGGGACTACCCTGCCCCAACCTCTTTGCCGGAGGGCTCAACTTCCACGGCATCTATGAGTACCTACCAATCCCCTCGCTCGTGATGGCTGCCGAGACCCTTCTCGAGATCGTCACGACAGAGGTGAGATCATAGTAAGCAACCTTTTTATACAAAACTCAATACAAACAATCAATCTATGGAACTAAAGAAAACCCCCTTCCATGACATCCATGTCAAGCTCGGAGCCAAGATGACCAACTTCGCCGGCTACGACATGCCGATCCAGTACCCCGACGGCATCGTCGCTGAGCATATGGCAGTCCTCGAGAGCGTCGGCGTCTTCGACGTCTCCCACATGGGCGCTCTCTTCGTCAGCGGCCCCAAGGCAGTGGAGTTCCTCCAGAATGTCTGCTCCAACGACATCTCCAAGCTTACGGACGGCAAGGCGCAGTACAATTACTACCCCAATGACAAGGGTGGTATCGTCGATGACTTCATCGCCTACTGCTTTGGGGACCACTATATGCTGGTCGCCAATGCCGCCAATATCGAGAAGGACTTCAAGTGGATCTCCGACCACAAGATCGATGGCGTGGAGCTGGAGAACCGCTCTGAGCGGATGAGCATCCTCGCCGTCCAGGGACCCAAGGCCAAGGAGACGATACAGAAGCTCGTCGACATCGACGTTGATGCGATCCCTTACTACAGCTTCCACAGAGGGAAGTTCCACGGCGAGGAGGTGCTGGTCTCCAATACCGGCTACACCGGTGCCGGAGGCTACGAGCTCTACATCCAGGACATCAAGGATCCGGAGAACTTCTGGAACCAGCTCTTTGAGGCCGGAAAGGAATTTGACATCAAGCCGGTCGGTCTCGGTGCCCGTGACACCCTCCGCCTCGAGATGGGATTCTGCCTCTACGGCAACGACATCGACGACACCACCAATCCCTACGCCGCCGGCCTCGGCTGGACAACGAAGCTGATCGAGGGCAAGGAGAATCTCCCCGGTCGCAAGATCCTTGAGGAGGCTAAGGCCAATGGCACCAAGTACCGTCTCGTCGGCATCGAGCTGAAGGGACGCGGTGTACCTCGCGAGGGTTACAAGGTGACCGATGGCAATGGCAAGGAGATCGGCCACCTCACCTCCGGTACCATGTCTCCCGCGCTCAAGAAGGGCATCGCCCTCGGCTACGTCCTCTCCGACTATAAGAAGCCTGAGACCGAGGTCGCCATCGAGATCCGTGGCAAGGAGGTAGAGGCTGAGGTAATCAAACTCCCCTTCCGCAAGTAACGCACGACCTATCCATTTTATCCAAAAGCACGTCCTTGGGTATCCCCCAAGGACGTGCTTTTTTTATCCTCACCGGCAGAGACCCAAGGGACAGTAAGGCTCCACCATCGCTCCATCCGGCAGCAGAGTGCACTGGCACTGCACCCCGGCAGAGTGGCCTCAGTGGCGACACAGGAGAAGACTGACTCTCAGTATGGCACAGCCCGCATTTCTTTTACCGATATTAGGCTCCGCTCACTCGTCTATTGGATACTTTTTCTGGACACCACAATTGAGTCGCCCTCCACTTCTCCTAAATCCCTCACATCATCAAACCCCCTTTCATCCTCCTCACCCTCCCAGCACATCAAAATGCAACCCCTATAGGGATCAGATTACAGCCTAAAATACAAAACCAAGTTTGTTTTTACAATATTTTGAAACATGTGGGATAATTGGTAAAATCGGTCATCGAAATACTGCCAGAATGGCAACCTCGGAGACTTACATATGGTATAGTCACGGAGTTAGCATGAAGGCAAGGTTAGTATTTATATGTTCCACTTTTTTTATTAAAAAGCTATGAACCTACAGCGAACGTGTCTTCTCATCGGCGGATGGCTGACTTTTCTGGGACTTTCTCTCAGCTCCTGCAGCAAGAGCGAAGTCCCGGGTGAGCCCGCTGTGTCACCGGAGACCCGGCTCGGAAGCCTGCCATTGGCTGCAGGAATGCTCCGAGGCAATGATCCCATACCGGATCCTCAGATCGTTGGAGATCCCGGAAAGGGTGGCCCCGTAGTGCCTACCACCAAGGATGACCTCCACGGTGTAATCATCAGCCGGAGTACGATGTACAGCTCCGGATCGGTCTACAACGAGTATTTACTCTTCAATCCCATGAGCAACCTCATCTACCCCGGTAATGTGCTTGTGGGAAACTCTATCAGTAATGGTCGCTATCTCCCTGTCATGGGTCAAAAAGTCGGTGATGTCACTTGGTCCTCTCCCGACTTGGTCCCTGCCGATCCGCAAGTGGATAAGTTTGTCCAGCGGGTTATGGATCCACGGTTTAGCGACTATTCGGCGACAATGCAGAAATGGCGTGGCACGCCAACTCTACCCACTTCCGCCATTACCACCTTTGAGCTGACTGAAGTGAAAGATCTCAAGGAGTTCAGTGCCAAGTTGGGACTTGGCTTTGAGACTGAGAATGTCAAGGCGGGAATCACCTTTGAGGGCAAGAATGGGGATCTGAAGACCCATATGCTGGTGAAGTTTGTGCAGAAGCTTTTCTCCGTCTCCATGGATCTGCCCGATCGCCAGCACCTGCTCTCTGCAGCTCCGGGGGCTCTGCAGGGTGTCATGCCGGTATACATTTCGGATGTGTTTTATGGGCGTATGGGCTTTGCGCTCATCTCTACGGACCATGACTACTTAGAGCTGATGGCCGCCTTGCAGGTGATGGCTCCGTCTTTCAAGTTTGAGCTTTCATCCACTTACAAGAAGATTCTGGATGAGTCTTTTACTCAGTACGTCTTTACCGGCGGCAAGTCGGGTGACCATGGCCTCTCTGTCAAGAAGGGTTGGGACGGCTTCAAGGAAGCACTCAGTACGGAACTCAATCCTGCCGAGGCTGTCCCGGTGGCCATCACGCTCCGATATGCGGATGACAACTCAGTTGCCCGCGTTGTCCAGACCGGTCAGTACCCCATCACAGAGAGTTACTTCGTCAAGGAGAGTGACGAGATGTCCTTTAGCTTCCGCCCCGTGGAGATTAGGGCTAACGCAGGCAATAAGGAGGAGCTCCAAGTCTGGGGTCACACCATCCTCACCGTACCGGCAGAGCTCACCAAAGATGGCACTGCCTCTGAGGACTATCGTCTCGTATGGTTAGGGATGAGCAAGTATGTCAAGCTGGATAAGCAAAAGAAAGCCAGTATGCCCAATGCCGAGACTATCAACGTCACTCTGCATCGCCCCAAGGGAATGTCCATGCAGGACTTCCTCAATCAGAGGATCTACATCGACACTCACTTCCATAATACCAACTCTGCCGGAACCATTACCGGTGACGATCTCGGTGAGAGCAAGTACAGCATCCGACTCCAGGATCTGATCTTCAATGCAATCCATAACAGTCTCTCCGTCACTACGCGGAAGAATGCATACAACGACTACTCTGCGACGGTCCTCTTTGATCTTTTCCACGAGGCCAAGGAGATCGAGGAGATTCCCACTTCGCTCCGCTCCGTCACTAGTGCAGACGGCACCCGGACTCTGACCAGATGCTTCGGCAGTGAGCCTGAGCCATACCTGACCAATCACTGAACCCCTTCCTAATAAAGAACCAAAAGTCATGAATAAGTTATTTCGCCACATAGTCTCGCTTGCACCCTTCTCCGCACTTCTCGCAGGGGCAATGATGCTATCCACCGGCTGCCGGGATCACTCTGCTGAGCCGACACAATCCACCGACACCCCCACTGAGGGAGACGCTTCTGCACTCCTCACTCAGCTTCGTGCACTGCCCCTGCCCAATGGCATGACCACAGGAGAGGAGGGCGGCTTGGTACTGCCTCAGTTGGCTCCCATCGCGCCTCAGGTCAACGAAGAGTCCATTGAGGAAGGGACCTTTAACGGGCTCAAGGGAGTGTTTGTCAACATGCGAAAGGTCTACAACTCCGGATTTGCTTTCGATGAGCTCTCCATCTTTAACCCCTCGGAGAATCAGATCTACCCCGGATCTGTCTTCGTCGGCAGCTCGATCACCAATGGCAAGTATCTCAGGCTGCCCGGCACCACCGGTGAGCTGGTGTGGAGTGCCAAGGATCTGATCCCAAGCACGCCGATGAATTTTGTCGCCCATTTCGAAAACCCTAAGTCGAGCGACTATAATATGACGTTACAGCAGTGGTTAGGCATGCCGAGCCATCCTCTCTCCGCCACCACCATGTATGAGGTCAATGAGGTGTCCAACTCGACAGAGATTGGTGCCAAGCTGGGTATCGGGTATCAGAAGGAGGATCTCATCGCTCAGCTCAACCTTAACACATCGCACCAGAAGATGAAGACCCACGTCCTCGTCAAGGCGATCCAGAAGGCTTTCAGCATCGCTGTGGACATCCCGGATCAGTTTATTCTCAAGAGTGCCAATGTGGCGAAAATGGATGGAGTGATGCCCGTCTATGTCTCTGAGGTCTTCTATGGCCGCATGGGCTTCGCCGTCATCTCAAGCAATCACGAGTATCATGATGTGGTCGCCGCGCTTAATCTCAATCTCCCGACAGAGAAAGTCAATGTCGAGCTGGAGACGAAGTACAAGGAGATCCTTGATGCTTCTGTATCCAAGTCCCGCATCATTGGCGGCACCTCGCAGGAGCATGGACTTGGTCTTTCCAATGGCTGGGAGGGCTTCAAGCAGTGTCTTTCCGCACCCCTCACTCCGTCTTCCGCTCGTCCTGTTGCTTACACGCTACGCTATGTCCACGACAACTCTGTTGCGCGCGTGGTCCTCACCAGCGACTTTATCCGCAACGAGTCCTATTTCATTCCTGAGATGGACGAGCTTACCCTGCGCTTTACTCCTCGCACGCTGAGAGCCAAGGCGGACAACGTCAAGCCGCTCTATGTCTATGGTAATGTCACCATCTCAGTAGACGGACAGAAGGATCAGATGATCTTCAATAGGGATATGAAGGAGTACGTCCGCATCGATGACCCCGAGCAAGAGGTCAATCTAGGTGAGGGTAATGTGTCCGAGATCACCATCCGCAGACCGAAAGGGATGAGCATGGAGGACTTCCTCAAGATGAAGCTGACCATCTACGCTTACTTCGGTCACACCAATTCCGCCGGCACAGCCAATATCTACAACCTCGGAGATGCGACAAGTCACTGCACCGTACGCGAGCTGATGATGGCTGCCATGAGAGGCACGATGAATGTCTTTACCCAGGAGAAGCGCTCCGGACAGCGCGAGGCTAACCTGGTAATGAATATCGATACGAATAGCGGGATCAGAGTCATCAGTGGCTCCATCTCCAAAAAGTAACCATGGCTAGAGCATCAGGACCCGGTCGCATAAAGTCATCGGTGCCATATTCTCGACACGGCAGATATATGGCTTCCGGTACGGGACGCCCGTCGTCAGTATGATTCGGTAAGTCTTGAGTCTTTCTCGAGACAGAGTGTCTCGATCAATGGTAGCAGCCTCGGACTAATTCGGAAATTAGATCGACTAATATTCGGTGTTAGTGCGAGGTTTGTCACCGGAGGCAGAGACAACGGATCGCCTCCTGCTGATCGCCGAGATCTCGCGGGGCACTCTGAGTCGACGGAATGATGACCATGGCTTGTGATATGGCAGTCTATGATGCAATTCGCCTGACAAGAAACATCGCATTATGAATAGGAAAAATTTCTTTTGGTTTGCGGGTCTGGCGGGACTCTTCCTCGCACTGACACTCCTCCTCGGAGGCTGTCAGGCTGAGAGAGATCCCCGCCCCACTGACCCTGAGCAGGCGGAGTCGACCGAGCCGCACCACCTCACAATTGAGGAGGCGGAGGTTGTGGTCCTTCGCTTCCTGAGCGAGAGTGAGACTCCGATGACTACCCTCCGCTCCGTAGCCGATGAGGGTCTGGAGCTCGCTTTTGCCGAGCCTGCAAGCATGATCGGTCTTCGCGCCGTCTCTGATGACGAGACTATGGACGACCGCTCATCCCTCCCCGCCTACTATGTCTTCAATATCGGCCGGCGCGGTTATGTCATCGTCTCGGCATGGGATAATACGTTTCCGATTTTAGGCTTCTCTTACGAGGGAAGCTTCTTCGGCAAGAATGTAGCGGAGACACAGGGTAGCTCCGAGGTGAAGAATGTGATGAGCTTCCTCAGCTCCTATGCTTCCGGGATCGACTCTCTACGTCGCGTGCTTCCGGTGACACCGGAGCTGCGAAAGCACTATGAGTGTGCCCTCAGGGGAGATGTGACGGGACAGGCCCTCAGAGCCTCCGGGAACATTGAGCCCCTCCTCGGAGGCATTAAGTGGAATCAGTCTCCCTACTACAACGCTTATTGCCCCACGGGGACCCCTGTCGGCTGTGTAGCCACCGCTACCTCACAGATCATGAGATACTGGAAATATCCTCCTCGCGGCACCGGCTCCCACACCTCCACGTCGGATGGTCAGTATGCTAATTTCAATAAGTATTACAACTGGGACAATATGCCGGCAGCTACGCTCCGTCAGTACAATGACGATGTGGCTCAGTTATGCTACGATGTGGCTGTGGGACTCAACATGCAATTCTCCGCCTACGGCAGCGGCACCTGGCAGTACTACGTGCCGTCTCTCCTGGCGGATCATTTCTTTTACAAGAATACAGTCAGAGACATCTATCGCTCCAATTATAATGCTTCCGACTGGGCCTCCATCGTCTACAACGAGCTGGCCAATGGTCGCCCCGTCCAGTATGCAGGTTCAGGAAGGACCGGAGCAGGACACTCCTTTGTCTGCGACGGATATATGAATGGCTACTTCCACATCAATTGGGGATGGGGAGGTATGTCAGACGGCTATTTTCTCCTCCACGCCCTTGATCCCTCCTCCCTCGGCACGGGTGGAGGCAATGGAGGCTTCAATTACGGTCAGGACATCGTCATAGGCATCGAGCCGGCACAGAGACCCGATCCCAAGCCCACTCCCGACTCCGGATCGATCACCTACCTGACTCTCGACCAGCTCCGGAGGATGCTCTCCTTCGGGCAGAGTGGGCGAGTATTCTTTGGCAGTGGCTATAGCGGCCCGATGGTCCTCTTCCTCAAGGCTACCGGCTGCGGACACTGTGAGCGCACCAGACCTGCCGTAGAGCTCCTGGCCAAGGAGTATGGCGACAGGATCCCCTTCTACGGCTTCGATGTCGTGACCAATGGACAGTGGGGAGCCAACTGGGACTATATCCAGAGAGTGCTCGGTATAGAGACCGTACCTCAGCTCCTCTTCATCACCAAGGAGGGCACCTATACCCTCAAGAATGGAGTCATAGAGACCTCGGTGCCGAGTGAGGGCGCACGTATCTTCCGCCCCTATGTGGAACAGCTCCTCGACGAGGGCGGCGACGATCCTGTCCCCTCCGGTGACTATTGTCCCTCGATGGGTCGATATGCCCGCAGTACCTATATCGCTCAGGTGAGCATCAGCAACGTGAGCAACGTCACGACCGCCAATGCCGGCGGCTACACCTACTTCGATCACAAGCAGGTGGAGCTGACCCCCGGGGAGACCTATAGGATCACTCTCAAGCCCGGATCCACCGCCGGGAGCTACCCGGAGTACTGGCGTGTCTGGATCGATCTCAATGGAGACAAGGACTTTGGCGCTGATGAGCTGGCACTAGACTTCACCACCACACAGTCCAATGTCCCGGTCGTCAAGACGATCACCATCCCTGCGAGTGCTCGCGACGTGACCACCCGCATGAGGGTATCGATGAAGTGGGGCTCCGCGCCTGAGGTATGCGAGACCTTTGATCACGGTGAGGTGGAGGACTATCCCGTGCTTATCAAGAGCAAGGTGACCCCGAAGCCGGATCCGAAGCCGGACCCTGACCCACAGCCGAAGGATGATCCCTATCCGACCTCCTATGGCAAGGACTCTCGATATGCCTACATCAGTGAGGTGAAGATCGGGGATATGGGCAATAGCGGTACAGGCGGTGACGGCTATGCCTCCTACATCACCACACACCACATCCTCGGCTATCCCGGTCGCGCCCTCGCCTTCCAGCTCTCTCCCTCCTTTGGGACCACACGGGTCTACTGGTGCTATTGGCGAATATGGATTGACTACAATAAGGACGGACAATTCAGCTCCTCCGAGCTGGTCGCCTCTAGGTATGGCAACAGCTATGTGAGCGGTTGGTTCACCCTCCCCTATCGTATGGATCCGGGGCTATATCGCGTCCGTGTGAGTATGAAGGTCAATGGTGGCTACCCGCAGCCTGACGAAATCTTCGACTACGGCGAAGTAGAGGATTATCGTCTGAGGATCCGATAGTACCCTCGGCACACAAGTCTTTCTTTCGTGCTGCATCACAAGAGTTTTCCTGTGATGCAGCACTTTTTTATCCTAATCTCTATACGAGGCAGAAAAAAGGTGACGATCGTCCTTCTTTCCTCCGACTGAGACCTTCCGGAAGCGTATTACCCGGCGAAGTGATGATTGTACGACTTATTGGAGCTATTGCGACGAGCCACAGCCCTTGCACACTCTACTATTCCGAGATAGATATTCGGAGAGAAGTCCTGAGACCGGGTAGCGATGGGACAGGGAGTAGTGCAGTCTCTGTAGCGAGGGTGGCTGAGCTACTTAGCGAAGGATCAGGATATCGCCCTCCTCGGGGATATAGGCGGGGTCGAGCTTATTCATCTGATAGAGAGAGCGTAGCTGGATACCGTATCTCTGTGCTATGCCGTGGATCGACTCCCCTACCCTCACCTCATGGCGGTAGTAGGGCGGATCAGCACGACGGAGCTTCCTCTGGAGGTAGATGATGTCTCCCTCCTCGATCGGGTAGCCGGGCGGGAAGTCGTTGTAGTCAGTGAGTTTCTTCTCCGAGATATCGAGGTCACGAGCGATGCTGGCGAGATCGTCCTCCTTCTTAGCAAGGACGTAGAGGAGTCCATAGCTTTTGTAGATCTCACGGACGCCGATAGGGGTCGTCTCCCTCGATGCCGGCTTCTCGTATCTCATGGGAGGCTTGCTGCTGACGGTTCGTCGTGGCTGCTCAGGTCGGTTGTAGGCGTAGTCTCGCTCCACGTTGCCGTCCACCAGCAGGTAGAGCTGATAGTCCTCGATGATCTTGATGAGCTTATTGGCGTAGCCTCTGTCGGTAGCATAGCCGGCTCGCTGTAGCCCCTTTGCCCAGCTCTTGTAGTCCGCCATATCTATACGGAAGAGTGAGCTGTACCTGCGGTTGCCAGTGAGGAATTGCCCGTGGTCGAGGTAGGAGTCGAGCGGATCGTCGTATACCCTGAAGCAGTCGCGAGGGTTGTCATCGCGGTGGTAGGTGCGGGCACCGTTCCAGCCATTGTGGCACTTGATGCCGAAGTGATTATTGGAGTTCTGCGCTAGAGCACTACCACCGGCCCCACTCTCCAGCAGACCCTGAGCCATAGTGATGGAGGCAGGGATGCCAAACTCTCGCTGACTCTGCAGCGCAGCGGGGGCGTACTGTCGGATGTAGGCGTTGTATGAGGGGTTTTTCCCCGGCATAGGCATACGGCTCACCTGCTGATTGGCAGCATTTCGGGTGCTGCCACAGCCGGTGAGGAGCAGGAGCGGTAAGAGGAGGGCGAGGACTTTACGGGTCATGGCAGCTTACTTATTATCTAAGACGATACGTCCCTGAGCATCCGTGCCGGCTATGGGGAGAGCTGTGGAGCAGTCGAGGTCAATGCAGTAGGAGAGAGCCTCCGCCTTCCCCACACGGAGGAGGCGCTGGTAGTGGTCGCTCTGCTTGATGGCGCCCACTATGTCGGACGAGTGGCTGCGGTAGTAGTCGAGTACCATCCGCACTGCGTCACTACCGAGCGTGTGGCTATCCGAGAGGCGGTCAGCAAGGGCAGCACCGAAGAGAGCATCCTCGATGCAGACGTGCCCCTCCCAGCCGGCACATACGGAGAGGACATTGCGTCCCAGGCAGTACTCAGCCACGGTGCCGATGTTGGTGAATGCCCCGACGACCACACTATGCTCCGGTCCGAAGCTCATACACTTCTTCAGCGTGCGGGTGCCATTGGTGGTGGTGAAGTAGATCTCCTTGTCTCGCACCTGCTCGGGACCATACTCGAGCGGATCGTTGCCGAGATCAGCGAAGTCGCACTTGACACACTTCCGCTCCGCTCCGACGAGGTGACCCGCTGCAGCTGCCGCCTTTGCTTCCTCGATGGTCTCGATGGGAAAGATCCGCCGGACACCGTTGTCGAAGGCAGCGACCATCGTCGAGCTGGCTCTTAGGATATCGACCACCACAAAGGTGGTCGGCTCAGTAGGTCTGTAGACATCAAGCAACTCGGGGGAGAGAACAATATCGATCGTATTCATGATAAAAGACTTTGACGTATAGATGAAATAGCCTCGGCATCGGTGACTCTGATGTCTCTCTCAGGGATCTGAGCCGAGGACGAGGGTGGAAATGCCACTGAGGAGTGACGCATCGAGCTGCCCCTCAGCCTTGCAAAGGTACCATGAATCGCAGAGACACCGGTGGACCGGATCACATGACGAGCATTATCGGCCGTGATGCCACTGCCCGCCATGATGCTGATGCGTCCATCGGCCTGCTCCACCAGGTGGCGGATCCGATCCAGACTGTCCACTGCCGAGGGGGTGCCGCCCGAGGTGAGAATGCAGGCAAAGCCGAGAGCTACCGCCTGCTCCAGAGCCGTCTCCAGCGATGCCGCCCGATCAAAAGCCCGATGAAGCGTGACCGGAAGACCCTCTGCCTCACGGATCAGCCGGCGGCAGAGCTCCTCGTCTAAGTCTCCATCCGGAGTGAGGGCTCCGAGCGAGAAACCGGCCACACCCAGCCGACGCAAAACCCGGATATCCTCCAGCATAACATCCACCTCGGTCTCAGAGTAGAGGAAGTCGCCCGAGCGGGGACGGATGATCGGGATGATGGGAAGATGACAGCACCGGAGAGCTGCCGCCACAGTGCCGTAGGAAGGCGTGGTACCACCCTCCGAGAGGGCGGCACAGAGCTCTATTCGGCTCGCCCCACCCCGCTCAGCCTCAAGGCACGATGGGACATCACCGGCACAATTCTCGATGACGAGTTCACTTTTCTTCATTTCTCAGCAGGTCATTAAGGGTGTGAAAGGTCAGCCTGCCCTTCTCCACATCAGGATGCGAGATCTGTATCGTCTTCGTCTCCCCCGGAAGCAGGTCTAAGAAATTATCCGAGTAGAGAGCACCCTGCCAGGGGGACTCGATAAAGAGATCCTTGATCAGGGTCTCGGCGGTAATGGTAACCGTCAGCCCTCTCTCTGTCAGTCGCTCCTCGACCAAATAGCGAGGGCGGGGCAGCTTCATCTGCCGGGGACGGACGCTATAGTAGAGCTGGCGAGCGATCTCCTTCCCCTCACCTTGCCTCACGATCAACTGTGCAAGGATTGTATCGGAGGAGAGCGGTCTCGGGAGTTGGGTAAGCTCCACAGAGAGAGGCGTCTCAGTCACCCGGCAGGCATAGTGGGAAGGACTCGCAAGGAGGCTCCCGTCTGTCCGCATCCAGGTCACTTCCACATCGACAGAGCCCCTAAGCAACGGGTCATCAGAGACGAGACAGAGGGCGAGCGAGTCCCCCCGCTCCACCAGGTCGACGATCGTGGGTCGGTAGGCGCGCTCCACTGCATAGTGGAGTGCCTTGTGATTACCCCAGTAATCGACGGAGGACCAGCTGACCGTGGGCCAGACATCATTGATCTGCCAGTAGAGCGAGCCGGCATTGTCGGGATAGGCGCGACGGACGGCACGGATGGCATAGCCGGTAGCATCTCGCTGCTCGAGGAGACTCAGGTAAGTGAAGTCGGCAAAGCTCTCGGGCGCCGGGTAGTCGCGCTCCATATAGAGCCGCAACCGCTCATTGCCTCCCGGGGAGCGCTGCCGATGCGTCACGAGAGGGTGATCGAGGCTGAGGGAGCCCGCCTCCGGGGCAAAGCTTCTGACGGTCTTCATCTCGGGGAAGGACTGCAGCCCGTACTCGCTTGCGAATCGCCCAGGATTGTGATCAAACGTGGTGTAGTCCTCTTCGCCAAACCACATTCCCCAGTAGTGTGCATCGCTGCGGGAGAGGCTCTCGAGGTCGCCCCAGTTGGAGTCATACGGTGAGCCGTGTATGTAGTCCACATGCGGGGCGTAGTGAGCGACGCTCTCGGGGAGGAGCTTCCGGAAGAGCTTTTCATACCCTGTCGTCATCTCCTGCCAGACCTCGGGACTGTACTTTGACTTCCAGCCCCAGTGGCGCATACCCTCGCGGACCTCATTGTTTCCGCAGAGGAGTGCCAGGGAGGGGTGATTGCGGAGGCGCGAGAGCTGATCCGCCACTTCGCACCGCACGTTTTCCATAAAGGCGGGGTCGCTCGGATAGGTGGTGCAGGCAAAGGGGAAGTCCTGCCAGATAAGGATCCCGTAGCGATCTGCCAGCTCGTAAAACTCCTCCGTCTCGTAGATCCCTCCACCCCAGACACGCAGCATATTGAAGTGCGCCGGCAGCACGTCCTCCACGAAGAATTGCTCGAGGCTCCTCCCGTGGTCGCCCATACGGCGGTCGTGCGGGAGGTAATTGGCCCCCTTAGCGTAGAAGGGTCGGCGATTGACCACGAAGCGGAACGCCCCGTCCGTCTGATCAAGGCGCACCTCCCGCAGCCCCACCCGGAGACTGTTCCTCTCTCCCGTTGCGTCCTGATAGACCAGCGTATAGCGCTCAGCCTCACCCCATCCGTGTGGCATCCAGAGTCGTGGCCTCGGGATGGAGAAAGCGACCGAGTCACTCGTCATCACCGCACACTCTAGCTCCACGCCATCCGGATCGAGGAGCGTGAGGGATGCCCCCTGCGCTCTCCGGCTGCCACTCACAGTGAGCGTGGCTGAGGTCGGCTCCGTACCGCTCCACTCGATCTTACTGCGGACGTAAAAGTCCTCCGGATGAAGACGCTCCTTTCGCTCCACAACGGGCGGCGCAAAAAGACCCATAGAGATCAGCCGAGGTGCCCAGTCCCACCCGTAGTGGTAGGGGGCTGTCCGGATGTATGGGCTGTAGAATATTTTTGCACGATCATTATCGGCAGGATAATTGAATCCATTGCTCTCGTAGAGGAGCTGACCGATCTTCGTCGGTGAGAGGAGACGGATCACCAGCCGATTGGTCCCTGGGCGGAGATGACCATCGAGGTCATAGGTATAGGTCCGGAAGAAGTTTTCTGTACGACCAAGCAGCGCGCCATTGAGATAGACCTCCGCAAAAGTATCGACCCACCTGAGGCGCAACCGGTAGCCGGAGAGCTCCGCACCCGACAGCTCAAAGGTGGTCCGGTAGACCCACTCCCTATCGCTCACCCACTGTATGCTATCCTCGGAGGTGCCGACAAAGGGATGAGGGATCAGCCCCTGATGGAGCAAGTCTCGCTGCACCATGGAGGGGATCTCCACGGCGACAGAGGTGGAGTCGGGCTGCCCCTCCTCCGTCAGGTCGAAGCGACTCAGGACGATCTGAGCAGTGAGCGACGGCAGGAGGGCAAGCAGAGAGAGGGCAAGGAGAGCTCTTCGGACAAGCATAGAGACTGTGAAATAAAAAAGAGGAAGATCTGCGTCCGACAGAGACAGCTGATCTTCCTCTTGCATACTATAGAGATTTACTTCTTAAGCGCAATGTGCAGCTCATCCAGCTGCTTCTGGTCCACAATGGCAGGAGCATCTACCATTACATCGCGACCGGAGGTATTCTTCGGGAAAGCGATCGTGTCGCGGATACTGTCCAAGCCGGCGAAGAGGGAGACCCAGCGGTCAAAGCCATAAGCGATGCCTCCGTGGGGCGGTGCACCGTACTTGAAAGCATTCATCAGGAAGCCAAATTGCTCCTGTGCACGCTCCTCAGTAAAGCCGAGGGCATGGAACATCCGGTCCTGAAGCTTGGTGTCGTGGATTCGGATCGAGCCGCCACCCACTTCGACACCATTGATCACCATATCGTAGGCGTAGGCTCGCACCTTCCCGGGATCGGTCTCCAGCAGCGGGATATCCTCCTCCACCGGCATGGTGAACGGGTGGTGCATCGCCATATAGCGCCCCTCCTCCTCGCTCCACTCGAAGAGCGGGAAATTGACCACCCAGAGACACTTGAAGTTCATCGGGTCCATCAGGCCCTCACGGCGCCCCATCTGGAGACGGAGACGTCCCAGCTGAGTCCTACACTTCATCGCATCGTCACCACAGAGGATCAGGATCAGGTCACCCGGCTCTGCCTTCATGGCATCGCGCAGGGAAGCTCTCTGCTCCTCGGAGTAGAACTTATCGACACTGCTCTTGACGCTGCCATCCTCATTGATGCGTGCGTAGATCAGTCCCTTGGCACCCACCTGCGGGCTCTTCACGTAGTCAGTCAGCTCATCGAGCTGCTTGCGGGTATAGCCGGCGCAGCCCTTGACACAGATACCTCCGATGTAGGAGGCCTCATCGAAGACCCCAAATCCGGTCTCAGTGATCGTCTCCTTGAGCTCCACGATCCGCATATCGAAGCGCATGTCCGGCTTATCTGAGCCGTAGTACTTCATCGCATCCTGCCAGTCCATCTTGAGGTAGGGCTCCGTCTGCTCAATGCCGAGGATCTCCTTGAATAGGTACTTGCTCAATCCCTCAAAGGTGTCTGTCACATCATCCTGATGGACGTAGCTCATCTCGCAGTCGATCTGGGTGAACTCCGGCTGACGATCGGCACGCAGGTCCTCGTCGCGGAAGCACTTCACCACCTGGAAGTACCGGTCGATACCGGCAATCATCAGCAGCTGCTTGTAGGTCTGAGGGGACTGTGGGAGGGCGTAGAATTGTCCAGGATTCATCCTCGAGGGGACAATGAAGTCTCGTGCCCCCTCCGGAGTGGACTTGATCAGGAAGGGCGTCTCCACCTCCATAAACTGCTGCCCATCGAGGTAGCGACGGATCAGCTGTGCCATCCGGTGGCGGAGGGCAAGATTACGTACCACACTGGGTCGGCGGATGTCGAGGTAGCGGTACTTCATCCGTAGCTCATCACCGCCATCAGACTCCTCCTCGATCGTGAATGGAGGGGTCTCGGAGGCTGAAAGGATATTGAGCGAGTGGACATCGATCTCGATGTCACCGGTAGGCATCTTGGGGTTCTTCGAGGAGCGCTCCACGACGGTACCGACTGCCTGGATCACATACTCTCGACCGATCTCAGATGCCTTCTCGAGCTGCTCATGGCTACTGCTCTCAGCGAGGACCAACTGGGTGATCCCATACCGATCACGCAGATCGATAAAGGTCATTCCTCCCATCTTACGTATCCGCTGCACCCATCCGGCCAGCGTCACCTCGGAGCCAATATCGGAGGCGCGAAGCTCTCCACAAGTCTTTGTTCTATACATGATATCTCACACTATGTGCGACTAACTCCGCACGAGCAGCCGCACGAGGATTATTTTATTCTCTGATGCTCTCAGTATCTCTGCGCTAAACTTTGGAGAAAGCTCCACCACCTCGCCCCGACGGGGGATAGACTGGCTGACCGACATGATATAGCCGGCTATAGTCTTGAAGTCCTCCTCCTCAGGCAGTCCGATGTCAAACTTATCATTAATATCATCCAGCCCGGCACGACCTGAGAGTATGTATTCCTCCTCGCTCACCTTACGCATAACGATATGCACCGTATCGTGCTCGTCCTCGATGTCACCGAAGATCTCCTCCACGATGTCCTCGAGGGTGACGATCCCGGAGGTCCCTCCCAGCTCGTCCACTACGATCGCAAGGCCTCGCTTGCGCAGCAGGAGGCTCTGCATCACCTTCTCTATCGTTAGCGTCTCAGGCACATAGATCGTCTCCTTGATATGCTCCTGCCAGCGACTTCCGTCCTTGTGGCAGCGAAACATCTCCGTGCTGTGGATGTAACCGATCACATTATCTATCGACTCGCGGTAGACGATGATCTTAGAGTAGCCGGTCTTGATGAAGAGGTCCAGCAGCTCCTCCATAGAGGTATCCTCCTCGACCGCAGAGAGCTCGTTGCGAGGGATGAGGCAGTCGCGGACCTGTATGTCTGGAAACTCTAGGGCATTCTGCAGCAGCATAGCCTCGTGCCTCACCGTAGGGTCGTCCTCCGATGAGGTATTTTGCCGGATGTAGTAATCGAGGTCGACCTTACCGAGAGGGCTCTGGTCATTGGTCTTTCCCTTGATCCCAAAGAGGAGTAGGAAGAGGTTTGTCAGCCCGCCTGCCAGTATCGTGATCGGGTAGAAGAGGACATAGGCAAAGGTGAGGGGGAGCGAGGCAAATTGCATATACTCATTGGGTCTCGCCTTAGCCACAGACTTCGGGACATACTCCCCAAAGATGATCACCACCGCTGTGGAGATCAGCGTCTGGATCAGCACGATCAGGAAGGCATTGGTCATCCACTGCCGCAGCAGCGGCTCGAGGAGCGCAGCAAAGAGCAGCCCGTAGATGACGTTGATCACATTATTCGCCACGAGGACAGTGGTGATGTACTTCCCGGGGCGGTCAAAGAGGAAGGTCTGAGCCTTACTCCCCACCCCCCCCTTGGCCTTATCCAGCTCCACCTGAAGCCGATCGGATGCGAGGAAAGCGGTCTCCGACCCGCTAAAGAAGGCCGAGAGCAAGACACAGAGTACTATGAAGAAGTAGATCATCGACTTATCGTAGCTTCCACCTCACTATAGAGGCGAGATAGACAAAGATACATAACCCTCACCTCTATCTCGATGGTCTATAGGGATTAGTCCGCGCAGGGGATCGCCTCATCATGAGAGAGTCTCGCGGCCGTAAGGGAGGAGTCGCCAGACTATCCGGAGGCATCACTGAGTCGGTCGTGGAGGGCGCAGCGGGTGACGAAGTCACCTCACCATCCTCATTGACATCCATATGCCCTGCTGTATCATACAGCTCGTACATCGTCATGTACTGATTACTCTTGAAGCCAAAGCGACTCCGCAGCTCCTCACCCGGCCCTCTCAGGATCCGGATGCTGTCGTGGGAGTAGACCAGCTCATTGTCCTCATCCCAGAAGAGGTGGTTCCCAAAGAACTGAGTCCCCTCCCGATTGAGGATATGGATATTCTCCTTCAGCTCCCAGAGGTGACGCGACACGTGGTAGTAGGCGGTGTCGGCGACGATCGATGCCTGCGTCTGAAAGAGGGTGTCAAATTGCTCCAGATAGATCCCCTGAGGGAAGACCCACTGCTCCTCAGGATCACTACGGGTCAGCCAGAGGTCGGTCACCATCTTATACTTCGTCACTCCACTGTCGGAGATGAAGGTCACCACATCCTTCGTGATCGAGGTGTACCCCAGGCTATCGATGGACCGACTGGCCAAGTCGGATCTACGTCCCTTACATCCGGTCATCAGCAGAGCCGAGAGTAAGACAAAGAAGAAGCAGGTGCGACCCCACAAGGTGGAGTACACCGGCTTCTTGCTCTGACTATGTATCGATAAGGATCCTATTTCAGGCTCCTCCATGAGGACTTAGTGATGAAAGGGTACGATGAGCGCAAGGATCGACCGGCGATCAACGTACGCGTATGGTGGTCGTCTCACCGATCCACCCCCCTACGGTAAAGGACTGACCCTCCTGCAGGTCGGGGTGCATAAAGATATCCTCCTTGGCGGGATAGGCAGCCGTGTAGGTGCCGATCAGCTTATTCGCCTGAGCAGTCACGCTGGGATCGATAGCCTTTGCGCGAGCGGCCTTGTCGACGACGAGGCAGTAGACGACACGTTGCTTCACCGGATCATCCGGGTAGATGCTGCTTGCGCTGGAGGCGTACATACTGGCGATGAGGAGCATCGGTGCGCCGAAGCCCGGCTTGGCAGCCATCGCAGCATTGCAGTACTGACGGGAGGTGCCGTAGCTGTGACGATCGTAGTACATCACTGCGAGGGCATAGTTGGCCTCACCCTTCTCATCCGCATCGGTACTGAGGTCGATAGCCTTCTTGTAGTACTCCTCGGCCTTAGTATAATTCTTGTCAGCGAGCGCCTTACGTGCCACACCGAGAGCGGCAGAGGAGCTCGGCTCGAGATTGAACATCGCCTCAGAGGCAGCATAGTAGGAGGGGCTCTCGGTGCAACCTACACTCTGAAAGAGGGCAATCGTCTCCTTGAGGAAAGTCTTGTCGGTATTCTTCTCCTTGATCTGAGGACCATAGATCGACTCCATCACATCACAGCTAGCAGCACCGCTGGCGGCAAAGGCCTGCAGTGAGGTAGCCTGATAGCTTGCGATTGCCTCCGCGCGACTCGTATTGCCCTCGGCCTCAGCGGCAGCCTTAGCCTCGGCATAGAGCTTGTCGACAAAGGTCTGATCCTTCACATACTGCGCCTTGAAATTCTGGTCCAGTGAGGAGCGGAGCATCGATGAGTAGGTGAAGTAGTAGAGCGTTAAGGGGTCGGTCTTAGCGCCACGCTTGTCGATCACCGGCTTGAGGCGGTCGTACATCTTGACGTAGTCCACCTCATTAGGGTAGTACTTCAGCTGATCGGAGATCATACTGCCGAGGATGTAGTCCTCACCGGTCTCCTCATCGTCACCGAAGTACTTGATGCGGCTATTGTACATATCCATCAGCCCATCGTAAGCCTTCTTCTTATCCTCGGGGGTCTTGGCGTTATCGATCTGCCAAGTGTAGATCTCAGCACCCTGGATGTAGAGATCCTTGGACTGAGCAGGGCACTCATCATAGACGCGCTTCCAGAAGGTGTAGGCATCTACGTAATTCTTACTCTTAAGGTAGATCTTGTAGAACTTCGTGTTCTTGGCGCAAGCGGCCGTATCAGGCTCAGCTGTCGTGGAGGGGGCCACATAGGTGCCGGCATAAGCCGAGAGACCTAATCCCAGTGCGAGTGTGAAAAGTAATGATTTCATTGATATGGGTTTGATTTTTAGTTTTCGATATTGTGTTCCGAATACTTCATCGGTACAAGTATGATGAAAATATCCGGGATAGGTTTACTTTATCAATAGATCTTGAGCTTGCGGAACCAAGTCTCATTGAAGGCAAAGCCCAGAGTGAGCCGGAGCATATCGCTGCTAAAGCCACTCTCCTTAGCTGCCAAGCCGTGCTTGTACTCGAGTGAGAGGTTGAGGGCTGAGTTGCGCTCGAGCCCATAGAGGAGGATCGGTAGCCCGACACCGACGGAGGCACCGATATACTTCATCTGCCCGATGGGGGCCACCTCGTAGTAGGAGGTGGAGAAATTGACGCCACCGGAGTAGGTGATCTGCCTGCCGTAGTTACTCGAGTAGGGGTCGGGGAGGATCTGAAATCCCGCTGCAGCGTAGTAGCTACTCCTCAGCTGTAGTCCATCCCCGGCAAAGATATTGGGGACGCTGCTCCAGAGCGAGGTTTTGAGGTCCGCTGACACGGCATACTTCATCGGTCGCACCCATGCCAGTCCCACCCCGATGGTATGAGGAGTAGAGGTCTCCAGGACTACATCTTTATTCTCGATGTCGGGGCGAGTCTGAGAGTTGACATTCCGATTGACGATCAGGGTAGCCTCAGGCTTGAGGGGCAGACCGGGGCTATAGGTGGCTCCGAGGACGATCTGATCCCGCGCAGCGTCGGGGGTCGCTGCCGAGCGAGCAGGCAGGAGGAGCTTATACTGCAGTCCCGCCTCAGCCTGGAAGGAGCTAATCCTCAGCCGATGGGTCTCCATACTTTGTGTGAGCTGGGAGAAATTGGGTACCATCGTCCAGGTGTGAGTCTCTGACCCGAAGAGGTACTTCGCACTGACTCCGAGATAGAGGTTTCGCACCACCTCGGCACCGATGCCGAGATAAGCGGTCTGGAAGGAGCCCCTGCCGGAAAAGCTTTGGAGATACTTCACCCCGTCAGTGTCACCCTCGACGCTCTGAGTAGAGGACATACCATATCCGGTGTAGAAGGAGGGGATCAGTCCGAGGCTAAGCGCCACACGGTCACCGTAGAGAGGAAACTGCACAGCCAGATAGTCCAGCCCGCCCTGCAGAGAGGGCTTGCTGACGGTGTCATCCCGATAGAACCCAAAGTGAGCCGACGTCGCCACGTCCATGATAAAGGAGAGGGAGTCTGTGGATGCAAAGGCAGCAGGGTTGGTAAAATTGATCGCCTTAGGGCTACTCATGGCAATACCGACACCGCCCATACCTCGCCAGAGTGTAGGGGTAGCGTAGGCAGGGATGCCATAGCCATACCGAGTGGTAGGCGAGGACTGCATATCCTGGGCCTGCAGCGATGCGCCAGCGAGACCGGTCAGGGTGAGTATGGTGAAGACAGTCGAGTAAAGTCTTATCCTCGGGGATAGCATACGTGATGATGATTTGTTAGTCCACTCATGCGAGCTATAGCACCCACACAAAGTCGAGGACAAATATCGGTAATTCTACACTGCTTCGCAAATCTCCCCCCGCCATGCTCCCTTTTGGTCCCCTTCGAAAACGTCTCCGATGACGCTACCCGACCGGAAGCCGCCTGTATGGAGCCCCTCTTCTCGATACAGACACCATATATTATAAGGAAAAAGCGGTGGGTACCCGGAGCAGGAAATTGGGTCCCAAGTCTTGTGTATACAGCTTTTTTTATTAGGTTTGTCAGTGGTAAAACTCATTTGAAAAATCATTTATGTCCAAATACAAGCGAGTTCTGCTCAAGCTCAGCGGAGAGTCCCTTCAGGGAGATCAGGGCTATGGCATAGACTCTGAGAAACTTAGCGCTTACGCCAAGGAGATCAAGGAGGTAGCAGACGCCACCAGTACCGAGATCGCCATCGTCATCGGTGGAGGCAATATCTTCAGGGGACTGACCGGCATCGGCAAGGGAGTCGATCGCGTCAAGGGCGATCAGATGGGGATGCTCGCCACGGCGATCAATAGCCTCGGTCTATCAGCCGCACTGGAGACTGCCGGGCTGGACTCCGTGGTCTTCACCGCCATACAGATGGCCCCTGTAGGTCGCTTCTACAATAAGTGGGACGCCCTCTCAGCACTGCGGGAGGGAAAGATAGTGATCTGCTCCTGTGGCACCGGCAACCCCTACTTCACCACCGACACCGGTGCCTCCCTCCGAGCTGTGGAGCTGGAGTGCGATGCGATGCTAAAGGGGACCCGCGTCGACGGCATATACACCGCTGACCCTGAGAAGGATCCCACCGCCACCAAGTACGACACCATCACCTACGACGAGATCTATGCTCAGCACCTGCGTGTGATGGACCTCACCGCCACAGCCATGTGCCGGGAAAATGGGATGCCGATCGTCGTATTTAATATGGATAAGCCCGGCAACCTCATGCGACTCCTCTCAGGAGAGAGCGTCGGCACACTCGTCACCGAATAATCAACCACCGCCTCCGGCGGACCATACAGATACAAACCAGATTATGGAAGACTTAGACAATATCCTCACCAAAGCCGGCAAGATGATGGGAGACTCCATCTCCTCGCTGCAAGATCGTCTCGACAAGATCCGCGCAGGACGTGCCAATCCCAAGCTCCTCGACGACATCCGCGTGGAGTACTACGGCAACCTCACTCCTCTCAAGAACGTCGCCACCGTCACTGTGCCTGATGCCCGCACGATGATCATCACTCCGTGGGAGAAGAAGATCCTGAAGGACATCGAGAAAGCGGTCATCGACTCCAGCCTCGGCATCACCCCGAGCAATAACGGAGAGAACATCCGCATCACTATCCCCCCGCTGACCGGTGAGCGTCGCCAAGAGCTGGCCAAGCAGGTCAAGGCAGAGTGCGAGGAGGCACGCATCAGCGTGCGTAACGCTCGCCGCGATGCCAACGACTCGCTCAAGAAGCTACTCAATGATGGTCTCTCCGAGGATGTCGAGCGTGATGCTGAGGATGACGTCCAGAAGCTCCACGACAAGCACATCAAGCAGATCGAGGAGTGCTATAATACTAAGGAGAAGGAGATCATGACCGTCTGAGGTCACACTCCGGCAGAGAGTCCATGGAAGGAGTTGTCACCTGCTGCCAGGGAGATGTCTACACGATCGTAGCTGACGGCGTGGAGTACCACTGTCACCTACGGGGGCACTTCAAGACGGCTGACATCAAGTCGACCAACCCCATCGCGGTGGGCGACTTCGTCACCTTTACGCCCCCCGTCACCGAGGACGGCGACTTCGGCTGGATCACCGAGGTGGCAGACCGACGCAACTATATTGTACGGCGATCCGTCAACCTCTCCAAGCAGTCGCACATCCTCGCAGCCAACCTGGATCGGGCGATACTCTTAGTGACGATCAATTACCCAGTCACCGGGACGACCTTCATCGACCGCTTCCTCGCCACTGCTCAGGCCTACGATGTGGAGACCATCATAGTCTTCAATAAGACCGACCGATACAACTCCTCCGAGAGTGCCGAGATGGCTCAGATGAAGGAGCTCTACGAGAGCATCGGCTACCGCTGCCTCATCATCTCGGCTCGGGAGGGTACCGGAATGGATGAGCTGAGGAAGGAGCTAACGCACGGCGTCACACTCCTCGCTGGTCACTCCGGGGCCGGCAAGTCCACGATCAGCAACCTCCTCTGCCCAGGCGCTAATCGCCGGACGATGGAGGTCTCTGAGCAGACCAATCTCGGGGTCCACACCACCACCTACTCTCAGATGTATCCCATCGATGGCACAGAGGATGGATTTCTGATTGACACACCGGGCATCAAGGGGTTTGGCTCCTTTGACTTCGATAAGGGGGATATAGACGGCTACTTCCCGGATATCTTTGCCTACGCAAAGGACTGCCACTACGCCAATTGCAGCCATACCCACGAGCCCAAGTGTGCCGTACTCCGTGCTGTGCGGGACGGACTGATAGCACCATCGCGCTACAAGAGCTACCTCAGTATGCTCTACGAGGACAGCGAGGAGAAGTACCGCCTTCCTCAGTAAGCACCAGCGCAATAAGCCCCACCCATCAGGACCGGGAATCCCTCCCCCACCACTACCAGATAAGTCCCTACCGGGAGTCCAGCACTCTCGGTAGGGATTTTTTTGCACCAAAATCTAATACCGATATTAGTGAGCTCTTCTACCGATATTAGGTGCGACTAATATCGGTCTTAGAAAAGTCTCAGATAGGACTGACCCCTGCCACTGAAAGAATATAGAGGGAGAGGATCCAGTCCAAAAAGCCTTTCGCATCATTTATTTCGCTATATTTATCCCATTAATGATGAGTATCGAAATGAGACAGCATAGACAATTAGCACTTCTCGGCATCCTCCTGGGACTTCTGACGCTCAGCCTTACCGGCAAGGCGCAGACAGACAGCCTCAGGAGTGAGATGATGCGGGGCAATACCTCCGGCATGGAGAGCTACATCAAGGGTCTGAGCAAAGCCAAGCGAAGGGCCCTCCCCAATCGCACCCTGCTCACCGAGATTGCCCTCGCTCACTACGACCTGAGCGAGGCGTCAGACCAGCTCGCAGGGATAGAGTCACTCCGGGCGTCTGATGCTCAGCAGAGCACTGTCGAGGAGCTGACGAT
This sequence comes from uncultured Porphyromonas sp., assembly GCF_900541275.1. Lineage (GTDB taxonomy): Bacteria > Bacteroidota > Bacteroidia > Bacteroidales > Porphyromonadaceae > Porphyromonas_A. The sequence goes on from NZ_UQJH01000002.1 coordinate 70,741, forward strand.
GAGACTCAAGGCGGCAGAGCGCACCTCCTCCGGTCTCGTCAGGATGCAGCTCTATACCTACCGCACGGGAAGTGAGGAGGGGCTACTGTCGGACCTAAGTCGCGAGGCGCCTTCGGTCGGTCAGCTCAGCCGAGCCACCTTTGTGAGTGCTGATGGGAGAGAGCGCTGGCAGGTGGTCTCCGACACCCTTGGGCACGATCACTTGGTGGTGACCGGACGACTGGGCGATGGCACATGGGATAGCGAGAGTGAGAGAGAGGTGGAGATCCTCGGGTTGGAGGGCGGTCGGATAGCCTATCCGTACCTGCTGGCTGATGGGGAGACGATAAGCTTTGCCTACAATGGTCCCGAGTCGCTCGGGGGCTATGACCTCTTCATATCAAGGTACGATCGTGAGGGAGGGCGCCTGCTGGTACCTCAGCAGCTCCCGGCCCCCTACAATACACTGGCGGGCGACTACCTGCTGCTTCGCGATGAGGAGCGAGGGGTAGACTGGCTGCTCACTGACCGAGGCACATCGGCCCCCGAGGTGCTCGCTCTCTACGCCCTCTCTCACCGCACGGAGCGACAGGACGTGGTGACGAAGGAGCTGGCGTGGATGATGGGGGACAGTATCATGCAGTCCGGCATCGCCCTACCTCCACCCGTCCGTGGGGCGGAGGCAAAAGGAGCAGGAGACGCACGGGAGCCTCTATTTTGGCTGGGGGAGACGCCCGTCTATGACCAGAGCAGCCTAACCGGCAGAGAGTCACGGCACTTCCTCGAGCAATATACCGAGAGAGCGGAGCGACTCTCCACTCTTCGGACCAAGCTGGAGTCTCTCCGTAAGCGCTTCGAGACGGATAGATCCGTGAGGGGCGAGATACTTGAGCTGGAGAGGCAGGAGCAGGTACTCGGCAGGGAGCTCTTTGACCTCCGTAATAAGGTGATCGCACGTGAGAAAAAGGCAAAGTAACCACGATTTTACGCTTATATAATTATGTCGATAGGATTAGTCATCATCATCGTACTGCTCGCCATAGTGGCGGCAGCACTCCTGGTGGGAGAGGTTTTCTTAGTCCCGGGAGTGGGTTTCGCTGGTCTGCTCGGGGTGGGTACGGTGGCAGGCGCCGAGTACTACCTCATCCTGGGTGGATACGACACCATGGCGGTCATTTTTGCCCTCCTCACGATCGTCTTCTTCTGCATAGCCGCCTACTTCATGAGCCGGAGGAAGGTGGTCCGCAAGGTCGCTCTCTCGAGCGAGATCTCCTCCTCAGCCCGCCAGCAGGTGGATGTCAGCGTCGGCGCCACCGGGATCGCCCGTAGCCGCCTCGCCCTCAAGGGGACGGTGGAGGTCGAGGGGAAGATCTTTGAGGCCACGTCAGAGCAGGGCTTCATCGATGAGGATATGCCGATCTACGTGTCGCGCATAGACAAGGACACCATATACGTCAGCCTCGACAAGCGGGGCACGGCGAAGCCATCAGCAGAGTAAGCACAACCAATATCTACACATAATCTTATGACACCGACACTAATATTCTGGGGCGTAGTGGTGATCATCGCACTGATCATCCTGACCGTCATCTTCCGCTACTTCCCCGTTATGCTCTGGGTGAGTGCCCAAGCATCTGGAGTGAATATCTCCCTCTTCCAGCTCTTTATGATGAGGATCCGAAACGTCCCGCCGCAGGTCATCGTCCGTGCTATGGTCGAGGCGCATAAGGCGGGCATCGCACTGACTCGAGACGAGCTGGAGGCACACTTCCTCGCCGGAGGACATGTGGAGCAGGTGGTCCATGCACTCGTCTCAGCCAATAAGGCAGGGATCAACCTGAGCTTCAGTGATGCAGCCGCAATCGACCTCGCGGGGCGTGACGTCTTCCAGGCCGTACAGATGAGCGTGAACCCTAAGGTGATCGACACCCCGCCGGTCACCGCCGTCGCCAAGAATGGTATCCAGCTGATCGCCAAGGCACGCGTCACCGTGCGGGCGAATATCTCTCAGCTGGTCGGTGGTGCGGGTGAGGAGACCGTCCTTGCCCGCGTGGGCGAGGGTATCGTCTCCAGTATCGGCTCCGCTGAGGCGCACTCCTCCGTACTCGAGAACCCTGACTCCATCTCCAAGCTGGTGCTTAAGAAGGGACTTGACTCGGGGACCGCCTTTGAGATCCTCTCCATCGATATCGCTGACATCGACGTAGGTCGCAACATCGGTGCAGTGCTGCAGATGGATCAGGCGGAGGCGGATAAGAATATTGCCCAGGCTCACGCTGAGGAGCGACGCGCTATGGCGGTGGCCACCGAGCAGGAGATGAAGGCGAAGGCGCAGGAGGCTCGTGCCCGTGTGATAGAGGCCGAGGCAGAGGTGCCACTGGCGATGGCTGAGGCCTTCCGGAGTGGCAACCTCGGCGTCATGGACTACTACCAGATGCGCAACATCCAGGCCGACACCTCTATGAGAGAGAATATCGCTAAGCCTTTCTCCGCACCATCCGAGGATGTGACGCGCAAGAGCGGAGAGAAGGATGGAAAGAATAAGACGAACTAATCCTAACCCAATAACACATGACTACTACCAATAGAATACCCGACTCCGAGCTGATCGTCAATGAGGATGGCTCTATCTTTCACCTCCACCTCCGCCCCGAGCAGCTCTCAGATAAGATCGTCGTCTGCGGTGATCCCGGACGCGTCGATATGATTGCCTCTCGCTTTGACTCCAAGGAGTGCGAGGTGAGTAGCCGAGAGTTTCACACCATCACCGGCAGCTACAAGGGCAAGCGCATCACCGTCCTCTCCCACGGCATCGGAGGGGATAATATCGAGATCGTGATGAATGAGCTCGATGCGCTCGCCAATATCGATCTCAAGAAGAGGGAGGTGAAGCCGGAGCACAAGTCCCTCACGATCGTCCGGGTAGGTACCTCCGGCGGACTCCAGGAGGAGGACCCGGTCGGCGCTTACGTAGCCTCGGAGTACTCCATTGGCTTCGACGGCGTGCTCCACTTCTACGCCGATGAGGGGAAGGTCTGCGACAGGGACTTCGAGGAGGCGCTGCTGAAGGGGCTTGACTGGAAGCTCACCGGCCTTAAGCCCTATGTGGTCCGGAATGACGACAGTCTCTTCCGCCAGATCACCGATGGAACCGACATCATCCACGGGGTCACCATCTCGGCTAACGGCTTTTACGTTCCCCAGGGGAGGAAGGTGCGCTCTCAGCCACTTGACCCCGACCTCAATCGCAAGATCATGGACTTTGAGTACAGCGGACACAAGATCACCAACTTCGAGATGGAGGGCGCTGCCCTTGCCGGCATCGGGACCATCCTTGGTCACCGCTGCCTCACCGTCTGCACCATCATCGCAGGGCGAAAGAAGCAGGATATGAATACGTCCTACAAGGATACGCTGGACGGTCTCATCGATATGGTCCTTGACCGAATCTGATCGAGCTGCCCTCTGAGATCCACTTAAGACACTCACGCCCCTCTCAGACCCTTGCTCGGGTCCGGGAGGGGCGTCGTTATTATATATGTAAAGAAATCCTACGGAATACCACTTTATCTCTTAATCCCGACCCGAGAGGATGTCCACCCTGACAAAAACTCAGGCGAGGGATACAATAATACTTAGGGATGTAATATAATTTTAATTAGCAGTAATATTTGATTACCTTTGCGTGTGGACTACTATGCGGGTCCTCATTTGGAATGGCATCATATTTATACAACTTATACTAAGTTCATCGTTTAACACTTATGAAATCAAAGAAACTGGTACTCGCTGTGGCGGGTCTTATGGCTTCTGCCCTTGCAGGCAGTAATGCCAATGCACAGGTTCGCGATGTGAGCGTTATGGTATCTCCATACGCCTCATACAATTGGTGGAACTCCAACATCGCCCTCAAGAACTCACCCTTCGTCGGAGCCCGTGTAGGCTTCGGATTCGGTCCCTTCTTCGAGATCCGTGCTAATTACGAGCAGTCCATCAACCTCAAGAATGCCCTCCAGGACAAGGACTGGAATCCCCTCAATGAGGAGGCCCTCCAGAAGCTCGAGGGTATGGATATGACCATCTCCCGCGTAGGTGGTGAGGCTAAGGTCAATCTCCTCGGCAATTCCGCCGTAACTCCCTACCTTACTGCAGGTGCCGGTGTCCAGGTGCTCGACTACAATCCCTTCAAGGTAGAGAATAAGGATGCGATCATCGAGGAGGCTAAGGTCAAGGACAAGCAGCTCTACTACACCCTCGGTGCCGGTGTCAAGCTCCGCATCACCGATCGTATGGCATTCTCTATGGAGGCTCGTAACCTGGGCTTCAATATGAACGCCAACAACTCCTTCATCAACCACTACGGTGATATGAAGGACCTGGACAAGAAGAAGTATGGCAACTGGTCTGCCCTTGCCTCCTTCGACTTCTACCTCGGTGGCAATGCTGCCCCCGGCACCCACCAGCTGGGTGGTCGCTATGCAAGCCTCTTCAGCGACGGCTTCCGCGGCATGAAGTTTGTCCTTGAGCCCGGCGTACAGTACGTGGACTTCCGCAACAAGACCGGTCTGAGCGATCAGTGGTTCCTCGGTGGAAGCGCAGGTGTTGACTTCTCCTCTCTCGTTGGTCTCCGTGCCTTCTACTACCAGGCCACCAAGGAGCCCAATAAGCTGAGCTTCGACTTCAATAAGGACCTGAAGATGTACGGTGCCAACTTCATCGCACGTCTCAATTACCCGCGTGGTATCGTCCCCTATCTCCGCTTCGGTGCCGGCTACCTCGACCGCAACAACCTGATCGAGTCTAAGGACAAGGAGCAGGCTAAGGAGAACTTCAAGTCTCACGACCTCTTCGGTATGCTCGGTGCAGGTATCGAGATCCCGATCTCTCGCTGGTTTGCCCTCTTCGGTAACGCTGATGCGCTCCTGATGACCGCCAATGACCAGAAGGTCGAGAGCGTGAGCACCCCCGAGGATATTGCTGTCAATATCGGCTACACCGCTGGTCTCCGCATTAACCTTGGCGACCCCGTGCTCCAGAGTGAGCTCATGGACGACACTGAGACCGTGGCCTACAACGAGCGCACCAATGAGCTCCGCAGTGATCGCTCAAGAGTGAACCGCGCCGATGTGGAGAGGCTCCAGAATAAGATGATGACCAAGAAGGAGTTTGAGGAGATGGTTGATCGCATCATGGCTCGCATCCACGAGGAGGAGAGCAAGCGTGCCTCCCTCTACACCGCAGACGAGACCGACGTGATCCTCCGCGCCCTCGCCACTCAGAGTGCCGGCACCTCTACCTCCACCACGACTACGACCGTAACTTCTGACGACCGTGCCATTAAGGACCTCCAGGCTCGCGTAGGCTCACTTGAGCGTGATGCCCGCAGCGACAACAATGGTAGCGTGGCTCCCTCCACGACGATCATCGCTCCCGGCACCGGATACAATGCTCCGCAGCCCGCTCCCCGTGGCTCCTACGACGTAGCTCCCTCTGAGCGCCCCGTAGCTATGCACCCCAATGGCGGCTGGCTGAAGCTCAACCGCCTCGCTGCCGTCACCGGCGTCAGCCTCGGTGAGTCCACCTCTTGGGCACTCGGTATGCGTGGTTACATGCAGATCAGCGACAGCTCTTTTGACTTCGTGCCTGAGATCATGTTTGGCTTCCGCCAGGGAGGTACCTCCTTTGATCTCGCCGGCAACTTTGTCTACAATATCGACATCAAGAGCCGCTTTACTCCCTATGTAGGTCTCGGCGTTGGCATCTTCCAGCACGGTCTTGGTACCAACTTTGGCACCAATATCATCGCCGGTACCAATATCAATCTCGGCACCAATGGCGAGATGTTCGTTGACTACACCGCACGCAGTCTTTTCAAGAATAACCAGATCGCTGTAGGCTATCGATTCATCTTCTAAAGAAATCCCCTCTTTCGTTTTATCAATAAGAGTAGATCCATTTAGATATGAATAAGATGACTACCACACTTCTGCTGACCATTGGTCTTGCCACCGCAGTCCCTGCAGTGGCTCAGACCACTCAGGTCGCTCCGGCAGACACAGTAGACGTGACGAGAGCAGATGCTCCTGTCCTGTCCTCCGAGGATTATGCCGGTGCTTTAGGCATCAAGGACTGGGATAAGGTGGACGACAACGCCCTCCTCCCCATCACGTCCAAGCAGGCTGAGGAGCTCATCACCAAGATGATCGTAGCCAGCCGAGCCGACTCTCAGCGTAAGCTCACGGAGGCGGAGGTGCTTAACGACTTCAAGGTCGAGACTCTGAAGAATAAGCTTCTTGAGTCGGCCCTGAGGAACGTCTACACCAAGGACTACGAGGAGCGGATGGACCGCCTCGAGACCCTCCTCCTGATCACTCTCGCTCAGCAAAACGGCGGGAAGCTTGACCCCGCGCTGGTGAATTACCTCCTCGGCAATGGTGACCTCGCCTCCCTCCTCACCGGAGGTGCTGCTCCGGGTACCACTCCCGGCAATAGCACGACAGCTGTCCTCCCGGGCGCTAACGGTCAGCAGAGTACGATTCCGCTCGCACCTGGTGCCAAGGCTGACTCTTGGGACCACTTCCTGAGCCAGGTCTTCTACGCCTTTGATAGCTCCAAGCTGGACGCGAAGGCGAAGGTCGTGCTCGACAACGTCGCCGGCTGGATCAAGGAGAATAAGATGGCTGTAGAGCTCAGAGGATACGCCTCTCCCGAGGGTAACATGCGCTACAACAACCGTCTCTCCGGTCGCCGCGTCAATGCCGCTGCCGACTACCTCCGGACTAAGGGGATCGCTGACGAGTACCTCCACATCATACCCTCAGGCGAGGACACGATCAAGGAGACATCCGTTCAGTACCCTGATGCCCGCCGTGTCGACATCCGTCCCTACTACGGCGAGTAATAGATAGATCTGCCCACATAGGCAGACAGACTAGCTAAGGCAGCTGTGAGATCACTCTCGCAGCTGCCTTTCTTTTTTTGTGAAGATGCGGAGACGAAGCGCCCCCTGCGATTTGCACCATCAGCCTATCAAAGTGCGCTCCTAAGGGTCTCCTCCTACGGCTTGAAATACCCGGCAGAGGATGTAGAATGCACGTAGCAGGAGAAGCAGAGGCCGCCCCACTACCCCACCTGAGCAACGATCACCTCACTTATCCGGAAGCTTCAGCGGTGCAAATATAACACCCCCGCGGGGAGGGATTGTCTCTATATGTCTCTATCTGTCTCTTCCTGACCAAAATTGCGTCATCTGCGGTCCTCGCCACCTCGTGGCTCAATGTACGCTTAAAGAGCGATGACCACTCTAAGGCTCCCCCCCTGCGGGATCTTCGCTCCTTAGTCCGCATGTCGAGGGCGCGAAGAGCCGAAGACCGCGGGAGAGGATGCCAAGAAAGATATACAACCCCGGTAGGGTGTCGCACTTATCAGGGAGTCAGGCAACCGGTGCGACACCCTTGCGGGGTCTCGGGATCGTGTGTGATGCCTGACCCACGGGTCCTCGTGGCTAAGGAGCGGGCACCCGCAAGGGGTGCTTCGTTCTTCACTCTTCACTAATAAGTTGAAGGGCTTCTGTGCTATTCACCTGCGCCACCCAGAGCATCATCGCCTGCCTTCCCCTTGCTCTTGGAGAATTTGGTACCTTTGAGAGAACTTATATCTCAAGAGACATTTCCGATCCTATGGATAAGAAAATACTAGCCTTAGTCACGGCAGCCCTCGGCCTCTCTGCCACGGTCGTTGGTCAGGAGCCCACCTCACCGCTGACGCACCTCCTACACGCCCGTCAGGCGATGTCGCTACAGGCCTACACCGGTGTGGTGGAGAGCCTGGCACCGCTATACAAGGAGACCTGGAGTATGCCCATCATGGGCGAGGAGGCCCTTTACCTCGATGCCATTGCCCGCAGCTGTATGGGCGCTGAGGAGGCGGACCTTAAGCTCCTCCACTTCATCGAGCAGCATCCTCACAGCGCCCTCTTGCCCTATGCTCAGAGCCGGCTCGGCGAGTGGTACTACGTGCGGGGAGACTACTCCGGTGCCGTCTACTGGCTGGAGCGAGCAGACGTGTCTGCCCTGCCGGAGGAGAGAGCGCAGGCGATCGACTACTACCACGCCTACTCTCTGATGAAGACCGGCTCCGAGGAGGCGGCACTCAAGCTCTTCCTCCCGCTGACTTACTCCCGAGACTTCCACAACGCCGCAGCCTTCTATGGTGGCTACCTCCTCCTCAAGGCCGACCGGGTGAGCGAGGGAGAGAGGCTACTCTCGGGACTCTACAGCAATACCACCTACGGCACCGAGGCACTCGCCTATGTGGCTGAGTCACGTCTCTCGCAGGAGGACTTTGAGGGGGCTCTGACACTGGCACAGAGGGGGCTCAAGAGGGATGCCTCCGAGAGCAGTGCCCGTCACTCCCTCCTCCATACCGCAGGCCTTGCCGCAGCGATGACCGGGCGTATCGACCTCTCCACCGACTACCTGCGACAGTATATGAGGCAGGCAGAGCAACCGGGGCGGATTGACCTACTTGTCCTCGGGAAAAACCTCTACGAGCTGGGCCACGAGACCGAGGCCATCGGCTACCTCACGCGGGTCGATGACGGCACACCCGACTTTATGTCTCAGCTCTCGCACTACTACCTCGGGCTCACTAATCTGAGCAGCGGAAAGAGCAGCAGTGCACTTGCGTCCTTTGACCGGGCGGCTGAGATCGACGTCTACGCCCCTCTGACTGAGGATGCACAGTTCAATGGCGCCCTCGCTGCCTATGCCGGGCATCAGGGACGTCTCGGCGCCGGCACGAAGCGTTTCGCCTCCTATCTCAGGCGTTATCCCACCGGAGCCTACCGCCCCAAGGTGATCACCTACCTCAGTGACGCCTTCCTCAATGACCCCAAGCGAGCCGATGTACTGCGGGAGATCTCCACTATCAGCCCGCTTCCTCCTGAGCTGAGGAGGGTGAGGGAGAAGGTGAAGCTCGGTGAGGCCAATCAGTCTCTCGCGGGCGGTGACCTCCGTAAGGCAACCGAGCAGTACGGGCGTATCATCGGGAAGAATGAAGACCCGGAGAGCGTCGCAGAGGCTTACCTCTGGCGTGGAGAGGCGGCATACCGCAAGGGAGACTACACCGGCGCGATCAGCGATACCCGTGCCTATCTCGACAATCGTCCCGAGAGCCTTAAGCTCAATCCTCAGGCTTACTACACCTTAGGCTACGCCTACTTCAATAATAAGAGCTACGACCAGGCGAAGAGCGCCTTCCGGTCCTACCTCTCTCAGTCCACCCCGTCGACCAATGAGCGCACTGCTGTACTCAATCGCCTCGGCGACATCTCTGTACAGGAGCGCCGACTCAGCGAGGCAGCCGACTACTACGACCAGGCAGCGCGAGCCGGCGGAGCGGAGTCAGACTACGGCTTCCTCCACCGCGGTATTGTCCTCGGGCTACAGAAGGACTACGAGGGCAAGATCAACCTCCTCTCCCGCATGCAGCAGACCTTCCCCTACTCCTCGCTCCTTCCGGAGGGCTTCTACGAGCTGGGACAGACCTATAGTATGCTCGACAGACAGTCCCTCGCCCGACAGGCGTACGACCGCGTGGTGACCAATTACCCCCGTCACGAGCTGGCCCCCTCTGCCGCAGTGCAGAAGGCTCTCACCTATATGAGTGAGGAGAGCTTCTCCGAGGCAGCGGATGCCTATGTGGCGGTGATCCGCAGCTACCCCAAGTCCGATGCGGCCAAGACTGCACTGCAGAACCTTAAGGCACTCAGCATCCAGCTCAATCGCGTGGATGAGTACAATAGCTTAGTCCGCTCCATCGGTGGCTCTGGAGCGATCTCCGACCGCGAGATGGACGAGATGACCTACCTTGCGGCTGACAAGATCGTCTCCGAGGGCAAGCCCGCTGAGGCGGTCAAGGCACTTGACGACTATCTGACCCGCTTCCCCGCCGGAGCGTACCTCGACAAGGCCCTCTACAGCAAGGCGCTAATCCTCTCCTCCAATAAACGGCACAAGGAGGCTACACCGATCCTTGAGCGTCTCGCAGCGATGCAGCTCGAGCCCACGATGAGCCACGATGTGCGGCTGCTACTTCTGGAGAATTATGAGCGAAGGGACAACTCCGCCCGGGCAGCCGAGGTCGCCCTCCAGCTCGCCAACGAGAGCAGCACACAGGCCGACCGCAGCCGCTACATCTCCGCTGCAGCGGCCCACGCGCAGAAGAGCAAGAGCTACGACTTCCTCCTCGCCCTTGCCGATGATGTCTCTCGGAGCAAGTGGGACCTCACACCACAGACCCGCTCCGAGGTGATGACGGCAGCCGCCACACGGTACGACCAAGTGGGGAAGAAGGACATGGCGCGGCTCTATGCACGGGCGGTGCTTCAGCTGCCCACCTCTGCCCAGACGACGGCAGCCCGCGTGCTGGTGGCTGAGGAGCTCTTTGAGCAGGGCCAGTTCCAAACGGTCCGCGACCGGATGGAGAAGGTAGTCGGCGGACAGTCCGACAGCCGCTACTGGCTTGCACGAGCCATCCTCCTCCTGAGTGACAGCTATGTCCGTCTGGGCGACAAGAGCACAGCCAAGACATACCTCGAGAGCCTGCGATCCGGGTACAAGGAGCAGCAGGACGGCATCATCAATCAGATCGATGAGCGTCTCTCACGCCTCTGACTTCACCGCACTCATTTTTACCTAAAGAAAGATCCTACCACTACATATGAAGATCAGACAACTCTTAGTCACGCTCGCAGCTTCGTCAATGCTCCTCGGTCTGAGCGCCCAGACCCCGGCAGATACGCTCCGCCGGTCTATGACCCTGCAGAGAGCCTACATACCGGAGACCGGTCAGGCAAGGAAGGAGTTTTTCAATCCCCTCGCTAATCAAACTCCCCGCCAGCTCCATCCGCTGGACTTTGCCCGAAATAGCTACAGCCTGAGTATGAAGGCAAGGCCCCGTCTCTTCACCCCGAGCGATAATCTACTCCTCCCGGAGTACGGGAGTCACCACTTCTACGCCCGCCTCTTTGGCGGTTACCCGGTCAAGGCGGGAGGCAATATCGGTGCACACTTCAGGGTAGGAGACTACGGGACGATCACCGTAGCCCTCGACCACACCTCGCGGCACGCCACGGGGGAGATGGGCAAGCTCGATGCTGCTCCGATCAATGAGACCCACGACACGGAGGGGCTGGTGAGATACTCTCAGAAACTACCCGAGAGCGACCGAATGCTGGAGATCGAGGGGTTCGGCTTTGGGCACGCCCACTCACTCTACGGACACCTGCTGAGCTCAGTGAAGTCAGGCGAGCTGCCGTACCACTTCATCACCGCCACTCCCGAGAAGCCCGAGCTGATGAGCTACTATGGCACGGGACTTAGCGTCTCCCTCTCACCGGCACCCCTCAGCGCCCTCTCCACTTGGGAGTACAGCCTGAGCGCTACGATCGACTACGGCAATCGCAATGCCGACGTCAACGCCCATCGCGAGGGTGAGCCGATCGGGGTCTACATATCCGGGCGGGGCGATGCCCTCCACGCCGGAGTGATGGGGAGCCTCACCTACGGTGCTAAGATCAATGACTTCAGGTTTGGCGTCAATGCCGGCTACGAGATCAATCGCTTCTCCCTCGACAAGGAGGTGGCAGGAGGCAAGGCGTCACAGATCATCACCCTCATCCCACACTTTGACTACATCATCCCATCGCTCCAGGTGCGGGCGGGGGTAAAGGTGCAGCTCCCCACTATGGGTGCCAAGCAACTACTCATCACCCCCGATGTGCTGCTCCGCTGGCGGATGCACGACAAAGCCTCGCTCCTACTCTCCGCCACCGGAGGCATGACGATGCTCTCGATGCGCGACCTCTACCGGATAAATAGGTATGCCGATCCGATGAGCATCTCGCGCGGCATCGAGTCCTCGACCTACGATGTCTCCCTCGGGCTGGAGCTGGGCTCTTGGAACGGCTTTGCCCTCGACCTCAGGGGCGGGTATGCCGACTACAGAGACTTCTACGACTTCGCAAGTAAGAGCGCCTCCACCCCCACACCGGAGGGCTATGAGGGAGAGCCCTATGCCGAGGTGGCACTCTTTGACCTTCGCAATCTCGGTTCGGTCCGTCACGGCTACTTCAGCCTCGGTGCCCGCTATAAGGGAGCGGAGGGGATTAGCGGTTCGCTCGGTGTGAAGTACAATCACTTTGCCCGCCCGGCACTCACAGAGGAGGAGAGCTCTAAGCCTGATCACGAGCTGATGGAGAGCATCCTCGGCAGACCCGCTCTCGAGCTGACGGCAGACCTCACCTACAGCCCGATCAAGGACCTGACACTGAGTGCCAATTTCCTCGGCTTGGGAGGGATCAAGATGCAGCAGCTACTCCCGAGGGACATTGTCCGTGAGGGAGAGGAGATGGTCTACACCCTACCCTTCACCACCAAGCTTGATGCTCAGGTCTCCTACAAGGTGCTGAAGAACCTTGGGCTCTCACTCACGGTGGAGAATCTCCTCAATCAGAAGATCCAGCGCTGGAGCCACTACTACAGCCCCGGCATAGGCGTCTACGGCAGCATCACCCTCGAGCTGTAGGCCTTCAGGGCAAGAAATGAAGCAAGGGCTGACTCCGTGATACGGGGTCAGCCCTTTTTTCATTCCCTCCGACCGACAATTACCGGAGAATGTTGCACGAAGTGCCATTCTCGCACATTTGTTTCAAATGTGCTGAGACTTTGCACGAAGGATGAGATGCAAGGCGCTGAGGATGAGGTCGAAGGGAGCGTACTCACGTACGTGACCGAGACCGAATTCCGAAAGCAACGCAGCAGATCGCCTTCGTGCAACAGTCTCTATCGATCGACAGGCAGCGTCACAGTATCTCTCTTGCTATCCAGGCACACGCCTCCGCATCAGCCAGGGCGTGGTGATGATTTCTCAGGTGATACCCACACGCCTCAGCCACAGTCTGCAGCTGGTGGTCCTCCAAGCAGGGGAGCACACGCCGAGCGACACAGAGGGTGTCGTAAAAGTCATAGTCCGGATACTCCATACGATAGGTCCGAAAGGCAGCCCTCAGGCAACTCTCGTCGAAGGGTCTGTTGTGAGCCACCAGGGGCAGGCCCTCTATCAGAGGCTCCACCTGCGACCACACGTAGGGGAAGACCTCAGCCTCGTCCGTATCGCGGTGACACAGGCCATGCACCTGAGAGCACCAGTAGCTGTAGTAATTAGGCTCCGGCTGCACGAGAGAGTAAAAGGAGTCGACGATCTCGCCCCCTCGGACCACAACGACCCCGACGGCGCATATGGATGACCGCTCACTATTGGCGGTCTCAAAGTCTATTGCGGCAAAGTCTCTCATAAGACATCTCTACAGATTAGTTCTATCACAGTGGGGTACCCATATATAGCCAAAGCTATCCATTTATTTAGACATTTCACCTCCAGATGTCGTCGGGGTGGTGCATGAGGATCATACAGAAACCCCTTCGGATGACCGCGAAGAGCTAGGCTAAGAAGCACCCGTCACAGATGTCCGCGTAATTACCAGATAGCCAAGGGGTCCCAACTCCGACGACCCGTGGAATATGTGTCACGCACCATCCCAATTACGAGCGCCTTGCAAAGGTATGTCTATCAGCGCGATGCGGACCCCTCGATCTAATACCGATATTAGAGTTGTCTAATACCGATATTAGAGAATTCTTTTACCGGTATTAGACTTCTCTAATATCGGTAAAAGAATTATCCGAAAGCGCCCCCGATGGAAGGGCAATGTTTGGGTGGGAGAGACGCAGAAGGGATTCACAAGAAACAGTCAGCAGTCCCAGGATGTCGTCTCCAGGTCTATTGGTGGCAGCATTAGAAATCCATCAGGCACCGCCATACGCATCCCCGAGGACACCTTCCCCCATAGACATGACCAAGACAAACACTACTTGGGAAAGGTTACACTCAACTGACGATCCCCGGGAGAGCTCCGATGCCGGGAGGTGTCAGAGAGTTGGGTTCTCTTGAGTGGGGCTATGGTTGCGCATCAGACTTTTTATACCTTTGGGATGAAGAGACGATCCGGGCGTACGGATGGAAAGGGCGCCATCCTCTCCGGAGTCAGCAACTGCCTCCGGAGGCAGTATGAGGAATTGCCCGCCCTCACGCTCGGAGAGTCTCTTCTTCATTTTTTTGACTAAGAAGACACACCTCTCCCTTTCCGCTCAGATACAGGACACCAAGGTCAAGCTTTTGACCAAGTGTAAGGGGTGACGCTTTGGGCTTGATAGCAGGCTTAAGTTGCGACACCCTGGCGGGGTTGCGGGGAGGGGGATCCTGCTCGGCGACCCGCAAGGGGTCGAGGGGGATAGAGGTGGATCTCGGCACATCGGTCACCGCTTCGCGGATGACCGATGCCTATGGAGCGAGCACCCCTGCCGGGGTGCCACACAAGTTGCTTGCCTAACTGGTAAGTGCGACACCCTGGCGGGGTCGTAGATTAAGAGAAGGCGTCCTCTCCCGCACTCTTCAACACTTCGTGCCTCGGCTTGGGGCTATGGAGCGATGATCCCTCAGGGACTACGCCCCTACGGGATCGACAGTCGGGAGCATCAAGAGGGATTGATCGACGGGATTGCAATGCGACAGGTATTATCACTTCTTTGCAGTATAGCTCAAGAGCGTCACCCCTGATAGCACCCTCTGATATGCCGACCCTAACAGTGATTCACAAAACCATCGCAAAACATTTAATAATTTATTATCTTTGCTACGTGAGCAGGAGGTAAAGCCATACTCCTCTACCCCGCTCCTCGAGAGTTACGCATGAGCGACGACTGCACCGGTAAGGTGTCGAAGCTCTTGACCACGAACCTTTTATAATCACAAGTGACAGCATGAATGTTATCAGATCACTAAGGCTGGCAAGCATTGCCTCGCTGCTGGTCTTACTCTTCACCACTGTTGCCCAGGCCCAGACGGTCACCGTCACCGGTACCGTCAAGGACACCACAGGGGAGCCGGTCATCGGTGCCAACGTGGCAGTCGTCGGCGTCCCCGGTAAGGGAGCCACCGCTGACCTGGACGGCAACTTCACCATCCCCGCCGTGCCTGCAGGTGCGACACTCCGCGTCTCCTTCGTCGGCATGAAGACGCAGGAGATTACCCTGAAAAACGGGGGGGGGCAGAATAATCCTCTGCACCTAAATATCGTCCTCGTTGAGGACTCCGAGCTCCTCGACGAGGTCGTCGTCGTCGGCTACGGTACGCAGAAGAAAGTCAACCTGACCGGGTCTGTATCCGCACTCGACGGAAAAACACTAGAGGCCAGACCTGTAGCCAACGTTGCTCAGGCACTGCAAGGTGCAGTCCCGGGTCTTAACCTCGGCACCACCAACGCCGGTGGTGAGCTTAATGGAGGGATGAGCCTAAACATCAGAGGTGCAGGCACCATTGGTGATGGGTCAAGCTCTAGTCCATTGGTACTTATCGACGGAACTGAGGGGAACCTCTACGCTCTCTCTCCCAACGATATCGAGAGCATCTCTGTGCTCAAGGATGCCTCCTCCTCTGCCATCTATGGATCCCGCGCTGCATTCGGTGTGATCCTTGTCACCACCAAGAGTGGTAAAGAGGGGAAAGCTCGTGTTAGCTACAATGGTAATGTCCGCTTCTCCACGGCCACACAGGTACCCCAGCAGATGGACTCGTACACCTTTGCGCAATATTGGAATGATGCCTCCTCCAACTCCGGTCAAGGTCCGGCCTTCAACGACGAGATGCTCAGACTCATCAAGGGCTTCCAGGATGGTACACTCACCGGTGAAGAAGCTTGGGGTACACGCTGGAACGGCTATGCCGCTAATGAGCCTTGGTCTATGTACACAGGCAGCTGGTGCAATACCAACTGGTTTGCCGAAATGTACCGTACCAACGTCCCCTCTCAGGAGCACAATGTCTCCCTCACCGGAGGATCCAAGAGTGTCAATTACTACCTCAGTGGCTCACTTCTCGACCAGAATGGACTAATCCGTCATGGGCGTGACACCTTCAAGAGATACAACCTCAATGGCAGGGTCAGCGTAGACGTCTACTCCTGGCTCAATCTCACCTACAGCACCAAGTGGTCTCGCAGCGACTACTCTCGCCCGTCCTATATGACCGGTCTCTTCTTCCATAACATCGCACGTCGCTGGCCGACCAACCCTGTCTACGATCCTCATGGACACCTTGTCCCCTACAACGAGATCATCCAGATGGAGACCGGAGGACTCCATAAGGAGACCAAGGATGCACTCTACCAGCAGCTGGTGGCTGAGATCAAGCCACTGGACGGCTGGATCATCCGACTTGAGGGTAACTACAATACCGAGACCGGATTTACCCACTGGGATAAACTGCCCGTCTACTACTACGACATGGACAATCGCCCCACGCTATCGAAGTGGAATCAAGACGCTGATGACCGTGGCAAAAGTGCGGTGTCGGAGAGTGGGTGGAAGAGAGATTACTTTAATGGTCGATTCTACACGGAGTACAACTTTACCGTAGGAAAGTCGGAGATGAAGGTCCTCGGTGGTCTCGATATGGAGCTTAGCAAGAACCGTGATCTCGGGATCGATACTCAAAACCTGATCTCGCCGGATGTCCCCACGATCAATACCTCTAGCTACGATAAGCCGGGGGTCTGGGGCGGATACAATCACTGGGCCACCATGGGATTCTTCGGCCGCGTCAATTACGCCTACGACTCCCGATACCTGGCAGAGATCTCAATCCGACGGGACGGCTCCTCCCGCTTCATCGGAGACAAAACCTGGGCAACCTTCCCCTCCTTCTCACTCGGATGGAACATTGCCAACGAGGCTTTCTTTGCTGAGGCGCAGAAGTATGTGGGGCAGCTGAAGCTTCGTGGGTCTTGGGGTGCGCTTGGCAACACCAATACGAAAGCCCTTTACCCATGGTTCCAAAGCATGCCCACCGGGGTGGCCAACTCGGCTTGGCTTGTCCAGGGCAATCGCATGAATACCTCCAACGCTCCCGGTCTGGTCTCCGGTGCTCTCACTTGGGAGCGGATCCAGAATTGGAATGTCGGTCTCGACTTTGCCGTACTTGACAACCGTCTGCAGGGTAGCTTTGACTACTTCGTACGTGACACCAAGGATATGGTTGCCCCGGCACCGGAGCAACCCTCCATTCTCGGAGCCCAGATGCCTAAAATCAACAACGCTGACATGAGGTCTCAGGGATGGGAGCTGGAGCTTCGCTGGAGAGACCACTTCAAGGATGGCAACTATGGTCTCCGCTTTGTCCTCTCGGACGACAAGCAGACGATTACGAGGTTCAATAATCCGACTAAGTCGCTCAACACCTGGTATGCCGGTCGCGTCAATGGCGACATCTGGGGCTACGAGGTGAAGGGACTGGCTCAGACTCAGGAGGAGATGGACAAGCATCTTGCTGACAATCGTCCGAGCTGGGGTGGCAACTGGGGTGCCGGCGATGTGATGTACATCAATAAGGTAGACCCCGTGGATGAGAATGGCAAGATCATCGCGTCTCAGAAGGGGCTGATCAACGATGGGAAAAACACCGCTGATGACCATGGGGATCTGTCCATCATCGGTAACAGCATGCCCCACTTCCGCTTCGGAATCAACGCTGACGTTGCATGGAAGGGAATAGACTTCCGCATCTTCCTGCAGGGTGTCGGTAAGAGAGATTGGTGGGACGGCTCCGTCTACTCCATTGGAGCCAACACCGGTATGTGGCAGAGTGTTGCCTTTACTGAGCATCTCGACTACTGGCGTCCTGAGGGTAGCTCGCTTGGCGCCAACCCCGGTGGCTATTACCCGAGACCCCTATTTGGCGATGGGTGGAAGAATTTCAAGCCCAATACACGCTACCTCCAGGATGCTTCCTATATGCGCATCAAGAATATCCAGCTCGGCTACACCCTGCCGGAGAGCATCAGCTCCAAGCTTAGTATGTCTCGCGCCAGAGTCTATGTCTCGGCAGACAACCTCGTCACCTTTACCAAGATGACCAAGATCTACGACCCGGAGGGACTTGGCGGCGACTGGGGTCCCGGTAAGCTCTATCCCCTTATGAGGACCGTCTCCGTCGGACTCAATCTCAACTTCTAATCAAGAATGAATCCTATGAATCACTATATAAAGATAGCATCAGCCGTTGCGATGGTATGCCTCGTCGCGACCTCCTGCGACTTCCTTGACAGGAAGCCACTTGACCAGGTCGGGTCTGATACATTCTACCAGACTGCTGAGCAGGTAGGGACATTTCCCATCAATTACTACCCCGCCGTCTTCGCCTCTCATGGGAGATGGAATATGGGTATTGGCAGCTTCGATAATGGCACGGACAATCAAGCCGGAGTCAATGGGAGCAATGTCTTCGTCAAGGACAGATGGCAGGTCCCCTCAACCGGTGGCATCGGCTTCGAGAACATCCGTAACTGCAATTGGTTTTGCGCCCAAGTGGAGAAGCGCCTGAAAGACGGTGTCTACACCGGTGAGGAGGATCTCGCCAAGAGTTACCTCGCAGAGACTTATGTGATCCGCGCACTCCTCTATTACGACAAGCTGGTGGCCTTCGGGGACTACCCGATCCTCACAGACTATATTGACGACACGGCTGATCTTGTCGGCCTCTCTAAGAGACAGCCTCGTAACGAGGTGGCGCGCTTTATCTTAAAGGAGATAGATAAGGCGATCCCCATGCTAAAGGATCAGACTCCAGGCAATCAGCGGATCTCAAAGCCCGTGGCACAGCTGCTGAAAGCACGCATTGCCCTCTACGAGGGAACGTTTGAGCGCTATCACCGCGGGACCGGACGCGTACCTGGTGATGCCACATGGCCGGGTAAGGATAAGGAGTGGAATAAGGGTAAGACCTTTGACCAGGAAGCAGAGGTCAAGTTCTTCCTTACTGAGGCAATGAACGCTGCTAAGGCGGCAGCGGAAAGCCACTTCTCCCTGACGGCGAGCAGTCACAAGATCGATCCTGATGCCGGTCAGACCTCGGGGTGGAATCCCTACTTCGAGATGTTTGGAAGCAACAACCTCTCTAAGGTATCCGAGGTGATGCTTTGGCGTGAGTACAGCAAGAAGTACGACATCACACACGACGTGAGCCAGATGGTAGCCACAGGTGCCGGTATGGGGTGGACACGCGGTCTCGTGGAGAGCTTCCTGATGAAGAACGGTCTGCCCATCTACAGCCCTGCTTCCGGCTACCATGGTGATGTGACAGTCGATAAGGCTAGGACGGATCGTGATGAGCGACTCCAGCTCTTCGTTGCCGGTGAGACCACGCCCATCAGACTTGGCACGGGTGATATGGGCACTATAGTGACTCCCAGTAAGACCGGTAAGGCTCCCTTTATGCTTGAGGTGGCGCAAAATCGTGACGTGACCGGATATCACCCGCGGAAGTTCTTCAGCTACAGCCCGGACGCTCTCCAGGGCGGTCAGACCGGTGCCGTCACTCTGCGGCTCAGCGAGGCATACCTCATCTATATGGAGGCCTCTTATGAGCTCACCCACAGGATCGACGACACGGCGAAGGCCTACTGGACTGCACTCCGCGCCCGTGCCGGCATCACTGCACCAATCAGTGTTACGATCGATGCCACAGACATGGCTTACGAGGCAAACGTCAATCGTGACTCCTACGACTGGGGTGCCTTCTCCGCAGGAAAGCCGATCGATGCCACCCTCTACAGCATCCGCCGTGAGCGCCGTAGCGAGTTTGCCGGTGAGGGTCACCGCTGGGATGATCTCGTGCGCTGGTCTGCCATGGATCAGGTGACAAACTATCAGATCGAGGGGGTCAACTTCTGGACCGAGATGTGGAACTGGGATATCTACTGGAACGTAGACAAGAAGACCAAAGAGCGCACCACCTCCAAGGTACTTGCCGATGGAAGTGACAAGGCCAATATCTCCTCCAAGGAGCTGAGCAAGTATCACCGCCCCTACCAGGTGATCAAGGCGAATAACCCCTTCTATGAGGGATACACCTTCTATCCCGTCTACTACCTCTCGCCCTTCTCGGTGAGGGAGATGGAGCTCTGCTCTCCCACGGGAGACCCCGCCCAGAGCAACCTCTATCAGAACCCGGGGTGGCCGATTACCAGCACCTATCCTACATATAACAAGTAAGTAAGCGAGTAGGAACTACTCTGCACTCATTGAGAGACGGTACATCCAAGTGGGTGTACCGTCTCTCTGCTTCTTTCACCCACAAGGAAGATTATTTAGTCACTCCCTGACAGAGGAGGGCGACTGGTGATCGAGGCAGAGACTGAGTTGTCTTGTGAGGCATTCCATATACCGGTGTTAGGTCATCACTGCTTTCCTGCATGAAGTTACAATTGGTCGTAGACGCTAAGCTAAGCACAAGTTAAATATCCACTCGGTCTGTCTGCAGATTTGACTAACGATATATGCCACACCTTTAACTATTGTTCTACACAGAGCATCATTAAACCTCGGTATGAGCCCGCTGAGCTCCCTTGACTTGTCCCACTGCTGACGTGATGAGAGAGTAATCAACAGATAGTGTCGGAGGTTACAAAATTCCCATAGGCTCTAACTACCTCCTCATCCACTATCTATTACCTTTGCTGCGGAGAGCCCATAAGGGAGGGGTGTCCAATGCCCGGTGGATAGGCGCTCGACCTAATACCGATATTAGAGATTTCACTGCGGTGCGGGCTGATCGGGCAGGGGGTGACGCAATCGGTGTGAAGGCTTGATGGTGCGACACCCTTGCAGGTGCTTCGTTTCCTATTCTTCGGAATGAGTTGAGTGGCTTCTGTACAACTCAAATGCGTCACCCCTCCAGATGGTGCAGACAAGAGACAATGAGGTCTTGGGATTGTCGTATCTTTGCAGCAAGAAACTTTACTGAGACGACTCGTATACGGTTCCTTTCGCGTCCTACGGATATCCGCCATTGTCATCCAGGTTCGGCCAAGTATGGTGAGACTGCGGAGTCTCCCCCTGCACTGAGGAGGCAGGACGAGTCGTCTCTTCTTTTTTCCCCAATAATCTACGGAGCTGAGGTCTCCACATTCTTTAACAATCGGGATTGGTCAGGTGGGGAAAAATGGGTACCTTTCATAATCAAAAGCATGGAAGAAGTACACCAATGAATGTCCTCGCCAGACCCTTAGCAACGATTATCGTAGCCCTGATGCCCCTGCTTCTTGCTTCCGCTCAGTCGGATAAGGAGGGGGGAGAGGCGTATGCCGGCTGCGTTGAGCGCTACTTTGACTACTACGAGGCAGGCAAACCGGACAGCGCTGAGCTGATGCTTAGGCAGGCTCTGGAGCTGAGTCCGGAGGCGGAGGGGAACTTCCTCCTCCTCGGCAATCTGGCTGAGCTGGTAGTAGCGCGGGGCGACTCCATAGAGGCTCTGGAGCTCCTCTCCGAGGCGCTGAGCCGTCAGCCGGCTGTGCCGGAGCTGAGGGAGCGACGGGCAGACCTGCTCAGCGACCTGGGGCAACTGCAGAGCGCCCTCACTGACTATGACGAGCTTGTCTCTACGACACCCTCCAGCGAGATCTACCGATACAAACGGGTACTCACCTACGAGAAGCTGAGACTCTGGAGTGCCGCCGAGGAGGACCTGAAGCGGATCCTTGCTCACAACCCAGATGCCTACCTCCCGCGGGTGAAGCTCGCCGAGGTGTATGAGAGGGAGGGACGCCCTCTCGAGGCGGAGAAGCTGCTGAGCTACCTAATCGAGCAGCAGCCGGTGATGGCACCGGCCTACCGGGCGAGGGCTCGGCTCCTGATGCGTCAGGGGCGTAAGTCGGACGCCCTTGCCGATGTGCGGGAGATCATACGCCGCAGCGGCGAGCATATCGGTGCGGAGGAGTATCTCCTAAGGGGGGAGATCTGGCTGCTCTATGGGGAGGAAGAGGAGGCAGAGAGAGACTTCGCCCGTGCGGTAGAGGCGGGAGCAACACCCTCTAGGGTGGCACAGGCGAGGGAGGAAGTTTATCAGATCAAGAAAAAATCATAAATAATATACCATGAAGCATATCACTCATACGGCCCTCTGGACCCGACTCGCAGCACTGCTGCTGCCGGCACTTGTCGGTGCAGGTCTGCTGACCGGGACCGGTATCGCTGGCCACCGATCCATAGATAAAGTAGCCATGGCAGAGGAACAGAAGATCCCCGAGGAGGAGATGCTCTCTCTCCTCGATCACCTAAGTCGGCTGGCAGCCAATGCCGGTCGCACCATTGAGGAGTACGACACCTCCGACGAGTCGCCCGACACACTCCTCTGGAGTAAGGAGCGGACTGAGAAGGAGCTGGTCCGGATGATCTCTCGCGAACTGGAGCGTCGGGAGCTGTGGCGCGCCACCACCGATCTGAGCGGACTCCGCTATCAGTGGCAGGTCCGCCGCTGGTGCCTGGGTGTGCCCTCCGAGGGAAACGGGTACTCTCTCCTCGCTGAGCTAATGGAGCAGTTGGCGGACAAGGGCTTCGATGCCCTCCGCGAGCTTCACCTCCGGGAGCTGGGGCAAGCTCTGAAGGCAGGCTATAGCGACCAAGCCCTCTCCATGCTGGAGTGGGAAGCAAGACGGTCGGAGGAGAATATCTACCCGGCCTATATAGAGCGCTTTGCCGGTCGCCCCGAGCAGCCGGTGGTCCGGATGCTGGACCTCCGGGAGCAGAGCTCACGCCTGCTCGAGCCCCTCAGGTCGGAGCGCAAGACCGAGGAGTGGCTCCGAGAGGAGGATAAGCTCTACGCTGAGTACCTTAGGATAGAGCCTTCAATATCGGGGAACCCCTACGAGAAGCGGCTGAGGGAGATGGGCAAGCAGCTCTTTGATCACAGCCCCTCCATCGGTGATGTGACCTACATCGACCTCCACACGGGGGAGGCGACCATCGAGATAGAGGGTCCGACGCGACAGGCGCTCGACCTCTACCTCATCAGCAGTGACCGTAAGGTGGAGCAACAGATCCGAAATGGTCGTGCGACGAAGCTGGCATCCTATACAGCTCCGGCGGGGAAGGCGCGCTGGATCAGCGACAAGGTATCCCTCCGCCTGCCGAGAGTGGGGTACTACAAGCTGGCACTCTACAACGATCGCGAGGGGGTGGTCCGTCAGGGCAATGCTCTACTGGACAAGATCACGGTGGATCAGTACGATCCGATCATCTACGCCCTTGACCGACAAGACGGCAGTCCGGTCTCCGGCGTGGAGGTGAAGGTCTTCCGCGGTGATGAGCGGAGACGCCCCATCGCCACCCTCTACACCGATGAAGGGGGCGAGGTGGTGGTTCGCCAGACCCCGCCGAGAGGGGGATACCTCTTCATCAGCGTCAAGGATCCCCGAATGCTTGAGGAGCGGTTCTTCACCATTTACGGGGCGCAAAAGTGGCCTGCCGGGACAGCTAATCCGAAGAGACAGGCAGAGACACACTTCTACACCGATAGACCGATCTACAAGAGGGGGCAGATGGTGAAGGTCGGCATCGTCACCGTTACCCGCAAGGGGGAGGTGGTGAAGGCTGAGCCGAACACACTTCAGCAGGTGAAGCTGGTCGCCCTGAGGGATGGCGTGGAGGAGGTGATCGAGACACAGACGATCACCACCGACGATCGTGGGGTGGCGGAGGCCACTTTTACCCTCCCCAAGGACGAGCACCTATCTGACTTTACCCTCGACACGCCCTATGGCGATGAGTCTCTACGAGTCGAGGATTATAAGCTGATGCACCTGTCGCTCACCATTGACAGCATACCGACCGGCTATGTCTCCGGTCGACCGATGCGGATCTATGGTCGGACAGAGGACCTGAATGGTCACCCCGTGGCGGCACGACTGACGCTGCAGTACGATGTGGACGGCAAGCGGATGACGGGTCGGAGCGGCTCGGACGGACACTTCATGCTGGAGACCGAGCCTCTGACGAAGTCCGCAACGGGTGGCTACTACTGGAATCACCCGATCACACTCTCTGCCGCTGACGCGATAGGGGATGTGACGGACGAGTCTCTGGCGATGGAGAAGGATACGACCAACCTCCCCCTGTCGGCAAACCTACTTCTGGGCGGTAAGCATAGACTCAATCGCCTCGACCTGACGCTGAGCACTGAGAGCCAGCCATACCAGCGGATGAGGCTGGGGGACCTGTCGAGGTATCAGCTCACGGCCACCTGGATCGATGCGAAGGGGAAGCAGGTCGGAGAGCCGATCGAGCTACCGATGAAGGGGAAGCGGAAGCTGAGCCTGGCAAGTCTGCCCAGCGGGAGCTACCGACTGAGGATAGAGACGACCGACTACTGGGGTCAGGTGGTGAGGGACGAGAGCGACCCACTCTACCTCTACAGCCCGACCGATGACCGGCTCCAGGGCGAGGTGCCCCTCTTTGCCACTATGACGAAGGAGGGAGAGATCCTCTACGGCTCGAGCCATGGCGGGACGCTCTCTCTGCTGATGGTCCGGGAGGGGAAAGAGAGCGTACACCAGTTCCTCCCCGTGGAGCCGGGTAAGCTCTATCGCCTACGCCCGATGGAGGGGACGCTATCCGTGGTACTCTCCGCCTACTACAGAGGGGAGGAGTCCTCCGCACGCATTGACCTGACAGAGTATAGTGAGGAGTCGGGTGATAAGGAGAAGACCCACACCGATGGACTGGAGATGAAGGAGGGAGAGGGTCGCTTTGTGCCGGGAGCGGATTTCTCTCGACGCTTTACCATCGTGAGTCGCGCGGGCAAGCCGCTCTCTGAGGTGCCGGTACTTGTGGCGGTCTTTGACAAGGCCCTCACCGAGGCCTCGGGCAACGAGCAGCACTGGAGCAAGATCGGCGACTCACCGGTATTGTACCAAGCCTTGGATGGCAATCTGTATGGCGCTGTCCTGATGGAGAGTGCAGTGGCATCCCCGAGGGCGATGATGAAGCAGAGCAACGTCGTCAATGATGAGGTGGTGATTGTGGCTGAGGGTGCCGGATCAGACGGGCAGCCGAGGCTGCGGCAAAACTTTGCTGAGACCGCCTACTTCAGTGCGCTCCTTAGGAGCGACAGGGAGGGACAGGTACAGCTGGACTTTAAGCTGCCCGATACCCAGACGGAGTATGTCCTGAAGGTCTACTCCTTTGCCCCCGACTTTGAGGAGGAGCTGCTGGAGGATCATAGCTTCAGCGTCTTTGCCCCGCTCTCCGTAGAGCTGTCCTTGCCCCGATACCTGAGATGGGGCGACCGGCTGGAGGGACTCGCTCGGGTGCAGAATGCGGAGCAGTCGCCCGCAACCATCCGTGCAACCGTCACGGAGGGTCAGGCGCAGCTATCCGAGGCGGAGCTGTCGGTGGCCGGTGGTCAGACAGGCACGATGCCCTTCGTCGTGGAGGCGAAGCGTACCGATGGCGACTCGCTGATATTGCGTGCCACGGCAGCGGGGGCGCACTATACCGATGCGCTGGAGCGGGTGATCCCTCTCCGGAGCGACCTGGCGGAGTATACGGTGGCGGTCCCCTTCTCGTCCTATAAGCAGTCGCAGGTGAGCCTGACACTGCCCAAGGCGGACCTCGGTGGGAGCCAGGCTGTGGCGGAGATCTACTTCTCCCCGATCCACCTCCTCCTCACCACCCTCGCCGACACCTACGCTACAGAGGCACCGGCAGAGGAGCTCTCTCTCCTCGAGGCTAGCACGAAGTATGCGGTCTATAGTCGCCTGAGGGCGCTGATCGCCTCTACACCGGAGCTGAAGCGGAGTCTCTCTATGTCTCGCACCCAACTGCGGGCAGCGATACGTGATCGGGAGTCGGAGCCGAGGTCATCCTTCAATAGGCAGGCCGACCCGAGGACACTGGCAGACTTCTACGATCTGCTCCTGAGTGAGGAGCGGATGAGCGACTTGCTTGGAGGGCTGGAGAAGAGGATCCTTGCCTTTACCTTCCCCACTGGCGGCTTCCGCTACGATGCCCTACTGCCGGAGCCCTCTCCCTGGCTGACCCATGTGGTCCTGGAGAATCTTGCCTTTACCCCCACCCGGTCAGCAAAGCTGGATGATGCGATCGACCAGTCGCTGAAGTACCTGCAGGGTCAGCTCTCCAAGGAGCGAAGCTACTACAAGGCTGCGATGGAGTATCGCCTACTGGTCCATAAGCTGGGACGGAAGGCCCCCTCCCTCTCCGGAGAGGTGAAGAAGCTGCTCGAGAAGCAGGTGAAGGGCGCTCGAGAGAACTACCGGACGGCATCGACCTCATACCTGCTCAACTTTGGGGAGTACTCGCGTGCCTTTGACACCAAGGCGGCGTACAGCGAGGTGCGGGACTTCATCCGCGACCGAAGCAGCTACACTCAGAGCGATGCTGAGCTGCTGGCGCTGACCCTCTTCCTCCACCACGATCAGCAGGACGAGGCACTCTCTCCGGAGGTGACACGCTTTATGCTGAGCCTCAAGCAGGGGACGCTGTGGCGCAACCCGATGACGCTGGAGGCGGTGGAGCCTCTGCTGCGCACGGTGACGCCGACGCGCTTTGCGCCCGATGCGACGCTCCATCTCGGAGAGGTGACCTACCGCCCCACGGCACTCGATAAGGCGACGGGACACATCGTCCTCGGCCTGCCGAAGCCGGAGACCAAGACGGTGATCCGGTGGGAGGGGGTGACGACAGACTTTGCCTTCGGTGGCATCCGGTATCGGGTGACGGAGCCGGCGGCAAAAGCGACACCCACAGGTGAGAAGCTGACGATCGGCAAGGAGGTCTACGCCCGGCGTATCATCGACGGCAAGTCGTCACTCGTCCGACTGACAGATGAGCGAGAGGCGGTAGCCGGCGAGCAGCTGGTGGTGCGCTACCTGATCGAGACGAAGCAGGACCTGAGCCTCGTGACGATACGGGATGACCGGGCGGCAGGCGCCGAGCCGGGCTATGACTTTGCCGGCTACGGTATGTCGGACCGCACGTGGTACGGATACAGCCGACGAGAGACGGCGGACTACATCTTCATCGACTACCTCCAGAGGGGGAAGCACGTGATCGAGCTGGAGGCGACCGCCAACGTGGCGGGACACTTCAGCTACGGTCCTGCCGAGGTGCAGAGCTTCTACGCCCCGGAGTATGCAGGCAATAGCGCCGGTGGATCACTGACGATCCGCAGGAGCGAGTAAGAGACTAATCTATTTTTTCACACATCACATAACAACAATCACAAGAAACTATGGCTAAAGTAAAGTTTTCGGGAAAGACTGTAGAGACGATCGGTAAGCTGCCTGAGGTGGGCAGCAAGGCACCTGACTTCTGCCTGACGAAGGGCGACCTATCAGATGCAAAGCTATCCGACTATGAGGGCAAGCGGGTCGTGCTGAATATCTTCCCATCGATCGATACGGGCGTCTGCGCTCAGAGCGTCAGGACCTTCAATAAGAAGGCTTCCTCGCTCGACAATACCGTCGTCCTCTGCATCAGTGCTGACCTTCCCTTTGCGCAGGGACGCTTCTGCGGTGCTGAGGGTCTGGAGAACGTCGTGACGCTCTCCACCTTCAAGAGCCCGGACTTCGGCAAGGACTACGGCTGCCTGCTGACCTCCGGTGCACTGAAGGGGCTGATGTCTCGCTGCGTCGTCGTCCTTGACGAGGAGGGAAAGGTGCTCTACACCGAGCAGGTGGAGGAGATCACCCACGAGCCCAATTACGATCAGGCTATCGCAGCACTCTAAATGAAGTATGGACTCCTAATCCCCTTCCTTCTCTCTATCCTCCTCAGCCCGGTGCGGGGGCTCGCTCAGAGCAACAAGCCCTTTACCATCCCTGAGGTCAAGAGTTGGAGCGGGGCGGAGGAATCCTTCCACTACAGTGACCTCTGTCGTCTCACCCCCGAGGGGGAGGAGGCGGCGGAGGTCGCCGTTTTGCTTAGGCAGGACCTCCGAGAGCTACTAGGCGACACCGTCAAGGCAGGATCCACAGGAACCATCTCCCTTGCGATCCGCCCCACCCTACTCTCCGACAAGGGGAGCGAAGCCTATCGGATAGAGATCCTACCGGATCACATCACTCTCACGGGCAACTCCCGTCAGGGACTCTACTGGGCGACGCGGACGCTGCTCCAGCTGCTCGAGCAGGGGCAGAAGCTCTCCTGCGGCGTGATAGAGGACTACCCGGACTACCCGATACGCGGCATGATGCTGGATGTGGGACGAAAGTTTTTCTCCCTCGACTTCCTCCGCGCCACCGTCAAGCTGATGGCGTACTACAAGATGAATGCCTTCCACATTCATCTCAACGACAATGGCTTCAAGAAATTCTACGGTGACGACTGGGACAAGACCTACGCTGCCTTCCGCCTCGAGAGCGAGACCCATCCGGGGCTGACAGCAACGGATGGGCACTACAGCAAGGCCGACTTCAAGCAGCTGCAGCTGGAGGCGGCATCGCTCGGGGTGACGATCATCCCGGAGATCGATGTGCCGGCGCATACGCTCGCCTTTACCCACTATATGCCGTCAATAGGGAGCAAGGAGTATGGCGCGGATCATATGGACCTCTTCAGTCCCGACACCTATCGGGTGCTGGATGATTTGCTCGAAGAGTATCTGGACCCGGCCGACCCCACCTTCATCTCCCCCTACGTCCATATAGGGACGGATGAGTACAGCAATAAGGATCAGAAGGTGGTGGAGCAATTCAGAGCCTTCACCGACCGCTACATCCGCAAGGTGGAGTCGTATGGGAAGCGCGCCGCCGTCTGGGGATCGCTCACCCATGCGCGAGGCGAGACGCCAGTGAAGGTGGACGACGTCCTACTCTACTGCTGGAGTATGGACTACTCGCTCGCAAGAGAGATGATCGACATGGGGTACGACGTGGTGAGCATGCCGGACCGGTGGGTCTATATCGTGCCGGCAGCCGGCTATTACTACGACTACCTTGATATTGAGAAACTCTATAGGGAGTGGACCCCGGCAACGATGAATAGCGAGACGCTGGAGGAGCACCACCCGCAGATCAAGGGAGGGATGTTTGCCGTCTGGAACGACCATTGCGGAAACGGTATCAGCCAGCAGGATGTCTACCACCGGATCTTCCCCGCCGTGCAGACCATTGCAGCTAAGACCTGGCAAGGACGTAGTAGCACTGTGCCCTACGACGCCTTTGACCGAAAGCGTCGAAGTCTATCTGAGGCACCTGGAGTAAACCTGCTTGCGAGACCGGAGAAAGACAGGCGCTCCTACTTCGTCTCATCGCCCAAGGTGGACTTCCCGCTTGGTCTGCCGATCACGGAGATTGGGTACGACTACCGGGTCTCCTTCCGCATCACCCCAGGAGAAAATCCCCGCGGTACGGTCCTCTTTTCCTCTAAGGATGCAGTGGTCTACCTATCCACCCCGGAGGAGGGGCTGCTGGGCTTTGAGCGGGACGGCTACCGATACCACTGGGACTACCGCCTGCCGATAGGTCGCGAGACTGAGGTGACGATAGAGGGGACCAATCGGGAGACCCGACTCTACATCGATGGTCGGCTGCAGGAGACGCTCGGCATCATCGTACATCCGGAAGACCGTGAGCTCAAGGGACCTCGCTACTGGGTACAGACACTGGTCTTCCCGCTGGAGCGAACTGGCCACTTCACCGGCTCCCTCTCCGACCTGCGGGTAGAGTGGCTAAGTAACTGATACAGCTGGGAGATATCAGTCTGAGAGAAAAAGAAGTCCCGCCTCACGATGTGAGGTGGGACTTCTTTTTTTGTATCAGGGAAGGTGCTTGGCGAGCTCTCGAGGGGTGAGGAAGAAGAGGATCTGCCGACCCGAGGGTGTGACCCGATACTCTGGGAGAGCAAAGAGCTGCTCGAGGAGCTGCTGCGCCTGCGCCGGGGTCATCTGGCGTGGGAGGGACCGTAGGCGCGAGGTGGTGATGGTCCGGACAAGTCTATTCGACAAGACCTCCCCACCGGAGCGACCGGTCTGCTCGCACTCACGGAGGAGCTCATGGAGGATCTCCTCCTCTCCGCCTGCGGGTAGACCTTCGGGCACAGCGTTGATGCCGATCGCATTTTGCCCCATATCGGAGATGTCAAAGCCTATCCCGGTCAGATCCTGACGGTACTCCCTCAGGAGAGCAGTGTCCTCGGAAGAGAGCTCAAGGAGTGCCGGGAAGAGCAGGCGCGATGAGACCACATGCCCGCTCCTAAAGGAGGTCATATACTGCTCGAAGAGGACCCTCTCCCTTGCCCGGGAGAGGCTGACCACGGTGATACCCTCCGGGCGTAGAGCGACGCCATAATCGCCATAGACGAGCGGTGGGACATCGTACCCGGATCTCAGCTCGGACTTCTCCTCTGTGAGCGAGGAGGGCATAGTCTGCACAGGATCCTCCCTATCGGAGAGAGGAACCTGCCTCGGCATGTCCTCACGACTCTTCTGGAAGTCCTCGTAGAAGCTATCCCAGTCTGCTATATCGGGCATAGCCGTCTCCCCCCCCACGGCAGGGAAGGTGTCACCGATCTTGGGCGTCAGCATCAGTTCGTCGCTGTCATTGAGCCTACTCCCCACCTCGAAGAAATTGCCCGACGTGGGTGGCTCGGGGGCATCGCGTCTGCTGGTATCAGCGACGGGGATCTCCATACGATCCTCGTCGAAGTCGAGCGTAGGCATGGCTGCCCCCTTCATCAGCACCTCACGGATGGCGGAGAAGAGGATGGTGCCGATATCATTTTCGGCCTCAAACTTGACCTCCGTCTTTGTGGGCGAGATATTGACGTCTATGGAGCCGGGGTCGCAGGAGAGGAAGAGGAAGTACTCCGGCTTCTCCCCCTTAGGTATCATCTCGCCATAGGCATTGAGTACCATCCGGTGGAAGTAGGGGTGCCGCATGAAGCGATCGTTGACGAAGAAGTACTGACAGGCTCCGCGCTTGCGGGTATACCTCGTCTCCGTCACAAAGCCCTCGATGGTGACTAAGGGCGTCTCGATATGGAGCGGGAGGAGGTGCTTGGAGAGCCGGCTGCCAAAGAGGTCGAGTAGCCGCTGCTTCTGCGGTGCTGCAGAGAGCTGGAGCTGGATCTTGTCATTGTGGACAAGGGTAAAGGCGACCCGGTGCCGTACAGCGGCAATATTCTGCAGCTCGGTGAGGATGTGGGCAAATTCGGTCGTATCCGCCTTGAGGAACTTCCGCCGCGCAGGGACATTGAAGAAGAGATGGCGGATCTGGAAATTGGACCCCACGGGGCAGGCGATCGGCTCTTGAGAGATCACCTTAGAGCCCTCTATCTCGAGCTTCGTCCCCTGCTCCGTATCTTCCATACGCGTCTGGAGGGACACGTGTGCCACCGCAGCGATGGAGGGGAGTGCCTCTCCTCGGAAGCCCATAGTGACGATGGAGAAGAGGTCGGCCGCCTCGCGGATCTTGCTCGTCGCATGCCGCTCAAAGGCCATCCTGGCATCGACGGCTCCCATACCGGATCCGTTGTCGATGATCTGGATCAGGGTCTTGCCGGCATCCTTGATGATGATTTGGATGTCGGTGGCTCCGGCGTCAATGGCATTCTCGACCAGCTCCTTGACGACAGAAGCGGGACGCTGGATCACCTCACCGGCAGCGATCTGATTGGCAATATTATCCGGTAATAGATGTACTCTGCTATCCACGCGATGGCTTACCAGAAGATGAAAAGCTGTGCGAAGTCAGCCCAGGTGGTGATGCCTAAGCTCTCGAAGATCCAGTAGGTAAAGGCAAAGAGGATAGCGAGGACAAAGACAAGTTGCCTATTCTTCTTACTGATACTCTCCGAGAAGTCCTCCGGGTCGCCATACTTGGCAAGACGCTCGGAGTTGCGCCGTAAGCGTCCTCTGAGGTTTTCCTTCAAGTCCTCCTCCGTGAGGGGATTCGCCTCCGGGTCGACCCTATGCTTGGAGAGCCGGATCTTGCGCTCCAGCTCCTTCTTTTTAGGGTCAAAGGTGAGGTAGGTGTACCTGAATCCTCTTGGCTTCTTAGACTTAAAAAAACTTCCCCATCCCATAGTACGGTCACTTCTTCTTAGGTTGTGTCGCCTCGTCCTCCTTGCGGATCGTGGCCTGTCGCTCTCTCTTGAGCCCTGTGATCACCTCACGCGCCTTGGTCTCTGCCTCATCGGTCACAGCCTTACGTGTCAGTCCGAGTGAGTCGAGCTGAGCGGTACCCATGCGACGGAGGGAGTCGGTCACCTCGGCGGGGCGCTGTCTCCCGTCAAGGAACTCGGTGACCCGCTGTCCGGAGATGGCCCTGAGGGTGCTGTCGGCTGCACCTTGCAGGATCTCACGACCCGCCTGTGGCAGAGAGACAGCAAGGGAGTCCATCACGTGACTCCTGATCGAGTCGATCGATATGCCGGTGGTGTCCGCCATCGTCCGTATGATCGAGTCGGTCAGCGCTGTCACGAGCGAGTCCGATGGGAGCGAGGTCTGCACAGCCTGCTGAGGCTTCTCCTCCTTAGGCGTCGGGAGGTCCTGCAGGAGACCTGTCGTCGGTGGGCGCGGCACCAAGTCGCCTCCACTCTCGCCCGGTGTCGGGGTGCGACGGAAGATATCCAGCGAGTCGACCGGGCGCCCCTCGGGGAACCAGACGAAGTCGGGATAGACCAGATCGCTCTCCTCGACGAGGAAGATCGGCTTCGTGCGTCCCTTTGTCTGTCCAAGGAGGAGGATCCGCACCACCTCTCGATTCTCCAGTTGCGTCAGTATCTCGCTACTCTGCGTGTGCGTCTGCTCGGTCTGGATGGAGTCCTTATTCTCACTGAAGTAGATCGTCTCCGCATTGCCTCGCGTCCATACGGAGTCCATCTCGCCCTCGTGGAAGTAGGCCTCCACCTCTCGTCCTCGCATCTGATTGTAGTACTTTTTCCGCAGATGCTGGGACATATAGGCATTCTCTCCGATCAGGGCACGCTCGACGGAGCCATTTTTCATAAAAAGGCGGATCGAGTCACCGGTGACCTGTGAGAGACCGCTCCAGACGAAGGGGCGACCATACATCTTCATCACCGAGTCCTGAGTGAGGTAGACCATCGAGTCAGCGACAGCCTGTGCATCTCTGCGCCAGGTACGGACATTGCCTATCCCCTTAGCGATATTATTGACGGAGTCGACCTTGATCAGCTGCATCCTATCCGCACCGGTAAAGAGGTGGTCGGAGTCGGAGTACTCGTAGATATACGCATGGTCTATCGCCTCACCGCACTCGGTAGAGTCGTTGTACATCACATGATTGCCCCTCAGCTCCATACTCTCAGCCGTATCCCTGAGGATGACGCTACCATAGAGGTCGGCAAAGTGTGCGGGGCGGTCGTAGATGAGAGAGTCACCCGTCATCCATCGGCTGCCGGAGACTATCTCGGCCCGATCAAGGAGTGTCGCCACGTCCTCCTCCGTCCGGTAGGTGCCGCGTGTAGCGTAGATGATGCCGCTGTCGCCCTCGATCGTTGTGGGACCGAGGATGGTAGCGATCTTGGTATTGGTGTCGTAGTGCAGCGTATCGGAGTAGAGGGTGAAGTTGTCATTCTGTAGCACGACATCGTTGTAGAAGACCGCAGTCTTATCCACCGTGGAGTACTCCGCGTAGACGCTCGAGAGGACATTGAGGCTGTCGGCGACCGAGCCGTAGTCAAAGTAGTAAGCGATCCCCGACATACGATCGTAGTCCAGGCTATCAGTGAGGAGGGTATTCTCACCCTGCTCCATCTGTACCAGCTCTCGGAGTCGTGCCAGCTTCGTATAGCCGTCGTAGTCAAGGTAGTTGCAGTAGATATCGACCGTATCCTGAGCCTGGTGGATGTGGACGTTGCCAAAAGCCTCAAATCGATTGGTCTCCCTATAGAGGAGCGCACTGTCACAGTACATCAGTGCGTTGTCGTGCTTGAAGACAACGTTCCCCGTCAGGATCTGCGCATCGGGGTTGACCTCCTTATCGAAGCGCCACAGGTCCACGTGCTCAATGATGATCCGCTCCTTGCCGGTCGTATCGGGGGGCGTCGTCTGCAGGGAGGAGAGCAAGCCGGCAGTCCCGGGAGCCGATGGCCGAGCCTGAGTAGCCAGAAGCCCAGCCACCGACAGGATCGTCAGTGCCAGAGCTATGAGAATGGGATGACGAGGGTCACCTTCGTTCATACGAGACTACTCTTGCAGTATTGGGACAAGCTTACTCCTTCTCCGTGCCCTCACGGAGTACCCAGCCGGGGTACTGAAAGGTGCACTGCCGATAGGCGGGTGCGATGCTGACGTAGGTGGTCTTCTGCTTCTCGCGGATCCACTCATCGAGCAGCTCCTCGCGCTTCTTTCCCTCCACCATATCCTTGATCACCTGATAGTCGTCGACGACATTGGCGCGGTGACCCGGCTTACGGCTCTTGAGGCGGGCTATCGCCACCACGAGGTGGTTATTCTTATCCGTCATAGTAAAAGGCTTGGTGATCTCTCCCTCGCCAAGCTCCGATACGAGCGGGGACATCTCCTGAGGCAGGTCGGACATCTGGAAGCGAGAGGTACCGAAGAGAGAGCTCTGCTGATTGGCGTTCACCATCTGTCCGTTACTCAGCCGGGTATCCTCATCCGAGGAGTAGTAGAGCGCAGCAGTGGCAAAGGGGACACTGTCCCTCGTGATGATGCCGGCGATGGAGTCCATCCGGCTATTGGTTGCGAGGAGCTCCTCCTGATTGACCTCCGGACTCAGCATAATGTGACGCACGTTGATCAGGTCGCCCCGCTTCTCAATCAGCTGGATGATGTGGTAGCCACGCTTCGTCTCCACGATGCGTGACACTTTCTTTGGGTCATTGAGGCTAAAGGCGACGTTAGCAAACTCCGGCTCCAGCTCCGCACGACCGACAAAGCCGATCTCACCACCCCTAAGGGCTGTCTCATTGTCCTTGGAGTAGAGACGAGCCAGGGTCTCAAAGTCCGACTTACCGCTATTGACCTGCTCCGTGAAGTCGACCAACCGCTGCTTTACCGCATCGATCTCCTTGATAGAGATCTTGGGCTGAAGGGTAAGGATCTGCACCTCCACCGTCGTGGGGACAAAGGGAAGGGAGTCCTTATTGATCTGCTCATAGAAGCGATTGACCTCCGATGGGGCGACCATCACCTCTCCGACAATCTTCTGCTGCATCTGCATAACGGTGTACTGCTCAGCCACCACCTTACGGCGCTCCTCCCGTATCTGAGAGTACTTCTGACCGAGGTACTCCTCGAGCTTCTCCTTGCTCCCCAGCTGATTAGTCACCTGCTCCAGCCACTGATTGACATTGGCATTGATCATCTGCTGATTGGGCTCGATGCTGTCGATCTTAGCTTGATTGAGGAAGAGCTTTGAGATCGCCATCTGCTCGGGGATGATGCAGCGCGGATCACCCTGGAAGGGCTGCCCCATACTCTCGTAGTACATCCTCTGTCGCTCAATGTCGGAGAGCAGGATCGGCTCATCACCCACGACCCAGGCCACCTCATCCACCACATTCTTGCGGCTCTGGGCGAGCATCGTGAGCGGAGCGAGGAAGAGCAGGCAGAGGGAACTCAGGATCTGCCACTGAT
Source organism: uncultured Porphyromonas sp. (assembly GCF_900541275.1). Classification (GTDB taxonomy): domain Bacteria; phylum Bacteroidota; class Bacteroidia; order Bacteroidales; family Porphyromonadaceae; genus Porphyromonas_A. The sequence goes on from NZ_UQJH01000002.1 coordinate 106,258, forward strand.
GGGACCGGGTATGGGGTTGCGTACTCATTAGCATGACCTATTACTTATTGGCTTTGTCGTTACTGACCATCTTCTTCCACGAGTCGCGGAGGGAGACAGTCTGATTGAATACCGGCAGCTCGTCTGTGCTGTCCTTGTCCTTAGTGAAGTAGCCCTTGCGGACAAATTGGTAGTGGTCCTCCACCTGAGCCTCTGTGATAAACTTCTCAGCATAGCATGGGTAAAGGATCGTCTCGCTCTGAGGATTGATCAGCTCGCTGATGTCCTCGTACTCCTCCGCCATCGGATCCTCGGCAGAGAAGAGGTGGTCGTACATACGGACCTCTACCGGCTGCGCCCCGGCAGCATAGACCCAGTGGATGGTCCCCTTCACCTTGCGATCGGCTGTGGCACCACCGGTCTTGCTATCCGGGTCATACTCGGCATAGACCGTGGTGACCTGTCCGGTGGAGTCCTTCTCGCAGCCGGTGCAGGTGACGATGTAGGCGGAGCGGAGTCGAGTCTCGCGCCCGGGCGTGAGACGGAAGTACTTCTTGGGTGCATCCTCCATAAAGTCCTCCCGCTCAATCCAGAGCTCTCGACCGAAGGTCTGTGTGTGGGTGCCGGCATCCGGGTCCTCCGGATTATTGACGCACTCCATCTCCTCCGTCTCTCCCTCGGGGTAATTGGTAATCACCAGCTTGATCGGGTCGAGGACCACAGCGGCACGGGTGGCTACCTTATTCAGATCCTCCCGGACATAGTGCTCCAGGTGCTCCTCCTCGATGGTGCCATCGTACTTCGTGTAGCCGATGGCCCCGATGAAGTTTCGGATGCTCTGAGGGGTGTAGCCCCTCCGGCGCATACCGACGAGGGTGGGCATCCGGGGGTCATCCCAGCCGTGGACGAGACCGCGCTGCACCAGCTCCAGTAGCTTCCGCTTACTCATCACCGTGTGGGTGAGATTGAGCCTATTAAACTCATACTGGCGAGGTCGATACTCACTATCCTCAGGCTTGAGGAGGTCAATGAAGTAATCGTAAAGTGGGCGGTGGGGGACAAACTCGAGCGTACAGATCGAGTGGGTCACTCCCTCGAAGTAGTCACTCTGCCCATGTGCAAAATCGTACATCGGGTAGACCGACCAGTCCGTCCCGGTGCGAGCGTGCGGCTTCTTGATGATGCGGTAGATGATCGGGTCGCGGAAGAGGAGGTTGGGGTGAGCCATATCAATCTTCGCCCGGAGGGTCATCGACCCCTCGGCGTGCTTACCGTGACGCATCTCCTCGAAGAGCCGGAGATTCTCCTCCACCGGGCGATCCCGGTAAGGGCTGGCTGTCCCGGGCTCAGTGAGCGTCCCCTTCTGAGCAGCGATCTGTTCGGACGTCTGCTCATCGACGTAGGCGAGGCCCCGCTTGATCAGATCGACGGCAAAGTCATAGAGCTTATCGAAGTAGTCACTGGCGTGGTAGACGCTGCCCCAGTGGAAGCCCAGCCACTCAATATCCCGCAGGATCGCATCGACATATTCTTGATCCTCCTTGACGGGATTAGTGTCATCGAAGCGGATGTTGCAGACACCGCCATACTTCTCGGCGATGCCGAAGTCCATACAAACCGCCTTGGCGTGGCCGATGTGGAGGTAGCCATTGGGCTCCGGTGGGAAGCGGGTCTGGATGCGTCCGTTGTGGAGTCCCTCCCTGAGGTCACGCTCCACGATCTGCTGTATAAAGTTGAGCGACTTCTCCTCGCCGCTTTTTACTGGTTCTACTATCTCGCTCATACAAGGCTCTTAATAGGGTAAAAGACAGGGCGGCGACAGCTCCCGGCAAGCCGGCAACGATGCCACACCACTGATCACAAAGATACGACAAATAGCCCACCTATCCACCACCTCAGACCAAGCGCATTAGAGCCCAGTCCTACAAGCGGATACCTAATACCGATATTAGTGAAGTCTAATACCGATATTAGATCGATCTAATATCGGTATTAGACTTCAGCCTTACGAAGGGGGGAACTAATGCTGTGCGCTCGCCTCAGTGGCGTCAGAGTCGTTCAGCACAAAGCCCGAGGAGAAGAGCCGCTCGCTATAGTCCTGCGCAATCGCTCTCAGTAGGTGGCTGTAGTGATCCCGGATGGAGTCGCTCGGCAGTGTTGGGTCGGGATGATCCGTCTGCACCGGTGCGCGAGGGGCCTCGAGAGAGACCTCCCCATCCCGCCGCATCACCACGGTCAGCTCCTTTGTGAAGAGGAAGTACCGGTCAAAGAAGTTATTGAGTGCATAGTGATCCACCCGGTCATCAAAGATATTGTGACCATAGGAGTAGATCGCTCGGTCTATCCCCAGCAGATAGAGCAGTGTGGGATAGATGTCGAGATGCTGGACAACGCGATCGGAGATCTCACCCCGGAGGGATCCGTCGGGGACATAGAAGCAGATCGGCACCATCGACCTGCCTGCAGGGCAGTCGTACTCGGGGCGGTCACTCTGATTGGTGTGGTCGCCCGTGATGACGAAGATCGTATGATCGTACCACGGCTCATCCTTGATGGAGTCGAAGAAGTCTCGCAGCGCCTCATCGGCATACTGCGCTGTGCGGTGGATCGGGAGCGTGCCCGGCTTATACCTCTTCTCGTACCCCCGAGGGAGCTGGAAGGGGTGGTGATTGGTGAGGGAGAAGAAGAAGGCTCCGAAGGGCTCTCTGAGGGAGCGCTTCATGTCCCGCGCCATCGCCTGCTCAAAGGGATCGTCAAAGACGCCCCACGACTTCATGAAGTACCGATCGGCATCCGGCACCTCCTGACGGAAGTCCTCCGCCGTGTACTGGCGCTCAAGCCCCATCCGGTGGAGGAAGTCATAGAAGCCCATCGCCCCCGGCTCGTCACCGTGGTAAAACTTCAGGTCATACCCCTCATCCCTCAGCATCAGCGGCAGCCCCGACGTAAAGGCGTGACACTGCTGATAGCTATTCATCTGGAACTCCTTATCATTAAAAGTGGCGCCAAAGGTAGGGAGCGATGCATAGATCGATGGGAAAGACTCGACGGAGCGCTTCCCATTGGCATAGCCGTACTTTGCGTAGAGCGTATGAGGGATGAGCGAGTCGAGGAACGGGGTGTAGCTCTCGTAGCCGGGGATGTCCGTATTGAGCGCACCGATGTACTCCCTCCCCATGCTCTCCATCAGGACGATCATCACATTGTATCCCCGTAACGATCCGAAGAGAGTATCTCCCGGCTCGAGTGGCTCAGCCTGATAGACGGGGTCAAAGATCCGCCTAAGCTCAGTCGGGTCGTAAAACCGGTACCGGACGAAGCGCGCACCGGAGCTCCGGGAGAGCGAGTAAGGGGTATTCAGCACCAGCGCCACCTCCCGATAGTCCTCGATGTATCTGTCGGCTATCGTCTCACTGAGTGGTCGCTCATGGGATCGGAGGGTGCCGCGCATCCCGACCACTATGAGTCCGACAGCGACGAGAGCACCTGCTATCCGGCGCACCAGCGGACTCCTTTTTTGCTCGACCACGGGGGCAAAGGAGAAATGGAGAAAGCCGTAGACCAGCAGAGACATCAGGGCGAAGAATGCCAAGGTGAGTGGCCAAAACTGGACCATGAAGCCTCCCGCAAGACCAACCATATCCTCCTCGCCAAACTCGTAGAAGAGGTGCCTTGAGGCACGGCTCAGGATATAGGGATAGTAACCTGTGTCGCAGACATTCATCACCAGCATCAGGCCCATCGGCAGAAGGAAGCCGACCGCCCTCACCACCTGCCACCAGCGACGCTGCTCCACTCGTGGTGGCAGAAGCGCTCCCGCTATCATCATCAGATAGTAGATGATACAGCCGTAGAGGATCACTGCCACATCGTAGTGAAGCCCTCCGGCAAGGAGCGTCAGCAGATGTGGCATCGCGATGAAGCTGAAAAGACTCTTATTGAAGAAGTAGTAAAGCAGCCTGCAGAGTGTCATCAGCACCACTGCCAGACCGGTGTGAGCCAGCATAGCGACCCACCTATTGCGTATCCTTAGGACACCCATTCCCGAAAAGCAAGTTATATTGTCAAGACAAAAATAAAGGAGTTTTATCCCGCAAAGGTAGCACTTTGCACTCAATCCCCAGCCGACAGCTCCGGATAGCAACGACGGCAAAGAATTTGGGTACCTTTGAGGAAGATATACATCACTATAGTCTAATTATGCGCATCACCCAGGATCAACCGCTCAAGGAGCACAATACCTTCGGTCTCGATGTCCGAGCCGCTTTCTTCATCACCCTGGAGAGTGAGGAAGATGTCCGGACACTGGCTCGGGACGAGTACTTCCGGACCATCCCCTTTATCACCATCGGAGGGGGGAGCAACCTCCTCTTCAATGGCGACTTCAAGGGCGCCGTCCTCCGCTATACCGGGTCCGATGTCGCGATCGTCTCAGAGGACGACAAGACTGTCCGGCTCCGTGTGGAGGCGGGGAAGAGGTGGCACGCACTGGTCACGGAGACGACGACGAAGGGCTGGTGGGGAATCGAGAACCTTGCCCTCATCCCGGGCGACAGCGGTGCCGCAGCGGTGCAGAACATCGGTGCTTACGGCGCAGAGATCTGTGACGTACTCGACACGATCCACTATATCGACCTAAGGGACGGCTCCGCACACGACCTCCCCGCTACGGAGGCGAAGTACAGCTATCGCCACTCGATCTTCAAGGAGGAGAGTATGGTCTCTGCCGTCGTCACGGCGATCGAGCTGACGCTCTCCAAGGTCCCCAAGCCCCGGCTGGAGTACAAGGGGCTCAGCGGCCTGAGAGAGGAGCAGGGTCTTACCCCCGCCCGTGTCGCAGAGGAGGTGATCGCCATTCGCCAGTCGAAGCTCCCCGACCCAGCCGAGCTGCCCAATGCGGGATCATTCTTTATGAACCCCTTTGTCACCACAGCGAAGCTGGAGGAGCTGCAGAGCGAGTACCCCGATGTGCCACACTACGACAGTGAGGACGGCACCCGACACAAGATTCCCGCTGCCTGGCTGATCCAGCAGGTGGGGATGAAGGGGTATCGAAATGAGAAGGTGGGGACCTACGACAAGCAGCCCCTCGTGCTGATCAATCACAGCCACGGCGAGTCCGCGGACATCAGACGGCTCGCTGACCTGATCATTGCTAAGGTGAATGAGCGCTTTGGGATAGAGATACGCCCCGAGGTGCGGTATGTCCGAAGCATACTGATGCGCTCGGTGAAGCAGATGATAGAGGAGTAGAGAGATATGGAGAAGAGTACGCTCACCTTCCTCGGCACCGGTACCTCTCGCGGGGTGCCTCAGCTCGGGTGCCGCTGTCCGGTCTGCCGGTCTGCCGATCCGCATGACAAGCGACTGCGCTCTGCCGTTCTCCTCCGATCGGGCGGACGACTGATCATGATCGACGTGGGTCCGGACTTCCGGCAGCAGGGGCTTCGTGAGGATCTGGATCACCTGGATGCAATCTTCATCACACACGAGCACTACGACCACATCGGTGGGATGGACGATGTGAGGGCTTTCTCCAATCACCACCACACCTTCCCCATCTTTGCCCTCCCGCGAGTGATCGATACGCTTCACCGGGTGATGCCTTACTCCTTCGGACCGAAGAAGTATCCAGGTTCGCCTACGCTGGAGCTCCACCCGCTCACCCCGGGGGAGCCTGTGGCGGACGATCGTTATGCAGATGTGCTGCCCTTCACCGTGCTCCACGGACAGCTCCCGATCCTCGGCTACCGCATCGGAGACCTCGCTTACATCACCGACTGCAAGACCCTGCCCGAGGAGAGCTACGAGATCCTCAGGGGCGTCCGCACACTGGTGATCAACGCCCTGCGGATCCGCGAGCACCCCTCGCACCTAAGCTTCGATGAGGCACTGCAGGTGATCCGCCGCATCGGCCCGGAGCAGACCTACCTCACCCACATCGACCACGACTTCGGCACCCACGAGGAGATCTCCGCCCTCTGTCCTTCCGGCATCGCCCCCGCCTACGACGGCCTGACCATCGACCTCTGACGCCTCGCCAGTCAGTGAAAGGGACGAAAGGTCTGAGACTTAGTCTGACAGCTGCACTGATTCTTAGTTTGGGAGTTACAATTTCTTGAATGTGATCCTCTGGAGGACTATGTAGCACGCTAAAAGGAGAGGAATCAACAGAACCGCCATCGACACTACTGCCGACGTTAGTAATGACCAATGCAGAATATAGAGGCAAAAGCTGGCGACGACGACGACGGTTGCGAATCCAGTAAAAAAACCGACAGGGAAGGGAATAGGGTAATAGTCCGGCACGAGGTCGCAGCCGCATTTTTCACACTTGATCGCGTAACCATATGCATGTATAAGGTAGGGCATGCATGTCTGTATAGACTGGCGATGTCCACAATGTGGACATCGTCTGGAGTCTTTATACCTCTTCACGTTCATTAGAGTACTACGTAGAAAAACAACAGCCTCCTGATCCGATAATATACGCTTCTTTATGATCGCCGCTTAGTATCCGATCAGAAGTGGTTCGAGAGAGAACGTCCTTTCGTGAGTGACAATTGAATCTGATGTGCCCGCAGTAGGGTAAACGAAGCTTCCTCAGTACTAGATCCATCAGGGGTGACGCACTTGAGTGCTACAGTTAAGAAGTGGTCACTCAAGCCGGGTTCGATCTCGCCGTCCGGTTCACTATGTGGCGAAGACCGCAGAAGACTCAATTTTGGCCAGAAAGAGACCCGAAAAGACTCTGTGAGACAACTCCGCCCGGAGGGGTGCTATATTTGTGTTGCTGAACCTTCCGGACAAGTGAGATGATCGTCGCTCACCGGGGTGATAGAGGGCAGCCTCTGCTTCTCTAGCCACGAGCGTTCTAGATCCTCTATCGGATACTTCGCGCTGTAGGAAAAGACTCTTAGGAGCGGACTTTGATAGACTGGTGGTGCGAACCGCAAGGGACACTTCGTCTCCGCATCTTCTCAATGAGCTAAATGGTTTTCTGAGTCACTCAGTACCCCTCAAATGCATCACTCCTGCTAGATCCATCCTCAGAGAGCAAAAAAAACAAGCGCAAGTAGAGAAAAGACTCTGCTAGCGCTCGCTTTGTTATCTATAGGCTGACTGAGGGTCAGCTCTAAGTCACTTTGCCTTAAGGGCCTCCTGGACCATCTCGTTGGGGACCATCTGCTCCGAGAAGACATAAGCACCCGTCTTGGGGGACTTTACCATCTTCACTACCTTGGAGTAAGTACGGCCGTCACTGGCATGGAGGGTTGATATCGCTTTCTTTGCCATAATGTACTAGTCGATCTGAGGATTACTTAATCTCCTTGTGTAGGGTCATGCGCTTGAGGATGGGATTGTACTTCATCAGCTCAAGGCGCTCGGTGGTATTACGCTTATTCTTCGTAGTGATGTAGCGTGATGTACCGGGCAGACCACTCTCTTTCATCTCCGTGCACTCCAGGATCACCTGGACACGGTTCCCTTTAGCTCTCTTGGCTTTCTTTCTCTTGGCCATATCGTGATTGATCTATCTATGCGGTTACAAAAAATCAGGGAAGGACTCTCACGGACAGTGCCTCACGCAGCATCACAAGTGAGGGGTAGTGGTCCAAAATCCTCTCGTAGAGTATCAGGCCTTATCGGTAATGATGAAGTCGTCCAGATATCCCTTCGATGCAGCACTACGGAGCGCAGCATCCAGACCCACCTTATTGATCAGGCGGAGACCCTTGGCGGAGACACGTAGGTGTACCCAGCAGTCCTCCTCGGGCCAGTAAAACTTGCGGTTAAAAAGGTTGGCATTGAATGTCCTCCTCTCACTGCGGTGGGAGTGAGACACGCTATTGCCCTTGATCGCCTTTTTGCCGGTCAGTTGACATACTCGTGACATAATATCTTGTCTCTATATTATTGTATTCGTGTACTTAAGTTTCAGGGTGCAAAGGTACCACTCTTTAGGCAAAATAGCAATCCTTCAGCCGGATAATCTGCTGACTCAGACCTTCTGATCACTCTCGCGAGCTACTCAGGAGTGGTGACACTACTTGAAGCCTTTACTCTGCGGGAGTAGCAGGCTCAGCAGGTGTAGCAGGTGCCTCTGCGGGTGCAGCGGGCGTCTCTGCGGGTGTTACGGCGTTGCCACCGAAGGGCTGTGCATCAGCGGGAGCAGGGATAGTGGCCTGGTCGACATAGTCATTGATGACACTCTCCTGCTTATTGATGGCGTGCTGAACGGTGGGGGTCCACTTGGCTCCAACGACGCAGAGCAGGCACATAATGCCAGCCAGCCACCAGGTGACCTTCTCGATCATATCTGTGGAGCGACGGACGCCCATCACATTATTGGCACTGGAGAAGCCACTTGCGAGACCGCCACCCTTACTATCCTGTATGGTGACCACGAAGATCAGCAGGATAGCTGCAAGAACGCCTAAAACATTAAGGAACGTAAACATTTTCCTCTCTTAAAAACTTACTCGTATGCAGGGACCTCACGTCCCTGATCTCATATTAAATCCAAATAAATCAGTCCGCCACGAGTCCCTTACGACGTTGCTCAAGCTGACCAATTCGCTCGGCAAAGTAACCACTTTTTTCTGGATATTTCAAATTCAAGGTCTTAAGGATCGTCATCGCCTCGGAGTAGCGCTCCTGGGAGGCGTACATCATGGCCAGCTTCTCCGTGAAGAGCTCCTCACCCGGGAGTGGACCATTATCCTCGTCCTCGGGAGGGAGGGCCACATCGTCCTCCTTACTGTCGGGACGGATGCGGATCTTCTCCGCCTCGGGTCCCTCATCGAGGAAGTCCTGGACGATCTGAGCCTCAGTCTCTCGCTTCGTCCGCCCGGTCTTAGTCGGTGACTTGGCTGAGGGGGTCGCAGCCGTCGTCTCATCGGAGACAGCGGACTCCTCAGGACGATAGCTCCGAACAAAGCGGTCAATCAGGTCGTAAGAGTGGGACTGCGGTCCTCCGGAGGTAGCATCCAGTGACAAGAGGAGGGAGAAAGGGTCGTGCAGGTACATCAGTCGGCGCTTCAGTTCAGCGGGGAAGCGCACATCCTCGCTACGGTAGAGGTCGATGAGGAGCAGCCGATGGAGTGCCTCGCAGAAGGGGTATTGCCGGCTCAGCTCGAGGAGGTCATCGAGGTGGTACGCCGTCAGCGTCATCGGGTCAGCAAGGGCACGGGAGAGATCGTCGTAGGTCATAGTCGGGCTTTATCCATAGGGGCTACCAATTCTCCACGGTAGCATTGAAGATCTGATTGATGATATCCTTGGTCAGCTCCTCGCAAAGCTGATCCTGCACGTCGACAAACATCTGCGAGCTGTCGAAGGTGCCAAAGGAGGTAAACTCTCGCTCAAAATTCTCCTCCTCATTCACCTTATTCGTAAAGCGGACGTTGATCCGGAGGGTGAGGCGAGTCTTGGCGGCAAAGGCATTCTCCTGGACCGCCTCCGCCGAGAGGTCGTAGCCGACGATCTCTCCCTCGATGCTCAGGTCGCCATTAGTCGGTACGTCACGTAGGCGCGTCTGCCTCTGGAAGCGATCCTTCAGGTCCTCCGTGAAGCGCTGCGCAAGGGGTGGATAGACAGTAGGGGCGAGGTTCTGAAAGTCTGTGATGGAGACCGTCTTGATCTTCGTGTAGTCGATGCTGGCACCATTGAGCGAGTACTTGACATGGCAGCCCGCAAGGAGGAGCATGAGGAGGAGCGATATGAGGATAGACTTTTTCATCACTGCTTATTGAGCTTGCGGTAGAGTGTGCGCTCAGAGATATCGAGGTCCTCCGCCGTCTGCTTGCGGGAGCCCTTATTCTTCTCAAGGACAAAGTCGATATACCTCTGGCTCATCTCCTCGAGAGTGAGCATCTTCCCCTCGGTGCTGGTCAGCTCTTCGAAGTCTGCCTGCAGGTCACCGCCTCGCACCTCCTGAGACGGGGATGAGGAGGGAGAAGAAGAGTGCATCAGGTCCTGCACCGGTACCTCTGCAGTCCGGTCGGGCATCATCAGGCTGCCGACAGGCTCGCGACGGACCTGTGTCTGGAGGAACCGGTAGAAGAGCTGTGTCAGCTCTCCCACGCTCCCCTTGACGTCCCGGAGCATCGACATAATCGCCCCCATCCCGGCACTGCTCCCGGCCGGCTCATCCATCATCGACTCATAGCCGATCGTGGGAGAGACTAGTGCGGGATGGCGCACCTCGGCATTATGCGGGAGATTGTCCTGCAGCACCTCGCGGCTGATCATCCGATCCGGGGCGATCACGCTGAGACGCTCCACCACGTTGCGCAGCTGGCGGATATTCCCCGGCCAGTCGTAGCTCAGCAGGAGCTGCTCCGCCTCCTCCTCGAGACGGATCGGGGGCATATGATACTTTTCGGCAAAGTCGGCAGCAAATTTCTTGAAGAGCAGGATCACATCGCGACCCCGATCCCGGAGGGGCGGCAGGTCGATCGTGACGGTATTGAGTCGATAGAGCAGGTCCTGACGGAAGTCGCCCCGCTTGACCGCCTCCTGGAGATTGACATTCGTCGCCGCCACGACGCGGATGTCGGTGCGCTGGACGTCGGATGAGCCCACCTTCATGAATTCGCCACTCTCCAGCACCCTCAAGAGACGCGCCTGTGTCGCCATAGGCAACTCGCCCACCTCGTCGAGGAAGATTGTCCCCCCATCGGCCACCTCGAAGTAGCCCTGACGCTCCGTCACCGCGTCGGTAAAGGAGCCTTTCTTGTGTCCAAAGAGCTCGGAGTCTATCGTCCCCTCCGGGATCGCTCCACAATTGACCGCCACATAGGGTCCGTGCTTGCGGAGGCTATTCTGGTGGATGATCTTGGGGAACGCCTCCTTCCCGACACCGCTCTCTCCTCCCACGAGGACGCTGACATCGGTCGGAGCAATGAGGAGAGCCACCTCGACAGCACGATTGAGCGCCGGACAGTCGCCGACGATCTGCTGCCGCTGCTTAGCTCGGCGGATCTCCTCCTTGGGTATGCTATTATTCATATTGGGTCACTCTTTGTCAAGTCCAAAGGTACCCAAAATAGTGGTCTGACAAAAAGTCAGACTACCGCAACATCAGCCGCACTAGCCGGAGATCCCGCTCGAGATTTCGACCATAACGGATCGGCAGATCCAGCCAGGTAGCCTTGCGGAGGATGCTCTTCCGGTGAGAGAAGGTCTCGAAGGAGAAGCGCCCATGGTAGCCGCCCATACCGCTCTCCCCCACTCCACCGAAGGGCATCTGAGACGAGGCGAGGTGCATAATCGTGTCATTGACGCAGCCCCCACCGAAGGGAATCCGCGAGATCACCTCTCGCTCCACCCTCCGATCCTCAGTAAAGAGGTAAAGTGCCAGCGGACGGGGACGATCGGTCACCTCACGGATCACCTCATCGAGACTATCGTAGATCAGAATAGGGAAGATGGGACCGAAGATCTCCTCCCCCATCGCAGCACAGTCCCAGTCACCCCGCACGATGCAGGGAGCGATCCGGAGCGTCTCCTCCGACACTGCCCCACCCCACAGGACATCAGACGCAGTAATCATGTCGCGGAGCCGGTCAAATTTCTTCCGATTGATGATCCGCGGATAGTCCGGATTAAGCTCCGCATGCTCGCCCACCTGCATGACAAAGGCGCGCTTCAGGGCGCTGATGAAGGGCTCCACGACCGACCGATGGACCAGTGTATAGTCCGGAGCGACACAGGTCTGACCGCTATTGAGGCACTTCCCCCAGGCAATGCGCCGAGCCGCAAGGTCCAGCTTAGCCGTCGGGTCGATGATGCAGGGGCTCTTACCGCCCAGCTCCAGCGAGACGGGCGTCAGGTGAGCCGCCGCCTTCGCCATCACCACCCGCCCCACACGAGTTGATCCGGTGAAGAAGATGTAGTCAAAGCGGGCATCCAGCAGGTCTTGATTGACATACCGGTCGCCCTCCACCACCGTGATATACTCGGGAGGGAAGGTCTCTCGGACGAGTCGGCTGAGCAGCCGGGAGGTATTTATGGAGTAATTAGAGGGCTTGAGCACCACCGTATTCCCCGCAGCGATAGCACCGGCGAGGGGCGAGATACTCAGCTGGAAGGGGTAATTCCACGGACTCATCACCAGCACGTTGCCATACGGCTCCGGGACGATCCGACTCCGACCGGGGAGATTGGAGAGGTCGGTGCAGACCCTCCGCGGACGCATCATCCGAGGGAGGTGGCGTCGCAGGTAACTGATCTCGCTCAGGGCGAAACCGACCTCCGTGGTATAAGCCTCGAAGCGGTTCTTCCCCAGATCCGCCTGCAGCGCAGCCTCAATCTCCGACTCACTCATCCGTATCACATGATACAGGCGGTCCAGCATCTCACAGCGAAAGCGGCAGGGGAGAGTCACTCCCGACCGGAAGTACTCCCTTTGCTTTGCCACCAGTTCCTCAGTCTTAGTCATATCGATCGTCTCTTACATTTCATTTCCCCAAATGTACCCCTTTTCCGCACAAAAGCAGACCGATAAATCGCCCTATGGAGACAGTCTGAGGATCAGCACAAAGCCCCCCCGGTCTATCAGTCAAATCTATTACCGCTAATAGTGATGACTAATACCGGTAATAGTGATGCCTAATACCGGTATTAGTTCACACCACGAAATTCAGGTAAAAGCCAGTTCCCACATGCGTCTATTCAATTAATCTTTTTTCGTAGTTTTGACCATTCATAATTAAAAAAAATCACACCCTAACTCATTACTCCTATGCCAGCTAATAAGAGATTACTCCTGACGGCAGCACTTCTTCTCCTTGCGGGATGTGCTCCCCGGACAGAGACCGACCTGGTCCTCCGTGGAAGTGTAGAGGATAACCTGCCAGTATCGCTGATCATCCTGGGTCGGGTCCTCGACCAGCAGTACGACTACATCGAGCCGATAGATACTCTGTCAGTCTCTACGGACGGAGGCTTCGAGATGCGATCCGACACGCTTCCGCCGGCACTCTATGCACTAGTACCGATGACAGACGAGAGCTATAATAATACTATTCTCTACGCCTTCTTGGAGCCCGGTGTCAATAAGGTCACCGTGGGGGTCAGTCCCTCTCGTTTCCTTACCATCCACGCAGAGGGGACGGACCTTGCCGAGCGCTATCAGACCTATGCCGATGGTATGAGTAGAGCAGCCAACAGGCAGCTGATGGACTCGCTGGAGAACGAATTTAATCGCGTCCGTAACCTTGACGATGACGAGACGATGCGGCAGATCAAGGAGAAGACCGACCCCTACTTCTACAAGAGTGAGGAGGATCGTCAGGCCTACATCGACAGCGTGATGAGCAGCGAACTGCCGACCGATCTCTTCGGGCTCTACCTTTTCTACACCAATCGCCTACCACGTCTCTCTCTGAATACGATCGATGAGATCAATTCGGTCCGTGAGGAGCTGGGACACTTCGACCCTGCCACGCAGGAGAGCGACATGTACCGCAATGCCGTCGCCATGCTGGATCACTCCTCTCAGAGTGCAGTTGGCGTCGAGGCTCCTGAGATCTCGGGCACCACGCCGGAGGGAGATAGGATCACGCTGAGCGACCTCAGGGGGAAGTTTGTCCTGGTCGACTTTTGGAGCAGCACCTGCACCTGGTGCCGTGCAGAGACCCCCAGCGTGAGACGAGTCTATGAGACCTTTGCAGGGGATCTCTTCACCGTACTCGGGGTGTCAGAGGATGTGGAGCGCGAGCCGTGGCTCCATGCGATACAGGAGGACAAGGTCAACTGGCCGCAGATCCTCCTCGACAGAGAGGCGATCAGCCCCACGAATAAAGTCTATAACATCCGCGGCATACCTCAGATCCTGCTCCTCGATCCGGAGGGGAAGATACTCCACCGTGATCTCCGAGGAGATGCCATATACGATGCCGTCGAGGCAGCCCTACAGTTCACTCACTAAGCCACAGATATCCTTTTATGAAGTACCTACACAGCACGTTACTGACTGCGCTCCTACTGCTCCTGGCCCTGCCTCTACCGAGTGCAGTCGCAGAGGATATAGCTGGAGAGCAAGCCGAAGGATACAAGGTGACCGGTCTCGTCACAGATCAGACCGACCAGCCACTCCCCGGTGTGACCATCATCGCTAAGGAGGATCACAAGATCGCCTGCTACAGCGATGTCAATGGAGCCTTTACCCTCCACATCCCCTACTCGCGCCCCCTGACACTCCAGATCTCATACATCGGTATGGTCGCCCAGGAGGTCACTGTGTCTCCCTCCAATACTTCCGTGAAGGTCCGACTCAAGGATGACGTCGAGCTGCTCGGTGAAGTGGTGGTCACCGGCTACCAGACGCTCTCCAAGGAGCGCGCGACGGGATCCTTCTCCGTCATAGAGCCGAAGGCACTGCAAGAGAAGCTGGACGTCAACCTGATCGACCGTCTCAATGGTCAAGTGGCAGGACTGGTGAGTACGGACAAGGGACTGACCCTCCGCGGTATCTCCACCCTCAGAGGGAATACCCGGCCCCTTATCGTCGTAAATGGGATGCCCTTCGAGGGAGACCTATCTGCAATCAATCCCTCTATGGTGCAGAACATCACCGTGCTGAAGGATGCTGCAGCCTCCTCCATCTACGGTGCTCGTGCGGCTAACGGCGTGATCGTCATCTCGACTAAGCAGGGTAGTAAGGAGTCGAAGCCCTCCTTTTCCTACAATGGCTCGGTCCGCTTCGTCACCAAGCCGCGGATGAGTGCGCTCAACCTGATGGACACTCGGGAGATGCTTGATCACACCCTCGCTGTGCAGCAGAGATTCCCGCTGGAGATCATCCCCCCGGCAGACTACAAGTACTACACCTCTCCTATCCAGCTCACAATCCTCAGGTACAGACATGGAGAAATCTCAGAGGAGGAGCTTCATGGCACTCTGGATCGCTATGCCCAGCTGGATAATAGAAGCCAGCTGGAGGACTTCTACCTCCGCACAGGTATCGAACACCAGCACAATCTGGCACTGTCGGGAGGCTCAGCAAACAACCGATACATTGTTACCGCTAATTACGTGGGCAACAATCCGACAGACAAGTTTTCCTCATCCCGTCGCTATGGCTTCACCATGCGTGATGACATCACTCTCTCGGATCGCTTCTCCATCGACCTCGGACTGACAGGATCCTACAGCGATAGCAGACAGGACATCGGCGTCGGAAACTTCTACAGATACTATCGTACGTTGCCCTCCTACACGATGCTCTGGGATGCAAATTGCACCCCACTCAACATACCCGGACAGCGCTCAGAAGCAGAGCTGAAGCGTCTCGTCGACGAGGGGCTCTACGACCTCCACTACTCCCCACTACGCAACGAGGGGCTGGAGCTCTCTACCACTCACGACAGCTACTATCGGATCAATGCGGGGCTGACAGTAAACCTGCTCACCGGACTCAATCTCTCGCTCCGCTACTCGGGGGACTTCAGTCAGGACAAGAGTGAGCAGACGCATGACCCCAACTCCTACGGAGCAATGTCCGAAATCGTGAACGCAGCCACGAAGGATCAGACCTCCGGCGAGATCGTCTATAACATCCCTAAGGGTGGCAAGATGGTTCAGGTGAGAGGCGACGGGCGCGCCTATACCCTCCGTGGTCAGCTGGACTATACACTCGAGCAGGGGGATCACTATCTCACCGCTCTGGCAGGATCAGAGATCCGAGCCCTCAAGGAGATGAGCACCTCAGTGAGTCACTTCGGATTTGATCCCAATACTCTTGGCTTTATGCCGGTAGACTACAACCTCCTCGCCGAGCTTTATGGCACCTACGCCCTCAGCAACTACTACAGCTACGACTACCACACCGACAATTACCTCTACGAGCGCGAGGACCGATTTGTCTCCTTCTACGGCAATGCTTCCTACTCCTATGCGGGGAAGTATGACCTAACGGGGAGTATTCGTGTGGATCAGTCCAATCTCTTTGGCACTGACCCGCGCAACCAGTACCGTCCGCTCTGGTCGGTGGGCGGTATGTGGCATATCAATAAGGAGGACTTCATGCAATCCACATCCGACTGGCTCAGCAACCTGGTCTTCCGACTCACCTACGGGATCGGAGGTAATGTTCCTAAGGATGCAGGCCCCTTCCTCACCCTCTCCTCGCCGACCTACAACCCCACCAATAAGGGACAATTCTCCATGATCAATAACCCTCCAAATCCCAACCTCCGTTGGGAGAAGACGGCGACGACAAATGTCGGCATCGACTTCGGTCTCTTTCAGAATCGTCTCTGGGGAAGTCTCGACTTCTACAACCGCCACACCACTGACCTGATGGCGGATCGCACGGCTGACCCGACGCTCGGCTGGGACAAACTGCTGCTCAATTACGGAGCGATGGAGAATAGGGGTGTCGAGCTGACTCTCTCGGGAGCCTTCCGATTCGGAGAGTTCACCTACTCGCCTACTCTTGTCCTCGGAGTCAATAAAAATAAGCTGCTCAACGTCGAGGAGTCCAATCGCACTACCTTCTCCTACACCCAGGGCAATGCCATCACCGTCGGGTATCCATACCTGTCGGTCTTCAGTTACCCATCTGCGGGGCTGAGCCCAGAAACTGGTAAGCCAATCTACTACCATACCGACCCAAGCAGCGGGGAGAGAAAGGTGACTGCGAAGGTCTCTGACATAACTATGGACGACCTCGTCTTCTCCGGCAATAGGATGCCGACCCGGACAGGATCGCTTACCAACCGCATCGAGTGGAGAGGCTTCGCACTATCGCTGATGCTCTACTACAGCGGCGGTAATGTCCTGCGCGCTGTCACCGCTCCCTACGATGGCGGATCCTCCGGGTCCAATCTCCCGAGGGAGTATCTCAACTACTGGCAGAAGCCTGGGGACGAGAAAGATCCGACGATGACACCGGTCATCACCGGCAAGCCGCTAAGGGACACGGCTGTAATTCACGCTTGGTGTGCATCTAACCTGCATGTCTTTCCCGGAGATTACCTCAAGGTACAGGACCTCAGTCTCTCCTACACGCTCCCCAAGGATCGGATCGAGACGCTTGGACTGTCGACAGCAAGCCTTGTGCTACAGCTGCAGAACCTTGGGACTATCTCATTCAATCGACGCGGCTACAACGCTGAGAGCATGGGCTTGTACTCCTATGGATGGGGTATGCGAGGAATCCCCTCACCCCTGACCATCTCACTTGGGACGACGATCAATTTCTAATCCTTCTTTTCTACAGCCATGAAAGTCACATATAAGATATTACTCGCCGCCCTCCTTGTCGCGCTAGGATGCTCCTCCTGCGACAACTTCCTGAGCATCCGACCCAAGGATGCGCTCTATCCGAAGACGCTCACCGACTACGAGAATCTGCTCAATTATCCGGAGCTGATGAAGACGGGAGCCACCTTCCCCTCCTTTATGACGGATGATGCCTTTCTCCTTGATGACCCCGGTTTTCTCGGTGACGCACCCTCTCTGCCGATGGTAGAGCACTCCACACAGACCCTCTACAAGCTGAGTCATGGGAATGTCTTCTCTGATGCAGAGGAGGACTACTACTGGACCAGTAGCTACAAGAACATTGACTATTACAATACGGTGATAGACTGCTCCCCAGAAGCTACGGAAGCAACTGAGGAGCATAGGGCTAATGTTATCGCAGAGGCAAAGGCGGGCCGCGCACTCGAGTACCTATGCCTCGTCAATTGCTACTCCCCACAGTATGATAAGAAGACAGCAACAGTTGATCAGAGTGGAGTCCCTCTGATCCTACATGCTGACATCATGCAAGGCGACCTTAAGCGGGCCACCCTACAGGAGTGCTATGACCTAATCCTAACCGACCTCACCGACGCCCTTCCTCTCCTGCCCGAGGTTGCCAAGCCGTCCAAGTACCGAATGTCTCGTGGAGGCTGCGCCGGCATCCTAGCTAGGGCTTATCTGATCATCGGAGATTACGAGAAGGCACTCTCCTATGCCAATGAAGCACTTAAGTCCAATGATGCGCTCCTAGACTTTAAGACCATCTCCGTCCTCGACCCATATGGCTTTATTGGGCGAACAGATATGCCCGAGTCTCTCAACGATCCAGAGGCTATCCTGATCCGAAATGCTTCTTATGCCTTTGGCAACTCAGGCAGCGTCCTGACTTCTGATAACCTCATCAGCATCTACGACGAGGAGCATGACAAGCGCTGCTTAGTCTATTTTGTGGACAACTATTGGGGGACGCCTTTTGAGTCTCCCACGACACGAATCTACATATCCGGATTCAGAGAGAATATCGGCATCTCTTCATCCGAGATGTACCTCACGGCAGCGGAGTGCGAGGCTCGCATCGGCTCAGTCGATCGCGCCATGGAGTTGCTCAATAAGCTGCGCGCCAATCGCATCGAGGGCTATGAACCGATGACTGCGGCGGGAATGGATCGGGAGAAAGTGCTTGATGAGGTGCTTCTGGAGCGGAGACGCGAGTTTGCGCTCCGAGGAATGTTCCGCTTCATCGATCTCCGACGCTTCGCGAAGGACCCCAAGCGAGCAGTCACCGTAACTCACAATACCGGTGATGGTCAGACCGAGTCAATCACGGCAGATGATCCTCGCTTTACGCTGCCTATCCCGCAGGTAGTTATGAGGATCAACCCCAACATGAAGCAGAATAAGCGATAGCGACACTACCGACCTCGCTTGAGGTCGCGGCGGGACTTGCTCTGCGTCACAATGACGACGCCGAGGATCACCAGCACACCCGCAACCATCTTGGTGACCGTAAAGGTCTCCAGTCCCATCAGCAATCCGGCCGTCGTAGCGATGACCGGATTGCCGTAGTTATAGACGGCAATGACGGTGGGACGAAGGCGCTGCTGGGCGTAGGGCACCAGCAGGTAAGCCATCACTGTGGCGGCGAGGACAATGAAGCCGAGTTGGAAGTAGAAGGTGCCATTCATCTCCCGCCATGGCATCTCTATGGCGGGACCGATGCTGAAGGGCAGCACGATCAGGAAGGAGATGAGGAAGAGCCACTTCATCAGCTCCAGCGGAGAGTACTTATCGATCAGTCGTTTGAATACGGTCAAGTAAAGGGTGTAGCTAAAGGTGGCGAGCAGGGCGATCATCTGCCCTACGATCGCACGAGTACCGCTGCCGGCATCACCGCCCTTGGATAGCATTAGGAGCAGCACCCCACTCAGCCCGACAAGGACACCGAGGACCTTCTTCCACGTCACTGGCTCCTTGAGGAAGAGTGCAGCCAGCAGCATGGTAAAGATCGGTCCCATCGTCGTCATCAGCGACTGTCGTAGCGGCGTGGTCATGGAGATGGCAAAGGCGAAGAGTCCCTGATTGCCCAGCACACCCGTGAGAGACGCCCCGATGAGGAGCCAAGCATCACGAGCCTCCACACGACGCCCCGCAGGCACGACGAGAGAGGTGAGCCAAAAGAGGATGCATGCTGTCCCGAAGCGGCACGCCATATGGAGCCACGGCGACAGAGTGCCGTCGATGAGGAGAGCATTGGAGAAAGGACCATTGAGCCCAAAGGCTATGGTCGCCACCAGCATCGCCAAGTGACCCCTGACTCTATCCTCCTTCATAAGGCTATTTCTTGTCGAGGAGTCGAGAGAGCGCCACCTCCCAGCCGGCGTAGTAGGCTCTGGTGGCCGCATCCGTTGTCTGAGAGGCACGGAGGCGGTATGCCGAGCGGATCCGGGCGAGGGCGACACGGATATAAGGGGCGACCTCCTCACTCTTGACGAATGGGGTCATCGAATTATAGCGAGCGGCAGAGGTCTCACACGGGAGGGAGTCTGCCCACGATCGCTCTGCAGCAGCGAGATGATCTCCACCAAAGTGATCCGAGGACTCGACGTAGCCGGTCAGCATCTCTATCGCTGTGCGCTGGAGACTCTGCTCCGAGCGACTCAGCGCACGACCACCTCCCCCCTCGCGGAGCAGTTCATCCACGTAGTCACTGAGATACGCTTCGATGGTATAGTCGGAGCCGCCCTTGGGAGCCTCACTGCCATCAATGATCCCCTTCAGCCGATAGCCTATAGTGAGGTCATTGAGGACAAGGGAGAAGAAGAAGGGCTCACTCTTATAGGGGTTATAGCTATTGGAGCGATCGAAACGCTGTGCGAGGTAGGGCGTGAAGAGCCACTCCCTCATCCCTCGCAGCTGACCGAAGGTCCACCGCAGCGCTTCCTGCTGACGCTCCTTAGGGAGGTAGGTGAGCGGCATACGCCCCTCCCCCTGTCGCTCATCGTAGTAGATCCGTCCGCCCACTATAGGCGTGACGTGACGGAGGTAGCGAAGCATCTGCTCGATGATCGCGTCATAGACCGCCCTAAGGTCCTCAGAGGACTTGCCGGGCTCCCCGAGCCACTCCTCGAAGTGTTGAGTGATGTACCTCAGATTCTTCACCCCGAGCGTATTGGCAGCGATCTGATCACCGGAGAGATCCTCCGTCTGAGCCGTGGGATCGACAGTCATATCCTGCTGCGGACCATACATATACTTTCGGTCCCCGGCATGGCTCCTGATCAGTGCAGCGAGAGCCGTTGCCTCACGCTCCTGAGGATAGCGGCGATAGCCCCACTCGATGGCATAGGTGTCGTAGGGGCCGAGGAGCGGAGGCACCAAGCGCACGCCTCGCTCCAAGTCTCCGGGCTGTGCGACATAATTGAAGCGCGCGTAGTCCATAATCGATGGTGTGGTACCATACTTTTGGGTAAAAGCGGGATCTCTCAGCTGCTCCACGGAGTAAGCTGAGGAGGCGCCCATATTATGCTCCAGCCCCAGCGTATGCCCCACCTCGTGAGCCGCCACATACCTCATCGCCTCGCACATCAGGCTGTCCGGTAGCTTATCCGCACGCACCCGAGGGTCTACGGCACCGGTCTGGACCAGCCGCCAGTAGTAGAGCAGAGAGGTGATATTGTGGTACCAGATCACATCCGCACAGAGAATCTCCCCACTCCGCGGATCGACATAGGAGGGGCCCATCGCATTGGCGACATGGGAGGTGGCATACTTGATGCACGAGAAGCGCAGATCATCGGGATCAAAGTCCGGCATCTCCTCCTTGGAAGGGTACATCCTGGCACGGATGGCATTGCTGAAGCCTGCAGCCCGGAAGGCGCTCTCCCAGTCGCATATGCCGTCCAGGATAGCCTGACGCCACTTGGGCGGGAAAGCGGAGTCGATGTAGAAGGTGATCGGCTCCACTGGATCGACCACCTCACCACGAGCATAAGCGATACTGTCCGACGGCTCCAGCCTCCAGCGGTGGATGATCTCATACTGCTCAATACGATCCTTATCGGAGGAGTAGTGGCTCCTGCCTGAGGAGAAGTACCCGACCCTGCTGTCTGCACGACGGGATCTCATCGGGCGATCAGGCAGTAGAACCATCGATCGATGGATCTCAAGCGTGGTGAAGTGTCTGCCACCCCCATACGCAGCGACACTCTTCACCTCCACATTCCGCTCAAAGGCGCGCACCCCGGTAATGTACGATCCCCCGCTCACAGATCCACCAAGAGGTGGTGAAAGTGGATCCTCGCTCTCAAAGAGGGACTCCCCATCGAGGAATAGCGACGTCACATCGATCACCCTTGAGTGATCCGTCTTCGCCTCCACTTCAAAGACCCTTGCCACAGGGGCAGCGAAATTGCGATCAAAAGAAACCTTGATCGGATCCTCCTCATCCACATAGTGGGTCGTGGGAACCATTTTCATCTGGATCTCATCCTCCCCCTTCGCCTCCAGTTGGGCAATGAAAGGAGTGATCATCATCTGTCCCGCCACCGCAGCTGTGGGGTCCGACGTGCGAGAGATGCGGCTGGTGAAGAGGAGAGGACGACCCAGCAGGCTGTCAGGCACCTCGAAATAGAGGTCCCCATCCTTCTCTATCGTCACGACCAGCCCGGAGTCCACCCTTGCCTCACTCACTAAGTCATCGTAGGCCTGCTCCTCCTTACTCTTCGTCACTTGTGGCTGCTTCTCAGCCTCTTCCTTAGCCTTCTGCCGTTTACTCTTCAGCCACTCCCTCACCGGTCGGCAGGAAGTGTCCGCCGTCTGTGCCGTCACCTCCCCTACCATTGGCATCATCGCCAAACAGGCCAACAACAGCCTGCACAATCTCTGTTCCATATCATTTCCCATCTCAAGGGCACAAAGTTACCAATTAACCGCTGTAACCCGATTGACCTGCAGAAATGGTGATAAAATGTCAAAAGACTTGGCAGTGAATGGCAATAGTCTTAAATTTGCCCCGAGGGTGACTCGGTCGGATGCCTTTTTCGACTCACCCCAAGACCCACTTCAGCGAGACACTATGATCGAAAGAAACTATCCTGCGGACTTTAACGCTCTGAACGCCTCTCCAATGGATGACAAAATACTCTTTGACCCTGCAAGCCACGAGTACACCTATGCGGACACAGGCGAGAAGCTCCACTCGGTAACCAATCTCATCTCCTCTTTTTTCCCTCCCTTCAACGTCCGCTCCTGGGCTGAGTATAAGTCTCGAACTCTCGGGACGACAGTCCAGGAGCAGCTGGATCTGTGGGAGCATAATGGCCTCCTGGCGCGTCACCTCGGGACCTTTATGCACGAGCAGATCGAGCGGAGCCTCCTCAAGCAGCCGGTGGAGCACTCCTTTGATATCACGCTGGACGACAAGAGTAAGCAGCACCTCTCGATCGAGAGCGAGATGAGAGCCTTTGAGCAGTTCTTCGATGAGGTTCGCCCCACCCCCTACCGCACCGAGTGGCAGATCTTCGAGCGGGACTATAATCTCGCCGGGACCCTTGACCTGCTGGCTCAGGACTACAATGGCGACTTCGTCCTCTTCGACTGGAAGCGGAGCCGCAGGATGGGCAAGGAGGATGGCTACGACTTTGTGCCCAATACCTACAACCCCCACTCACCCGGACTCAATGGGCTGGAGCACCTCTACAGCACGCCCTACGTGATCGGCTGTCTGCAGCAAAACCTCTACCGACACATTCTCCGAGTGGGATATGGCATAGAGGTGAAGAGTATGTACCTTGTGGCGCTCAATCCCGCCTTCTCCCGGTACTACTGCCTCCCCGTGCCAGTCATGGACAAGGAGATCGAGCATATCCTCTTCTGTATCGGCAAGCACTAACCGGCCTCCCCTCATATAGCATCACCCGCCCCTCAGGATCGAGGAGCGGGTGATGCTTGCTTATGGGTCCCTCCGAGGTAGAGGTCTCAGAAGTCGGTGTGCCTCCGGTGCTTCACGGGATGGGTCAGCTTCCAGACATACTGTCCGAGACGAAGGACAATAGCGACACCACCGACGATGAAGAACCATGTCTTATCCTGCGGTATGGCGAAGTAGAGGACGACAGCTCCCACTGCGAGGAGCATAAAGAGGGCGGTCAGAGTGTTGTAGATTTTTCCCATATCGTATGTTACAAGAAGTGGGACAGTGCGCTATAGACCTCAGCTGTAGGCAGTCCCATCACATTAGTATATGATCCATTGATCCGCTCGACAGCGGCGAGTCCGATCCAGTCCTGGATGCCGTAGCCCCCCGCCTTATCCATCACGTGGCAGTGGCTGATGTAGTAGGTGATCGCCTCCTCGGTCAGCGGGGCAAAGGAGACCTCCGTCTCCACACTCCGCTCTACGACCTGAGTGCCGTCGGTAAGCACGATACCGGTGATGACACGGTGTGATCGACCGGAGAGGCGACGGAGGTGGTCACGCGCATCCTCCTCTGAGACCGGCTTATCCAGTATCTCATCATCCAGCAGCACGACAGTGTCTGCCGTAAGCAGGAGGTCACCCGCTGACAGCCTGGGTTGAAGGGCATCGGACTTACGTCGGGCAAGGAAGAGAGCCATATCCTGAGGAGCTACCTCCTCCGGGTGGGGCTCATCGATATTGGCAGGGCGGATCTCCAGGTCCTTGATGCCCAAGCGCTCCAGCAACTCCCTGCGCCTCGGAGAGGCCGACCCAAGTATCAGGTGTCTCATAGGGTATGAGGGGGGTCAAAAGGTGGGTAAGTCCGTGACGATGCCCCACTCTCCCCGAGCGCGTAGCATCTCCTCCAGCACCTCACGCGCCACGCCCTGACCACCGGCGACGGCACAGACGTGATCCGCCACCATCAGCACATCCTCTGCCGCATCGGCGGGAGCCACGCTGTAGCCTGCCAGTCGCATCGCAGGTATGTCGATCAGGTCATCACCGCAGTAGATCACCTCCGACGGCTCTATCTGAGCGGTCTGGCAGAGCTCCATCAGCTTCTCCGCCTTACGGTGGCACCGCTCGTAGATGTACTTCACGCCTATGGGCTCAAAGCGGTTTCGGATCTCATCTCCATGCCCCCCCGTGATGATGCCAAGGACGATACCGGCCCGAGCGGCCAGTCTCATTGCATAGCCGTCGTGGACATTGGTCGTGCGGATCAGTTCACCCCGATCATTCATCGCCACGGTCCTCCCCGAGAGGACCCCATCGATATCAAAGACCACAGCCTTGTAGCCGGATAGGTCTTGGGAAAATCTGCTCATGATTTCTCTGCTCTCTCTTGGATGGATTCGGTCATCAGTTGATAGATTGTGGTCAGGCGCGGATCGTTCCTCAGTAGAGCCACATGCCTCTGTAGTGTGGACTTATCGTGGCGCACTGCGGGACCGGTCTGCAGTGCCACCGGATCGTCTGCCGTCAGCGCCTTGGAGATCGTCTCCTCGATGAGTGGACGCATATCGCTAAGCGATAGTGGGGTCCCCCGGAGGAGATCCTGCGCCACCACCAGCAGGTGATTGACAAAGTTGCAGCCAAAGCAGGCCGCCAGGTGGAGCCTACCGCGCTCCTCGGAGGTCACGTGACGCACATCCGCGCTCCCGAGAGCATCCGCAAGGGTCCTGAGGCGATCCTCAGCCTCTGGATCGCTCCACTCCAGGAGAAGGGGGACACGAGACATATCCAGCGTCCTCGACCTAGAGAACGTCTGGAGCGGGTAGAGGACCCCATACGAGCGCAGCTTGGAGAGCACGCTCATCGGTGTGCTTCCCGAGGTGTGGACCACCGTAGCTGGGAGGTCGGGCGGGAGGCTCTCCGCCACCTCGGCGAGTCCATCATCGCTCACACAGAGGAGAAGCAGCTCCACAGAGGGATCTCCCTGCAGCAGGTGAGCAAAGAGAGCCCTATCAGAGGTGCTCTCCGCCCCCACCTGTGATGCTAGCTCGTCAGCATGCTCCGGAGAGCGGCTCCATACCGCTCGGCAGCGCCATTCTGCCCGAGTAAGCGAGGGGGCGAGATGAGAAGCGACATTGCCGCTCCCCATGATCGCAAAGGTATGGCTATCTCGAGACGTCGCCACGGCAGTCACTCCTCTGCCTCATCGGTCGAGTAACGCCCGACAAAGACATGCTCCCACGGCAGGGAGCGCTCCACCGGCTCCAGCTGATCGGCATCCTCAGGGACACCGAGGGCGATGAGACAGTGGCAGAGGTAGGACTCCGGCAAATCCAACAGCCTGTGGACAGTCTCCTGAGCCGTCTCATCGACAGCCCCGGGAGTATCCTCCACGTGGCACCAGCAGCTGCCGAGGTCATTGGAGGTGGCAGCCAGCTGTAGGTAAGAGGCCGCTATCGCTGTATCAGCGAGCGGGCGACGCGTCTCGGCCGTATCCGCACAGACAGCGATCACCACGGAGGCACCGGCCACGAAGGCGGAGCCATGCTCCCTTATGCCACTCAGTGAGCGGATCGTCTCGGGATCATCTACGACGATGAGCCGTACACTGCGACTATTCCGCGACGTAGGCGCCCGGAGGGCACACTCCACGATATCAGTCAGGAGATCAGGATCGATCTCCTCAGCGCGATACTTACGTATGCTCCGGCGGCGCTGTGTCAATTGACTAAAGTACGACATATCAGGTATGTGTAAAATAAAGAATCGAGCCCGCCGACACCCCCTCTTCGTGAGCTCCGGCAGCCTCGATCGATAAAAGTATGCGGAGAGTTACTTAGCCTCCTTGATCTCAGGCTGCTCGAAGTCGATGAAGCAGAGCCCGGCGAGAGCCGTGCCATACCGCTTCTCGATGGTGATGCCCTCAGTGACGAAATTGAGCTCACCGAGGAAGTACTGCGAGTAGGTCTTGTCATGCAGATCGGTGATCACACGGGTGAGACGGCTCTCCAGCTCCTCGATCAGGTAGCGACCACTCACCTCGCAGACGAGACCGCCCACCTTGTTGTCAAAATTCTCATCGCTGTACATCCACGAGTAAACGACGCCTGCGGAGACAAACTCGTCCTGCGTCCCGTGCGAAACAGCCATGATCGTCTTCATCTCGGACCCAAAGGGAGGCAGGTCGATCTCATCCATCGTGGTAAGGACCGCCGTGGCCGGGATGACGGAAGAGTAGGTCATGATATTGAAGTCACAGATACCGGCATCATGCAGTGCCATATGATAAGACCCCGCATGCATCTCAAGGTCTGACTCCCCACTCCCCTTGGTGATGAAGAAGGTGCGAGGTATAAGGTTACCAACGAGCTTACTCATGTCTTTCTTTACTATCCTAATAATTCTTGTTGCCAAACGTAGTCTACGAGCCATACCGGCTCAAGCCACAACAAAGGTACTATTTTGTACCGTCTTCCCACAGCCACCACCCTGCTCTGCAGGTAGTGGCGGATGCAGTCTATCTCCAGCGTGAGCCGGTGCTCTGGCGACACCGGCCGCTCTATCCAGGAGCCTCCCTTCTGGGCGGATAGGATGAGGTAAGAGGAGTAAGAAAACTGCTCCTCGCCCTCCACTCCTGCCCACTCCCTCATTCTCTATCCCCCTCTCAGCACACCGAAAACAATGCGAATTAGCCCTCCCCACTCAGCAGCCGAGGTCAGTCCTCTACTCAGGTCAGTGCAATCTTTCCTCGCTGTCAAGTCATTGTGGGAGTAGTTGGTGCCGAGGTCTTGAGCCAAAAGAGTCCTAAGGTCTCGCTTTTTACATTGGGTTGGCGTGCCTTTGAGAAACGCCTGAGATCAGTGTGCTCCGGTCTGTCTCATCTGAGGTTTTTCTTTTACCGATATTAGGCGCGACTAATACCGGTAAAGGAGATCACTAATATCGGTATTAGACTTCAATGCTGTCCCATAAAAGTCTGTCCGGGGGATGAAGAAAGGGCTGACTTCATTTCCGAAGTCAGTCCATTGTGGTACCACAACCAAGAGTACACACCCTGCCGGACAGCACTAATAATAGGTAGAGTTGTGGAGATACCCACCACCCCTGGCGGGTCACCGATAGATCAGAGAGACTGCACGGCATCCCAGCGAGCTTCGCCGTATAATAGGCAGATTAGCAGCTACTTTAGGACACAGCAGGCGACTCGGGGAAAAAATTTGTACGCTACAATGTGGGTCATATCAATAAACTTTGCTACTTTTGTCAGTGAGGTGCCACGTGCTGGCCTCTCGGACGTTTTCTTTTAGACATAAAACAACCACAATATTTCATCTTATGAAAAATCTCTTCAAGATCCTTCTTGTCGCAGCAGTACTGGCTCTTGCCTACGTGTGCTACGCCAGGGTAGAGACCCCGATCCGCTTCAAGAACACGAAGACTCAGCGTGAGCTCCGCATCATCGAGCGTCTCAAGGACGTCCGCACGGCTCAGGTGGCTTAC
Organism: uncultured Porphyromonas sp.; assembly: GCF_900541275.1. GTDB lineage: Bacteria > Bacteroidota > Bacteroidia > Bacteroidales > Porphyromonadaceae > Porphyromonas_A. The sequence goes on from NZ_UQJH01000002.1 coordinate 133,906, forward strand.
AAGTCATCCAATGGTCATCACACGCCCTCCTTTGACGAGCTGATCAATTGGCTCCAGAATGGTCAGGTGAAGACCGTGCGTCGTCAGCTGGAGCTCAGCGAGAAGCAGCTCGAGGATGGTATGACCGAGCAGGATGCACTTGCTATCGTCGCTCAGGCCAAGAAGACCGGTGACTGGACGAAGGCCAAGGAGCAGAGACTGGTCAGGAATATCAATGGCGAGACCGTAGTCTTCTCCCGTGACACCGTGATCGCTCCGGCGCTGACTACCGTATTTGGTGAGCGTCAGGTAGACCTCAGCACCTTCGGCAAGATCCCCAATACCGGTGAGTACTTCCAGATGGACACCGCCTCGATCATCACCGGTCCGGAGGGTCATCAGTATGCGATTAACGTCTTCCAGGCGAGCGCACCCTTTGCCGCTTACCTCGGCGACCTCGATGGAACGGAGCTGAATAACGCAGTGGACCGCCAGACGAAGATGGGGAAGTATCCCGGCATGAAGGTCGGCTCACTGACTGAGATCAATAATAACGCAGGTAACTGGGAGTAATCCACGAGGACTGAGTACCTATAGACCCAGCTACTTACTGAATGAATCTGAGAGCCGATCTGTACCGGTACCGACCGTGTGAGATCGGCTCTCTTGCCTACTATCCCACCCTATGGATCAGATCAGAGACCGACACACCGGTCGTGACCTAACAGAGTCAGACATCAAGCGGAGCTCACTCCTCATTACCCTTAGCGATAATGGGCTCGAGGGGGTGATCGCTGAGAGTGGCGATCGTCCTCTGGTCCGGAGCCACATCCTCGTACGAGGCAAGGAGGCGGCAGAGGACTTCCTCCGCCGGAGGGAGCTTGCTCGCCCCTTTGGCTCCACCACTCTCTACATCGATGAGGGAGGGAGCTACACGCTGGTGCCGAGAGACTTCACCAGCGGAGGCGTGTCACCCCGGCACTGGCTTGCTGATCTCCCTGAGGGACACTGCCTGCAGAGTACCACGATCAGTGATCTGGGGATAGACCTGATCTTTACCACCACGGAGGAGACATTTGACGAGTGCCAGAGCGCTCTGCAGAGTCCGTCCTACGCTCATCCCGTCGCAGCTCTTGCACTCGCAGGGGCGACCTACAGCCGTCGGCGCTACCCGCGGACCCTCTTGGCACTGGTCTCAGAGGGGCACACGGATCTCTGCTACTGCGAGTCGGGGCGCCTTCGCCTCGCTAATCGCTACACCATAGCCGACCGCGTGGACCTACTCTACTACATCACGTCAGTGTGGGAGCACTTCCGCCTCGACAAGGAGCAGGATCACCTCCTGATCTTTGGGGAGGAGTCAGACGAGATAGACTCCGCCACACAACTCTTGAGAGGTGCGGTGGCCAACGTGAGGGTCAATGACTATGGATCCCTCTGCGCCCACCCCGAGGAGCTGGCAGACATCCACTCCCCGATCATCCGTCTCGCTCTGATATGCGCATAATCAGCGGGAAATACGGTCGCCGACGCTTTGAGGTGCCTCGCACCTTTAAGGCTCGCCCCACAACCGATATGGCGAAGGAGAATTTATTTAACATCCTTGCCAACTACGTCGACTGGGAGGAGAGCGATGCGCTTGACCTCTTTGCCGGCACCGGCAGCCTCGGCTTCGAGATGCTCTCGAGAGGGGCTCATAGCGTGACCGCGATCGATCGCGATGAGGCGCATGCCGCCTTTATCCGCCAGACGGCAGAGACACTGGGCGACCCGGGGTATAAGGTCATTCACTACGACGTACTCAAGTGGCTCAGACGACTTGCCGTCAAGGAGCCATCGGAGGTGCCGAGCTATCAGGTCATCGTAGCGGATCCGCCCTACGACTTAGCGCAGCTACCGGAGTTGCCCCAACTGATCCGGGAGGCGCACATCCTCGCCGAGGGAGGACTCTATGTACAGGAGCATCCCAAGGAGGTGGACTTCAGCGACGATCCCGACTTTATCGAGATGCGCCACTATGGAGCGGTTCACTTCTCCTTTTTTAGACCTAATAATTCACCTCATTAATACATTTCACTAACTCAAAAAAGAAAGAACATTATGGGACTCATTTATTCACTTATCATCGGTCTCGTCGCCGGTCTGCTCGCTTCCTGGATCATGCCCGGAGGCGCCAAGGGGATCATCTGGAATACGATCCTCGGTCTCATCGGAGGTGTCGTCGGAGGTTGGGTATTCAGCCTCATTGGCGTCGCTGAGGGAAGTGGCTTCTGGGGACAGCTCGTCGTAGCTGTCATCGGTGCCATCATCCTGATCGCTATCTACAACGCCATCACCAAGCGTAAGAGATAAGCAGTCCACTGCTGCACTTTACATCAGAGAGCCCTCCTCTCTTCATCAGTCGATGGAGGAGGAGGGCTCCTTTAGCATCACTCATCTCCTCACGCAGTACACTATGGCAAAGCCTTTCCTCCAGCAGATTGCTGAGCACTTCCACAGCCTAACCTCGCAACCCGGTGCCACTCCACTGCATCAATACCGCTTCATCTTTCACAATCAGAGAGCGGGGATCTTCCTCTGCCACTATCTGGAGCAGTGCCCTAATGCGAGACCGCTACTGCTGCCGGAGTGTACTACGATGAATAGCCTCATCAAGCGTAGGCTGCACCTCTCCGGGGGGGAGGATCCCAATAACGAACTGCTGGTGATCCACAAGATCTACCTCGCCTACCTCGAGGTGATGGGTCTCGGACCGGAGGAGCGCTCCTTTGAGGACTTTTACGACTTGGGGCAGGCTCTGCTCCGTGACTTTGACGACATCGACAAGCACCTCATCAAGGTCAGCAGCTTCTTAGAGAACCTGCGCAACCACAAGGTGCTCACTGAGGAGCTCTCCACCTTCCTCTCCCGCCGGCAGTGGAGTGCGGTCAGCAAGCTGATCTACGACAAGGATGCCGACTGGAGCGGGATCGAGACGGAAACGGTGACCGAGGAGAAGGAGACGAAGAAGTCGGAGGAGATGAAGAAAAGATTCCTCGACTTCTGGATCAAGCTTCCCAGGATCTACAGTCGTGCCAAGAGCCTGCTGAAGAAGGAGGGGCTCGCCTACGAGGGGATGATGCTCCGGGAGGCGGTCCGGCAGATCAAGAAGGGGAAGCTCAGTCTCACCGACGACGGGATGATCACCGTCTTTGTGGGACTCAATGCTCAGACGCCCGCCATGTACAGGATCCTCGACCACTTCAGAGACTCCGGTAAGGCAATCTTCTACTGGGACTATTTCACCGACCCGATCGTGAATTCTCCCGGACTCGCCGGTTCTTTTGTCAAGCAGAATACCTCGGAGTACCCCGCTCCGACCGAAGGGGCCTACCACATTGATTTTGACATCCCTGATCAGGCCCGCGACCTCCGCACCGCACTCATATCTACCGCCTCGGCTGTCGCCCAGACCGGAGCGATCCGCAAGCTGATAGAGAGAGACAAGCAAGAGGACGGCTGGAAAAAGATCGTGCAGTCACTGAGCAAGTCGGACGAGAGCGCCCCACTCTATGACCCGCACGAACCACTGCGGACGGCAATCGTCCTTCCCGATGAGAGTCTCCTCTTACCACTCCTGAGCAATATGCCGAAGGGGATCGACAAGATCAATGTCACCATGGGCTACCCCATCAAGGGCATCCCCGTCGCAGCGATGCTGAGCCTGCTGCTTAAGTACTGGAGCAACTACTACACGCGGGGGCAACGGTACCGCCTCACTGAGGTATGCGAGATCCTCATGCTGACCGCCCTCTCCAAGTTTTTCTCCGATAAGAAGATGGTAGAAGCACGCCGACAGCTGATGGATCAGCTGATCGACGAGAAGAGCTACTTCATCGGCACCCGCGAACTTCGGAACCTGATCAAAAAGCACTTTCCTGATAAGAACCGCACGCGGGATATACTGCTGACTATTTTCAGCGAACCAGAGACTCTCACCGCTGACAAGGTTTGCTATCCCGCGGGGGTTGCGCTGACGGAGCAGGTGGACCACCTCCTCGAGCTCCTCGTCACGGAGAGCGCAACCACAGAGGAGGATGAGGATCCCGAGCAGGGGATGATCAAGTACATCCGTCGATACCTCATCCGGCCACAGCTCACCTCTCAGAGGGGCTACCATAAGCGCCACGCCGAGAGCAGTCCGAGCCCCTTCTCCTTCCCCGTAGTGGTGGATCTCCTCCGCACCACGATCTCTCAGGCGAGGATCCCCTTCAGCGGCATGCCACTGGGAGGCGTACAGGTGATGGGGCTGTTAGAGACACGCGGGCTTGACTTCGACACTGTCATCATCCCCGATGCAGCTGAGGGCATCCTCCCCACTGCCACCCGGCTCGATACGACCATCCCATTCTCTCTCCGGACAGCGTACCACCTCCCGACGACCGATCTGCAGGAGCAGACAAGAGCCTACAATTTCTTCCGCCTTATGTCGCGCGCCAAGCGCGTCGTCTTCCTCTACGACTCACGCACCGGAGACTCTTCCGTGGGAGAGCCGTCACGCTACGTGCAGCTCCTCAGGGACGTCTACCACGTGCCTATGTACGAAGCGGAGGCCTCTTTTCCCCTCACCAGAGCAGAGACTGGCGGCAACCTCATTGAGGACAAGACGCTGGTCAGCCGGTACAGGGCTAGCATAAGCGCCAAAACGCCTACAGAGAAGGTAAAGCGCCTCTCGGCCTCACGGATGAAGGACTTCCACACCTGCCCGAGACGCTTCTACTACACCGCCATTGAGGGGATCAAGGACGATGAGAACCTGTCCGGTGTCCTCGACAAGAGAGACAGCGGCACCCTATTCCACACTGCGATGCAATTGCTCTATAAGGAGAAGGAGGGAATTACGGATGGTCTCTCGCTTATTAGTCTCACCGAAATCCTGAATAGCAATGCGATAGACGAGGCTGTAGACGAAAGTGCCAAGGAACTCCACCTCAAGTTTCAGGCGAGTGACTACAACGACAACCAGGTTGAGATGACAAAGATCCTTGTCGAGCGGATGGTGAAGGCGGATCTCGAGCGGGTTGAGACAGGCGGTTCCATCACCTATGTCGGCGGTGAGATAGAGATAGAGACTACTTATGAGGGAGCAAACTTCAAGCTCATCATCGACCGCATAGACGTGCAGGACGGCACCGTCAATATCATTGACTACAAGACCGGGCGGGACAAGACCGAGTGCGATCTATCTAAGTGGCCTACAGAGTCGGATAATCTGAGCGAGTGCCTCAAGCAGGCTAAGGAAATCAACGGCGCAGTCATCCAGCTCCTGTACTACTGCGACGTGATACTCACGTCGGGCGAGCTCAACCGGTTCTTGTCAGATAAAAACCTTAACATCCGCCCGATGATCCTCAAGCCCGGTGCGCCCGACATTAATGATGGCATCATCACACTGAAGCTTCCCAAGGGAAAAGATCCGAACCCGGTCGTGATCAGCGACTACCGGACAAATGTGAACTCAAGCGTAAAGGAGTGGCTGCGAGAGGCGGTGAGACTGATCCTCGACGATGACTTCAGCTTTGCCGTAGAGGCCGGCGATGCGAGTGGCTGTAACTACTGCCCCGCCTCCATGCTGTGTGAGAAGTATATCCCTAAAAAATGGTAATCCCACCCATGACCGATCTACAAGTCATCATCAATCCCTCCGGCATCAGCTACGCTGGCTCCTACCATCAGCAGCGAGAGCTCTTCGACCAAGCGATCGAGGCAAAGCATCGCGGTGAAGTGCCGAGACAGTATCTGATCTTCAACGAGCACAAGCCGGTCATCACCCTTGGGCTTAATGCTAAGGAGGAGAGTCTCCTCTACCCCGAGGAGCAGATCCGCCGGGCAGGTATCGACCTCGTCCGGACCAATCGCGGTGGCGACGCCACATACCATGGTCCGGGGCAGTGGACCGTCTACCCTATCCTCGACCTCGAGCAGCTCCACCTCGGCGTCAGGCGCTACGTCGCTGCTCTCGAGGAGGTGGCATGCACCGTACTTCGTCGGTATGGTCTCGCCGGTGAGCTGATGGACGACGCACCCGGCGTCTGGCTGCATACAGACAGCTACCCCCGCAAGGTCTGTGCCCTTGGCGTGCGCGCCAGCCGCTTCGTCACTATGCACGGGATCGCCTTCAACGTCAATACCCACGAGGATGCCTACCACTGGATCAACCCCTGTGGCTTCAGCGATCGAGGCGTCACCAGTCTGGCTCGTGAGCTGGGGCACGAGGTCCCTATGGAGGAGGCAAAAGCGGCTCTGCTGGACGCCTTCCACGAGGTCTTCTCCTTTGAGTAAATAGTAGTGCAAAAGCGCTGAGGTCCCTCCACAAGAGCGGAGAGACCTCAGCGCTTTTGGTTTTGAGCTAAAAGCTTAGTGGGACTTGTGACAGAGACAGTCGTTGCCACGCCCATGGTGGCACGTTTCGTCGTGATGATGACCACAGCACTCCTCATCGTCAGAGCCACAGCAGCATCCACCATGGAGGAGCTGCTCGAAGCGCTTGAGCTCCTGATCCGTGGCGGGGTGAGCCTCCTGTACGTGGCCGACAAAGTGGAGCGTCTTGCCGGAGAGCGGGTGATTGAAGTCCATCCTCACTTTATCATCCGTGATGTCGAGCACCAGTCCATTGACAGTCTGACCATCAGCGGTGCGCATAGGGACGTAGCGCCCCACCTGTACAAAGCCGCTATCGAAGTTTCCCTCCGGATCTTGGAAGATGGACTTGTTGAGATCCATCAGGAGCTGCTCCTGGAAGGGACCATAGGCAGCCTCAGGCTCGAGTGTGAAGTCAAAGGCATCCCCATCATCGAGGCCGCTTAGCTCTTTCTCAAAGTCAGGCAGCAGGATCCCGAGACCATGGACATAGTCCATAGGGCGATCCTCCGTCGTCTCCTCGACAAATGTCTCAGAGCCATCAGGAGCGACCTCGGTGAGCTTATACTGTACGCGGACGTAGGACTTATCGTTTATCTTCATTGGTTTGTTGATTTTGCGCCTGACTTATGCGTCAGCCACGTGATTAAGTTAAGCAAAATGTAAAGCATCATCGCCCAGGCGATCCCCTCAATGCCGCAGAGGATCAGCGCCACAATTGCAGCAATGACGACGATTATCAGACCGATATTGGCTCGCCAGCCCTTGGAGAGCTGCTTCAGTCCAAAGAAAGGTACCTCGCACACCAGCAACCAGGCATCCACGACCATAAAGAGGACAAAGAGGGTCTGGGAGAGCGGTGTGGGGGCGATGCCATGCCCCTCGAAGAAGAGCGCCAGCGGAGCCAGCATCACAGCGTTGCCGGTGGTGGCAAGGCCGATGAAGGAGGTGGTCTGACGAGGGTCGTTATTGAACTTCGCCAGACGGTAGATCGAGGCGGGCACGACCAGCAGCGGTGCCCAGCAGGCGACACCCCAGCCCAGCTCTCGGAGCACCAGCGTCAGCAAGATCGCCGGCGCAGCACCGAAGGAGATGACATCAGAGAGGGAGTCGAGGTCGCCCCCTATGTCCGACGTGGCGTGGAGTAGCCGTGCGGTCATCCCGTCGAGCACGTCTGCGATCAGGCTCACAGCTATGCAGCAGAGCGCTGCCTGGAGCGAGACCGTGAGGTACATCACGATGGAGAGCGCCCCGAAGAGCCCGTTGGAGAGCGTGAGGAGGTTGGGGAGGTATTTATAGATCGGCTTTGCCATAGATTCTATTTACTTACACGACGTGCGCGGAGGCAGCTCCGCCAGTATGGTGACATTGCCGGTGACCGGTTCGTCAAGGTCCACGAGGGGCTTACTCCCGATGGGGAGGAAGATGTCGACGCGGGAGCCGAGCTTGATAAAGCCCAGCTGATCATCGATCTCACACCTCTCCCCCTCTCTGAGATAGGTCTCTATGCGACGAGCCATCGCCCCAGCGATCTGGCGAACCACGATGTGGTGTCCCTCTGAAGTGACGATCTCGACGGTGGAGCGCTCGTTCTCCGTACTGCTCTTAGGGACATAGGCGGCGTAGACATTGCCCCGGTGGTGACGCACATAGGTCACCTCGCCCGCTACCGGCACCCACTGAGCATGAACGTTGAAGAGGGACATAAAGGTGGAGATCATCAGGCACTTACCGCCCAATACCTCCGGCTCGTCCACTTCCTCGATCGCCACGATGTGCCCATCCGCCGAGGCGAGCACCAGCCCGTCCGTCGGCTTACCATGGATGCGATGTGGGGAGCGGTAAAAATTGAAGGCGATACCCAGCAGCACCACACTCACCACGACAGCGAGCCAAAAGGGCCACCGCTGCTCCACGACTAAGTAGACGTAGAGACAGAGGAAGCCGAGGAATATCCCCGCAGCGACTAAGAAGGTCGTGCCCTCGTGGTGGATCTTCATCCTGCTATCAGTGCAGTAGTGGCGTGCGTCAGAAGAGGGTGACCCACTTCATATATCCCAGAGCCATAGGGTGCGCCAGCAGCTCATGCGTCGGGGTGATGCGAGTGGCTACCTTATAGGTGCCGGGGAGGTCAATATCCACCCTCAGCTCATACCGCCGGCGAGACCCCTCCTCGGAGACGAGGTGGAAGGTCTGCTTGCTGGCGAGGTGAAGCTTCTTCGTCTTGGTGTCCTCGCGAGCGATGATCAGCTCGACATCAAGGTCGCTACGCAGATCGTGTAGGTCTACCGTAACACTCACGCGAGCGGTTCCGCCCACAGTAAAGTTGCCTACCTGCGTACCATCGTCCTTGCTCAGCTGGGTGTCGACCACCTCCAGGTGAGACCACGACTGCTCCACTTGGCGCTCCCAGTCGAGGAGCTGACCGAGCTGCAGGTAGTCGTCGGCTCGGAGCATGGCACTGCGCTCGCCGAGCTTAGTGTAAAAGCGGTCAAAGTAATTCCGGATCATACGCCGCATCGTGAAGCGGGGCAGTATCTGAGAGGTGGCCGTCTTGATAGCATGGATCCAGCCCTCTGAGTAGGACTGCTCCTTATCATTGTCGTAGTAGAGCGGGATGATCTCCTCCTCCAGCATACGATAGATGGTGGCGGCGTCAAGTTTGTCCTGGAGATTGGTGTCGGAGAAGGTGATCTTCTCGGTGAGCGACCAGCCTCCCCCCTTGATGTAGCCCTCATACCACCAGCCATCGAGGACGGAGAAGTTGAGCACGCCATTCATCAATGCCTTCATACCTGACGTACCTGATGCCTCGAGCGGTCGCGTGGGGGTATTGAGCCAGATGTCTACGCCCGGGATGAGGAATTGCGACACCCGGATGTCGTAATTGTCGACAAAGAGGATCTTGCCGAGGAACTCGGGCCGCTTGGAGATCTGGAAGATATGTCGGATCAGCCCCTGCCCGCCTCCGTCAGCCGGGTGCGCCTTACCGGTGAAGATAAAGATCACCGGGTGATCGGGGTCATTGACGATCTTGGAGAGGCGCTCGAGGTCTGTAAAGAGGAGGTGCGCTCTCTTGTAGGTGGCAAAGCGACGACCAAAGCCGATAAGAAGCGTCTTCGGGGTAAGTGTCTCAAGGAAACTCATCAGCATGGTGGGGTCCTGATTGAAGTCACCCATATGTGCCTCGTAGCGACGACGGAGGTAGTCAATGAGGCGACTCTTGAGCTCCAGCCTCCTCTCCCATACATCCTTGTCGGGGGTCTGCCAGACCTTGTCCCACAGCTCGAGACTATCCTGATCCCTAAGGATACCCTCGCCAACGCTCTTCTCCATAAGGTCAGCCCACGGGGACGCCATCCAGGTAGGCAGGTGGACGCCATTGGTCACGTAGCCTACGTGGAGCTCCTCGGGGAGGTATCCCTTCCAGACGGGGGCAAACATCTCCCGGGAGACCTGACCATGCAACTTGCTGACGCCATTAGCCTCCTGGCAAGTATTTAGAGCGAGGACGCTCATGGAGAATTTCTCATGCGATCCGGGGGTCTCTCGTCCTAGGTCAACCAACTCCTGATGAGAAATGTGGAGCTTATCGGCATAGTGACCCAAATACTTCGTGAAGAGTGCCTCATCGAAGTAGTCGTGACCGGCAGGTACCGGGGTGTGGCAGGTGTAGAGACTGGAGGAGCGTACCAGCTCCAGCGCCTGATCGAAGTCGAGACCGCCCTCTACCATATGCGCCATACGCTCCAGCCCCATAAAGGCAGCGTGACCCTCATTGGCATGGTAGACATCGGTCTCGATGCCTAGGAGACGAAGCATCTGGACACCACCGATGCCGAGCATATACTCCTGCTTCATACGATTCTCCCAGTCACCGCCATAGAGCTGATGGGTGATCTGTCGATCCCACTCAGAGTTCTCAGCAATGTCGGTATCCATCAGGTAGAGCTTCACCCGCCCCACGTCCACGCGCCAGATCTGAGCAGACACCTCGTAGCCATTAAAGGGCACACGAAGCATCAGGGGAGCGCCATTGTCGTCACGCACCAGCGTGAGGGGCAGGTCCTCAAAGTCCTGTGCCTTATACTCAGCCACCTGCTGTCCGTCAGCGGTGATCTTTTGGTCAAAGTAGCCGTAGCGATAGAGGAAGCCGACACCCACCATATTGGCGCCGAAGTCACTCGCCTCCTTGATGTAGTCGCCGGCCAGGATCCCGAGACCACCGGAGTAGATCTTGAGGATATTGGTGATCCCATACTCCATGCAGAAGTAGGCGACAGAGGGGAGGTCGTCCCGCATCGGCTGATCCATATAGGCTCTGAAGCTGTCATAGACCTTGGCAAGTCTCCCTAGGAAGTCATTATCCTTCGTCAGCTCCTCGATGCGGCTCTGCGAGAGGGTGTGGAGCACGTGCACCGGGTTTCCCTTAGAGTGGTACCAAACCAAGGGGTCCAGCTCCCGGAAAAGGTGACGGGCGGGGGCATTCCAGACCCACCAGAGATTGTTGGCGAGCTCCTCCAGCTGCTGCAGGGATTGTGGCAGATCGGAGAGTGCAGTGATATCTCTCCATACAGGCTGATTGGCGTCCTTACTCCTTATCATAGTTCTCGTATTATTGTGCTTATAGTAACGAAGCAAATTTACTTAATACTTTACAATCTACGCGGTTCCGGAGCGACAATTTGCACCCACAAATCGATCCATTGGGAGATGAAAGTCGGAAAATATGCTCCACGGGTAAGAAGAAATGACTATATTGCACAAGTAAGTAGGACTAAGAATACAACGCTATGGCAAGGACCACACATGGAGAGGGCTACAAGATAGAGATAGACCTGGACAACGCCTCTCCTCAGAGTGTATGGAACCAGATCTCCACCTCCAGAGGGCTCTCGGAGTGGATGGCACCCCGAGTAGACGTCTCACTGAGGAGCATCCATGTCTTCTGGGACGAGACTGGCGACGACCGCACCGCCACCGTGACAGACCTGGAGAAGGGGAAGTATATCCAGTGGAACTGGAATGACCACCCGGATAGCTATGTGCGTATGGAGATCGTCGTCTCCGAGCTCTCGCACTTAGTGTCGCTCTTAGTCAACGACCACGACGAGCACCTCGAGCCGACCACCCTGCAGAAAATCTGGGGCAACCACCGACGCAAGCTGAGACAATCCCTGGGACTGAGCTAAGTAGAGGTACTGCATAAGACAGTCGAGCGCCCTGCCACTCCAAGAGATGGTGGGGCGCTCGACGTTTGTCGAAAAATCAATGGCACACGATTAAACCATTCCCCACTGCATCCATCACAGGAGGACAGAGCAGCAGTAATGTTGTAGGTACTACATATTGGGTTCTCCGCCCAGCTTAAAAGGAGAAGTGTGTAATCAGGCCTGCATGCCGGGCCTACAGGATAAAGGTTTTGTTTATCAGATGCGTTAATTTCATTAAACAAGTTTTTCCGAGCGGGACTACGCGTGAGCGTGGTCCCCTCTTTTTTTGTGCCCTATCCTCTATCATAAAGTCCTATACCAGGCTCCACTGCTGCAAAAAGATACCGATCTGTATAAGTTCACCGACAGGCCTGGGGCATCTGAGAGGTACGGAAATCATTTAGCTCTTTAAGAAGAAGCGGGAATAAAGCTACCCTCTCGGGCGTGTACAGGGGTGATGCATTTGAGCATTAGGTTAATCATGTACCGAAGAGGGCTTATCCCTGAGGCACCCGAAGGGTGCTCGCTCCATAGGCATCAATCATCCGCGAAGCGGTGACCGATGTGCCAATACCCGCCTTAATCCCCTCGACCCCTTGCGGGTCGCCGAGCAGAAATTACCTTTCCCAGCGCCCCCCTCTGGGCGTCGCATTCCCCGGGCGAGCTTGATAGTGCAACGCCCTAGCGGGGTCGCAGATTGCTTGCGATACCCGGTCCACGGGTCTTCGGGGCTACGCCCCTCGACCAGTGGCTAAAAAGCGAGCACCCATGTCGGGGTGCATCGTTCACCACTCTTCACAATGAGTTGAATGACTTATGTAAGGCTCAAAAGCGTCAGCCCTCTCGGGAGTGTATTGCTTAGATGTAAAGGTCTACTGCGTCACCCATAATCCCTGCTATAATCACTAGGAGAGTGGGAGAAAACTAATACCGATATTAGTGATCTCTAATATCGGTATTAGAATTGTCTCAGTCCGCACAAATCAAAGTCCTGCGTGGATCGCCAAAAACATATCACAAAAAAAGCAGGGACCTCTCGGCGAAGAGAGATCCCTGCAGTAAGACTAATTATCTGACCGAAGACTGGCTCCGGCGGCTCCATATGCCCTTACTGAGCTAGCTCAGTATCAGGTACACTGGAGTAGAATATCTTAAGTGCGTTAGCTTCACGCAACTTCTGCTTGACTTCTGTTACGATACCCATCTTTGTGTCTCCATCGATCTTCAGGATCGTCGTCATGTACTGGGCGTCAGCCTCAGACATGGAGTTCTTCTCCTGTGCGATGAAGTCAAAGATATCATTAGGCGATGCAAACTTATCATTAAGCTGGATAGCAGCCTCCGTACCATACTTGGCTTGGTACTGCTTCAGCGGAACCCCCATGTAGAGGAAGGTGGCCAAAGACTTTCTCTCGAGCTTGGTAAGTTCGGTAGCCTTGGGAAGACGCAGCTGTACCTTCAGAGTCACCTCACGTGCGGTGGTGACGATCATGAAGAAGAACAGCAGAGAGAAGATCAGGTCCGGGAGCGACATAGTGTTCAGCTCAGGAACTTCTTTCTCACCTTTTTTGGTAAATCTACTCATACTACTTCTTTAGTTCTGCTCAAGATTATTTCTTCTGCGAGCCGTACTCACGTGGTTCAGCCTCAGAGATCTTCTGCGGGAAGCGATCCACGAGTACCTCCTGGTACTCCTTGGGAAGATCCTCAAAGGACTTGTTCCATTGCTTCTGCGCCAACTCTTCACGCAGCTCGTTATAAGCCTTAGTGAGGATGTTTTGCACTGCGATATAGTCGGAGTACTTGGTATCCACGTTATTGGTCAGAGAGATGACGTGATTCTTCGTCACCATCTGCTGGCCGATGTAGGGGAATTCCTCCGGAGTCAGCTCGGGGAGGGTCGGGTCGTTCGTGGGATTAAGCACGAAGTCCTTCACCTTCTGCTTGAGCTGATCGATCGTCATCACCTCGCCATTGGCAAGGATCTGACCATTACTATTCACCAGTACGCGCAGCATGTTACGCCTATTGACGTCGATCATGACGTCCTGCTGATCCTCGGTGGGTGCAGGGGGCAGCTGACGAGCGATACCCTTATCTGATCCCATAGAGGTGGTCAGAAGGAAGAAAAGTAGCATGATAAAAGAAATATCCGCAGTCGAGGACCCATTGATGCCGGGCACCTTCTTTGATTTTCCTGCCATAGTATTGTTCTTTTACGATGTTACTTAAGCCTTCTTCTCAGATGCTGATGCGTGCTGCTTGGGTCCTGCAGACATGAACGAGGTCACGACCAGTGCGAGGACGTTAATCACAATGAGTGCATAGATGGTAAACATGCACATATCAGCCAGCTTCAGCCAAGACGGGGTGTTGAATTGCTGAGCATCCACACCCACGTGAAGTGGAGCATCACTACCCACGAAGTAGGTAATGACCATGAGCACTATCAGTCCCACAAGCGCACCGAGGCCGCCGAGGGCTGCCTTAGGATTGGTCTTAAAGGACTGAGCAAATCCGATGATTCCGAAGACAATCATTGCCAGTACGGCAAGAGCGGTCATACCATACACCGTGTAGAGGAGTACATTGGTGTAGATGGGCTCGGGGTACTCAGCATTGGGGTCGACGTAACCGCCGAAGACGGTCATGCCAAAGGCCACGACGCCGATGAGAGCCAGAACGATCAGGACAGTGCTCGATATTTTACGAATTTTCTTTACTGCCATGATGGTTTAGATACGATGCTGTACTCCGCGCTTGCTTGTGAAATCGATCATGTAATCCACGAGGGTGATGGAGGCGTCCTCCATATCACTCAGGATGCTCTCATAGCGAGAGAGGATATAGTTGTAAAGCACCTGGAGGATCATCGCTACGATAAGACCGTAGATGGTGGTGATCAGGGCGACCTTCATACCACCGGCAACGACCGTAGGGCTGATATCACCGACCTGCTCGATCGTATCGAAGGCCTGTACAAGACCGATCACCGTTCCGAAGAATCCGAGTGACGGTGCGAGGGCGATGAAGAGGGTGATCCAAGACATGTTCTTCTCGAGGAGGCTGGCCTGTACACCACCATAGGCGGTGATAGCGCGCTCTACAGCCTCAGGACCCTGGTCGATACGGAGGAGGGACTGGTAAGCGATAGAGGCGATAGGACCACGAGTGTCACGAGCGATAGCGAGGGCGCCATTGACGTCACCACGATCGAGGGCGGCACGGATCTCATCGAGGAGCTTCTTGCTATTGGTATCGGCAAGATTCAGGTAGATGATACGCTCGAGGCAGAATGCCAGACCGAGGATCATAACGAGAGAGATAATGGCCATAAAGCCAGGACCACCCTCGATAAACTTAGTCTTAAGTGCCTGGTGGAAACCCTCACTCTCAGCAGCCACAGGTACTTCCGTAGCGGGAGTCTCAGCCTCAGTTACAGCGGGAGCTGCCTGCTCGGTAACCGCAGGCTCTGTCGTAGCCTCGTCCTGTGCAAAAGATGCACCGGCAAACCCCACCGTCATAAGACCGGCCAAGGCGATGCTTACTAGAAATCTTTTCATTGTAAGTTCTTTTTAAGATTAGTGATTTTTGGTAAAACAATATCTTTAGGTGGTTTCGCTTACATTCAGCCCTGACGAGGTACTTTCGGTTAGTCTCCTCTGCCTAATTCTGTAGCAAGGATACCCCCTTTTGCGGAGAGAGAGGGATTCGAACCCTCGAAACGCTTTTGACGTTTACACGCTTTCCAGGCGTGCCTCTTCAGCCACTCGAGCATCTCTCCATTATTATATATGATCTCCTCCCCTCCAGTGATTTATCCCTCTCGGACTGCACGCTCCGGACCACTGTCCGAGCTACTCGATCACTCAACGATCGTACAAATCTACCTTAAATCCTCCAACCACACCAAAAAGTGGGCGCTTTTGGCGAAAAAGTTTGTCCTTCGACCTGACTCGCCCTATGGATCGGCGATTACAGGTGCTAAATTAAACATTTTACGAGAATTGACAAAAAGCTGATGCCGCATTTCTTCCTCGCTCACATCGTATATATCGGCTAAGCACCTCACAGTATGGATGATGTGAGACGACTCATTTCGTCGTCCTCTCCTTGGCTCGGGGGAGAGATAAGGGCTGTCGGTCTCCACGACGAGGCGAGTGAGCGGCAGGCGACCCTTGATCACCTCTCGAAGTCGGGAGTTACGGAAGGTGACGATGCCATTGATCCCCACCATAAATCGCTCCCCGAGGCTCAGGATCGCCTCTAGATCCTCCTCTGACTCGGAGAAGGAGTGGAAGACACCCCGCAGCCCCTCAAGCCCCCACTCCCGCAGGAGCTCCACAGCCTCCGGCACGGCAGCACGCGTGTGCATACTCATCGGCAGGTTGAGCTCCCTCGCCCACTCCACCTGGCGGCGGAAGGCTTCGATCATCTGCTCCCTCCACTCTATGCTCCAGTAGTAGTCCAGCCCGATCTCACCGATGCCCCGGTAGTACCCTGGGCTTGTCCGTAGCTCCCTCTCGAGCGCACCTAGCTGCTCCTCCCAGTCCTCGCCCACATCGGTGGGCTCAAGACCGATCATGGGGACGAAGAGGTGCGGGGCCAGAGACACCATCTCCCTCAGGCGAGCGATATACTCGCGTGAGGTATTGGGAAGCAGGACCGCAGCGAGACCCGCCTCCCGACAGCGACGGATCACCTCAGGGCGATCGTCGTCAAACTCCTCTGAGTAGAGGTGAGCGTGCGTATCGACGAGCGGATACATCAGACGGCTCTCCCGGTCAGCGTGGAGATAATATGCTCGAGTGCTGAGGTATCGACAGAGAGGGCGCGCAGCTCCTCGAGAGCAGCCTCAGAGTACTGGTCGACCTGCTTCAGCGCTTCAGCGTGGATATTCCACTGCTCGTAGAGGTTGGTCACAGACGCTATACGATCCGCTTCACTCTCAATGGCAAGCGCCTCCTCCGCGCGCTTCGGGTCGCACTCGTAGAGGCGAAGTAGGAGCCAAGTCTTTTTCCTATCTATAATGTCGCCCCCCTTGCGCTTGCCAAACTTCGCCTCGCCGTAGACATCGAGGTAGTCGTCCATGATCTGGAAGGCGAGCCCCATCAGCTCCGCTACACGGGCGATATGCTCCCGATCCTCGACCGAGGCGCCGGCGACGGTCGCCCCCATCACCATACTTCCGCGGAAGAGGGCCGAGGTCTTGAGGCTGATCATCCGGAGGTAGCTCCATATAGATAGTGCAGAAAGCAGCGTGGTCTCAAACTCGAGGTCATACTGCTGCCCGCGACAGATCGCATCGGCCATTGTATTGAAGAGTGAGAAGATCTGACTCAGGTACTCCGGGTGGATCGACTCCAAGCAGCGGTATGCCTCCACCAGCATCGCATCACCGGAGAGGATCCCTACATTGGCGCCCCACTTCTTATAGACCGTGGGCTCTCCGCGACGCATCGGGGCGTCGTCCATAATGTCATCGTGGATGAGGGTGAAGTTGTGGAAGGTCTCCACAGCCCTCATCACCGGTGCCACCTCCTCCACGGTGCCCTCGGGACGGAAGGCGCGGTACGTCAGTAGCGCGAGGAGCGGTCTGAGACGCTTCCCTCCTTGCGAGAGGATGTACCGGATCGGCTCGTAGAGGCCGTGTGGCTCGCGAGCGGCAAGCTGCTTCACCTCATCTCCTATGATGTCGACCAGCTGGTCAATTTCCTTATCTATGTTCATTTTCTCTTATTCCTCGATACGTAGTACTCGCATGGCCAGATCGATCTCCTCCGGCTCACCGGTATGCTTTCCGACCGAGTCGGAGAGCTTGATGGTGTCCTGCCACGGCATCTTCTCGTCGAGCTTGCAGGCAAAGAGCTTCATCACGATATTCATCGGCTTGATCCCGTGACCAACATCGTTAGTCAGGTTGGTCCCTATCCCGAAGGTGGCCCTGATCTTGCCACCACAGTACTCCTTGATCGTCGCAGCCTTATCCACGTCGAGGGCGTCGGAGAAGACGAGATACTTCGTCTTAGGATCTATCCGCAACTCCCGATACTTCGCCAGCACCTTGTCAGTGAAGGTCTGAGGGTCACCGCTGTCCTGACGGAGGGAGGTAAAGAGGGCAGCATGCTTCTTCGAGAAGTTTTGGAGAAAAACGTCGGTCGTGAAGGTGTCGGTGAGCACCGTGCCGAGGTCTCCGTCATAGACATCGATCCAGTCCTCCATAGCCATATAATTGGCCATCTTGTAGCCATAGATCGCCGCGTGAAACTGCACCCACTCGTGCGGATGGGTCCCGGTGACGCGTATGCCGTGCTTCATTGCGTAGTAGACATTGCTGGTGCCAAAGAAGTACTTCCCCCCATGCTCACAGAGGATCCGTGTCACCAGATCCTCCACCTCGCTGCTGAAGCGTCGCCGCATGCCGAAGAGACTCACCTGCAGCCCGTGCTCCTGCATGGCTTGAGCCTTCTCGAGCGCCTTGGAGCGCGTCAGCTCCAGGTCGGGATGCTGACCGGTCTCCCGGTAGTAGAGCTCCGATACCATAGCGAGGATCGGCGTCTCCCAGAGCGTGATGCGATAGAGCAACCCCTCAGCCGATATGTGGAGGTGTCCCTCAGCATCCTGCTCGATCGTCACCTCCTCAGGGTCGTAGGTGTAGCCCTTGAGGTAATCTATATAAAGGGGTGGCAGGTAGGGGCACTCCTGTCGGAGGAAGTCCGCCTCCTCACGAGTCAGTCGCAGCTCACTCATCCGTACGATCTCCTGCCGCAGGCTCTCAGCGAAGCCTTCAGGATAGACCAGGTCGTTGCGGTCGACGAACTCAAACCTTCCCCACGCTCTAGGGAAAAGCTTCATATACGCATACCCGGTCGTAAACTTATAGAGGTCCGTGTCCAGGATGCTTCGGATGATCATCTCACTCATTATATATAGGCGTGCATAGTTTACCTCCTACCGATGCCATCGTACCGGAGACCCAGTCTCTTTATCTCGGAGGCATCGTAGATATTACGTCCGTCGATCACCACGTCTCCCCTCATCAGCTCCTTGATCCGGGACCAATTGGGGAGTCGGAAGATCTTCCACTCCGTCAAGAGCAGCAGCGCATCCGCCCCCTCGACCGACCGATAGAGATCCTTTGTGTACTGCACCCCGTCCGGGAGCACTCGCTTAGCTGTCTCGATCGCAATAGGGTCGCAGGCGACCACTTCCGCCCCAGCCTCGATGAGCTGACCGATCACCACGATAGAGGTCGCCTCCCTCATATCGTCCGTCTCGGGCTTAAAGGCCAGCCCCCAGACGGCGATCCGCTTACCCCTCAGGTCGCTACCGATCAGGCGGGTGAGTTTCTCGTAGGGGATCCTCTTCTGAGCTTCATTGACCCGATGCACCTCTTCGACGATGGTCATCGGGACCCCCTCTTCCTCTCCGGTCTTAGCAAGCGCCTGCACATCCTTAGGGAAGCAGGAGCCTCCATAGCCGCTACCGGCGTAGAGGAAGGCAGAGCCGATCCTGTGGTCGGCACCCATCCCCTGACGGATCATATCCACATCGGCACCCAGCTTATCGGCAAGGTTGGCAAGCTGATTCATAAAGCTGATCCTCGTGGCCAGCATCGCATTGCTCGCATATTTTGTCAGCTCCGAGCTTGGTATGTCCATAAAGAGGACCCTGAAGTTTCGGATCAAGAAGGGGCGATAAAGTCTCGTCAGCAACTCCTTCGCCCAGTCACTCTCCAGACCTATCACGACTCGGTCGGGACTCATAAAGTCCTTGATCGCATTGCCCTCCTTGAGGAACTCCGGATTATTAGCCACCTCGACCCTGAGATCGGTCAAGCCGCGCGCCTCCAGCCCCTTCCGGATCTCGGCCATCACCCTGGGGCTGGTCCCTACCGGCACGGTGCTCTTCGTCACCACGAGCATATCCTTACGGATCAGCTGCCCCAGCTGCTGAGCGACGGCACGGACATACTTCAGATCCGCATCCCCGCTCGCCGTGGGAGGCGTACCGACAGCGATGAAGACGATCTCCACGTCATCGACACACTCCGCGAGATCGGTGTGGAAGGAAAGACGTCCCTCCTCTGTATTGCGACGAACCATCTCGTCCAGCCCCGGCTCATAGATCGGGATCTCGCCACCCCTGAGGCGCTCTATCTTAGTGGCATCCGTATCGACGCAGTGGACGTGAACCCCCATCTCTGCAAAGCAGGTCCCCGTCACCAGACCGACGTAGCCGGTACCTATGATTGCTATCTCCATAGTAGTATCTACACTGTATTACATTAGTGACCCGCCCCACATCTCCCACAAATGTAGCAAATAATCATTGCCCAACCCTTTTATCCGATGAGCCTGGGGTGAAAACACACACCCTTCTCATTCAAGTGCTGTAGGTTTCTCAGTCTAACCAGCCTAGACCATTCCGAAAATACCTACAAACCTCGGAACAATTTGATAAAGCCGGAAACTTCTCGGTCGCTCGGACAAGAATATTATTTTAGTATTTGCAATTCAAAAACTCTAGCTACCTTAGCACCCGGATAAGCCGCTATACTTGATTTATCAGACAGAGGTCGCAGGGCGACTGTATCGGCAAGTCGACAGAGCAGACCTTCGCCATAGGGATCTGTTCGTTGGACCAATAGCATAGGTCCTCACTAATAGTACACCACCGATCGTCACTCGGGCACCACTCGGGGAGAGATCGACACCAACCTCAAGCCACCACACTATGTCACCTTACTTAGTACTTGGTCTGACACTGGGCTACTTCCTCCTTATGTTCCTCGTCTCCTATAGGGCGGGGCACGAGGCGGACAATGCGGGATTTTTCATTGGGAACCGGTCCAATAACTGGATGATCGTCGCGATAGCGATGATCGGCTCAGGCATCAGTGGCGTCACCTTTGTCTCCGTCCCGGGGATGGTCTCCAGTAGCAGTATGGCCTACCTGCAGATGGCGCTTGGCTTCATCGTGGGACAGGCGCTGATCGCCTTTGTCCTGGTGCCACTCTTCTACCGCATCAAGCTCTTCTCCATCTACGAGTACCTGCGGGATCGCTTCGGGATGACGAGCTACAAGACCGGTGCATGGCTCTTCTTTGTCTCCAAGATGCTCGGTGCCTCGGTGCGTATCTTCCTCGTTGTACTGACGATGCAGCTACTGGTCTTTGACCCGCTGGGGCTACCCTTCCTCCTCAATGTCCTGATGACGGTCCTCTTTGTCTGGATCTACACCTTCTTTGGTGGGGTCAAGAGCATCGTCAGCGTTGATGTGCTCAAGACGATCTGCCTCGTCGCCTCGGTAGTTCTCTCGATCGTATTCATCGCCAAGGGGCTGGGTCTCGACTTCGGCGGTGTGGTGACGACGATCCGGGAGAGCCGTATGTCGCAGGTATTCTTCTTCGATGACATCAATGACAAGCGTTTCTTCTGGAAGCAATTCCTCGCCGGTGCCTTCACTATGGTGGCGACGACCGGGCTGGACCAGGATATGATGCAGCGCAACCTAAGCTGCAAGAGCGACACGGAGGCGCGACGAAATATGATCGTCAGCTCGGTCTTCCAATTCTTCGTCATCGCCCTCTTCCTCATGCTCGGAGTGCTGCTCTACACCTACGCGGAGCAGATGGGCATCCGGCTACCGGAGAGCAGTGACCAGGTCTTCCCCTTCCTCGCGACGGGAGACTTCTTCCCTGAGATCGTCGGGATCCTCTTCATCATCGGCCTCGTGGCGGCAGCCTTCCCCGCAGCCGGCTCAGCGCTGACCGCACTCACCACCTCCTTCACCATCGACATCCTGGGGGCCAAGGAAAAAGAGGAAAAGCGTCTCGAGAAGACCCGCAAGTGGGTCCACGTGGGGATGGCGCTGCTGATGGGTCTCTGCATCATCGCCTTCGAGATACTCAATAATACCTCGGTGATCAATGCCGTCTACGTCCTCGCCAGCTACACCTACGGACCGCTGCTGGGACTCTTCACCTTCGGCATCATCTCCGGGCGACGGGTGCGCGACCGACTGATCCCCATCGTGGTGATCCTGTCGCCGATCCTCTGCTACATCCTCGACAGACACTCTGTAGAGTGGTTCGGCGGCTACCACTTCAGCTACGAGATCCTGATCATCAACGCCCTCTTCACGATGCTGGGGCTGCTAATCTGTAGCCATAAGGCAGCGAAGGCATGAGTACGGAGCAGGTCAAGGGACGGATCCTCGCCTTCTTCCGCCCTTTTGGCGCCAATGCGCTCCTCGCCTCTCTCACCTACTCTCTGGTATCCTTAGGGATCAATTGGCCGATCGCCTATATGCTATACAAGAAAAAGACATTCGTCAAGCTATGATACTTATCGCTGACAGTGGCTCCACCAAGACGGAGTGGACCGCTATGGATGACCTGACGGGAGAGGTGGTGGCACACGCCTACACCAAGGGGCTCAATCCCTACTTCGTCACCCAGGAAGAGATCCGTGACGAGATCCGGACACAGCTCCTGCCGATGCTCCCCGTGGACTGCTTCACGAGGATCTACTTCTACGGCTCCGGTGCGAGGGATGAGAAGCAACCGATGATCCGCCAGGCTATCGGCAGTCTCCTGGTGGGCGAGGTGACGGTGATGACAGATATGCTCGGTGCCGCCCGCGCCCTCTGCGGTCACGAGCCGGGCATCGCCTGCATCCTCGGCACCGGCGCCAACTCCTGTCGCTACGACGGCGAGACGATCGTATCCAACGTCCCTCCGCTCGGCTACATCCTCGGTGACGAGGGCAGCGGGGCGGTCCTCGGTAAGCACTTCATTGCCGACCTCCTCAAGGGGCTACTCCCGGAGAGCGTCGTGAGAGACTTCGAGGAGACCTACCCTGAGATCACCACAGCCACCGTCCTCGAGCGGGTCTACAAGGAGTCGCAGCCCAGTCGCTTCCTCGCCTCACTCGCCCCCTTCATCCGCAAGCAGATCGATGTGCCGGAGGTGCGGTCTATGGCGCTGGAGTGCTTCCGCTCCTTCTTTAGGAGAAATGTGAAGCTCTACGACGGCTGGGAGACCACGCCGGTACACTTCGTCGGCTCCATTGCACACAACTTCCACGCGGTCCTCAAGGAGGCAGCAGAGGCTGAGGGCATACATCTGGGTCAGATCCTCTCCGCACCGATGGAGGGTCTGGTCCGCTATCACACGATCAAGAGATGAGTACCGACTTCACCAATATCACCGAGTCCGCCTCCCTCTACGACCACTTAGAGGAGAAGAGTACGCTCGAGCTGCTCACGGACATCAATCGTGAGGACCACAAGGTCGCTGACGCAGTCGAGGAGGTGATCCCCGCCATCGCCGACCTCGTAGACGACATCCTGCCACGTATGGAGCGAGGCGGGCGGGTCTTCTACATCGGTGCCGGCACCAGCGGGCGTCTCGGTGTCCTCGATGCCTCCGAGATCCCGCCCACCTACGGTATGCCACCGACGCTCTTCATCGGACTGATCGCAGGTGGCGACTACGCCCTCCGCCACCCGGTGGAGAATGCGGAGGACATCGCTGACCAAGCCTGGGCAGATATGTCCGCCTACGACATCGGGGAGGACGACTCCGTCATCGGCATCGCTGCCAGCGGCACCACCCCCTACGTCCTCGGCGGACTCAGGGAGGCCAATCGCAGGGGACTGGTCACCGGAGGCATCACCTCCAACCCCGGCTCTCCCATCGCCCTCACCGCCAAGCACCCCATCGTCACCATCGTCGGGCCGGAGTACGTCACCGGCAGCTCCCGCATGAAGAGCGGTACGGCGCAGAAGATGGTGCTCAATCTGATCTCCACCTCCCTCATGATCCATATGGGTCGCGTGGAGGGCAATCGCATGGTCGACATGCAGCTGAGTAATAAGAAATTAGTCGAGCGTGGTACCCGCATGCTGATGGACTACTACAGCTGGTCCCACGACCGGGCTCAGGCGGAGCTCCTCGAGGCGGGCTCGGTCCGCGCCGTTATGGACAAGTATGCCAAGTGATGATGAAAAGGAAAACAACCCTCGACCATGTCAACTAATTTCAGGAGAAGACAGACGGAGCTAATATCGGTATTAGAGAAATCTAATACCGCTAAAAGAAAATCCTTTTACCGATATTAGACGGAGCTAATATCGGTATTAGAAATCTCTCATATGGACCAAGCCTTTGCACCTACGGCTAAATGATTTCTCCCCACCTATGACAGTAAGACAATCCATCGCCCTCGCCCTGCTGCTTCTACTCCCCGCGCTCTCTGCCTCTGCACAGCTGCAGGTGGGTGCCGACCGAATGGACGAGATCGTCCGCCTCACCGAGGGGAGGAGCGTGGGACTGGTCGCCAATCAGGCGGCTGTGCAGACAGACTCAGCCCACACCTTTCTCCTCGATGCCCTGATAGCTCACGAGGTCAAGGTGAAGCGCCTCTTCTCCCCCGAGCATGGCTTCCGCGCCATGGCCGATGCGGGGGCAAAGGTTGACTCCGCCACGGACCCGGTCTCAGGCCTGCCGGTCATCTCCCTCTACGGCAAGCACCGCAAGCCGACCGCTGAGGACTTCTCCGGGCTGGATGTGATCCTCGTTGACCTGCAGGACGTAGGGGTACGCTTCTTTACCTACATCAGCACCCTCTACTACGTCCTGCAGACCTGCGCCGAGACCGGCACGCCGATCATCATCCTCGACCGCCCCAATCCCCACGATGCGGTCGATGGTCCTGTGCTAAGGGATATGAAGTACCGCTCCTTCGTCGGGATGCTCCCCATCCCCGCCGTCCATGGTCTCACCATGGGCGAACTGGGGCAGATGATCAATGGCGAGGGCTGGCTCGGCAAGGGGCTCACCGCAGACCTGACCATCGTCACCCTCCTCGGGTGGAAGCACGGCGACCCCTACAGCCTGCCCGTCCGTCCGAGCCCCAACCTCCGGAGCGACCGCGCCCTGCTGCTCTACCCCACCCTCTGCTTCATCGAGGGGACCTGCTGGAGCGAGGGACGCGGCACGGAGCAGCCCTTTGAGCAGACCGGCTACCCCGACCGGCGGATGGGCTGCCACACCTTTACCCCACAGAGCATTGCCGGGGCGCACTCTCCTAAGCACGAGGGGAAAGTGTGCTACGGACCCGACCTCACGGACTATACCATCGAGCCGGGGATCAATGTGGAGATCCTCACCGACATCGCCGCCCGCAGCAAGGCTGCCGGCGTCCGTCTGATCACCAAACCGAAGTTCTTTGACCTCCTCGCGGGAGGTCCCACGCTCCGCCGACAGCTGGAGTCGGGCGTCTCACCCGAGGTGATCCGAGAGAGCTGGCAGGCGGACCTCCATGACTACATTGCCATGCGTGCCCACTACCTCCTCTACCCCGACGGCCGCTTCAATTGCAGCACATTTTGATAATCTATACCGATGAGAAAGAAAGCAATACTATATGGAGTGGTGGCGATGCTGCTGCCACTGATGGCAAGCGCTCAGGTCGTCGAGCCGAGGATGATGAGAGACGTGGAGCGTAAGGCAGCCGCAGAGGCGTGGGCCGACAGCGTCCTCGCAACCCTCTCACCCCGACAGCAGGCGGCCCAGCTGATCATGCCGATGACGTGGCCTAGGGTGGATAAGGCCGGGCTCGACAACTGGCACAGACAGGTGGTGGAGGGGGAGTTTGGCTGCGTCCTTTGGCAGAAGGGGAGCCCCAAGAATGTGGTCCGGCTCGCCAACTGGATGCGCCGTGAGGCACGCGTCCCGATGCTGGTGGCCATGGATGGCGAGTGGGGACTCTCAATGCGCCTCTCCGACTCGATGAAGTGGCCCCGCAATATGCTCCTCGGCGCCACCGACGACCCTCGACTAGCTTATGAGTATGGTCGGGCAACAGCGGACGAGGCTCGACGCATAGGCATACACGTTAACTTTGCCCCCGTCCTTGACGTCAATAGCAACCCCGCCAACCCTGTCATCGGCAACAGAAGTCTCGGCTCCTCGCCCGACCTCGTGATACGTATGGGTCTTGCCTACGCCAAGGGACTTGAGGATAATGGGCTCCTCTCCACAGCAAAGCACTTCCCCGGCCATGGAGACACCTCCACCGACTCCCACAAGACCCTCCCGGTGATCAGTCGCAGCCGAGCGCAGCTGGAGCAAGTGGAGCTGGCCCCCTTCCGCGCCTACATCCGTGAGGGCTACGGGGGTATGATGGTGGGGCACCTCAGCGTCCCTGCGCTCGGCACGGGAGTAAGGGCGACCAGTGCCATCCCTGCCGTCGTCACCGACCTGCTTCAGCACGAGATGGGCTTCGGCGGACTGATCTTTACCGATGGTCTGGGGATGAAGGGGATCGTCAATGGCGCCGGAGAGCTGGGCGTCTACGTCACCACGATCCTCGCCGGTGCCGATATCCTCGTGGCACCGACAGACCCCTTCCAGGCACTCGACGACGTGACCGCAGCGGTCGATAAGGGGATCCTCTCCCAGGCGGAGATCACCCGTCGCTGTCGCAAGGTACTCGTCTGGAAGCACCTCCTCGGTGCCGACAGCCGTGAGCCACTGGAGACGAAGCACCTCGATGCTGACCTCCGCCCAAGTGCTTCCCGGGAGCTCCTTGAGCGGATCTACGAGGGGGCGATGACTCTGGTAAAGAGTGAGCAAGGCATCCTCCCGCTCGATAAGGAGGACCGTGTCGCCCTCCTCACCTATGGTGACGACTCAGCCGAGCTCCTTCGCTCCACGATCAACCGCGTCGCTCACACCGATGGATACACGATCCGTCGCTCCACCGGCCCCGCCGCCCGCCGGACCATCCTCGACAAGCTCCGCTCGTACGACAGGGTAGTGGTCGCCGTCACTTGGAAGGGCTTCGCTCCCGGCAAGGACCTGACAAAGCTCCTCGCTGAGACGAAGAGCGTCCTCCTTTTCCACACCTCCCCCTACGCTGCGCTCGACTATATGGAGGCGATGAAGGCTGCGACCGCTGTCGGCTTTGCCTACGACACCCGGCCGGAAGGGATGCGCGCCATGGGTCGGGCGCTGACAGGCGAGCGCCCTGTCTCCGGCAAGCTCTCTGTCGACCTCCCGCCTCTCTACAAGCAAGGCGATGGGCTGACGCTCGGCAAGTAATCCCCCTTATACACAAGAGCGCCCCCGATGATCAGCCGATCATCAGGGACGCTCCTCTATCTGTCAGAAGACCTTTGCAAAATGGTCTTTATTGCGAACTTGGATAGGCTTCTGCCCTTTCGTTGGTCGTCGCTTCCGTCCCTAAGGAGATTAGATCCTCTGCTTTGGGAGCAGAGGTCTTTCCTACCTATTCATTATCAAATAATTCAAGTAGTCCTCTGCCTCTTGTCGGGTCATTGCTCCGATTTCCATCATTGCTTCGATCCACTCGTTTCGGCTCAGCTCTTTGAGCTTCTTTCCGTGCTTCTCTTCCCACTGAGCGGTTCTGCGGGCTCTCTCTTCGCCTATTGACGTGTCCATACGAATTCTTTTCTACTGTGGTTTGGGCAAGGTCTCCTATTGATACCTGCCCTTATGACACTAAAGGTACCACTTTATCGCTTTCTCCAAAAAGGGAGAGCTTGAGAGTCCAGAGGTGATGCGTCCAAGGTAACCCTATGAAGCCCGTCATACAGAGGCATACTCGCCCACAGGGTTTCCTAAGGAGCGGGCTAAGAAGAGAGTGGATCACTCACGGATGCGAGAGATTTCTATAAAGACCGGATGCGGAAGCGATGGCGAGCACGGGGGTGGCTTGCGGGGAAATGGGTACCTTTGGGGGAAAGAAAAGTATCAATCAGGTAAAACTCTTATCAATGAAACCGACATTATTTGTACTCGCTGCCGGCATGGGCTCCCGCTATGGAGGTCTGAAGCAGATCGACGGTCTCGGCCCCCACGGGGAGACCATTATGGACTACTCTATCTATGACGCCATCCAAGCAGGATTTGGCAAGGTGGTCTTCGTCATCCGCAGGGACTTCGAGCAGGCGTTTAGGGAGAAGATCGTCTCCAAGTACGACCGGCTGATCCCGGTAGAGCTGGTCTTCCAGAGCGTGGACAAGATCCCCTACTCCTACAAGGTCCCCGAGGAGCGGACTAAGCCCTGGGGTACCAACCATGCCGTGATGATGGGTGAGGAGGTGATCCACGAGCCCTTTGCGGTGATCAATGCGGACGACTTCTATGGTCGTGAGAGCTTCGAGGCGCTGGCAGACTTCCTCCGCAGCGTGGAGGGGAAGGAGGGTGAGTATGCCATGGTGGGCTACCGCTGTGGCAATACCCTCAGTGAGAGCGGCACCGTATCTCGCGGTGTCTGTGTCACAGATGACCGCGGCTACCTCGCTGAGGTGGTGGAGCGGACCAGCATCGGGCGCAATGATGAGGGACGGATAAGCTTCAAGGACGAGAGTGGGACGGAGGTCGAGCTGGAGGAGAATACCCCGGTATCGATGAATATGTGGGGCTTCACACCCGACTACTTCGCTCACAGCCAGGAGGCGTTCCGGAAGTTCCTCGATGCCAACTTAGAGAAGCCGAAGGCTGAATTTTATATCCCCACGGTGGTGAATGACCTCGTACACGAGGGAAAGGCGACCTGCAAGGTGCTGGATACGCCGGCACGGTGGTTTGGCGTCACCTACGCTGAGGATCGTCCCGGGGTGGTCAAGAAATTTGCTCGCCTCCACGAGGACGGGACGTACCCCGACAGCCTACTCGCCTCGCTAAGCAAGTAAGCGACTCAGTGGCTGAGCTGCTGACGATCATCGGTCCGACAGCCTCCGGGAAGACCCCGGTGGCGGCACACCTTGCTCACCGAGTGGGCGGGGTGGTGCTCAGTGGCGACTCTCGCCAGGTCTATCGGGGTATGGATCTCGGGACGGGGAAGGATCTGGAGGACTATGTGGTGGATGGGGACCAGGTCCCCTACTACCTCATCGACATTGCCGAGGCGGGTGACCACTACAGCCTCTATCAGTACCTGGAGGACTTTGACCGGGTATGGCAGTCCCTGCCGGAGGGTACCCCACGGATCCTCTGCGGAGGCTCAGGCCTCTACATAGAGGCTGCACTCCGAGGGTACCACCTGCCCGATGTCCCCCGGGATGAGGTGCTGAGGGAGGAGCTAAGCCGTCTGAGCCTCGATGCCCTTCGCGAGAGGGCGGAGCAGCTGGGTGCACTGGAGGACCTGAAGGATCCGGAGAATAGACGACGAATGGAGCGGGCCATAGAGGTGGCGCTCTACTTCCGCGACCATGGTGAGCGATACCTCGACCGTCCCCCATTAGAGGGGCCGATCTACTGCCTCGACATCTCTCGAGAGACCCGTCGAGGGCGGATCTCGGAGCGGCTCAGGAAGAGACTTCGTGAGGGGATGGTGGAGGAGGTGGAGGGGCTTCTGAAGCACCTTCGCCCCGAGCAGCTCACCTACTACGGACTGGAGTATCGCTACGTCACCGACTACGTCACCGGTAAGCTCACCTACGATGAGATGGAGCAGTGCCTGGAGGTGGCGATACACCAGTTTGCCAAGCGACAGATGACTTGGATCCGAGGTATGGAGCGGCGCGGGCTGACCATTACGCGGATCACACCCGCGGAGACTCCCGCTGCCACCGCTGACCTTATCCTCCGAGACTACAGGCAGAGGTGAGGGAGAGATGAGCCTGACGATGCGGTGTCACCTATCTGAGGTCAGAAGCCTACTGTATGAGGAGAGGATCCTCTGACTGAGCTCTGCTAACGGCTCGCCGAGCTGCTTCGCCACTCGACTATAGATCTCCCGGAGCGGGAGGTCGCTCTCATCGGTCTCTATAAAAAAAGGCCGTTTTGGCACCTCATCCCAGCGGTATAAGGGATGGAGGCTGACCTGTATCTGCGCCTCCTCCAGCTGTCGCAGGAGTGCGGGCTTGCCCCTAAATCCGTGCACCACCCAGACCCCCTCCGGGTGTGATCGCCGCTCTCGCAGCAGGAGGTGCCACCCGCCTACCACGTGTAGGATAAGGGGACAGCAGAGCCGATCTGCAAGGGCTATATGGCATCGCACGAGGGCGGTCTGCTCCTCCATAGAGCGCTGCGATCGACGATCCCATCCACACTCTCCGATGCCGAGGAAGCGCTCGCCCAGCTCATCGATCCGCCTGAGGAGCAGACCATCCGGGTCGGCGTACCGCTGCTTATCCATCGGGTGGATCCCGACAGTGAAGAGGTCCGATCGATCGTCGAGCTCCTCGTCCGGCATAAGCGAGCGAACCGCGATGACTGAGGAGTCACCGCGGTAGCGCTCTATATTAGGTAGGTGGGTGTGGAAGTCAAGGAGTCTCATGGCACCGGATCATAGCCACTGCCGCCCCAGGGATTGCACCGCAGCAAGCGCCAGATGGCCAAGAGTAGACCCTTGATCGGACCATGCTTCCGGATCGCCTCGATCGCATACTGGCTACAAGTGGGAGTGAAGCGACAGGCGGGTGGCGTGTGAGGGCTGATATACTTCTGGTAGAAGCGGATCGGCAGGATCAGCAACTTGCCGACGAAGGCACCGATGCTCTGTATGACAGACTTGAGACTCATAGGGCAGAACCATTCTTCATCTCCTCGCAGAGCCGTCCGATGGACTTCGATACAGCTGCAGAGAGTCGCTCCGAGCGGGATACGTGATCACCAATGTAGAGCAGACCGACCAGCAGTGTACCCTGACGCTCCTCTGCAAGCGCCCTCAGGGGGCCCTTCTGCAGTCGCCACGCCTCTCGGGTGCGACGCTTGATCGTATTGCGGTCCACCGCATGGCGGATCAGCCGCTTGGGGACGGAGATAAGGACCTTGAGTGGCTCCTCCGAGGGCTCCTCGAAGCGCCAGACGACGCGGTACGGGTAGCAGACAAAGCGCCTCCGACTCTCAAAGAGTGCGCCGATCTCCTCCCTCAGATAGAGCCGCTCGCTCTTCGTCAGCCCATACTGCTTCATGGGATTACTTTGCCCCCTTCTTCTCCTCCTGGAGATAATGCTCTAAGGCTGCAGTCATACTCGGGTACTCGCGTGTCGGAGCGCTGATGTGCACCTGCAGCCCCGCTTGCTCAAGGTCATCACGCGTGCCCTCGCCGAGACAGCCGACGATCTGCTTCCCCTGCTGATACTCGGGGTAGGCAGCCTTAATGGCAGAGAGGCCATTGGGACTAAAGAAAAGTAGGAAATCAAAGGAGTCAATCTCCTCCGGCGTCAGCTCAGCGTAAATGATCCGGCAGACGTCGCAGGCATTCACCTTCACCTTTGTATCCGCCAGCATAGCGACGACCTCCGACTCCCGCTCCTCTATCTCCGGCACGAGATACTTCTCCTTGTCGTGCTTGCTGATAATGGTCTGGAAGTCCGATGAGGAGCCATTCTTCTCGGGGAAAAAGATCTTCCGCTTACGGACGGTGATAAACTTCTGCAGGAAAAGAGCGACACGCTCCGAGGCGCAGAAATACTTAAAGTCCTCAGGCAGCGTGCAGCGCAGGTCGCTCACCAGCTTGAAGAAGTGTGTCGTGATGGTCCTTGAGGTGAGGATCACCGCCGTATGCTTGAGGATATCTACCTTCTGATCACGAAATTGTCGAGCCGTCAGGGTCTCAAAATGGAAGAGTGGCTTGAATACCAACTCCAGCCCATACTCCTCCGCCAGCTGATAGTAGGGCGAGTTTTTCTTAGGAGGCTCGGGTTGTGGAACAAGAACTTTACGTGTCTTTGTGGACATTTGTGATATGCTACTGATTCACACTTAGGGAGGCGACCTTGAGCCCAAAGAGCAAGGGGCCTATTTCGCAAGCGCAAAGGTACAAAATAATATGCAGGGGATAATGTCTCAGGTGACTGAATATCTGTATCTCTCTGTAGCACAAGAGTATTCGCGAGACCACATAAAGACCGACCGAGAGGATCACGAGAGCGGTAGTACTCAGGGGCGTGAAGAGTCGCAGGAGGAGCGGCAGGAGGAGCGTATTGGCAGCGACGATCATCAGGATCAGGTAGTCCGCCCACCAGAGCGAGATCTGGTCGGAGTGGCAGAAGGTGTAGACCATCCAGGCCTGCGCTATGGTGGCTATGATAAAAAGAAGTGCCAGCCAGAGAGCGACCCTCCCCACGCTGAGCCAAAAGCCTGTGACTGACAGCGAGGCGACCCCACTCGTCTCCGGTAGCAGGAGCGTCACCAGCAGAGCCACCAAAAGGAGGCTCTCCAGCAACCCCGTGACGAAAAAGCCTACAGACGGCAACATCTCCCGCACTCTCGGGATCGCCCTCGGCGGAGCAGTGAGCAGCAGCATAGCACGCCCTCTGCCTCGAGGCTTCAGAAGCATATGGTAGAGCAGTAGGGATAGCGCCACCAGCACCAGCGTCATCGCCAGCAAGGTGTCGGTATAGTCCGGCGCCGAGTCGACGTACTGCGCCGCCTCATACCCATCGAAGGCGGGCCAGGCAGAGTGAATCTCTACACTTAAGCTCGACAACAAGATGCTCCCTCTACTTCTTCTTCCTTATTCCTTCCCCTTGCTCACCGGACGCTCATCCACGCCTCCGATGCCGGGATATCTCGCCAGACCCTCTCAGGCAGCTGGGCAAGGGCGCGGTCCTCGGCGTGGTGCATCTCCGTCTCCAGCTCAAGTGTCACATCGTCCTGACCGCAGAGGTGGAGTACCCCATGGATCATCACCCGGAGCAACTCGCTCCCGGGCGTGACCCCAAGCTCTGCTGCATTGAGCCGGACCTGATCGAGCGAGATCAGTATGTCCGCCACCAGCACCTCGTCATCGTCTCCACTTGGGAAGGTGATGATGTCCGTGTAGTAGTGATGATCGAGGAACTTGCTATTCATCTCGAGCATCTGCTCATTGTTGCAGAATTGATAATTGAGCTCACCTATGGTCTTGCCATAGCCTTCGGCCACAGACGTGATCCAAGCGCCCACCTCTCGACGGAGAAATGGGGGGACCGCCTCGCCCTCTGAGTAATAATGAATAGCCATAGACAACTTGTGCACTATATTAGATGGGAAACACCAGCCCTCCGGATGCACCTTTGCTTCGCCCGGAAGGACACTGCAAAGGTAGTCATTTTATCACAGCCCGCTTAGCCCGGCTCAGGACTTTGGGTAAAAGCCTCCATACCGGAGTCTGTACTTGCCCTCCGACTTGTACGGATAAAAGGAATGCCCCTGACGAGCAGGGGCATTCCTTCATGATTTTCAAGTAATCCTGATCGCCTTGGGCGAATCACTGGATCAGGTGAGAGCGACGAAGCAGCGCATCTACCGTTGCATCCCGACCCTTAAAGGCTCGGTACAGCTCTGCCGGATCCTCCGAGTCGCCCCTCTCGAGAATATTCTCCCGGAAGCGATCGGCCGTGGCGCGGTCGGTGAGACCATTATGAATGAATTCCTCAAAGGCATCTGCGTCCAAGATCTCGCTCCACTTATACCCATAGTATCCGGCAGCGTAGCCACCACTGAAGATATGGGTAAAGGAAGGACTCATCGCCGTCCCCGCTGCATGCGGGAGCAGCTCTAGCCCCTTGCGAGCCTCAGCCTCCACCGCCTCAATGTCGGTGGGCAGGGTCTCCGGGTCGGTGGCGTGCCACTTCATATCTAAGTAGCCAAAGGTGAGCTGACGTATACAGCCATAGCCATCGAGGAAGAGCGCATTCCGCTCGATCGCATCAAGCAGGTCGTCCCCGATCACCTCACCGGTCTCATAGTGCTTCGCAAAGGACTTCACGAAGTCGCGCTGGCGCATCCAGTTCTCATTCATCTGCGACGGCAGCTCCACAAAGTCGTGCTCCACATTGGTCCCGCTGAGAGAGGCGTACTTCACGGTCGTCAGTAGCCCATGAAGGGCGTGGCCAAACTCGTGGAAGAGCGTCGTCGTCTCGTCGAAGGTGAGGAGCGAGGGTTTATCGTCGCTGGGCGGGGTAAAGTTGGTCACCAAGCTGATCACCGGGCGTACCCCCTCATACTCCTCCACATAATTGGTCATCCAGGCACCGGACCGCTTGCCCTTACGAGGGAAGTAGTCAAGGAGAAGTGTCCCCAGCAGCTGTCCCTCACGCAGCACATCGTATGCCTCCACATCGGGGTGGTAGACCGGAAGCTCGGGATTGCGGTGGAGCTCTACCCCGTAGAGCTTGCCGGCGAGGCCAAACATCGCCTCCGCCACGGACGACAGCTCGAAGTAAGGTCTCGTCTGCTCCTCATCGTACTTCAGCGCCCTCTGGCGATAGAGCTCCGCATAGAAGCTCCAGTCCCACGGCTCCAGCTTTGAGATTTGATCCCTTCGCTCCGCCTGGTTGGCTATCGTCTCCACCTCTTCATGCGCCTTGGCGAGGTAGGCATCGCGTAGCTTGTTAAGCATCTGATAGACCGCCTCGGGCGTTTTTGCCATCTTCTTGGAGAGTACCAGATCAGCATAGGTCTCGTGACCGAGGAGCTTTGCGATGGAGTGCCGCAGTCGGACGATGTCGTATATCGTGGCGATGTTGCTCGTCTCTCTCGAGGTGTCGTAGCAGAGCGTACCGCGGTCGAGGTATATCTGCTTGCGGGTCTCCCGATTGCTGCAGAAGCGCATCAGCGCACTGTAGGACGGCATACTTAGGTCAAAGATCCAGCCCTCTACACCCTCCTCTTTCGCTCTCTTACGTGCCTGCTCCAGAGCTGAGGAGGGCAATCGCTGGAGAGACTCACCATCGAGGACTGAGAGACGATAGGCATTCTGCTCCCGCAGGACGTTTTGCCCAAATCGGAGTGTAGCCAAGCTCAGCTCCTTACGGAGCCCCTTCAGCTCCTGTCGGCTGCTCTCCGGCAGCATCGACCCATTGTCCCGGTAGGACTCGTAGGTACGGAGGAGGAGCCTCTTGTCGATCCGAGAGAGCGCATCCTGTGGTGCCTCGTAGATCTTCTTCACCTTGGCGGCAATGTCGGGATCGAGAGAGATCTCATTGGCGACATCGGTCAGCTCCTCCGTCAGCTCCTCCGACAGCTCCATGAGGCGATCGTCCGCATCGCAGCTGAGGAGGTTGTAGAAGGTGGCCGACGACACGTCCAGCGCCCTACCGGCCTGCTCCAGAGCCAGCACGGTATTGCCAAAGGTGGCAGACTCTATCGGTACGGAGCGGATCTCCTCCAGCTCCTCCCGATAGGTCGCTAGATCCTCCCGCACCCGAGCGACAAGGGTATCAGCATCCCGATGCTCGAAGTCAGGATAGAGTCTCTCCATAGTCTATCGCTATCTTCCGGACCCGACGCTCATGGCGACCGCCCTCGAAGTCAGTGCTGAAGAATATCTCCGCCATCTCCTGCGCCTCCTGCACCGGCACAAAGCGTCCCGGCAGCACCAGCACATTGGCGTTATTATGCTGCCGGATTAGCGATGCGATCTCCGGCATCCAGGCAAGTCCCGCACGGACGGAGTGGTGCTTATTGAGCGCCATCTGGATCCCCTCACCGGAGCCGCAGACACCGACGCCCATATCCACCTCGCCCCTGTCGAGGGCATCGCCCAGCTTGTGGGCAAAGTCGGGATAGTCGCAGCTGGCAGACCCGCTGTCCGTCCCATAGTCGGTCAGCTCCACCTCGGGAGCCCACTTTGCGAGGAAGTCCCTCACCGCTATCTTGATATAGTATCCGGCGTGATCACTGGCCAGACCTATCTTATGTACTCCTGTTATCATAGTTTACTTCTTTCCCAATAGCTCCATTACCTCACGGCAGACCGTCTCAGCCGTGTAGCCAAATTTCTCATCCAGCACCGTGTAGGGGGCGGAGAAGCCAAAGGACGCCATCCCGTGGATCCGGCCCTCGCTGTGGGAGATCATCCCCTCGAGGGTGACCGGCAGCCCGGCAGTCAGTCCATAGCGCGGTACGCCGGGGAGCAGCACGCTCTCCTGATAGGTCTCCGGCTGACGACGGAAGAGTCCCTCACTCGGTATGGAGGCGACATTGACCTCGATGCCTCGCTCGCGAAGCAACTCGGCACCGGCGACCAGCGTACTCACCTCTGATCCGGAGGCGATCAGCACCGCCTCTGGAGCCTTACGCTCGATGACGGTGTAGCCGCCTCGCTCGACGCGGAGGCTCTTGGTGTAGTCGTTCTCGGGGAGGTTCTTGATATTCTGGCGGGAGAAGATCAGCGCCGTCGGGCTCTTCGTATTCTCCAGAGCCATCTTCCACGCGACAGTGGTCTCCTCCACGTCGGCAGGACGGAGCACCAGCATCGCATTATTGCCGGAGTGATTGCGCAGCTTCTCCATCAGGCGGATCTGCGCCTCCTGCTCGATCGGCTGGTGGGTCGGACCATCCTCACCGACACGGAAGGCATCGTGGGTCCAGACAAACTTTACCGGCAGCTCCATCAGCGCGCAGAGGCGGATCGCCGGCTTCATATAGTCGCTGAAGACGAAGAAGGTGCCACAGGCGGCGATCAGCCCCCCATGCAGCATCAGCCCCATGCTCACCACCGCCATCGTCAGCTCGGAGACGCCCATATTGATGAATTGGCCATCGTAGTTGTCCCGTGTGATGGGGGTGGTTTTCTTGAGGAAACCATCCGTCTTGTCGGAGTTGGAGAGGTCTGCGCTGGAGACGATCATATTGGGTACCAGCTCGGCAAGATGCCCGAGGACGGTTGCCGAAGCATTGCGGGTCGCCTTGTCCGGTGCCTGCTCGATCTGCGACCAGTCTACGCCCTTCACCTCAGGGTCAAGCCACCGCTCCAGCTCCTCTGCGGCCTCAGGCTTAGCCTTACGCCAGCTGTCGAAGCGTGCCTGCCACTCCTTCTTATCCTCAATGAGCGTCTCGCGCCGCTTGGCAAAGCACTCCTGCACCTCCGGGAAGATGACGAAAGGATCGTCCGGGTCACCACCGAGACCGGCAATGGTACGACGGACATCGGCACCGGCCTTGGAGAGCGGCTGACCATGGGTAGACACCTGATCCTCAAGCGAGCGACCGCCCTCCTTATCGATCGCCCCCTTAGCCATCAGCGTGTGACCGATGATGAGCGACGGCTTGCCCTTGACCGCTATAGCACCATCGAGAGCGCGACGGATCTCATCCGGGTCATTGCCATTGATGTCAAATATCTCCCAGCCCCAGGCGCGGTACTTCATCGCCACGTCCTCACTGTCCACCTCATCGACGCGGGTGGAGAGCTGCACCTCATTGGCGTCGTAAAACATGATCAGGTTATCCAGCCCCAGGTGCCCGGCGAGACGACCGGCCCCCTGCGAGATCTCCTCCTGGATACCTCCGTCAGAGATGAAGGCGTAGATCCGCTGCTGCATCAGCGCCTCATCGAAGTGGGCGCCCATCTTCTTTGCCGCGATGGCAGCACCCACCGCCATCGTATGCCCCTGCCCGAGCGGGCCGGAGCCATTCTCTATCCCTCGCTTGATATCCAGCTCCGGGTGTCCCGGTGTCGGGCTGCCCCACTGGCGGAAGCGCTGTAGCTCCTCAGTGGTAAAGAAGCCTTGCATCGCCAGCACGCTATAGAGCATGGAGGAGAGGTGACCGGGGTCGAGGAAAAAGCGATCCCTGGCGATCCACGCCGGGTCCTCCGGGTCATACCGGAGGTACTCAGAGAAGAGCACAGCGGCGAAGTCGGCGCCACCCATGGCTCCTCCGGGGTGGCCGGATGAGGCCTTCTCTACCATGGAGAGGGCAAGGATCCGGATATTGTCAGCGATCTTGTGGCTTAGAGAGTTACTACTCATCGTTACGGTGTATTGAAGTATTGGTTTGATAGTCGGAGTTACGGCAGGTCTCAATCTACGGACAAATATACCCCTTTTTTGTCGCCCTGAGCCACAAAAGGGCTAATTCGCATTTTGATGTGCTGGGAGGGGGAGGAAAAAGAGATTACCTTTG
>NZ_UQJH01000003.1 GCF_900541275.1 uncultured Porphyromonas sp.
ACCCGTTTTTTGGCTCTTCCGAGAGGTCTCTCCCGACTTTTTCGCTTCTTTCTTGTTGTTCATTTCTGCTCCTCTATGTGTGTACTTTTCTAGGACACCACAATAAATTCCCCTCGACATGAATGCACAAAAGGATAAACCGTCTGACAAAAACAACAAGTCAGAAAAATAGCAGGCAGGTACAATTAGATATTTTTTACCCTAATCAATGATTTCCGTGCAATATAGGGCAATCGTCTGTACCTTTGTAGTGTAGGCACGAGAGTGCTTCTCAGAAAGCTTATCAATAGAATTAGGATTGCAATCCAAAATAAATCAAAAGAAACAAATAGTATGAGCGAAAGCAGTAAGAAGATTTACTCCTTTGGCAACGGCAAGGCCGAGGGTCGCGCAGATATGCGTATGCTCCTCGGTGGTAAGGGAGCTAATCTCGCCGAGATGAACCTCGTAGGCGTACCGGTGCCTCCCGGATTTACAATCACGACAGAGGTCTGCAGAGCCTATCAGACCGAGGGCGCAGAGAATATCCGCAAGTCTCTCTCTGAGGACGTCAAGGTCAATATCGGTAAGATTGAAGCACTTGTGGGACGCACCTTTGGCGACCCGGCTAATCCGCTCCTCGTCTCGGTCCGCTCCGGTGCTCCTGCCTCCATGCCGGGTATGATGGATACCATCCTCAACCTTGGTCTCAATGACGAGGCTGTTGAGGGACTTGCCAAGCTGACCAATAATCCTCGCTTCGCTTGGGACTCTTACCGTCGCTTTGTCCAGATGTACGGCGATGTGGTGCTGGGACTGAAGCCCGAGAATAAGGATGACATCGACCCCTTCGAGCTCGAGATCCGTGCGGTGAAGAAGGCTAAGGGCGTCACCCAGGATACTGAGCTGGAAGTGGAGGACCTGAAGGAGCTGGTGAAGCGCTTCAAGGCTGCCGTGCTGGAGAAGACCGGCAAGCCCTTCCCGCAGGATGTCCACGAGCAACTGTGGGGTGCGATCTTTGCCGTCTTCAGCTCCTGGATGAATGAGCGCGCCGTGCTCTACCGTCGCATGGAGGGCATCCCCGAGGAGTGGGGGACGGCTGTGACCGTCATGGCGATGGTCTACGGTAACATGGGCGACACCAGTGCCACCGGCGTCTGCTTCTCTCGCGATGCCGCTACGGGTGAGAATGTCTTCAACGGCGAGTACCTGATCAATGCACAGGGCGAGGACGTCGTCGCTGGCATCCGCACCCCGAGCCAGATCACTCTCAAGGGCTCACGCCAGTTTGCCGAGTACAAGGGGATCAGCGAGGAGGAGCGCAAGTCCGAGCACCCCTCTCTCGAGGAGGCGATGCCTGAGATCTACAAGGAGCTCTTCGAGATCCAGCACAAGCTGGAGCAGCACTACCACGACATGCAGGATATGGAGTTTACCGTCCAGGAGGGTAAGCTCTGGTTCCTCCAGACACGTAATGGTAAGCGTACCGGTCGGGCGATGGTCAAGATCGCCATGGACCTGCTCCGTGACGGTATGATCGACGAGGAGGCTGCCATCGAGCACATCGAGCCCAATAAGCTGGACGAGCTGCTCCACCCAATCTTTGACAAGAAGATGGAGAAGAGCGCCACGCTGATCGCTCGCGGTCTGCCCGCCTCCCCCGGTGCCGCTACGGGTATCATCTGCTTCTTTGCTGACGATGCTCAGGAGCTGCACCACAAGGAGGGACATCGTGTGATCCTCGTCCGAGACGAGACCTCTCCGGAGGATCTCGCCGGTATGCAGGTGGCTGACGGTGTGCTCACCGCACGCGGTGGTATGACCAGCCACGCAGCCGTGGTGGCACGTGGTATGGGTAAGTGCTGTATCACCGGTGCAGGAGCGCTCAATATCGACTACAAGGCCCGCACCATCACCGTAGGGGACAAGGTCTTCCACGAGGGAGATCACATCTCTATCAATGGCTCTACCGGTCGTATCTACGAGGGTGAGCTCAAGACTGAGGCACCCGAGCTGGATGAGGACTTCCAGATGCTGATGGACCTCTGCTCTAAGCACAGCCGCATGGTCGTGCGTGCCAATGCGGACACCGAGCGCGATGCAAAGGTGGCCCGTAAGTTTGGCGCTGTAGGTATCGGCCTCTGCCGTACGGAGCACATGTTCTTTGACGGAAAGAAGATCAAGGCGATTCGCCACATGATCCTCTCCGAGACTGCCGAGGATCGGTACAAGGCACTCGAGGTGCTGCTCCCGATCCAGCGGGAGGACTTCAAGTCGATCTTCCTCGCCATGGATGGTCACCCGGTGATCGTCCGCCTACTTGACCCGCCGCTACACGAGTTTGTCCCCCACGATGCAAAGGGTCAGGAGGAGATGGCTCAGGACATGGGTGTGACCGTCAAGTACATCCGAGAGAGGGTGCAGCAGCTGGCTGAGCACAATCCTATGCTGGGTCACCGTGGTTGCCGTCTCGGCAACACCTACCCCGAGATCACGATCATGCAGACGAGAGCCATCCTCGGTGCAGCCATCGAGCTGAAGAAGGAGGGACACAACCCAATCCCCGAGATTATGGTGCCGCTGGCAGGTATCGTGCAGGAGTTCAATGAGCAGAAGCGCATCATCACCGAGACAGCAGAGGCACTCTTCGAGGAGGAGGGCGCACGGATCGACTTCAAGATCGGTACGATGATCGAGGTACCCCGCGCAGCCCTGACGGCAGATAAGATCGCTGCCTCGGCGGAGTTCTTCTCCTTCGGTACCAATGACCTCACGCAGATGACCTTTGGCTACTCTCGTGACGACATCGCATCCTTCCTGCCCGTTTATCTCGAGAAGAAGATCCTCAATGTGGATCCTTTCCAGGTACTCGATCAGGACGGCGTGGGTCAGCTGATCCGTATCGCTGCCGAGCGTGGTCGCAAGGCGCGTCCCGAGCTGGTATGCGGTATCTGCGGTGAGCACGGAGGTGAGCCGTCGAGCGTGAAATTCTGCGACACAGTCGGGCTGAATTACGTCAGCTGCTCGCCCTACCGCATCCCGATCGCTCGCGTGGCAGCGGCACAGGCTGCTATCGAGCACCGCAAGGATGCTGAGGCTGCGATGCAGGAGTGACACTTTTAGTCTCACTCTGAGATAAGACAAGAGGAGCTGTCCCAATCACGTGGGGCAGCTCCTCTCTTTTTTGCTACATTTGGGATATCAAGTCACAAAGCAAGAAACCGATATGAGAAAACTGATCATCACTCTACTGCCACTGTTGCTTACAGCACTCTCGGCATCCGCACAGATCTTTGTCCCCTCTGACCCTATAGGCACCCAAGCGACCTATACGATGACAGGTAAGGATGGGAAAAGCTCGACCGAGCAACTAATGCTCCGCCGTGTCAAGGGCAATAACGTCTGGAGCAGCACACCGGGCAACTCAGACGAGATCCCGATATCTGAGCTGGTACTGCCTGAAGGCGTCTACTACTCCATAGATGAGCTGAGGACGCTGGTACGTCAGAAGATGACTGGCAAGGCGGCTAAGCTTGCCAAGGTCGAGATCAACTGCCTTAGCGGAGACCGGTTTCGGATGCTCCCCCTGCAAGGGACTCCCGGACAGACATTTCCCGACCAGACACTGGAGGTGAGGGCGAAGGTTAAGTTCCTCGGACTGCTCAATCTCCACCTTACCATGACCGTTGAGGGGGACAAGATCCTCCGGAGAGAGACGCGTCAGACCCCCTTCGGCGAGGTCTCCACGATCGTACGCTCGTACACTATGGTGTCCAAGACCGACGCTAAGGTGATGGGCAAGCGAGAGCAGAAGGTAGAGCGAGAGGAGATCACCCAGTGGATCATACCGGGGAGGGGTCTCTATAGGGAGGAGAAGAGGAAGGGAAAAGAGCTGAGCGTAAAAGAGCTGACTGACTTCAAGCGCCCCTGACTAATAGGTATGAAAAGAGTGGGCGGCCTCCCGATCAAAAGGGAAGCTGCCCACTCTCTATGTATGTATCTGTAAGGATCAGAAGCGATAGCCCAGGCTGATGCCACTGCGGATGTAGGCAGGCACATCATCCTTAGTGGCAGAGACGAAGTTGCGTCCGGCTCCGGTGTAGATCTCACCGACGAAGCCACTTTTGGAGATCCACTTCCAGCCGATGCCGAGACCGAGACCGGCTCCAAAGCCGTTGGCATCCTTAGTATCTATCTTGAGACCTCCGTTCACGCCACTGGAGAGGTTAGTCGTCTTGGTGTACTTGCAATCAAAGAAACCGGCATTTACCTCGATGAAAAAGCCGGCACCGGGGAACTCGTCCTGCCCACGATGCTTCCAGAAGAACCACCGGGTATAGGGCATAACCGCAAACTTGTAGGGATAAGAGTCCTCCCAAGCGGCACTGGCAGCGACGCCAAGTGACAGATCCTCCAGCAGGATTCGGTCATAGGAGAGCTCGATATTGCCAGCGAGAGCCATGGGAAGATTGATCTTCACCTCATTGAGACGGCCCTCCGTGAGCACCTGCTGCGCCTTAGCACTTGAGGAAAACGATGCAGAGAGCAGCAGGGCAGCCGCAGTAAGCATCCACTTTTTTACGTTCATAAGACTATTACTTGACTTTGATATCTATTAGTTATCTGTTTAGGCAAAGGTATACTATTTTCCAGTAAAACAATACATCTGATGAGGTGCACAAGAGACCCGACCGGTCTCATCGCGAGGATTACGGCAGTGAGGAGACAAATAGAAGACGTAGCCATACAAGAGCTCCTCGTGGAGGTGGAATCCCTTCAGCACTCTTTGGGACACCTTATATACATAGGGGGAAGCAAAAAAAGTCCGACCCACCGAGTGATCGGCAGGTCGGACTAGATAATACTCAGTATAAAGGATTACCGGCGAGCGGCAAGCTTCTGCTGAGACTTCTTGTGATTATGGTTATTAATCATCCAGGCGATCGGCGACGCCACGAAGAGGGTGCTCAGTGTACCGAAGACGATACCGAGGATGATAGCGAAGGTAAAGCTCCTCATGCTGGCACCTCCGAAGAAGAAGATCATCAGCACCACCAGCAAGGTACTCGTACTGGTATTGATCGTACGAGTAAGGGTGATATTGAGTGAGCGATTGAAGAGCTCCTTGCGCTCCATATCAGGGTGATACTTCAGCTCCTCACGGATA
This sequence comes from uncultured Porphyromonas sp., assembly GCF_900541275.1. Lineage (GTDB taxonomy): Bacteria > Bacteroidota > Bacteroidia > Bacteroidales > Porphyromonadaceae > Porphyromonas_A. The sequence continues at coordinate 5,147 of NZ_UQJH01000003.1, forward strand.
CGATCAAAGACAACGATTGTATCATTGATCGAGTATCCGATGATCGCCAGCACGGCAGCGATAAAGTTCATATCGATCTCCATGGTGAAGGGCATGATCTTCCAGAGGATCGCGTAGAAGGCGATAATCACGCAGGTATTGAAGGTCACTGATGCGAAGGCTCCGACTGAGAAGGCGTAGTCCTTGAAGCGGATCAGGATGTAAATACCCATCACGATCAGGGAGAGGATCACAGCGATGGTGGCACCGGTCTTGATGTCGTCAGCGACACTGGCACCCACCTTCTGTGAGCTCTGGATATTTTGCTCGACAAACTGATCCTGGGTCGTACCCTGAGGCAGCTGTGACTGCAGGCTCTCATAGAGCTTGGTCTCGATCTCCTTGTCCACCTCAGGGGTATTGGTCTCCACCTTGTAGTTGGTCGAAATACGTACCTGATCCTCTGAAGTGATGCGGATTACGCTGACATGACCATCGAGAGCGGGGCTCACAAGAGAGGAGATCTCGGCAGGCGTCACGTTGTGATCAAACTTCACCACATAATTACGACCACCCGTAAAGTCAATACCTCTCGGGATGCCGATCGTGGCCATCATCACACCTCCGATCGCAAGGATCGCAATGGCAACAGTAAGACCGACCTTACGGAGTCCGATAAAGTCGATATGGGTATTCTCAAGGAAGTGGCGAGAGATCGGGGTTTCAAAGGTGACGCCATTCATCTTGCCCTTCTCTGCACGACCTTCAAAGATGACACGAGTCATGAAGACAGCGGTGAGGAGGGAGATGAGCAGACCGATGATCAGCGTGGTGGCAAAGCCTCGGATCGCACCTGAGCCAAAGAAATAGAGGATCAGACCGGTCATGATCGTGGTGACATTGGAGTCAATGATCGCAGAGAATGCATTACCATACCCCTCCTGGATCGACTTCAGCATCGTCTTACCCTTCTTAAGCTCCTCTTTGATACGCTCAAAGACGAGCACGTTGGCGTCCACCGCCATACCCAGCGTCAGCACCATACCGGCGATACCGGGTAGGGTCAGGACGGCATGGATCGAGGCGAGGATACCTAGAGTGAGGAAGAGATTGACCAAAAGTGCCAGGTCGACGACGATACCGGGGAAGAGACCGTAGATGAGGCACATATAGATCATAAGCAGCACGAGTGCTACAAGGAAGGAGATCACTCCTGCCTTGATAGCTGCTGCACCGAGGGATGGTCCCACGACATCCTCCTGCACGATACGTACAGAGGCAGCCATCTTACCCGACTTGAGGGTATTAGCAAGGTCGGTCGCCTCATCAACTGTGAAATGACCGGTGATCTGTGAGGTACCATTTGGGATCTCATTGAGGACATTAGGTGCAGAGTAGACCACATCATCGAGGACGATGGCAATGGGTCGGCCGACATTCTCCTTCGTCAGGCGTGCCCACTCCTTGGTGCCCTCAGGATTCATAGTCATGGAGACACCCGGATCCTGACGTCCCTGCTGCTGATTGATCTCACTCTTAGCACTGGTGACCACGTCACCGGCGAGAGCCGGCTCATTGCCCCGGCGAGAGCCCTTGAGAGCATACAGCTCGAAGACGTTGCTCCCCTCGCTCAGCTCCTTGGAGCCCCAGCGGAGGACAAGGTCACGTGGCAGCACATCCTTTACCTGAGGCAGACTGAGCATAGAGTCAATGGCGGCACGGTCTGCCTTACGGGCCACAGCGACCACGGCTGCAGAGCTACCGCGGGAGAGCTGCAGGCGAGAGAGCAGAGGATTATCCTTAGATGCCGTCTGCGTCTCAGCAGTCTCAGCCACTGCGGTCGTGTCGGCACCGGCAGCGATCTTTTGTGCCAGAGCCTCAGCAGCACTCTTGGCGCTGTCAGCGGCAGCCTCTACAGCGTCAGTAACCTCCTCGGTGGACTTCTCCTCAGCAGTCTCGCTTACCTCAGTCTCAGCAGGACGATCGGAGGAGGAGTGGAGACGAGCCAGCACCTGATCGGCAGAGACGAGATAGTCTGACACCTCAGAGCCCAGGTAGCACTCCCAGAACTCAAGATTAGCACTACCCTGGAGCAACTTGCGTACACGCTTCGGCTCAGTGATACCCGGCAGCTCCACGAGGATGCGGTTGCTCCCCTCGAGCTTCTGGATATTCGGCGCCACAACACCAAACTGGTCGATACGATTGCGCAGCACCTTGTGTGAGCTGTCGATCGCATCATCGACCGAGCGACGGAGGAAGGAGATCACCTCGTCATCGCTACTATTGGTATTGATACTCTCCTTATTGCTCAGGGTGCCAAAGACGGCAGCCAGACGAGCGTTGGGGTCGAGCTTGTGGAATTCGTCGACGAAGAGGGAGACAAAGTCCTTCTGCGTCTGGTCTTGCCTTGCGATGGCATTGGTCAGCGCCTGACGATATGTGGGATCCTGGCTGTGGCCGGAGAGGTTATCCAGCACGTCAGCCACGTTGAGCTCTAGGACGACATTCATACCGCCCTTGAGGTCGAGTCCCAGTCCGATCTGATTCTCACGAACCGATTTTAGAGTGGAGCCAAGCCAAACCTTCTGAGGAGCCATGGAGTCAAGGTAGGCGATCTCTTTATTCACATCGCCCGCAGCATACTCCTTAGCCTTACTCTCGTAGATCGATGCCACTACCGTAAAGGAGAGGTAGTACGCACTGATCAGTACTAAGAGGATGGTTGTCCACCTTACTAAGCCTTTATTCTGCATCAGTCTCTTATAAGTATGTAGTGATTATTGATTTCTCTGTCATTCACCCGCAGTCCCCTACCTCAGCCTTTACGGTGAGAATAGGGTACTTTTACGGTTGGCAAATGTACTGATTTTATGCCAATTTGCACTCTACCCGACCAAAGTAAAATTTGTTTTAAGAGGATAGACCATTCTTAGCGACGCCGCTTACCGCCCAAGAGAGTGCCAAGGATCGACCTCGTGATCTCTCTCCCGGCACTTGATCCCATGGCTCGGGTAGCCGACTTGAGTATCCCGCCAAGCAGGTCAGAGAAATCGTCTTGCTGTGGCTTTGCGCTCGCCTTCGTTGCTTTGGCGCGCCTCTCGGCCTCTGCCCTCTGCTCCTCCTCGACACGACCTTTCTCCTCCCGATCTGCCAAATCCTCGTAGGCACTTCTCGGGTCGATGCTCTCGCGGTAGACACGCTCCAGAGGCGACTGACGGATAAGCGCATCCCGCTCCTCATCTGTCAGGGGACCGATGTAGGACTGCGGCGGTAGCACACTGACACGCTCCGAGATACTTGGTGCCCCATGGTCGTCGAGGAAGCTCACGACAGCCTCACCCGTGCCAAGTCCTTGGATCGTCTCCGTCATATCGAGGGCGGGATTGGGACGAAAGGCATCCGCAGCCGCTCTCACTCGCTTCATATCGGACGGCGTGTAAGCTCTCAGGGCATGCACCACCTTATTCCCCAGCTGCCCCAGCACCTCATCGGGGATGTCTGAGGGCGACTGAGAGATGAAGTAGATCCCCACTCCCTTGGAGCGGATCAGCTTGATCACTTGTGTCAGCTTCTCCAGCAATGGCTTATTGATGTCGTCGAAGAGTAGATGCGCCTCATCGAAGAAGAAGACCAGCGCTGGATGATCAGGATCACCGACCTCCGGGAGGTTGTCGTAGAAGGAGCTCAGTAACCACACCAGCAGACTGCTGTAGAGGCGGGGTGACTTCATCAGCTCCTTAGCCTCCAAGATATGGATGGTGCCACAACCGCCCTCCGACGTCAGCAGGTCACGGGGGTCAAAATCCGGCATCCCGAAGACCCGCTCCCCACCCTGACGCTCCAGCCGGAGGAGAGAGCGCTGGATCGCACCGACGGAGGCGGTGGAGACATTGCCATAGGTGGCGGAGATCTCCTTACGATGATCCGAGAGGTAGCGCAGCATCGCCTGGAGGTCCTTCAGGTCGTAGAGGAGGAGGCCATTATCATCCGCCACCCGGAAGGCGATCTCCAGTAGGCCGCTCTGCACGTCATTCAGCTCGAGGATCCGCTCCAGCAGCATCGGTCCGATGCCGGAGATCGTCATCCGCATAGGGGTGCCCTCTTCGCCAAACGGGTCCCAGAGACGCACCGGATAGCCCCTCTCCTTATAGCCCAAGCTCCTCAGGTCATACTGCTCCACCCGGCGAGTAACGGAGGACTTATTTCCACCCTCCTGTACCATACCGGTGAGGTCCCCCTTCGCATCCACGAGGAAGATCGAGCTGCCGAGGTCGCTAAATATCTCCGCCAGCATCTGGCAGGTGACTGTCTTACCGGTACCGGTGGCACCGGCGATCAGTCCGTGACGATTCATTTTCTCAGGCAGGAAGCTGACAAAGCGCTCTCCCGTCCACCCCACGTAGGGGACTCCATCATTCGTAAGCATAAGTAGTACTACAGATACACTGCGGGTCACTCCCCCATCGACCCTTTACAAGTTATCTCCCCACAAATCTATCAATTTATCCGCGATCAGAAGCCTCGGGCACTCGTGCATCACCCCTACTCAAGCAGCCCACTCTTTATGGAAATCTCTAATACCGATATTAGTGATCTCTAATACCGATAAAAGAATTCTCTAATATCGGTATTAGATCAAGTACCTATCCATCGGGCATGGGACACCCCTCCCCTATGCTCACCACAGCAAAGGCAATCTCTTGTCTCCTCCCACTCCTAACACGTCAAAATGCGAGATAGCCATACTATGTTCGGCAAACATAGTTTTTCTTGGGATCGAATTTATTGGTAAAGATGACGCATTTGAGTGGTACGAAGCCACTCAAATGCGTCACCCCTAACATAACTTAATAGGACACGAGAGGATGAGTAGAAAAATATCTACCTTTGTATTGTATATAGAATTCAATAATGCACCAGATAGTTCCTGAATAATATGAACGGAGTGTGTCAGAAAATGTGGCTCCTGTGTATGGCCCTCGTGGTCGGAGCATCGCTGTCGTATGGACAGAAAGTGGGTAAGTCGGGCGTCCGCTGCGACGTGGGACTACTGTATCAGATCAGCTACCAAGAGAGCTGGGGCGACTCACATGCCGTGGTCGTGGAGGTGATCCCCGGTAGCCCGGCCGACAGAGCCGGCATCCGCCCGGGCGATGTGATCCTCGAGATCGAGGGACGCGACACTCAGAAGCTCTCAGAGGAGTCCATCACAGCGATGATCCTCGATCCCTCTCACGATCAGGTGTCACTGAAGATGCGCCGTCCCGGCACACCATCGTGGGACTTGGTGCTGCGGAAGGAGTGCCTCCCCTCAGGGATCCTGACGGAGGAGCTTCTGGCACAGGCCTTCAGTATGTATAGTCTGGAGGATGTCACCACCCGGCGCTTCACTATGCCCTTTATCTACACCCTTCCGACGAAGCGTGACTTCATCAAATACAGCACATTCTCATTTGCAGACAAGGAGATCGGAACGAAGCCCGGTGCTCGTGTCCTCGCAAAGGAGCTGGTGAGCAAGGGACTTAGAGAGCTCCCCACCGGCGGGCAGTTGAGCATCGTTTATAAGCCCGCCCTTGAGAGCAATCCGGACTTTCGCCCCGGTAGCGAGGCGAATCTGGATCCGGGATTCAAAAACTATCTGGTTACACGCAAGGATGGTCGCTATGAGGTGGACCACTATCCATTCTTGAGCATCAATACCCCGAAGTTCTCCGGTAAGTATCGGATGACGGTGGACATCGAGCTGATCGACAGCGAGGATAACACTAAGGTATGGAGCGTGACGGCGCGCGAGCTGCTCAATAAGGAGTACGATCCAGATCGGTATGTGGCTAACTTCTGCTACCTCATGCTGGCCAATTACCCCTTCGTCCGCTATGTGATGAATCCGACCTTCGTCCTGCACCGCGATCAGCACCTACTGACCGGCGTGGGGTATGATATGAACGACCTGCAGGTCATTCGTCACATCACGCCCGGCAGTCCCGCAGAGGCCGCCGGGCTAAAGGTGGGAGACCGGATCAAGTCGATCAATGGTCGCCTGCTGGAGAGCTCGGTAGATAAGATGAGCTCGGTCTACAAGACCTTCCTCCGTAAGACGTGGAAGTATCGTGCCAAGTCAACTGTCTACCCGGATGATAACGGCTTCCGTCAGTGTATGTACTGGGACCCTCAGTCCTACGATGTGGTGGCAAGTGAGCTGGATAAGGAGACTTACCTGGGAGCTTTTAGCTACCTCTTTGCCCACAATCCCTACATCGTATCAGCGGGGGCGAAGGTAGCGGCATCCGGTAATGGAGAGACGAAGGTGATCTTCGAGGTGATCCGTGACGGGGCGCCACAGGTGATTATGGTGGAGCCTCGCCTCATCAATAAGGACTACATAGAGTTGAAGTGAGCATGAAGCACCCATTCCTCCTCTCCGCTCTCGCCCTGCTCTGCTCCGCTCAGGTGGTGAGGGCACAGGAGAGTGTCTACGACTACAAACCGATCGCTGAGACCATACAGCAGGACGCCACCCGGTATGTCTGCAAGCGACCGCCTGTAGAGGATCGACTCTTCCGCTCCGATGCGGTCGAGCGCGTGATCCGTGAGGTACAGAGTAAGCTGACCAATCCCAAGCTACGCTGGATGATGGGGAATTGCTTCCCCAACACCCTCGACACAACGGTCCACTTCCGGCACGATGAGGATGGGCGGCCAGACACCTTTGTCTACACAGGAGACATAGCTGCGATGTGGCTACGCGACTCAGGCGCACAGGTCTATCCCTATGCGGCTCTCGCAGATGAGGATCCCCTACTTGCGGAAATGCTCCGAGGGGTGATCCGACGTCAGATGCTACAGATCTGTCTCGACCCATATGCCAACGCCTTCCTCGATGGAGAGCTGACCACCTACTGGGCGACCGATATGACAGAGATGCGCCCGGGGGTGCATGAGCGGAAGTGGGAGATCGACTCGCTCTGCTATCCGATACGACTGGCCTACGCCTATTTGGCAGCGACAGGCGACAGCTCGATCCTCGATGAGGACTTCCATAGGGCGATGCGCCTCGTACTACAGACCCTACGCGAGCAGCAACGCAAGGAGGATAGAGGACCATACTCCTTTATGCGCCAGACGGAGCGGAGTACAGACTCTAAGTCATGTGGAGGCTGGGGCGAGCCGGTGAATCCCGTGGGACTGATCGTCTCCTCATTCCGCCCCTCAGATGATGCGACCCATTACCAATTTCTCATTCCCTCCAATTTCTTTGCCGTCACCTCATGCCGTAAGGCTGCTGAGATGATCAGGAGAGGCTATGCCGATGAGGCACTGGCGACCGGACTGGAGGAGCTGGCAGACGAGGTGGAGCAGGCACTCGCAAAGTATGCTGTAGTCTCGCACCCGATTTATGGTCAGGTGTATGCTTATGAGGTGGACGGATATGGAAATGTCAGCCTTATGGACGATGCCAATGTCCCGAGCCTCCTCGCCATAGGCTACCTTGGTGACGTTGCACTCGATGACCCGATCTATCAGAATACGAGGCGCTTGGTCTGGAGCGAAAGTAATCCATACTTCTTCCGAGGCAGTGCCGGTGAGGGAATAGGTGGACCTCACGTGGGCTACGATATGGTGTGGCCGATGAGCATAATGATGCGCGCCTTCACCTCTACCGATGATGAGGAGATCCGCGCTTGTATGGAGCAGCTCCTCACGACTGATGCCGACACGGGGCTGATGCACGAGTCGTTTCACAAGGACGACCCGACGAAGTACACTCGCAGCTGGTTTGCATGGCAGAATACCCTCTTCGGCGAGCTGGTGCTGACACTGATCGAGCGGGGAAAGCTGGACCTACTCAATAGCCTCTGACCGATGCGTCGATATACTCTACTTACACTACTTGGTCTCCTCGTCCATATCTCCCTCGCGGTAGGACTGCAGGCTCAGTCGGTAGACGAGGTCTTCCGACGGATGCCGGATGAACTAATCCCCCTGCTACCCGACAGCACCCTTCGTGCCGAGCTCCTCGAGAGTCCGGAGGGCGTTTCGGTGGTCAATCCCTTTGGCGGGGAGATGAGTGTGATGAGCCGAAGCGAGCAAGGTCTGAGACTCTCGCTCGACCGACTGACGGAGCTGGAGGTGGGACTCTTGCCACACGGCAAGAGCTACTACATCTGTCTCATCGCCACCAGCACCATAGTACCGGCTCAGTCAGTGGTCACGCTTTTTGATGCCGACTGGAACCGGCTACAGGGGACCCCTTTTACCCTACCCTCACCGGAGCACTTCATCTCAGGACAGCTGAGCACCCGCATCAAGCGCTCCCTTGCTGAGCTGGGGCACCTCCACTGGAGGGCGATGATGGACCCTATGGAGCCACAGCTGCTTACCGTGAGGATCACCAGCCTTGACGAGAAGACAAGCCAATCCCTGTACCCGGAGATGCAGAAGAGGGTACAGCCAGTGGCGATGAAGTGGGGGGAAAATCACTTCGAAATTGTGGTAAAGAAATAACCCGAGATGGATCAAGAAAGGATAGAGCAAGAGGATAAGCAACGTAAGCGCAAGGCACTCCTCATCGTCGGGATCAGCATCCTGCTGCTCCTGTTGGCCGGTGGAGGGTACTACCTCGTGCGACAGCAGCGGACGATCAATGATATGCGGGAGCTGTCGGCGCTCGACAAGCAGATGCTGCAGGACCAGTTTGATGAGCTGAATATGCAGTATGAGGAGTTTAGCTTTGAGATCAGCAACGACTCCATTGCAAAGCGGCTGGAGCAGGAGCAGGCAAAGGTGCAGCGACTGATGGAGGAGCTGAAGCAGGTCAAGAGCACTGATGCTGCTGAGATCAGTCGTCTCCGCCGCGAGCTCGACACCCTCCGCAAGATCCTCAAGAGCTACGTCATCCAGATAGACTCGCTCAATAGAGCCAATCAAGCTCTCAGGACAGAAAACAAGGCTCAGCGCGAGGAGATCAGCCGTGTCACATCCCGACAGAGACAGCTGCAGGAGGAGAAGTCGGACCTTACGGAGAAGGTACAGCTCGCCGCTAAGCTCTCGGTGAGCAACTTCCACACCGTAGGACTTAATAACAGAGGGCGCGACACGAAGCGGATCAAGAGCATGAAGCAGCTGCAGATCAATTTCCAGGTCGACCGCAACGTCACTGCTGAGCCAGGGATGAAAACGATCTATGTCCGCCTGAGCAAGCCCGATGGATCACTGATGCAACAGCCCGGGGAGAGCGGCACAATGTCCTTCGAGAGCGGTCAGGTACCCTACTCTGTCTCTCGACAGGTCGAGTACAGCGGTGAGCCGACTCAGGTGAGCCTCTACTGGGACATTCAGGAGTATCTGCCGGAGGGTAGCTACGTGGCAGAGATCTTTGCCGATGGGTATAAGATAGGTAGATACAGCTTCTCGCTCGGTAACTAAGCGACAGCCATGCGTACCGTACACATCATCAATGGACCCAATCTCAATAGGCTCGGCGCCCGTGAGCCTGAGCTCTATGGAGCAACCGCCTTTGAGGACTACTTAGAGCGGCTGAGGGAGCTCTTTCCCTCTGTGGATATCATCTACTTCCAGTCCAATCACGAGGGAGACCTGATCGACTACCTGCAGCAGGACGAGGTGCGGCATGCCTTCGGCGTGATTATCAATGGGGGCGCTTTTTCCCACTACTCCTATGCCATAGCCGATGCGCTGCGGATGGTGGAGGCACCGCTGATAGAGGTCCACATAACCAATACACATGCACGTGAGGACTTCCGAGAGAGGGATGTACTCACGCCTGTCTGCGAGGGGGCAATCATCGGTCTCGGGCTGGACGGATATCGCCTGGCCCTCGCCAACCTCTGTGCCAGACGTGGATAAGAGATAATATAATAACCTATTATATAAAAAGTAAGTATCGTGGTAAAGGAGTATCTAAAGTCGACTAAGATCGTCGCTACAGTATCAGACCTGCATTGCGACCAAGAGTTTCTGAGACAAATCTTTGACGCCGGTGTCAACGTCGTCAGGATGAACTCAGCCCATATGACTCATGAGGGATTTGAGCGAGTGATCCACAACGTCCGCGCTGTCAGCGACAGCGTCGCCATTATGATGGACACCAAGGGACCTGAGGTCCGGACAACAGCTACCGCTGACGGAGCACCGATTGAGCTGGTGACAGACCAGCAGATACAGATCCAGGCAGACCCGACAGCGCCCTGCACCCAGGAGGTGATTAATGTGAATTACCCCGGCTTCATCCACGATGTACCGGAGGGAGCAGCTGTCCTCTTTGATGACGGACTCCTCGGTCTGAGAGTAATCCGCAAGGACGAGACGACCCTCTACTGCACGGTGCTCAATGACGGGACCATCGGCTCCCACAAGAGCGTCAATGTACCCAATGTCAGCATCGATCTCCCGGCTGTCACCGAGAGGGATCGAGACTCGATCCTCTTCTCTATGGCTAACGATGTCGACTTCATAGCCCACTCCTTCGTCCGCTCTCGGAAGGATGTCGATGAGATACAGAAGATCCTCGACAGCGGGCATAGTGACATCAAGATCATCTCCAAGATAGAGAACCAGGAGGGCGTGGACAATATCGACGAGATCATACAGGCCTCCTACGGCATCATGATCGCTCGAGGTGACCTCGGCATAGAGGTGGATCTGGAGGATATCCCGACGATCCAGAGGACGATCATACAGATGTGCATCGACCAGAATAAGCCGGTCATCGTAGCCACGCAGATGCTCCACACAATGATCCAAAACCCCCGCCCAACGCGCGCCGAGGTGAGCGATGTCTCCAGTGCGATCATGATGAATACGGATGCTGTGATGCTTAGCGGTGAGACCGCCAATGGGAAGTACCCCGTGGAGGCGGTACGGACTATGACGAAGATCATACGCGCTGCAGAGCAGCTCCCTCCGACACACTTCTTCTCCGAGCTGACCTGCCCACGCGAGCAGGGACCGGACCTAACCCGCTTCCTCTCCAAGTGTGCCGTCGACTCGCTCGCCCTCTTCCCCGAGGTGAGCGCCATCATCAGCGATGCCTACTCCGGACGGACCGCCCGCACCCTCTCCTCCTATCGCGGAGACCGACCCATTTTGGCACTCTGCTCCCACAAGGCCGTCGCCCGACAGCTAGCCCTCTCCTATGGTGTCACAGCCATCTATCTGGAGAAAGACAAGGCCCATGGCGAGGACAACCACCACTACCTCCTGAGGGGTATCAAGTACCTCCTCGACCAAGAGACGATCACCACCGATGACACCATCGTCTACTGCGGTGGGATGCTCAATCCTCATATAGGGACCAACACACTGGAGATGTACCGGATGAAAGACTTCATAGACTTCCATGCCGATAGCTTCCGTAAGTGAGCACCTGAGAGAGCTGGCCATCACCGAGTACGCCGAGCGCCACACCGACAAGGAGCCGGCGATCCTCACCCGCCTGACACGGGAGGCTGACGAGCGACTGATGTATCCCCGTATGAATTGCGGGCACTTACAGGGTCGCCTCCTCAGGATGCTGGTCCGGATCACAGGTGCAAGGGAGGTGCTGGAGATCGGGACCTACGCTGCCTACTCCACCCATTGCCTCGCTGAGGGTCTACCCGAAGAGGGACACCTCACCACCATTGATGTCAATGATGAGATGGAGCCTGTGATCAGAGCCAGCCTCAGCGAGACGGGCATTCACGAGAAGGTCACCAGCCTCATAGGGGATGCGAAAGAACTGCTCACCACGATGGATCTCTCAGCCTACGACCTGATCTACCTGGACGCAGACAAGCGGGGCTACCCCGACTACTACCACCTCATCGTCCCGGCGATGAGATCGGGAGCTCTCCTCATCGCTGACAACACCCTCTGGGGTGGCAAGGTGGCACTGAGCGACTGTCACGACCCGCAGACAGAGTCGCTCCGCTCCTTCAACGACCTAATCGCGAAGGACGCCTCCGTGGAGAAGGTCCTGCTCCCTCTCCGAGATGGTCTTACACTTATCTATAAGAAATAAATACCGATATGAATCCGATACGAACCGCACGCACAGCACGGATGATCCAGAAGGAGCTTAGCGAACTCCTCCTCGCAGATACGAGGCTGACGCGTGGCGTAATCATCAGCGTCACTGAAGTAAGGCTGGCACCGGACCTCAGCTCTGCACGCTGCTACCTAAGTATCTTCCCTGATGCCAAGGGTCCTGAGATCCTCAAGACCCTTCAGACCAATACATCGACCATAAGGTATGACCTCGGCAACAGCCTCGCCAGCCGCATGAGGGTGATACCGGAGCTCTACTTCTATCTCGACCGGTCGGAGGAGTACGCCCGTAAGATCGATGAGCTACTGGACGCCAATCCCACTCACGACTACACGAGAGACGAGGAGTCGGAGGGGTGGATCTCCAGCTTAGACGACGAGTAAGGGAGGAGCGCCTCATGGGATCCGGATCGAGAAGTCTCAGCACGGCACTCTTCATCGCGTGGAGGTACTTCTTCTCACGCAAGAGTACGCAGGCGATCCACGTGATCGCCATCGTCGCTGTGACGGCTATTGCCATCGTGACGATGGTGATGGTGGTGGCGCTCTCTGTCTTCAATGGATTTGAGCGCTTCACAACGGATCAATTTGCCACCCTCTGCCCCACCACCGAGATCCGTAGCGATGTCGGGCAGGACTACTCTGCCTCAGCAGTCACACTGCCTCCCGGAGTGACAGCTGCACCGGTCCTGACGACTCAGGCGCTTGCCAAGTGCGGAGACAATGCGATGCCGGTGACCCTTATCGGTATCGACAGCACCTATCAGCAAGTAGTCCCGATAGCCGACCACTTGGTGGGAGGAGACTTCGACATAGGAGATGAGGACTATCCCTCTGCGGTACTCGGCGTTGGTGTGGCCGCACAGCTTGGTGCCGGTGTGGGCTATCAGTCACCCCTGACCATCGTCCTGCCGAAGCGGCTGGGGCGGATGTCGACTATCCTCCCTCAGAGGAGCTTTGTCACACGGGATCTCTACGTGGGCGGAGTCTTCCAGGTCGACGATGAAGAGGCAGACGAGCAAGCGGTATACGTGCCGATCGCACTACTGAGGGAGTTGCTTATGTACGACAGTGACGTAGTCACCTACCTCGCCACAGACCATACTGACGATCGTGAGCTCACCACGGCTCTCGGACTAGGGTATAGGGTCCTTGACATTTATGAGCAGAATCCCCAGGCCTACCGCGTACTGGAGATTGAGAAGTGGATAACCTTCCTCCTGCTCGTCTTCGTCTTGATCCTCTGCCTCTTCAGTGTCATCTCCACCCTCGGTCTGCTGATCGTAGAGAAGCGCGATGACACTCAGGTACTCCTCTCCCTCGGGGCAACACCGAGTACCATCGACAGCATCCTACATATTGAGAGCTACCTCCTGACCCTCAGTGGACTCGTTATCGGACTGGTGACGGGGATCTTGCTGGTACTTAGCCAAGCGACTTGGGGGTGGCTCAAGCTGGGAGGAGATGCCAGCCTACTACTTATCGATGCCTACCCCGTGGAGCTACGAGTGGGCGATCTCCTTATGGTGAGTGCGATCATCCTCTTGGTAGGCTGGATCAGCAGCAGGATTGCCTTCCGACTCTTCAGCCGAGGAGAGCGCAAGGGGTAAATAGGTGCTTTTTTCCTCAAAAAGCGGAGAATATAAGGTGGAGAAGAAATCTTTTTCCTTACATTTGCCAGGAAGGGAAGGAGGGGGATAGGATACTATTATCACAACCAATAATCAAAATCTCTAATGAGTACAGTAGAGACGGCACAAGCAACGATGCCGCACGGAGAGACCCTCCGAGACAAGTGGTACGTCCGGTGGGGCGTCCTGATTATGATCGCACTGACGATGCTCTTCGCATATATGTTCGTCGATGTGCTTTCACCCCTAAAGACTCAGCTGGACCAGAATCTCGGCTGGAGCTCATCGGTCTTCGGCACATACGCGGGGAGCGAGTTTTTCATCAATGTCTTCTGCCTTTTCCTGATCTTTGCCGGGATCATCCTCGACAAGATGGGCGTGCGCTTCACCGCCATCCTCTCCGGATCGCTGATGGTGCTAGGTGCCGGCATCAAGGTCTATGCACTGAGCAATACCTTCCATGACGGCGGCTTCCTCTACGGCTTCGTGTCAAGCATTGTCCCCGCTGACTTCCCCCCGTCTGCGGCACTCGCCTGCGCAGGCTTTGCCATCTTCGGCATGGGTACCGAGATGGGCGGCGTGACCGTATCGAGAGCGATCGTCAAGTGGTTCCAGGGGAAGGAGATGGCAATGGCGATGGGCGTCGAGATGGCGGTAGCCCGACTGGGCGTCTTTGCTGTCTTCCAGTCGTCACCTCGCATCTACAATGCGATGGTAGAGAAGTTTGGTCCGGATATGACTGCCGCCCAAGGCATCCAGGCAGTGCAGGCACCGGTACTCTTTGTCTTCATCCTGCTGGTGATCGGTCTCTTCCTCTACCTCGTATATGGCGTGCTGGATCGCAAGCTGGACAAGCAGCAGAGTGTCACCATCGTTGAGGACGAGGAGCCCTTTAAGTTTAAGGACCTGGGCAAGGTCTTTGGCATCAAGACATTCTGGATCGTGGCGCTACTCTGCGTACTTTACTACTCCGCGATCTTCCCCTTCCAGAAGTACGCGACCAACATGCTCGAGAGCAATCTCGGTCTGAGTACAGAGACGGCATCTAGCATCTTCAGTCTCTTCCCCATCGGAGCGATGGTCATCACACCCTTCCTGGGGCTTTACCTCGACAAGAAGGGCAAGGGTGCCACGATGCTAATCCTGGGGTCCATCTTGATGATCGTCTGTCACGGGATCTTTGCCCTCTACCCCTTCACAACGGATAAGCTCTCCTTCGGGATCGCCATTGGTGCCATTGTGCTCCTCGGGATCTCCTTCTCACTCGTGCCTGCCGCCCTCTGGCCCAGCATGCCTAAGGTGATTGACGCCAAGGTACTCGGCTCGGCCTACTCAGCTACCTTCTTCATCCAGAATATCGGACTGATGTCTGTCCCGATGATCATCGGCCGTGTCCTCGATGAGACCAATCCCGGTGCCGTGGCAGGGCAGGCTCTCAATTACACCCCCGCTATGCTGATCTTCACCTCCTTCGGAGTACTGGCGCTCCTCCTAAGCCTTTACCTCAAGGCCTACGACCGTAAGAAGAATCTCGGTCTCGAGCTGCCCAATATCAAGAAGGACAACTAATCCCCCTATACATAGTTAGTTTCAAGAGGGTGTGCCGATGTCTCGGCACACCCTCTTGGTCTTTGAGATCAGGAGCTTTTCTGAGAGCTGAGCAGTGAAGAGGTAAAATCGTACCTTTGCAGTATAGAGTGATCCTCTCCCTATGAGTGAGTGACCCTGTCGCTCGAGACTTCGGTCTCGGGAGGAAAGTCCGGGCCACACAGAGCATCACGCTTCCTAACGGGAAGGCGTCGTGAGGCGCTCGATGCGTAACAGAGAATGACCGCCTGCTTGCAGGTAAGGGTGAAAAGGTGAGGTAAGAGCTCACCGAGCCATCGGTGACGAGGGCTGCCGTACGCAGACGTGAGGGGAAAAATCATGTATACCGGCGACTGAGGGCTGCTCGTCCGATGCCGGGGGGTAGATCGATAGAGGTGTCGGGCAACCGCCACCCGAGATTAATGACAGGGACGCTTGGTGAGAGCACCAAGACGACAGAACCCGGCTTACCACTCACTCCTAAGGGAGGGGATCGCTCTTATTTTTTATCACTATACCACCACACCGATCTCACACGAGAGACATGCCTACCGAGCAGAGGGACAGCCATCAGAGTAACGACCTCCCAAGCTATGAGGAGCGACTACAGACTATCCGGTCGAGACGAGAGAAGGAGCAACGGAAAGGCTTCTTCTCACGCCTGACACGCCGTGGGAAGAAGGCGAAGCGCTTTTTCTCAAACGAGATATGGCGTCTCCGTGAGGATGACCTGCGCGGTAGCCAGCGGTGGATGGTCCGAGTACTCCAGGTGATTGTCATCACGATCCGTGAGTACACGGATGGCAACTTGGGGCGAAAGGCCTCTGCCCTCACCTACACCACCCTCCTTGCCCTGATCCCTATGCTGGCGGTGATCCTCAGTATCGCAGCAGGATTCGGGATGCAGAGCTCTGTCCAGAGGCAGCTCTACGACTACTTCCCGGGGCACTACACGGAGCTGACTCAGGCCTTTGACTTTGTCGAGAGCTATATGAACGTGGTCCACAGCAATACCTTCATCATCATCGGAGTGGGTACTTTGCTCTATACTGTGGTCCGACTGATGCTCAATATCGAGGATGTGATGAATGAAGTGTGGCATATCAAGGAGCCTCGCCCCTACAGCCGACGGATCCTATGGTCACTCGCCTACTTTCTGATCCTCCCCTTCCTCATCACACTGACGAGCGGACTCAATGTCTTCATCCGCTCATTCTCAAGCTTCAAGCTCTTTGGTGAGCTTTCACTCTCGCCACTCTTCTCCTTCCTCAGCGGCTTTGGTCTTTACCTGATCTGGATCCTGATCTTTACGGCACTGTATAAGTTTATGCCCAATACTCGGGTCCGCACAGGTCCTGCGCTGATGGCGGGGACGCTGTCGGGTGTGGTCTTCCAGCTCTTCCAGATGATCTACATTACCGGACAGCTGTGGGTGAGTAAGTACAATGCGATCTACGGGAGCTTTGCGGCTGTCCCATTGCTCCTCCTCTTCGTCCAGATGTCGTGGGTTATAGCGCTCTTCGGTGCGCAGCTCGCCTACTCGATACAGAATGTGGAGTACTACTACTTCCGCTCCGAGAGCGAGCACATCTCGAGGCGATTCAGAGACTTCATTGCTGTGGTGCTGATGAAGAAGATCTGCCTCGCCTTTAAGCACGAGGGCGAGGTGTACGATGGTGAGGAGCTGGCGAAGGAGTGCCACCTGCCGATCATCGTCGTCAATGACACGCTCGACAAGCTCGTACTCTGTCGCCTGCTCATCCGTCAGCCTAATCCCAAGCAGACCTCACGACCCACTTACCTCCCAGCACTCGATGTCAGCACGATCACAGTACGCAAGGTGACTACTGCCATGGACCGGCTCGGAGCGGAGAATTTCCGGATCGACCTCTACAGCACCTACGCCAAGGAGTGGCTCATCGTGCGGGACGCACGCTTCTCCGAGGATCCGGACAAG
The DNA here is from genome assembly GCF_900541275.1 of uncultured Porphyromonas sp. Classification (GTDB taxonomy): domain Bacteria; phylum Bacteroidota; class Bacteroidia; order Bacteroidales; family Porphyromonadaceae; genus Porphyromonas_A. Next base: position 22,352 of record NZ_UQJH01000003.1, read on the forward strand.
ATGGATCAGCCGGTGATCACCCTCTGAGACCTCTCTATACCTCTCTCATGCAGTGGGGAAATCAATAGCCCTGAGACTGAGATTTAGCCCATGCAAGGACGGCTACGAGGCGAGCAACCCCGGTTGCCTGACCACTCTTCCTAATTCACTGCACGCGACTATCTTCCGAAGCGGACTAATTCTTCTGCCCTAAAGGGAGCCCAAAAAAGGACACTAAGGTGTGCCTTTTTTGGTAGTTTTGTATGCACTGCCAAGTGCAATGCATTGACACAACTCAACCACTTCAATCATGAATAGCAAAAGAAATATACTCGGTACCCTGATCATCGCAGTCACTGTCGTCCTCTCAGTCTGGATCGGGGCATCGGCCCTCCGTCATCGCAATGACGGACCTCGTACCATCACTGTGAAGGGAAGCGCAGAGCGATCCTTCCGCAGCAATCTCGCCACTTGGACACTCACGATCACCGACCACAGCTCGTCTCCCAAGTTGGGATTTGACGAGGTGGAGCGACAGCGAGGCGTCGTTGTAAGCTTTCTCCGCTCGCACGGATTTACCGACGAAGAGATGGAGATGCTTGGTGTCTCCTACAACGAGCGCGTCAATGGCTACTACAATAAGAATCAGGATCGCTATGTAGAGGAGCACGATGGCTACGATGTGAGCCAGTCGATCGTACTCACCACTGAGGACGTGGACAAGATCGACCAAACCGCTAAGGCAGTAGGCGAGCTCATCAATCTTGACGTCACCGTCAGCGTGGGCGACCCCAGCTACTACTACACCAAGATGGCGGACCTAAAGCTGGAGATGCTTGATGCCGCAGCCGCCGATGCACGCGACCGCGCTGCATCGATCGCCAAGGCAAGCCACGGCAGCCTCGGTGCCCTACAGAAGTCTCAGATGGGCGTCTTCCAGATCTTGGGACGCTACGCCAATGAGAGCTACTCCTGGGGAGGTACGCTCAACACCTCCGACATAGATAAGACCGCAAGTATCACCGTCTCCTCGACTTTCCTCCTGAAGTAATGACCCTCGACGAAGCCCGCCGACGGGTAGAGCAGCTGAGACACGAGCTGGAGGAGCACGAGTATCGGTACTACGTCCTCTCAGCCCCCACCATCAGCGATAGGGACTTTGATCTCCTGATGAAGGAGCTGGAGTCTCTCGAGAGATCCTACCCGGAGCTGATCACCCCCTACTCGCCTACGCAGCGGGTGGGAAGCGAATTCATCGGTGAGGTTGCCACCGGCACTGCTGTCGCCCACAGAGTGCCGATGCTCTCGCTTGCCAATACCTACAGCATAGGCGAGGTGGAGGACTTCTACCGCAGGCTCACTGAGGCTGTTGGCGAGGCACCGGAGCTGGTAGCCGAGCTAAAGTTTGACGGCGTCTCCATCTCCGTGATCTACGAGGAGGGACTACTGCACCAAGCTCTCACCCGAGGGGACGGGCAGTATGGCGAGGATGTGACGCAGGCAATCAGGGCGATCCGGGCGATCCCACTCCGACTCAAGGGCGACAATCTCCCGGACCGAGTGGAGGTCCGGGGAGAGATCCTGCTGCCATGGCGGGAGTTTCAGAGACTGAATGCAGCTCGAGAGGAGGCGGGCGAGGCTCCCTTTGCCAACCCTCGCAACGCTGTCTCAGGTACGATCAAAACGAAGGAGAATATCGCCGCCGTGGTGAGCCACCGACGCCCGACTGCGCGCTTTTACTACCTTCTCAGCGATGATGAGGACTGGCTGCCGGAGCGTCACTCCGATCGGCTGGAGCGGATGCGGGAGATGGGGCTCCCCGTCAGCACGCACAGCGCCCTCTGCCACTCTGTGGAGGAGGTAGACAAGTATCTCGACTACTGGGATCTCCACCGGCACGAGCTGGAGGTGGCTACGGACGGGGCGGTGCTGAAGGTCAACGACTACTCCCTCCATAAGCAGATCGGGATGACAGCAAAAAGCCCTAAGTGGGCGATCGCCTATAAGTACGATGCCGAGAAGGCGATCACGCGACTTCTGGAAGTTCGCTACCAGACCGGGCGAAGTGGCATCGTCACACCGGTGGCACTGCTGGAGCCTGTAGAGCTCTCCGGTACCACCGTCTCCCGTGCGACACTCAATAACGAGGACTTTATCCGCAATCTTGATCTCCACGAGAGAGACCTCGTGTCGGTGGAGAAAGGAGGTGAGATCATCCCCAAGATCACCCTTGTGCGCAAGGACCTGAGAGACGAGCAGGTGGGAGCTCCTGTCTCTATGCCGGGGAGCTGCCCGTCCTGTGGCACTACTCTCATCCGGCATGAGGGAGAGGCGGGACTCTTTTGCCCCAATAAGTGGGACTGTCCGGCTCAGGTAGAGGGGCGGATAGAGCACTTCTGCAGCCGCAAGGCGATGGACATCTTCATCGGTCCGAGCAGCATCAATGCCCTCTCCACGATCCTCGGTCTGCGCTCAGTGGACCAGCTCTACACGCTCACCGAGAGAGAGCTGCTCCGACTGCCGCTCTTCAAGGAGACAAAGGCGGAGAACCTCCTTAAGAGCATTGAGGAGAGCAAGGAGAAGCCCTTTGAGCGAGTACTCTTTGCCCTCGGCATACCCCTCGTAGGGAGCAAGGTCGCGGAGACGCTTGCCCGATATGCCGGGTCGATCGACCGTCTATTAGAGGCCTCCGAGGAGGAGCTACAGAGCATCCCGGAGGTGGGCCCGATGATCGCCCGTAGCGTGAGGGACTACGCCCAGGAGCCCCGGTCCCGGCAATTGGTCGCTAATCTAAAGGCTGCAGGTCTCCACTTCGAGATCGAAGAGAAGGAGCAGACCGGTCCCACCTCTGATACCTTCGCAGGTCAGACCATCGTGATCAGCGGAGTCTTCCACACCATTACTCGCGATGAACTCAAGGAGCTGCTTGGCCGCCATGGTGCGCGTGTCGGTAGCAGCATCTCCAGCAAGACCTCACTCCTCGTCCATGGCGAAAATATGGGACCGGCAAAGCTCGCCAAGGCGGAGCAACTCGGCGTAAAGATGATGACCGAGGAGCAATTTTTTGACACCTACAGAGATCTAAGATAAGACAGCACAAATGGCAGACTCGCAATCCTTCGTACACCTCCACGTCCACTCCTACTTCTCCATCCTCGATGGGGCCTCCTCGGTGGAGACGCTTGTGGAGACAGCGATCGCAAACGGTCAGCGCGGCATGGCACTGACCGATCACGGTGTGATGTACGGCATCAAGACGCTGCACGACTACTGCAATAGCAAGAATAAGCCGATCAAGGCCGAGATCAAGGAGCTTACGGCACGGCTGGCAGAGGAGTCCGATGAGGAAGCGAAGGCGCAGATCCGACAGGAGATAGAGGAGAAGGAGAAAAAGATCTTCAAGCCGATCTTCGGCTGCGAGTGCTACTGCGCCCGTAATGGCCGGGAGAATAAGAGCTCGGTCGAGGACCGAAGCGGATACCACCTCATAGTGCTGGCAAAGAATAAGCAGGGATACCACAACCTGATCAAGATGGCATCAGAGGCCTTCACTACCGGCTTTTACTACAAGCCGAGGATAGACAAAGGGTTGCTCGAGAAGTACCACGAGGGGCTGATCGTCTCCAGCGCTTGCCTCGGAGGCGAGATCCCCCAGCACATCCTCCACGATGACATCGAGGGGGCGAGAAGCGCCATCCGATGGTTCAAGGGACTCTTCGGTGAGGACTTCTACTTAGAGCTACAGCGACACAAGACCACTAAGCCACGAGGCAATCAGGAGACCTTCGTGAAGCAGGAGAGAGTCAATAAGGTGCTGATGCAGCTCGCACAGGAAGAGGGCGTAAAGCTCATTGCCACCAACGACTCCCACTTCGCACACGAGGATGATGGTGAGGCTCACGAGCGACTGATCTGCCTCAGCACAGGCAAGACCTTCAATGACCCCAATAGGCTCACCTATACCAAGCAGGAGTGGCTCAAGAGCACAGAGGAGATGAGTGCGATCTTCGCCGATGTGCCTGAGGCACTGAGCAATACCGCTGAGATCCTCGACAAGGTGGAGATCTACTCCATCGACAGCGACCCACTGATGCCTGACTTCCCGATTCCGGAGGGCTTTGCCGACGCTGATGACTACCTCAGGCACCTCTCTTACGAGGGAGCTAAGAAGCGCTATGGTGAGGAGCTCTCCGATGAGGTAAAGGAGCGACTGGACTACGAGCTGGACGTGATCAAGACCATGGGCTTTCCCGGCTACTTCCTCATCGTGCAGGACTACATCATCAATGCGCGAAAGCTCGGCATCATCGTCGGTCCGGGACGTGGCTCTGCCGCCGGCTCCATCGTCGCCTACTCGCTCACGATCACCGACCTCGACCCGCTGAAGTACCACCTGCTCTTCGAGCGCTTCCTCAATCCTGACCGCATCTCTCTCCCGGATATTGATGTCGACTTTGATAACGAGGGGAGACAGCAGATCCTTGAGTGGGTGACCGAGAAGTACGGAGCAGATCACGTAGCACACATCGTCACCTACGGCACGATGGCAGCCAAGAGTTCGATCAAGGATATGGGGCGCGTGCTGCAGCTCCCCCTGCCTGAGACCAATGCCATCGCCAAGCTGATCCCCGACCGCATCGGTGACAAGAAGGACCCATCCATCAAGATGTCCAGAGAGAACGTCCCGGAGCTCAATGACATCCTATATGGCCCCGACATAACGCAGAAAGAGGTGCTGAAGTACGCCGAGCAGCTGGAGGGCACGGTGCGCAACGTCGGCGTCCATGCCTGTGGCATCATCATCAGCAAAGTGCCGATCTCGGACGTCGTCCCCTCCTGGGTCACCCTCGACAGCCTGACCAATAAGGACATCTTGGTCACCCAGTACGATGGCAGCGTCATCGAGTCCACCGGGCTGATCAAGATGGACTTCCTCGGGCTGAAGACGCTATCGATCATCCGTGCTGCATTAGACAACGTCAAGCTCAATCACAAGGTCGACATTGACATCAACAGCATCCCCCTTGATGATGAGCTGACCTACAAGCTCTTCAGCGAGGGAGACACGATGGCGATCTTCCAGTTTGAGTCCCCCGGGATGCAACGATCTCTCAAGGACCTGCAGCCCTCAGTCTTTGAGGACCTCATTGCCATGGTCGCCCTCTACCGCCCGGGGCCGATGGACAACATCCCTTCATTCATCGCACGCAAGCACGGCAAGGAGGAGATCACCTACGAGCTACCGGTAATGAAGGAAGACCTGGCAGAGACCTATGGGATCACCGTCTACCAGGAGCAGGTGATGCTCCTGTCACGCAAGATCGCCAACTTCACCCGCGGTCAGTCCGACAACCTCCGCAAGGCGATGGGGAAGAAGAAGATCAAGATGATGCAGGCCCTCAAGGTGAAGTATCTCGAGGGCGGTCGGGCAAACGGCTACCCCGACGATACACTGGAGCACATCTGGTCCGAGTGGGAGAAATTTGCCTCCTACGCCTTCAATAAGAGCCACGCTGCCTGCTACGCCTGGATCTCCTACCAGACCGCTTACCTCAAGGCTCACTACCCCAGCGAGTATATGGCGGGCGTGCTCAGCATCAACCTCAGCGACCTTGCCAAGATCACCAAGTACATAGGTACCTGCCAACAAATGGGGATCAAGGTACTCTGCCCGGATGTCAATGAGTCGGAGTGCACCTTTGCCGCCAATAAGAGTGGAGACATCCGCTTCGGTCTCGGTGCCATCAAGGGCTTTAGCAATGCGGCCGCACAGGACATCGTCAGCGAGAGGAAGGAGAATGGTCCCTACACCGACATCTACGATTTCTTTGAGCGAATACCTGCCAGCGTGGCTACGAAGAAGACCTGCGAGTCGCTCGTGCTGAGTGGAGCCTTTGACTCCTTTGGCACGTTCACCCGCGAGGACTTCCTCGACCCCGATGATACACCCAAGAAAGAGACTTTCCTCGATAAGCTGCTTCGCTTCAGCGAGGATAGCCGATCCTCCCGGATGTCCAGCCAGGCTTCCCTCTTCGGAGATACCAATTTCCAAGAAATGTCCCGCCCCTCACCCGATCACCGCGCACAGCCGTGGAGCGACATCGAGAAGCTCAATAAGGAGAAAGCACTCCTCGGGATCTACATCACGGCCTCTCCTCTCGACAAGTACGCCCTGATCCTCAGGGAACTCTGCAACATCCCCTGCAGCGAGGTGACCGATGGGCTCGACAACTACGCCGGCAAGGGTGCTCTGCGCTTCGGAGGCGTCGTGACTGACTATGCTGAGAGGACCTCCAAGAGTGGCAACCCCTACGGGATCCTGACGATACAGGACTACGATGGCGAGGGGAAGCTCTACCTCTTTGGGGACCAATTTACCACCTATCGCAACTTTGGCAAGGAGGGACTCTATATCTTAGTCACCGTAAAGGTCAACCCTCCCAAGTGGGAGGGTGGTCGTCCCTTCCGCGAGGTTCAGTCGATCCAGCTACTGGATCAGGTGGTCGATACTGCCTTCTCCACCCTCGACATCGCCATCCCCGAGGACGCAATCACCGAGGAGCTCTACGACACCCTTGTGAGTAGCGCAAGCGAGCTGAAGCCAGGTAGCGTCTCTCTCAATATATTCGTCACCGACCGACAGAGTAAGATCACCCTCAAGATGACCAACCACAGCCGGCGACTCACTATCACTAGCGACTTTATTGACAGTCTCAAGGACTTTGATGGGGTCTGGTATCAGCTCAGCTAAGGATGGCACGAAAATAGATAGATAGTATTGTAGTATTATATTTATAACTAACAAATCAGATTATGGCATTTGAATTCACAGACGCTAACTTCGATGAGCACCTGAAGTCAGGTAAGGCAATGGTCGTAGACCTCTGGGCACAGTGGTGCGGTCCCTGCCGTATGGTCTCTCCGATGATTGACGAATTTGCTAAGCAGTACGATGCAGAGCAAGTCCTCATCGGCAAGATGGACGTAGACGCCAACACCGAGATCCCCACACGCTACGGCGTGATCAGCATCCCCACGATCCTCTTCATCAAGGATGGAGAGGTGGTGGAGCGGAAGGTAGGCGCTCAGCCTAAGGACAAGCTCAAGGAAGCTATCGACGCCCTCATCAGCAAGTAAGCCACCATGCGCAGACCTCTCCCACGTGGAGGGGTTTCATAACCTCATAGGGTCATCGGGACTAAGGTCTCGGTGACCCTTTTTTATTTAGAGCGATCGCATGATAGCCCACCTCTATCGGATGGGATGGTCAGCAGGGACAACCTCCCGACGAGAAGGGGTCCTCAGGGGTCCTGCGCAACAGCAAGGTAATCAGCAGGTATCAGAGCCACATATCTAATACCGATATTAGTGAGATCTAATACCGATATTAGTGACGTCTAATACCGGTATTAGATCTCACTAATATCAACTAACCATAGGACCTGCGGATGGAGGACGTCTATAAGCTCCGACAGATTGTCAGGACTATGATCATGAGAGACCCATTTTAGAGTCCACCGACAGACCTTTTGCAAGAATTTTGCAAACTACAGGTGACAATCAAGTGGAAAAAAGCCTAAAAGTCGAGATTATTTCGCTACATTTGCCGACGAGTAAGTCTAAGCCGACTCCGTACTCCACGGATGAGGCTTAGCGGAAGACAAGGAACGACCACCAAAGGACTCACAGACAACAGTTTTATATGGAGTGTAGAATCGGAAAAGTGACCGCCATCCGCCCGACAGAGGTGGAGGTAGAGGTGTTACAGATGTCGGCGTGCTCATCGTGCCATGCACGGGGAGCCTGTACGGCATCGGATATGCGCATGCGGACAGTTACGATCACGCGAGATATCCCGGTGGGACTCTCTGTAGGCGATCCCGTGCAGATCATCGCCGAGGACCCCAAGGTCCTCCAAGCCTCTGCCTACGCCTATATGATCCCGCTGCTGCTGATCATCCTCGAGGCGGTGCTACTTCCCAAGTACTTCGGAGTCGGGGAGATGGCGCTCATCGGGGTGATCCTTGCCACTGTGGCGCTTTATGCTGTACTCCTATGGGTGCTTCGCGATCACTTCAAGCGCATCTTTACTTTCCGCATCCGACCACTGAGAGGGACGCACGACTGAGTTCATTCTTCACGAGACAGTTTTGTCCGGTAATCATATTCATCCATGATTTTCACTATTCTATTTCTAGCCCTGGCAGCAGCGATCATCGCCCTGCTGATCTATTGGGTAATGACTTCCTTTAAGGTCGAGGAGGACCCTCGCATCGAGGAGGTGCAAGAGGCGCTCCCGGGCGCCAATTGCGGTAACTGTGGCTATCCCGGCTGCGCCTCCTTTGCCAAGGCCTGCGTGGAGCATGAGACCCTCGATGGTCTCTTCTGCACCGTAGGGGGAAATGCGGTGATGCAGGACGTGGCCGACATACTCGGTCGCACGGTCGAGGAGCAGGATCCCCTCATCGCTGTCGTCCGCTGCAATGGCACCTGCGAAGCACGCCCCAGAGTCAATATCTTTGACGGCGTCAAGAGCTGTGCCGTCGCCCACTCCCTCTATGGTGGCGAGACCCTCTGTACCTATGGCTGTCTGGGATGTGGCGACTGCGTGAGCGTCTGCGACTTCGATGCCATCCACATGAACCCCGCCACCGGTCTCCCCGAGGTCGATGAGGACAAGTGTACCTCCTGCGGTCAGTGCGTCAAGGCCTGCCCCCGCAATATCATCGAGCTACGGAAGAAAGGAAAGAAAAACCGCCGCATCTTCGTCTCCTGCGTCAATAAGGATAAGGGAGCGATCAATAAGAAGATCTGTGCCAATGCCTGCATTGGCTGCGGTAAGTGCTTCAAGGAGTGCAAGTTTGATGCCATCACGATTAACGACAACCTCTCCTACATCGACCATACCAAGTGCCGTCTCTGTCGCAAGTGCGTAGAGGTATGCCCCACGGGCGCGATTCACGAGGTCAACTTCCCCGCGCGTAAGCCCAAGGTGGAGAAGCCTGTCGAGGAGAAGGCGGTGACCACCCCGGCGGAGACCCCTGCCGAGGCCTAATCTCCCTTTTCTCACAACCTCAGAAGTAAGTACAGACTACATAATATGTTCCTGAAGACATTTTCAAAGGGCGGTGTACACCCGGAGGAGAATAAGATCTCTCACGACTCTCCCATCCAGGTACAGCCTATCCCTAAGACCGTATCCATCCTGCTCGGTCAGCACATCGGCAAGCCCGCCACTCCGGTGGTAAGCCGTGGCGACGAGGTCAAGGTGGGTACCCTAATTGCCAAGGCGGACGGCTTCGTCTCAGCCAACATCCACTCCTCCGTCTCCGGTAAGGTCAAGAAGATCGAGACCATCCTCGATGCCTCCGGATACCAGAAGCCCTGCATCACCATTCAGTGTGATGGCGAGGACATATGGGAGGAGACCATCGACCGCACCCCCGAGATCGTGCGCGACATCAAGCTGTCGAGCGAGGAGATCATCCAGCGCATCGCTGAGTGTGGCATCGTAGGTATGGGTGGCGCCACCTTCCCCACCAACGTCAAGCTTATGCCACCCAAGGACGCCACCCCCGAGTGCGTCATCATCAATGGCGCCGAGTGTGAGCCGTACCTCACCGCCGACCACCGGACCCTGCTGGAGCGGGGCGAGGAGGTTCTGATCGGCCTGCAGATCCTGATGAAGTCCGTAGGCGTCACCAAGGGCTACGTAGCGATAGAGAATAATAAGCGCGATGCGATCGACAAGCTCACACAGCTCGCCTCCACTATGCCCGGTATCGAGATCGTCCCGATGAGGGTGAAGTACCCCCAGGGCGGAGAGAAGCAGCTGATCGACACGGTGCTCAAGCGTCGCGTCGCCTCAGGTAAGCTCCCCGTCACCGAGGGTGCCATCGTACAGAACGTCGGTACTGCCCTCGCTGTCTATGAGGCGGTACAGAAGCATAAGCCCCTCGTGGAGCGCGTCGTGACCGTGACCGGCAAGGCGGTGAAGAACCCCTGCAACCTCCTTGTCCGTATCGGTACCCCTCTGAGCGAGCTCATCGAGACCGCCGGTGGTATGCCCCGCTCCACTGCTAAGTTAGTGAGCGGTGGTCCGATGATGGGTAAGGCAGTATACTCCGATGAGATCCCTGTTGCTAAGGGGACCAGTGGCGTGCTGATGCTGCTCGAGGAGGACACCAAGCGCCGCCCGATGCGCAATTGCATCCGCTGCGCCAAGTGCGTCGGAGCCTGCCCTATGGGTCTCAATCCCGCCTTCCTCATGCGCGACACCGTATATAGGGACTGGGATGCACTGGAGGCAAACCATGTCTACGACTGCATAGAGTGTGGCAGCTGTAGCTTCATCTGCCCCGCCAATCGTCCCCTCCTCGACCATATCCGTATGGGCAAGGGGCGCGTCATGGCCATCCGTCGTGCACGCAAGTAAGAGTCATCACTTGATTTTGAGATAACAGCATCCCATGTCTGATACTACAGCTAAGTTACTCGTCTCCCCATCGCCCCACGTCCACATACACGACTCCATCGAGCGTAATATGTATGACGTGATCATCGCGCTTATCCCGGCGCTGATCGCCTCAGTCATCTTCTTCGGCTGGGCACCTCTCGGTCTGACGGTGACGTCGATCGTTGCATCGATGTTCTTCGAGTGGTTCATCACTCGCTTCGTGATGGGGAAGGAGGAGCTCACCATCACCGATGGCTCCGCCATCATCACCGGCTTCCTCTTGGCACTCAATGTCCCCGCCAGTCTCCCGATCTGGATCCTCCTCATCGGTGACTTCGCAGCCATTGCGCTGGCCAAGATGCCCTTTGGTGGTCTAGGGAATAATATCTTCAATCCCGCCATCCTCGGTCGTGTCTTCCTGCTGGTCTCTTTCCCTAAGCAGATGACCATCTACCCACCGGCACATCAGATCCTAGCCACCGACACCGATGCCACCACAGGAGCGACACCACTGGCGATTGCCAAGGGAGTACTCGCCGGCTCGCCCGACTACAGCCTCGACATGCTTCCCTCAGCGACGGAGATGTTCCTTGGACAGCTTTCCGGATCCTTTGGTGAGGTCTCTGCCATCGCCCTGCTGATAGGTTTCGTCTACCTCCTCCTCCGTAAGGTGATCACCTGGCACATCCCTGTCTCGATCCTCTGCACCGCATTTGTCTTCTCCGGTATTATGTGGCTGATTGATCCGACTATGTATATGAGTCCTGTCCTGCAGCTGATGACCGGTGGTATGCTCATCGGAGCGATCTTTATGGCGACCGACTACGTCACCTCTCCTCTGAGTAAGGGCGGTCAGATCCTCTACGGAGTGATGATCGGACTGATCACTATGGTGATCCGCTTCTGGGGCTCCTACCCCGAGGGTATGTCCTTTGCCATCCTCTTTATGAATGGCTTCACACCGATGATCAATCAGTACATCAAGCCTCGCTTATTCCGCAAGTGAACCGCTTATCACACAGAGTATCATGAAGAAGCTATCATCTACCCTACCTCATATGCTGATCTGCCTCGTGCTCGTATGCTCGGTGGCAGGAGGTCTCCTCGCATTCATCAATAGCCAGACCTCAGAGGTGATCGCCCAGCAGATCATCAATACCACCCTCGACGGCATCAAGGCAGTTGCCCCGGAGTACGACAATGATCCGTACAAGGAGCAATTCAAGGTCGCCGTCGATGGTGACAGCCTCACTATTTATCCCGCCACCAAGGGTGGCGAGATCGTGGGCTATGCCGTCGAGTCAACGTCGCACAATGGATTCAGCGGCGACGTCCGTATCCTCGTCGGCATCGACATCGACAATAACCTCATCGACTACACCGTCCTGGAGCAAAATGAGACCCCTGGACTGGGAGCTCATGTGACTCACTGGTTCCACAGCGAGGATCACCCCTCCAGCGATGTCCGTGACAAGTCCCTCACTGAGCCGCTTAAGGTGACCAAGGATAATGGCACCGTCGATGCCATCACCGCCGCCACCATCACCAGCCGCGCCTTCCTCGATGCGGTGAATAAGGCAATGCGTGGCGTACAGTCCATCGATGAAGCGACCTGTCACTCAGCCGAGTCTGTCAGCGAGACTGCCGAGCCGACAGAGGTAGACAGCGACCTGCTCCTACCTCTTCTCCCTGAGCATGACAATGATCCCGTCGCCGAGCAGAGCGTCATCACCGATGCCACCGGCTACAGCTACACCATCTATCCCGCCACTAGGGGAGGCATCTGGCAGGGAGCGGCTATCACCACTTCCTCAGAGAGTGGGTACAATGGTCCCATGCTCTTTATCGCTGCACTGGACGCAGGCAACCACCTCCTTGACTACGCCGTCCTCCAAGAGTCGGAGAGCGAGCAGCTCGGGGGTCAGGTCGCACAGTGGTTTAGGGACAATGGTCACCCCAAGTCCGACATCCGCGGACGCTCTCTTGAGACTCCGCTCAAGGTTACTCAGGACGGAGGAGACATCGATGCCATCAGTGGCGCCACGGTGACGAGCCGTGCATTCCTCGATGCCATCAGTCGCACAGCCGCCATCGCCACTCAGGCTCGCACTGCTTACGAGAACGCTGAAAATTGATTTCGACATGAATAAAGGTAAAGTATTCCTCAACGGATTCATCACAGAGAACCCCATCCTCGTCTCTCTCCTCGGTATGTGTGCCACCCTCGGCACCTCCTCGAGTGCTGAGACTGGTATGGGTATGGGACTGGCGACCACCTTTGTGCTCGTCTGCTCCAACGTCGTCATCTCGCTCCTCAAGAGCGTCATCCCCGACGGCGTGCGCATCCCGGCATTCATCGTCGTGATCGCTGCCTTCACCACGATCGTCCAGATGGTAGTGCAGGCCTATGCCCCCGCCCTTTACGATGCCCTCGGCATCTTCCTCCCCCTGATCGTCGTCAATTGTATCGTCCTCGGCCGTGCGGAGTCCTTCGCCTCCAAGAATGGCGTTGCAGACTCCCTCGTTGACGGTCTCGGCTCCGGACTGGGCTTCACCTTCGTCCTGACGCTCCTCGGATGCTTCCGGGAGATCCTCGGGTCCGGCAAGCTCTTCGGCATGGAGATCTTCCCCGCCGACTACGGCACGCTCGTCTTCGTCCTTGCTCCCGGAGGATTTATTGTCCTTGGGTATATGATCGCTGCCAATAACATCATTATGGAGAGGCGAAAGAAGAGTGCCGAGCGTCGCGAGCGTGAGGCTGCTGAGCGTGAGCTCCTCAAGGATCAGCCTCACGAGACGCCTATGGCTGCCAAGGAGGGTGTATAAGTCTCATCATCGAGTAAGTCATATAGAGTAAGATATGGAGTATTTAGTCATACTTATCGGCGCAATATTTGTCAATAATATTGTCTTTGCCCAGTTCCTCGGTATCTGCCCCTTCCTCGGCGTGTCGAAGAAGCTCGATACTGCCCTCGGTATGGGTGCTGCCGTCACTTTCGTGATGGTGCTCGCCGTGCTGGTCACCTTCGGTCTACAGAAGGGGATCCTCGACCCGAATAACCTCGGCTACCTGCAGAATGTCGTCTTCATCCTCGTCATCGCCGCACTTGTGCAGATGCTCGAGTCAGTCCTCAAGAAGGTCTCCCCGGCACTCTTCCAGGCACTCGGGATCTATCTCCCGCTGATCACCACCAATTGCGTCATCCTCGGTGTCGCCATCCTCGTGATCCAGAAGGACTACAACCTCTCTCAGGCGATGATGTACGCCTTCTCGACCGGTATCGGCTATACGATCGCGATCTCGCTCTTTGCGACGATCCGCGAGCAGCTTGCGAAGACCGCACTCCCCAAGGCAATGCAGGGCATCCCCGCAGCGCTTCTCGTCGCCGGCATGCTGTCGCTAGCCTTTATGGGCTTCACCGGAGTGGTATAAGGACTAAGGTCTAAGACCTCCTTCCCCACAAATAGTGCCGGGGCTTGCTCTCAGCGTGAGAGCAAGCCCCGGCATTTTTTTGTACCCGAGTCGGAGAGCGCCAGACTGATCCGGAGGTCTCAGAGATGCTACTATACCACCTCCACAGGAGAGGGGTATCTCATAGTGTCTTCCCGGGACTCTTTTGGTCTCTTTCCGACTGAAAACATCGACTATTCGACACTCCATCCCCTGAGCCTTGATCCCAGTAGACAAAACGCCCGAGCCGCAGGCATTCTCTGCTGCGTGCTTAGTACGCGGGCACCCGGTCAGGGACTTCATCCCGAGCGTATCACAGCTGTCCGATTGGCTTCTATGAGATCCCGACGCATCACGGCTCATTTTACGGGGTGGCGTGAGCTTTCCTACCAAAATATTGGCTACCTTTGTGCTATAGAGCGCAGGAACTATAAGCAAACCTATGACACAAGAGACAATACTGGTAACTGGCGGTACGGGATTCATCGGATCCCACACCACCGTGGAGCTTCAGGAGGCAGGGTATGAGGTGGTCATCGTCGACAACCTCTCCAACTCTGACGAGTCGGTCCTCGACGGGATCGAGCGGATCACCGGACGGAGACCGAAGTTCTACAAGGCCGACTGCAACGACCTCGAGGCGATGAGACAGGTCTATGAGGATAATCCAGGTATCGCCGGGGTGATCCACTTCGCTGCCAGCAAGGCGGTGGGTGAGTCGGTCGAGAAGCCACTGCTCTACTACCGCAACAACATCGTCTCACTCATCAATCAGCTGACACTTATGACGGAGTACGGGACGAGAGGGATCGTCTTCTCCTCCTCCTGCACCGTCTATGGTCAGCCGGAGAAGCTCCCCGTGGACGAGTCGGCACCCTTTATGCCCGCCACCTCGCCCTACGGCAATACGAAGCAGATCAATGAGGAGATCCTCCGCGACACGATCCACTCCGGTGTACCCTTCAAGGCAATCAGCCTGAGGTACTTCAATCCTATCGGGGCCCATCCATCGGCTCACATCGGTGAGGAGCCCCGGGGTGTCCCCGCCAACCTCATCCCCTACATCACCCAGGCAGCTGCCGGCATCCGCAAGGAGCTAACCGTCTTCGGAGACGACTACCCCACCCCCGATGGCACCTGCATCCGCGACTACATCCACGTCGTTGACCTTGCCAAGGCACACGTCGCTGCGATCGACAGGATGCTCCACAAGGACGGAGAGAGCTACGAGTACTACAACATCGGCACCGGGAAGGGGGAGAGCGTGCTGGAGCTGATCACCGCCTTTGAGCGGGCTACGGGTGTCAAGGTTCCCTACAAGATCGGACCGCGTCGTGAGGGAGACATCGTCGCTGTGTGGGCCGATCCTAAGAAGGCGAATGACTACCTCGGCTGGAGGGCTGAGTCCACGATAGAGGACTCTCTCCGGAGTGCCTGGAAATGGCAGGAGCAGATCCTCAAGAGGGAGCAGAAGTAATAGCAAACTATCTAATAGAAATAATACCACCCCTAACAGTACAATGGACAAGAACGAATTTGGGATCTTCTCCGGACAGAAGAGCATGAACCTCGCTGAGCAGATCTGCTCCAGCCTGAAGTGCGACCTCGGAAAATTCAAGTACGAGCGCTTCGCCGACGGAGAGTTCTCCGGAAGCTTTGAGGAGTCAATCCGTGGCAAGGACACCTACATCGTGCAGTCGACCTTTGCCCCGGCCGACAATCTGATGGAGCTGCTCCTTATGGTCGATGCCGCCAAGCGCGCCAGTGCTCACTACATCGCCGCCGTGATCCCCTACTTCGGCTGGGCTCGACAGGACCGCAAGGATAAGCCGCGTGTCTCCATCGGTGCCAAGTTAGTCGCTGACCTCCTGCAGGCTGCAGGCATCTCGCGCCTGATCACCATGGATCTCCATGCGGACCAGATCCAGGGATTCTTCAACGTCCCCGTAGACCACCTCTACGCCTCCAATATCTTCCTCGACTATATCCGGAAGAATATTGATCTCAAAAACCTCGTCATCGCCACCCCTGATGTCGGCGGTACGAAGCGCGCCAATACCTACGCTCACGCCCTCGGCGTGCCGATGGTCATCTGCCACAAGCTCCGCCTCAAGGCCAACGTCGTCGCCGAGATGCGCATCATCGGTGACGTGGAGGACAAGGATGTACTCCTCGTGGACGATATCGTCGATACCGCCGGCACCATCACCAAGGCTGCCAACCTGATGATGGACCACGGTGCTCGCTCGGTACGCGCTATGTGCTCACACGCCGTGATGAGTGATCCGGCCACAGAGCGTGTGGAGCAGAGTGCTCTCAAGGAGCTGGTGGTGACCGACTCTATCCCCTACACCAAGAAGTGCGATAAGGTGAAGGTACTCTCCATTGCGCCGATGTTTGCCGAGGCTATCCGCCGCGTCGAGACCCACGAGTCGATCAGCAGCCTCTATGGTATGTGATCCGAGGTGACCAACGTTACCAAAATCAAAGGCACTGAGCTCACCCCGGAGTCGATCACTCCAGCTGAGCTCAGTGCCTTCCGTATAGGACTGCTGCGCTGGTACGACAAGCACGGCAGGGAGCTCCCGTGGCGTGGCACGAGGGATCCCTACCGGATATGGGTGTCAGAGATCATCCTCCAGCAGACGCAGACGGTGCAGGGGTGGGACTACTACCTTAGGTTTATCGACCGACTACCGGATGTGAAGAGTCTCGCTGAGGCACCCGAGGACGAGCTAATGCTCCTCTGGCAAGGGCTGGGCTACTACTCGCGGGCACACAATATGCAGCACGCTGCCCGACAGATCATGGAGCAGTATGGTGGCGTCTTCCCCCGTGAGGAGCGGGAGGTGGCAGCCCTCAAGGGCGTAGGTCCCTACACCACCGCAGCGATCATGAGCATCGCCTATGACTACCCTCTGGCTGTCGTGGACGGCAATGTTTACCGCGTCCTGAGCCGCTACTTAGCGACCGGCACGCCTATAGACACCACCCCAGGTCAGCGGTACTACCGCGAGATGGCGGGGCTATTCCTCGAGAGAGAGCAACCCGGGCGATACAATCAGGCAATGATGGATCTCGGGGCGACCATCTGCACACCGAAGAACCCCATCTGCGCCACTTGCCCCCTCGGAGGCACCTGCCGGTCGAGAGGGACGGAGCTGGTCGACCTCCTTCCCATCAAGTCACACAAGACCATGGTGAGAGAGCTGTGGATAGAGTACTTCCTGCTCCTCCACCGGGGACAGATAGCAATCCGCCGAAGAGATAGCCGGCGCGGGATCTGGAAGGGTCTCTACGAGCTGCCCGGAGTGGTCACGGAGAGAGAGCCGACCGCCCTGCCCACTCCTCCGGACGGCTGGGAGATCATAGAGACCCTGCCCCTCAAGGACCATCGACTAAGCCACCGGCTCCTCCACCTGAGAGTACACGTCTGCAGCTCGTTGGGCGATACCGATCCCACCTACCCCGATGGGACTGAGCAGATCCCCCTCTCGGACCATGGTACGATCGCTTTCCCTAAGCCCCTTCGTCACTTCCTCGACCACTACACCGGGGGCAACCGTATCCTCTAGCACACTAATTCTCAGATATCTACCTCTTGACCAACCCACTAAGGACGGTCTACTAAGTCGCTTCTTACTAAGACGCTTCTTAGTAGACCGCTCTTAGTAGGTGAGACTATGGTATAGCATCTATGAAAAAAGAAGAGCACCCAAGCACATGGTGCGGAGACAAGAGCGGGGGCGTGTCGGTGTGACACGCCCCCGCTCATAGTAGTAATGGTATGTGGATTACTTGATGTTGGGGTTAAGCTCGCTCCACTTATCGACAGAGGGGATGAGACCCATCTTGATGATATTGTCGATCTGGTCCTGGAGGTGCTTGTAGGAGGCATCGAGCTCCTTCATCTCCTCGTCAGTGGCATGCTCGATCGGCTTGATGTGAGCGCCATTACGATCGAGGACAGTCTCCCAGGCCATCATGACGTGATCGTAGCGGTCGTTGGAGACATAGGTGCCGACAGGCCAGCGGAAGGCAGGACCGCCCATGGCTGCACCGATCATCTCGATAGAGAGCTGTGCAGGGCTCTGGAAGGAAGAGCGACCACGGAGCTTGATGATATTGGCACCGCCCTTGATGACACGCTGGCGGAGCTCAGCCCACTGCTCGTCAGTCAGCTTGTCCGTACCGATAAGCTCAGAGAGAGGCTTGCCGTCCACCTTGACGCTACTGCCAAAGACAGCCATCTGCTCACCGTGACCACCGTAGGTGCGGGCACCGGTCACCTCGTGCTGCAGGACACCGAAGTGCTTAGCGAGCTCGCTCTGGAGACGAGTGCTGTCGAGACCGGCAAGCGTAGTCACCTGAGAGGGCTTCAGACCGGAGTGGAGGAGAGCGATGATACCGGTGATGTCAGCGGGATTGAAGATGATGGTCAGATGCTCCAGGTCGGGGCAGTACTTGCGGATGTTCTCACCCAGCTGCTTAGCGATCTCGCCATTGCCGCTGATCAGGTCCTCACGGGTCATGCCTGCCTTGCGGGGGGCGCCACCCGAGCTGACGATGTACTTAGCACCGGTGAAGGCCTCCTTCACGTCGGTGGTGTAGTGGATGTTCATCCCGTCGAAGCCACAGTGGCGCAGCTCCTCGTAGACGCCCTCCAGCCCCGGCTCATATACGTCGAAGAGGCAGAGGTTTGGGGTAAGACGCATGACAGACGCGATCTGCGCCATATTGGAGCCGATCATACCGGCAGCTCCTACGATAACCAACTTGTCGTTACTAACGAAGTCCATAAATAATGTATTGAAGTGATACGTGTTACTTGTCTATCTGTTTCGTATGCAAATCTAATCAAATACTTAAATAATTCCTCATATTAGCCCAAGTATTTTATGATGCTCTCTCCGACCGCTTGCCAAGCCATTTCGCTACCTTTGTAAGGTCAAGAAAAAAGAAAGAGAGATGAAGATTTCGGACAAAATCATCAGCGGATACCGGATCACCGAGGCGGCAGAACTCCTGTCGATCATCGAGGAGACCCCCCGGGAAGAGCTCTACGAGGAGTGCCACCGCATCACCCGCCGGCTCTGTGGGGATGGATTTGACACCTGCGCCATCATTAATGACAAGAATGGTCGCTGCCCGGAGGACTGCAAGTGGTGCGCCCAGAGCGCACGGCACCACACAGAGATCGATCCCTATGGGGTGCTACCGACCGAGGTGGTGGTCGCTGCTGAGGCTAAGAATAGAGAGCATGGTGTGCGGCGATTCTCCATCGTATCGAGCGGAAAGCGCCCCACGGAGGGAGAGATGCTGAGGTATGAGGAGCAGCTGACCGCGATGAGGGCAGGCGGAGCGAAGCATCTCTGTGCTTCGCTCGGACTCTGCACGGAGGAGCAGCTGAGGCGACTCCGCGAGTCGGGACTGGAGACCTACCACTGCAATATGGAGAGCTCGCCCGGCTACTTCGGCACCGTCTGCACCACCCATCAGCAGTCCGCCAAGGAGGAGACGATCGCTGCAGCGAAGCGGGTCGGGCTGAAAGTCTGTAGCGGGGGCATCGTCGGTATGGGCGAGACGCGCGAGGATAGGGTCGACTTCGCCCTCCACCAGGCGGAGCTGGGCGTGGGGAGCATCCCGATCAACTTTCTCCACCCGATACCCGGTACCCCGCTCGGGGAGAGGAGCTTCATCTCGCCGGAGGAGGTGATGGAGACGATCTGTATCTTCCGTCTCGCCTGTCCGACCGCCTTCCTCCGCTACAGCGGGGGGCGTGCCCTACTCTCCCCGGAGACAGAGCGTATGGGTCTCTATGTGGGGATCAACTCCGCCATCACCGGCGGACTGCTGACGACAGTCGCCTCGGTGGTATCGCGCGACAGGGAGCTCTTCCACAGCGCCGGGTACGACACCACTCAGGAGACAGAGTGGGAGAACGGCTAACAAGCACTTCTGCGAGGCGTAGAGAAGTGTCTGATATTCACGACAAAATTGGTCACCTCCTTAGAGGCAATTCTAATACCGATATTGGACGCAACTAATATCGGTATTAGAGAATCCTTTTACCGGTATTAGATTGGGCGTTGCAATCCTATGCATTAATCCGTGGCAAGGTGCTAAGTAAAAAATTGACGAAAAAGATTATCTTTGTCTCATAGGGAAACAAGAAACTCAACTGCTATGACGAAGGGACTTATCCCCGAGTGGGCTCCTCAGGATGCGGTCTTGCTGGCGTGGCCGGACGAGACGATGGACTGGGCTGACAATCTCGCTGAGATCCGCAGCTGCTACCTGCTGATGGTACGCGCACTACTGGACTACGTGCCGGTGATCCTACTCGCTCAGGATACGGCGAGCGTGCCGCTACGGGGCGACTACCCCCATCGGCTAACAGTGCAGGAGATGCCACTCAATGACACCTGGGTGCGCGACTATGCGCCACTCTCCGTCATCAACGACCGAGGGGAGCGGACGGTAGTGGACTATGCCTTCAACGCCTGGGGGCTTAAGTTTGCCGCCGACAGGGACAATCAGGTGGCGTCCAAGCTCCCTATTTTTACCCAAGACATCAGGCGGATCACCCGCCACGACTATGTCCTCGAGGGCGGTGCCGTGGAGAGCAATGGAGAGGGACTGATTCTCTCCACCTCGTCTGTCCTGCTGGATCCTAATCGAAATCTCGGTCGGGGTGAGGCAAGTGGACATATCATCACCGAGCCGATCCGGGAGGCCCTGCATGCGGATCGGGTGGATATGCTGGAGGTCTCTCCCCTTGAGGGGGACGACACCGACGGACACATAGACACGCTCGCCCGCTTCTGCGACGACGAGACCATTGTCTATGCCACCTGCTCCGACGAGGGGCACCCGGACTACCATACCCTCCGTAAGCTCGATGAGGAGCTTCATCGGCTCTACGGCGAGAGGTATCGCTTGGTTGCACTGCCGACGCCCGAGGTGAAGAGAGACACGGATGGATCCGCCATGCCGGCAAGCTATGCCAACTTCCTCATTACCAACAGCATCGTCCTCACTCCCACCTACCGGGACAGGGCAGACGATGAGGCTCTATCGACACTACGTGACCTCTTCCCGGAGCGGAAGGTCGTGCCGGTGGACGCTATCCCGCTGATCCGTCAGCACGGCTCGATCCACTGCGCCACGATGCAGTTTCCCGAGGGATTTATCGACGAAGAATACAAGTGACTATGCGTACCGCCCTTATCCAACAGCACAATACCGGTGACCTCCGGGACAATCGTCTCCGCCTCGGCGAGAAGATCCGATCTGCAGCGACAGATGGTGCCGAGCTCATCGTACTGCAGGAGCTGCACGACGGGCTCTACTTCTGCCAGACGGAGGATGTCGACCTCTTCGACCTCGCTGAGCCGATCCCGGGACCGGCGACAGACTTCTATGGTCATCTGGCACAAGAGCTCGGAGTAGTAATCGTCACCTCGCTCTTTGAGAAGCGGGCACCGGGACTCTACCACAATACCGCTGTCGTGCTGGAGCGCGACGGCAGCATCGCGGGTGTCTACCGCAAGATGCACATCCCGGACGACCCGGGATATTACGAGAAGTTTTACTTCACCCCGGGAGACCTCGGCTTCCACCCCATAGAGACCTCCGTGGGGCGACTTGGGCTACTGGTCTGCTGGGATCAGTGGTACCCCGAGGCGGCCCGACTGATGGCGCTCGCTGGAGCGGAGCTACTGATCTACCCCACTGCCATCGGCTACGACGACCGAGACGACCGGGAGGAGCAGGAGCGACAGCGCTCCGCCTGGCAGCTGGTGATGCGCGGTCACGCAGTCGCCAACGGTCTCCCCGTCATCGCTGTCAATCGTGTCGGGCGGGAACCGGCGCCCGGTGATGACCCCGAGGCGGGCATTACCTTCTGGGGCAGCTCCTTCGCTACCGGACCTCAGGGAGAGATGCTCACGGAGCTTCCCCTCACCGAGGAGGCGACGGAGATCATCGACATAGACCTCAAGCGATGCGAATTGGTTCGCCGCTGGTGGCCATTCCTCCGAGATCGGCGGATCGATCACTACGACGACCTGACGAGGCGCTATCGCGACCCCTTTTGACACTCACCTTCATACCCTCACCTTATTATGCTACGACTAATTGAGAACGACCCATGGCTGGAGCCCTACGAGTCCCCTATACAGGGACGGTATGAGTATGCCAAGTGGAAACTCCGTGAACTGACAAAAGAAACCAATGGCAGCCTCTCCGACTTTGCTGACGGGTACCTCTACTACGGGCTTCACCGCATAGAGGGAGGAGAGTGGGTCCTGAGAGAGTGGGCGCCTAATGCGACAGCCATCTACCTCCTCTGTGACGGCAACGGCTGGGCCAAGGATGAGGCATATCGCCTCAGCGCCCTCGGCAATGGATCCTGGGAGGTAAGACTACCCGCTGACACACTCGCTCACGGGACGCACTACAAGCTCCTCGTGGAGTGGGAGGGTGGTAGCGGTCTACGCATCCCCGCATGGGCTGACTATGTGGTACAGGACCCGGAGACGCATCTCTTCAGCGCCGTCGTATGGGATCCCGAGAGACCCTTCACCTTCCGGAGCAAACGCCCCACCCTCGGTCACGAGCCGCTCCTGATCTACGAGTGCCACATCGGGATGGCGACCGAGGAGGAGAAGGTCGGTACGTATCGGGAGTTTATGGAGAATGTGCTGCCGATGGTCAAGGAGAAGGGCTACAACGCCCTGCAGATCATGGCGATCATGGAGCACCCCTACTACGGCTCCTTTGGGTATCAGGTGACCAATTTCTTCGCCCCCTCGTCCCGCTTCGGTACACCGGATGACCTGCGCGCACTGATTGACGAGGCGCACCGGCTCGGGTTACTCGTCATCATGGATATCGTCCACTCCCATGCCGCAAGAAACGAGGAGGAGGGGCTCGCCCGCTTTGACGGCACCTACACCCAGTACTTCCATGGCGGTGAGCGGATGCTCCATCCGGCGTGGAACTCAATGTGCTTTGACTACGGGAAAAACGAGGTGCTCCACTTCCTCCTCTCCAATTGTAAGTACTGGCTCGAGAGCTTCCACTTCGATGGCTTCCGCTTCGATGGCGTCACCTCGATGCTTTACCTCAATCATGGTCTCGGACAGGCCTTCTGTACCTACTCCGACTACTATAATGGCGGGCAGGATGGCGATGCGATCATGTACCTCACCCTCGCCAATCAGCTGATCCACGAGGTCTACCCCGATGCCATCACCATCGCTGAGGAGGTGAGCGGGATGCCGGGCATCGGTGTGCCGGTGAAGGACGGTGGCTACGGCTTTGACTACCGCCTCCAGATGAATATCCCCGACTACTGGATCAAGATCATCAAGGAGCGCCGCGATGAGGAGTGGACACCCGGCTCCATCTGGTGGGAGACCACCAACCGCCGAAGCGATGAGAAGAGCATCTCCTACGCCGAGTCCCACGACCAGGCGCTGGTGGGCGACAAGACGATCATCTTCCGCCTCATCGATGCCGAGATGTACGACTATATGGACCGGGCACACCACACCGAGGCGGTAGACCGCGGTACGGCACTCCACAAGATGATCCGCCTCGTCACCTGCACCACGATGAATGGTGGGTATCTCAATTTTATGGGAAACGAATTTGGTCACCCGGAGTGGATCGACTTCCCCCGCGAGGGCAATGGCTGGAGCTACAAGTATGCCCGTCGCCAGTGGAGCCTGGCCACGAATGGCTTCCTCAAGTACGGCCTCCTCGAGGACTTTGACGAGGCGATGCTCAAGCTCGTCAAGAGCGTCCCCGACTTTGAGAGAGTACCGGTGATCAAGCTCTGGGACCAGGATCAGGATCAGGTACTCGCCTACTCCCGTGGGGATCTCGTCTTTGTCTACAACTTCAGTCCCACACGTGCCTTCACCGACTACGGCATCCTCGCCCCGTCGGGCAAGTACACGGTCGTCCTCGACAGCGACGACCCGCGGTTTGGTGGCTACGATCGTCAGGACCACTCCGTGGCGCACCTCACTCAGTACGACCCCCACTTCATGGAGGACGGCAAGGGCTGGCTCAAGCTCTACCTCCCCCCCCGTACCGCTCTTGTACTTAAGAAATCAAAGTAAAACTCATGACTCACCCCACATCCACACCACTCTACCCGCTCACCTTTGACGCCCCCTACAAGCGAAAGATCTGGGGCGGTGACCGAATCTTCAGGTACAAAGGACTGCCCTCTCCCTACGACGACATCGGCGAGAGCTGGGAGGTTTCACCGATGCCGGGCGATGAGTCGGTCGTTGCCGCCGGTCCTCTCAAGGGTGTCGACCTACCGACACTCACCCAAGAGTATGGCGAGAGGCTCCTCGGGCATCACGTCAGGGAGCGCTTTGGGGACTCCTTCCCCCTCCTCATCAAGGTCATCGACTCGCGGCAGGATCTCTCCGTGCAGGTCCATCCCAACGACGACTACGCCCGCGAGCATGAGCACTCCCGTGGCAAGACAGAGATGTGGTATCTCCTTGACCCCACCCCCGACGCCACCATCCGCGCCGGCTGGTCGAGGGAGACGAGCCCGGAGCAGCTACGAGAGCTGGTCAAGAGCGATGCTGTGATGGACTACATCCACAGCTACCACGCCGAGCGGGGGGATGTCTTTTACCTCCCGGCAGGTAAGGTCCACACCATAGGTGCCGGCTGCCTGCTCCTCGAGATACAGGAGGCGTCTGACATCACCTACCGGCTCTACGACTTCGGTCGGACCGATGCCCAAGGGCAGACACGTGAGCTTCACATTGACCGAGCTGTCGAGGTGATCAACTACGACGTCGACCGGGACGGCAAGGCGACCTATGACCGGGAGAAGAAGGATGCCCTCGTCAATCTCGTCCGCAGCCCCTACTTCTGCACCTCGGTCCTACGCCTGACGAAGGACTTCGCCCTGCCGGTGGCTGAGCGTGACTCCTTCACCTACCTCTTCTGCGAGGAGGGCGAGGTGGCGATCACCACCGATGGCGGTGAGCTCCGCCTCACCAAGGGCCACGGCGTCCTACTCCCCGCCGAGCTGCATCGCGCCGACCTCCACCCCCTCACCCCCGAGACCCACCTCGTAGACGTCTACGTACCACAGAGTCATACCTGATCCTCATGATTGTTGCTATAGGACTCTTGACCTCGACATAGGGACCACACAACAATACAGCCCGAAATACCGATAGAACAGGTCGAATGCACGTAGTCGAAGAGGCGCAGGCGCAGTCGTCCCGGCTGAGCGACATGAGCCTGACACATCGGAAAGCTTAAGTGGTGCAAATATACCACCCCCGGAGGTAGAGGTTGTCTCGCAGAGCCTCTCCTTGTCTCTTCGGTCTCTTCCTGAACGAACCTACAGACTGTGAGACTATCCATCCATAAAGACCACATTCCGTAAGAAAGGCGAATCGTGTACAGAACTGCCTTATGGACACTTTGCTGAGGACTTTTATCAAGGTGTGCTTTGCGTCAGGCTTGTAAAGCATATGGCATACTCTAAGGGGCTGGACTCGTGCCATTGCGATGATGAATATAGAGCGATGGTTTTGACATTTGAGATTTAATATCTACATTTAACCGACGAGGTCTATACCTTGCAACTTAAAAGTATCACTCTGACCTCTATTGTCTAAATTTCAAATCCGCTGTAGTACCTATGAAAAAATTCTTCTTTACCCTATGTTGCTTGGCCATTATAACGTCAAACTCGTGGGTTGTATTCGGTCAAAAACGTTACAAGGCGCTCTACGAATACGCGGAACGAAATGCCACGACCGGCAAAGTCACTAACGATATCATACGTCTTAATTCTGAGAAAGGCTACTTCTCCTGTGTCAGTGAGAATACCTACCAAAAGAAGTTAGTACAGGACTCCCTCCTCCACACCGGACTTGATCCCTACACCATCGTCGCCATGACACGAGATATGGCGAGAGGACAGAGGACACGTATCTTCACCGACCTCGCAAGCAATACCAGGACGGTATACGAGTATCCCATGACACAGATCCACTACGAGGAGCCTCTTCCCACTGTGACATGGGAGCTGTCAGACGAGGTGAAGGAGGTCAATGGCATCCCCTCCAAGCAGGCGAGGGGCAAGCTCTACGGACGCGAGTGGATCGTCTCCTATGCGACGGATGTCCCTCTACCTGTGGGACCGTGGAAGCTCACCGGTCTGCCCGGTCTGGTGACAGAGGCGGTCACGACCGACAGTCTCTTCCACTTCACGCTCATCTCCTTTGCCCTCACCCCCGATGACGAGCGTCCTATCATACCCTCACCCTTGACCGCCTCATCACCATCCAAGAAACAGTTGAAGAAGGAGGTCCTCCACGCCCTACATCAGTGCGCCACCAACAACCGAGCCTGGCTCAAGAAGCTCTACCCCGTGTCCAGCCAGCCTGAAGAGACCCCGGAGGACCTCCGGCGGATGGCACTCGCCCGCAAGTCGTACCAGTATATCGAGCGAGCAGAGTGATCCGGAGGCATCTCCTTTTTCTTCTTCTCCTTCCCCTCACGCTGACCATTGCCACCGCTGAGGAGTGGTGTGGAGTGGTCAGGGACGCCGAGACCGGCGAGGGGATATCGACGGTCCAGATCCTTCTGCTCCGTGGTGAGAGCAAGGTGATCCGTCAGACGATCAGCCTGGAGGACGGCACTTTCTGTCTCGCTCTCCCCGACTCCAAGTCCGACCTCACGGTCCGCGCCGCACTGATCGGCTACCGGACGGAGGTGGTTCGCTTAGACACCCTCCTCATGAGAGAAGGAAAAGAGATCCTGCTCCACCGGCAGGACTTCAAGCTCCCCGAGGTGCAAGTGCGGGCGAAAGCCATCGAACAGCATGGCGACACGGTCAGCTACCGTACCTCCGCCTTTGCACAAGCGATGGACACTAAGCTGGAGGATGTGCTGACGCGGCTCCCTGATGTCTCTGTCTCCTCCGGCGGTATGATCTCCTACAAGGGACGAAGTATCAATCGCTTCTACATAGAGAACCTTGACCTCCTCGGCAGTCGATACACCCTTGCCTCGCGTAACATCCGACCTGAGGATGTCGCCTCCGTACAGATCTACGAGCACCACGAGCCGATCAGGCTGCTCAGGGAGCAGAGCCGATCCGACCGCGCTGCACTTAATGTGAAGCTCAAGGAGTCTGCCAAGAAAAGGTGGCTCAGGGACCTAAGCGGTGCTGTCGGCGGCTGGCCGCCGATCGGCAAGGTGAGCGGTTCGCTCATGAACTTCCAGCCCCGGCGGCAGACCATCCTCGTCGCCAAGGGAGACAATACCGGCAACGACATCATCTTCGAGACCCGAGTACAAAACATCGGCATGGGGGTGGTCTTCAACCCCTACGAACTCTCCGGAGGACCGGAGAACCTCTTTGCGGAGCGAAAGATCTACAGCACCTTCTTCGGACGCGATCGAAGGCGCGACAATCAGACCGCCTTCCTCTCCCTCAATCATCTCATCGCCCTGTCCGACAGAGAAACCCTTCGGATCAATCTCAACGGATTCCACGACCGAAACCGACTCAGAGAGGAGCGGGAGAGCCACTACTACGACCCTGCGCTCGGATCGATCGACCTCCGAGAGACCACCGACTATCTCTCGAAGCGCAGTGCAACGGAGAATGAGCTTACCTATGAGCAGAATGGGGAGGAGCTCTATCTCAAGGACATCCTCTCCGTCCGCTACCACCACCTCACCACCGAGGACAACGCTGCCGTCAATGGTCGGCCTCGCACCATTGATATGCTCCTCCCCTCCCTCCGGCTCTCCAATTCGCTCACTGCGAAGAAGCTCCTCGGCGGGCATCTCTATACCGCCGCCCTCGGCATAGGGTACAGCAGCCGTCCTCAGGAGATGACCCTCGCAGGAGAGACTCCCTATCGGCTGCAGTCCGATGACCTCACTGCCACACTCGCTCTGGAGGGCACCTTTTCCATAGGTCAACATCAGCTCTCCCCACAGATCAGAGGCGGCCTGGAGAGCTATGAGCTTAGGATCGGGGAGCAAGAACAGGATCCCCGTAAGGTCCACAGTAAGGAGCTGACCTCCGACCTTTCTGTAGAGTATCGATACCAGAGTAATGGACTGGAACTGAGGCTCACACCTGCCCTTAGTGCAAGACTGCAAGATCTCCCCGGAGGGAGACAGCAACACCTCCTCCCCGGCGTCAGTTCCTCGATCAGGTATGACTGGATGGGCGGGAGGACACTACTCATCTACAGCTTCAGCACAAGCCGACCGGAGCTAACATCCTACTTCCCGCACATGATCCGCGTCGGTCTGACAGACTACCGGGAGGGAATCACGGACCAAGGGGTGACACGCTCGCACAACCTACTGCTCCGACAGGAGGGGACAGCGCCGTGGGATCTCTCCTATGTGCTCACCGGTCGAGGAGGGCACGTGACCGCACCGAGGATCTATAGTCTCTCTGTCAGGGAGGGCAAGAGGATCCGCTCCTACCTCCCACTCGCCCACAGCGCCCTCTCCGGCGGTCTCTCTGCGGAGCTCTCCAAGTACTTCTCTGGACCGATGATCACACTCAAGGGGACGGTAGGCTGGGACAGCTCCAAGGGCGACACCTACCAGCAGGGACTCATGATCCCCTATCGTGGGTCTGACCTCTCGTATGGGGCATCCCTGAACTGGATGGGAAGCACGCTGATGACCCTCGAGTATGGCATCGAGAGCGACCGATCCCGAGTCCACATCGGGGATAGGGCGACAGACCTCATCACCCGGAGTCTGGAGCAGACCCTGCGAGGTACCCTACTCCTCTGCGCACACTGGGGAGTATCCGCCGACCTCCAGCACCGCTACAGCAGTTCGCCCCTATATGACCCGATCAACCAAGTCTTCCTCGACGGCAAGATCTACTACACGAGGGACAAGCTCCGTCTCCAGATCGACCTCACCAACCTAACCAACGTCCGCTCAGAGTACTACCGCCGGACCGACGGTATCAATAGCAGCAGCCGGCGTACCACCCTCCGCGGTCGGGAGGTGCTTCTTACTCTTACCCTCAAGCGGTAGGCCCCGAGCCCTTGCCACCGTCCCTCTCCAAGCCAATTATTCCAAGAGCAGTTTTTTCTCACGACTTCAGGGTCATAACTAATAGCGGTAATAGAGAAATCTATTACCGCTATTGGTCACGCTTATTACCGGTAATAGAAATAGCCCAGAAGGTGTGAGGTAACTTCCCTGTGAATCTCAGTCGCATACGGATGATGCTTTTTTAGTAGATTTGCAGGGTTATGGGCGGGCCGATGGCTCGCAATCGATAATAGCTTGTACTTGTAGTAGCACCATCATATGTTTGAAAGTCTATCGGACCGACTTCTTGAGTCCTTTAAGAACCTTAAGGGAGAGGGATCCATCACCGAACTTAATGTCGCTGACACCGTCAAGGACATACGTAAGGCCTTGCTGGAGGCGGACGTCAATTACACCGTCGCCTCCGACTTTACGAAGAGCGTCCTCGACAAGGCGGTGGGCGAAAAGGTGGTCTCCTCCATCAAGCCGGGACAGAAGCTGGTCCAGATCGTCCACGATGAGCTGACGCGCTGTATGGGCGGCACCGAGGTGGAGCTGAGGACCGACGCGGACCCCAATATCATCCTGATGTCGGGTCTGCAGGGCTCAGGTAAGACCACCTTTGCCGGCAAGCTCGCCAATATGCTGCACAAGAAGAAGGGGCTGAAGCCTCTCCTTGTCGCCGGGGATGTCTATCGACCGGCTGCCATCGAGCAGCTCAAGGTGATCGCTGCTCAGATCGGCATACCGGTCTACAGCGAGGAGGGCAATCAGGATCCGGTGGCGATCGCTGAGCGGGCGCTTGCCTTTGCGAAGATGAATGGTCGCGACACGATCATCATCGATACCGCCGGGCGCCTCGCCGTGGATGACGTGCTGATGACCGAGATCGCCAATATCAAGACAGCGGTCAGACCGACACAGATCCTCTTCGTCGTCGACTCAATGACGGGACAGGATGCGGTGAATACGGCCAAGGAATTCAATGACCGGCTCGACTTCGACGGCGTAGTCCTGACGAAGCTGGATGGTGATACCCGAGGCGGTGCTGCTCTCTCGATCCGGACTGTGGTCGACAAGCCTATCCTCTTCATCGGTACGGGAGAGAAGATGGAGGCAATCGACGTCTTTTACCCCACCCGTATGGCGGACCGCATCCTCGGGATGGGCGATGTCGTCTCCCTCGTGGAGCGGATGGAGCAGCAGTACGATGAGAAGAAGGCTGCCCAGCTGGAGAGCAAGATCAGGAAGAATAAGTTTGACTTCGACGACTTCCTCGAGCAGATCCAGCAGATCAAGAAGATGGGCAACCTCAAGGATCTCTTAGCCATGATCCCCGGTGTCGGCAGTGCGATCAAGGACTTAGACGTAGACGACAGCGCCTTCAGCGGCATCGAGGCTATTATCCGCTCGATGACGCCCGAGGAGCGCGCCAATCCTGACATCATCAACGCTGAGCGGCGGAAGCGTATCGCTGCAGGTAGCGGGAAGGACATACAGGAGGTGAATCGCCTGATCAAGCAATTTAACTCCGCCAAGAAGATGATGAAGAAGATGAGCAGCCTCGGTCTCAATGGCAAGGGCGCTCCCTCTATGGCTCAGATGCGACAGCAGATGAGAGGCGGCAGATGAAATAATCACTTTTTACCAAAATAGTCACACAACATTATGGAAACACCCTACACACTGCTCGATGGCAAGGAGATCAATCGGCAGATGAGAGAGGAGATCAAGGCGGAGGTGGAGAAGATGGTCGCTGAGGGACACAAGTCTCCCCGACTGATCGCTGTACTCGTCGGCCACGATGGTGGCAGCGAGACCTACGTACACAATAAGATGATCACCTGCGAGGCGTGCGGGATCCGTAGCGAGACCCTGCGCTTCGAGGCGGAAATCACGGAGGAGGAGCTGCTCAAGGAGGTCGCTAAGCTCAATGCGGACAATGACCTTGACGGCTTCATCGTCCAGCTCCCATTGCCTAAGCATATCGATGCGCAGAAGGTGATCGAGGCGATCGACCCGAGGAAGGACGTGGACGGCTTCCACCCGACCAACGTCGGCAAGCTCTCCATCGGACTGCCGGGCTTTGTCTCCGCCACCCCCTTCGGCATCTGCGAGCTGCTGAGGCGGTACAACATCAGCACAGACGGCAAGCACGTAGTGGTGCTGGGGCGGAGCGACATCGTCGGAAAGCCGGTGGCACAGCTGCTGCTCCATAAGGACAATCCCGGCAATGCGACCGTCACGGTCTGCCACAGCCACACGAAGGACATCGCCTTCTACACCCGTCACGCCGACGTGATCATCGCCGCACTGGGTCAGCCCCACTTCGTCAAGGCCGATATGGTCAAGGAGGGTGCTGTCGTGATCGACGTAGGTACGACCCGTGTACCGGACGCCTCGAGAGCGAAGGGCTTCCGTCTCTGCGGTGACGTGGACTTCGACAACGTCGCACCGAAGTGCTCCTACATTACTCCCGTGCCGGGAGGTGTGGGCCCGATGACGATCATCGCACTGCTTCACAATACCCTCCTCGCCGCCCGGCGCAATAGGGGTCTCGAGAAGTAAGTCCCGACCTACCCTTCCGCCGAGGGAAGGAACACATGTAATGCACGCATAGGAGAGAGAGGGATGACCGAGGTAATGCGGGAGACTCCCCATCAGCCGTCGGTCATCCTCTCCTTGTCACACGCCAGTCTATCAGATGATATGAAGAAGGTACATCGCACCACCGCTCTCTGGACGTTCGTCGCCATCCTTGCTACGGCGGCGATCTTGGCACTGTGCTACCCGGGCGGGCAGTCACACTTCAAGTACAAGTATGCGGTCAATCAGCCCTGGCGCTACCAAGACGTGCTGATAGCGCCGTACGACTTCGAGGTGCGGAAGAGTCCGGAGGCGGTACAGCAGGAGCAGGCCTACATAGAGGCACACAAGGATCTCTACTTCTCCTACAATAGGGAGGTGTACAGGCAGCAGAAGGATCAGCTACTCGAGGCCTATCACGATGCCAAGCTGCCCCGGGTGATCATGGAGCACAGTAGCTACGTTGCCTATTTGCTGAGGGAGCTGGAACACTTCTACGACCTCGGTATGGTCGATCCGACGGAGGTGGAGCAGCTCACGGACTCCGCCCAGGTCTTTGTGATCGGCAAGGACAATGTGGCTCGGGAGCGCCAGCTCTCCGATCTGATCACCACGGCGGAGGCCTACGACTCGATTATAGCTAACGCACCCAAGGGACTCGACAGCCTCATGCTGCGTCAGGCCGACCTGACGGCGCTCCTGATGCCCAATGTGATCTACGACACCGACCAGACGAGCCGTATGGCGGACGCCCGCATCGCCTCGATCAATGAGGTGGTGGGAGTGGTCTTCAAGGGGACGAAGATCGTCGGACTCGGCGAGATGGTCACCCCGGAGATCTATCAGAAGCTCAAGGGGTACGAGGCGGCCTACAACGAGTACGCTCGCAGCACGTCAGACTTAGCGATCATCCGGCTGGGGTTGCTGGCGCTGATCGCCGGCACGCTGCTGGGACTCTTCTTCTACCTCCGGATAGCCCGTCCAGACCTTATGATCGAGCGACGCAATAGGCTCTTCCTGCTCCTACAGGTGCTGCTATTCCCCGCCGCCTCCTACCTACTTGCTCCGATCTCACCGATGGTGGTATATGTGATCCCCTACTGTATGGTGCTGATCCTGACACGCGTGGTGATGGATGGGCGCACCGCCCTCGTGACCTTTATCACGACCGTGCTCCTCACCACCCTCGTGGTACCTGATGCCTCCCTCTTCCTCCTACTCCAGGTGATCAGCGGGGCGGTAGTGCTGGCGACGCTGTCCGATATTTCTCAGAGACGAGACCTGATCTACTCCGCGGTGTGGGTGCCCTTTGTCCAGATCGCCGTCTACACCGCCTACACGCTCGCCATGGAGGGGACGCTGGCAGGCTTTGACATCAATCTGGTGTGGTACTTTGCGATCGGCTTTATCTTCCTGATGTTCTCCTATCCACTCCTCTATATGGTGGAGAAAGTCTTTGGCTACATCACACCGATCAGTCTCGTGGAGCTGGGCGACATCAACAAGCCGCTCCTCAAGAGGGAGAGCGAAGTGGCACCGGGGACCTTCCAGCACGTGCTTAATGTCTCGATCCTCAGCACCGCTGCGATCTCCAAGATCGGCGGCAACGTGCAGCTGACCCGCACCGGCGCGCTCTACCACGACATCGGGAAGATGAAAAACCCGATCTACTTCACGGAGAACCAGGGCGGAGAGAATAATCCACACTTTAAGCTCCGCCCCGAGGAGAGTGCGAAGATCATCATCAGCCACGTCACGGACGGGGTAGAGATGGCTCGCAACGCGAAGCTCCCCGAGCAGATCATAGACTTTATCCGCACCCACCATGGTCTCGGTATGACGAAGTACTTCTACATCCAGTACTGCAATGAGCACCCTGGGGAGGTGGTAGACGAGAGTATGTTCCGCTACCCGGGGCCCAACCCCTGGACCCGTGAGCAAGGCGTGATGATGCTGGCGGACCAGGTGGAGGCCTCGTCCCGCAGCCTCAAGGAGATGAATGAGGAGATCCTTACCAATCACATCGACAAGATCGTCGATGGCATAGTCAGTGGCGGTTACCTGCGAAATACGCCGCTGACGCTTAAGGACATCGAGATGATCAAGCAGGTATTCCTCGACAAGCTCCGGACGATGAACCACTCTCGGATCAAGTACCCGGAGCTGAATAAGGAGGCTAAGGCAGCTCAAGCCAAGTGAGCCCCACTCTCCCTTGAAGATCAGTCCTGACATACCCGAGGAGGAGCTGGTAGAGCTCGCAAGACAGCAGGAGACCCAGGAGGAGGCCTTCCGCCTCATCGTCGACCGCTACTCGCCGATGCTCTACGCCGTGATCCGTCGTGTGCTCATCACCCACGACGACACCAACGACGCCCTGCAGAATACGCTGATCAAGGTGTGGAAAAACCTTGCCCACTTCGAGGGTAAGTCCAGGCTCTCCACCTGGATGTACACCATTGCACTCAATGAAGCTCGCTCGCTCCTGAGACGAAACCGTCCGGAGCGTCAGTTGCCCATAGAGACCGACACATACAGCCTCGCAGAGACGCTGACCAGCGACCCTTACTTCGATGGCGACGAGGCGGAGATCCAGCTGATGGAGGCGATAGACAAGCTCCCGGAGAAGCAGAGGACGACCTTTGAGCTACGTTACTTCGAGGAGCTACCCTATGCCGAGATCTCTGAGATCACCGGCACCAGCGTCGGGGCTCTCAAGGCGAATTACCACCACGCCACTCAGAAGCTCTACAAGTACCTCGGTGTGGTGGAGGATGAGGATTAAACTTTTGCCACCACTGAGGATCCTATAATTGTACTGAGGTACGAGGAGATACCATTAGAATCGTCTTTCACACAAGTATGAGCATCAAGAGAACTCCCCTGAGGAGCCGTAATATCATCAAGCCACTTGATCCCGCAAGGCACTTCTCCGTCCCCGATGGATACTTCGAGGGGCTGGCGGATCGTGTCAAGCAACGGATCGAGACGATAGAGCAGGTGGAGGAGCGGCTGAGTCACCACAAGCGGGGCGAAAGACGCAGATCCCGCAAGCGCCTCTATATAGCTGTCGCCTCGGTGGTAGCCGTGCTACTTGCCATCCCGCTGATCTACACCACCGGTGTCATGAAGGTTCATGATGAGGAGACGACGCTCTCGGGGCGCAGTGACGACCTGGAGCGCTACGAGCAATACAGCGACCAAGACTACGAGGACTACCTCTCGGAGGACTTGGCGGACGACTATTACCTACACGTCACTTATAGCGGCCTCTGACCTCATAGCCTACCCACATCATCCCTATGAATAGACTAATTCTCACCCTGATATTCCTCTTTGTTCTCCTTCCCCTGTCGCTCGGAAAGGCTCACGGCAGTGGCATGGCGCAGCTGGCGCCACAGCCGATATCTGCCGGTACCGTGGCACAGACTCCTAAGGCAGAGCAGATACGGAAGGAGTGCGTCGCCTATGTAACCCGGACCTGTAAGCTAACAGCAGACGAGGCTAAGGCTCTGGACACCGAGCTGGCGCGCTATGATCGCAAGAAGATGATCCTCTGGAAAGAGCGAGCCGAGCTCCTCGACCTGCTCGAGGATGGGGACCTGAGCGACTACAAGTATGGGAAAACGCTTGAGAAGGTGCTCAATCTCGATGTTGAGCTGAAGAAGTGTCGCCTACGGCTCTACCTATCCCTCAAGCCCTACTTCCAGAATAAGAAGTTGGGCGAGATCTATATCGCCATCAAGGACTTCAAGCAAGACTTCTCCACGAAACAAGGGGAGCTATAATCTTCGCACCACCACTAAGCCCAGCCCGGCAGCCGGTTTGCTCCGATGCTGCCGGGCTGGGCTTTTTTTCCACATACCTAAGCATTAAAATGAGAATGTTGCACGAAGTGCATTCTCGCACATTTGTTTCAAATGTGCTGAGACTTTGCACGAAGGATGAGATGCAAGGCGCTGAGGATGAGGTCGAAGGGAGCGTACTCACGTACGTGACCGAGACCGAATTCCGAAAGCAACGCAGCAGATCGCCTTCGTGCAACAGTCTCAAATTGCGTACATTTGCTCCTGCCCTACTGCAGACCTTGCTATCGGTCCGCCGTAGGTTTTACCCCTGAGATAACCCATTGTGAAAGCTAAGAAAAGAGAGAAAAAGAGAGTGATCGCTCCCGGCATCACCATCGAGAAGATGGCTGCCGAGGGGAAGTGCATCGGACACTTAGAGGACGGGCGTGTGGTCTTTGTGCCATACAGCGCTCCGGGAGACGTGGCCGACCTGCTTATCACGAGGAGCAAGCACTCCCACGCGGAGGGGCTGATCGACCGCTTAGTCACCCCATCGGACCGGCGGCGAGAGCCGGTATGCCCCCACTTCGGTCTCTGCGGTGGCTGCAAGTGGCAGCACGTGCCATACGAGATGCAGCTCGAGGCCAAGCAGCAGCAGGTCTATGACCAGCTGACCCGTATCGGCAAGGTGACGATCGGGGAGCAGCGCCCTATACTGGGCTGCGAGAGGGAGTTGGGGTATCGAAATAAGCTCGAGTTTACCTTCTCCTCCTCCCGCTGGATCACCGAGGAGGAGCGCGACCTGCTGGATGGTGAGGCAGTCGATGAGCGACGAGGAGTGGGCTTCCACATACCGGGACGCTTCGACAAGGTCTTGGACATCCGGGAGTGCCACCTGATGGATGACCTGAATAATAGGATCCGAAACTTCATCCGGCACTACGGTCTCACGCATGAGGGGTACACCTTCTTCGATCTGAGAGAGCAGGTGGGGCTGATGCGGACGATGATGCTACGGATCTCCTCCACGGGCGAGGTGATGCTGGTCATCGCCTTCGGTGAGGAGGATGAGGAGCGCCGCACTGCCCTACTGAGCGCGCTGAAGGAGGCCTTCCCCGAGATCACTTCCCTCCTCTATGTGATCAATACAAAGGGCAACGACACCCTCGACGGGCTCGAGGTGAAGTCCTTCTCCGGCAGAGACTATATCGTCGAGGAGATGGAGGGGCTGCACTTCAAGGTGGGACCCAAGTCCTTCTTCCAGACCAATAGCCGCCAAGCCTATCGCCTCTACTCCGTAGTGCGTGAGCTGGCAAGCCTCACCGGTAAGGAGATGGTCTACGACCTATACACCGGCACCGGCACCATCGCCTCCTTCGTCTCCCGCCAGGCAGCGCACGTGATCGGCATCGAGTACGTCGAGGAGGCCATCCAGGATGCGAGGCTCAATGCGGACTTCAATGGTCTGACGAACCTTGACTTCTACGCCGGTGACATGAAGGACATCCTGACCGATGACTTTGTCTCGTCCCACGGGCGACCCGATGTGATCATCGCCGATCCGCCCCGAGCCGGTATGCACCCCGATGTACTGCAGACGATCCTGCATGCTCACCCCTACCGCATCATCTACGTGAGCTGTAATCCCGCCAGTCAGGCACGAGATTTGCAGACTCTTCAGGAGGAGTACGCCGTCGCCGTGACGCAGCCGGTGGATATGTTTCCGCAGACGCACCATGTCGAGAACGTCGTCCTCCTCGTCCGTAAGTAACTCACACCATTTTATTTCAATACATCCCGACTTTTGACAACTTCGACCACCACACACGAGCGCACGGAAGCGCTAGTCCACAGTATCGTAGAGGGCCTCAGGGCCAAGAAAGGACACGCCATCACCATCCTCGACCTGCACCGCTTGCATGATCGACCCACCGACTATATGATCATCGCTGAGAGCAACAGCCCCACAGGCATCAGCACTCTCGAGGAGTCGGTCCGCGAGGTGGTGGAGGAGCAGGCCGGTGAGCGTCCCATCCGCGTCCACAAGGGGAGCGGTGAGTGGATCGCCATGGACTATGTCGATGCTATGGTCCATATCTTCACGCCGGAGCTCCGCACCTTCTACCATCTCGAGCAGATGTGGGAGGATGCCGACAGGACCCAGCTGGAGGACGAAGTCTGAGATGTATTATAGAGAATTGATCCACTCGTATGCCAAATAATACCATACCTCAGAGAGGCAATCCGAAGCGAAAGCCAAATATCAATATCGGCTGGATCTTCATGATCATCATGATGGTGATCCTGGGGCTCTACTTCTTCGGAGACAACAGCAACGCCCGCTCTGTCAAGTGGTCTGACTTCCAGACCTTGATGGAGGATGATGCCTTTGAGTCCATCACCGTCTACTCCTCTAAGGGGAAGGTGGATGCCACCCTCCGCCAGGGCAAGGAGGGTCGTCTCGTCGACCTCGGCATCATACCGGCCGAGCAAGTCAAGCAGACCCGCCCACGCCTCCTCGGCGCTACCCAGGTCACGTCAGAGATGCCGGGGGCGACAGCCTTCAATGACATCTATCAGAGGATCAAGAGCTCAGACAAGCCGATCTCCACAGAGATCTCGTACGTCAATCAGAGCATCAGCATCTGGACCATCCTCCTCCAGACCTTACCCTTCCTCCTCCTGATCGTCTTCTGGATCTGGATGATGAGGGGCTTCTCCGGGATGGGCGGTCGTGGCGGTGTGATGAATGTCGGCAAGTCCAAGGCTCAGCTCTTTGACCCGGAGACAAAGGTGAAGACCACCTTTGACAACGTTGCCGGCCTCTATGGTGCCAAGCAAGAGGTGATGGAGGTGGTCCACTTCCTCAAGGAGCCCAAGCGCTACACCCACCTCGGCGGTAAGATCCCCAAGGGCGTACTCCTCGTAGGGCCTCCCGGCACCGGTAAGACTCTCCTCGCCAAGGCTGTTGCCGGCGAGGCGGGCGTGCCCTTCTTCTCCCTCAGCGGCTCAGACTTCGTCGAGATGTTTGTCGGCGTGGGAGCTAGTCGCGTGCGAGACCTCTTCAGCACGGCAAAGGAGAAAAGCCCTTGCATCATCTTCATCGATGAGATCGACGCCATCGGTCGGGCGAGGGGAAAGAATGCCGGCTTCGGTGGCAACGACGAGCGAGAGAATACCCTCAATCAGCTGCTGACGGAGATGGACGGCTTCGACACCAATAGCGGAGTCATCGTCATGGCGGCTACCAACCGTGCCGACATCCTCGACAAGGCACTCATGCGTGCCGGCCGCTTTGACCGACAGATCTACATCGACCTGCCCGACCTCAATGAGCGAAAGGAGATCTTCCTCGTGCATATGAAGGGGCTCAAGCTAGCGCCCGACGTGGATCCGGACAAGATGGCCCGCCAGACGCCGGGATTCTCCGGGGCAGACATTGCCAACGTCTGCAATGAGGCGGCACTGATCGCCGCTCGCGAGTCGAAAAATGCCGTGGAGGCAGTCGACTTCTCCAACGCCGTCGACCGCGTCGTCGGTGGACTGGAGAAGAAGAGTGCCATCATCACCAAGTCGGAGAAGAAGATGATCTGCATCCACGAGGCAGGTCACGCTACCATCAGCTGGCGTCTCCGCTATGCCAATCCGCTCGTCAAGGTAACCATCGTACCGAGAGGGCGCGCACTCGGAGCCGCCTGGTATATGCCTGAGGAGCGGCAGATCGTCCCCAAGGAAGCGATCGAGGACGAGATGTGTGCGACCCTTGGCGGCCGTGCCGCTGAGGAGCTCTTCATAGGGCACATCTCCACAGGGGCCTCCAATGACCTCGAGAAGGTGACCCGCATGGCGCAGGCGATGGTGGTCAATTATGGCATGAGCGACAAGATCCCGAACGTCAATTATCAGGACAATCAGGGTGAGTACAACTTCACCAAGCCCTACAGCGACGAGACTGCCCGACTGATCGACCAAGAGATCCGGAGCATCATCGCTGAGCAGTATGAGCGAGCCAAGAAGATCCTGCAGGAGAATGAGGAGGGTCATCACGAGATGGCAGACCTGCTCTTCCAGCGCGAGGTGATCTACACCGAGGATGTGGAAAAGATCCTCGGCAAGCGCCCATGGGACTCCCGGGCTGAGGAGCTACTCAGGGATGCGGAGGAGCAGGGAGGCGAGGTCAAGGAGGAGACCCCTCACGAGACCGAGACACCCGACCACCCCTCTGACGAGCCTAAGGGCACGTCCTCGGAGGGCAGATCCACTCCCCCACCCCCACCCTTTTCCTCTAAGGCTGAGGAGGAGGACTCCTGCAGCGAGCAGGTCCACGACTCCGGCATCCTCGGAGCGGACTCCTGCGGAGACTGATCAGTGGCACCGCTCTAAGCAAGCATTAGCGTAAGAGATCGAGGCTCTCTTGTCCGGAAGGGACGAGGGAGCCTCGATCTCTTTTTTTACCCTCACGTCACCGGATCAGGTGGACTAATAAAGACGCGCACACACCCTTTCGGCACCGCGACCATCCATAGTGAGAGACCAAACCGCCCCCGATGATCGCCATCACTCAGTGAGGGCACCAAAGCCTCCTAATAGGTCTACATATCCCACGAAACTCCTCCACTTTCGCACACCTCTTGAGAACCCAAGGAGCGTCCTCGCAATAGGCTGACAATCAGACTCAGGATATGTGGTACTTCTAATACCGATATTAGTGAACTCTAATACCGATATTAGAGGATTCTTTTACCGGTATTAGGCGTGCTTTTGTTTGGGAAGGTGGGGGAAAAAGTGGAACTTTGTATCTATCCTATATGACTATGACACCAAGTCGTGTTACCTCAGATGAATAAAATATTATCCCTACTTACTGCAGGCTTGCTCTCCGGGCTTTGCCTCTCAGCTGTCGCCCAGAGCGACAAGACCCCTACAGATCCTCAGCTCGCCACCTCCAGAGCGATCGACATATTTAGGAGCGTTCTCAGTAATGTCTCGACACTCTATGTGGACACCTTCGATATGGAGAAGGTGACCGCTCAGGGACTGAATATGACGCTCTCGCAGCTGGACCCCTACACCAACTTTTTCCCCGAGTCAGACCGGGCGGACTTCGCCTTCATGACCACAGGGGAGTATGGCGGTATCGGTGCCTACATCCTGCAGGTGGACTCGGTGGTCTACGTGCGGGAGCCTATGCCGGGCTCTCCGGCAGCCAAGGCAGGTCTCCGGAGCGGAGACGCCTTCCTCGAGATCGATGGGAAGAGCGTGGTGCCCGGCACCGCCTCTATGATCAGTGATAAGCTGAAGGGTCCGGTAGGGACCGATGTGAAGGTGAGCATCCTACCTGTCGGTGCGACGAAGCCAGTAGAGAAGACTCTCTCTCGCGCCAATGTGGTGGTGGACCAGGTGGTCTACAGTGCCATCTATGGCGATCGCATCGGATATATCCGGCTCAGCTCCTTTACCGACAAGAGTGCGGCTGACGTGCGGCGCGCCTACGAGCGACTGAGCAGCTCGGGCAAGCTCAAGGGGCTGGTACTGGATCTCAGGGGAAATACCGGTGGCGTGCTGGACGGAGCGATAGATATCGTGGGGATGTTTGTCCCCAAGGGGACTAAGGTCATGGAGACTAAGGGGAGGCTACCGCAGTCCGGTCAGGAGTACCGCACGACCACAGACCCGGTAAGCCTTGACCTCCCCCTGACGGTGCTGATCAACGGCTCCTCTGCCTCTTCGAGTGAGATCGTCGCTGGGTCATTACAGGACCTGGACAGAGCGGTCCTGATAGGGAGTAAGAGCTTCGGGAAGGGTCTCGTGCAGTCGACACGCCCCACCCCATACAATGGCATCCTCAAGGTGACAGTAGCGCGATACTACATCCCGAGTGGGAGGTGCATCCAGCAGCTGGACTACAGCCACCGAAATCCCGACGGCTCGGTGGCTGCCGTACCGGATAGCCTCACCAAGACCTTCCGCACCGCTGCCGGTCGGATCGTGCGGGACGGGGGAGGCATCCGCCCGGATATCAAGATCGAGGACGAGATACTGACTGAGCCGATCCTCTCTATGTCACGTAAGGGGGCGCTCTTCAGGTATGCCGGACACTTAGTCTCCGGCCGTCCGACGCCCTCGAGCTACCGCGACATCGTGATCAGCGATGCTGAGTATGAGGCACTGATAGACACCCTCGAGGCGGGGAACTTCCGGTATGGTGAGATGAGTGCCAAGGCCCTTGATCAGCTGAGAGAGCTGGCCGACTACGAGGGCTATGCCGAGGGGAGTAAGACAGAGTTTGACGCCTTGCGGGCTAAGCTCACCCCCTCGCTCCGCAGAGACATTGCCCCACACAAGCAGCTGGTACTGGACCTACTGAGGGGGGAGATGGCGATGCATTTCTTTGGATCCCAAGGGTACTATGCGGTGATGATGGAGACGGATCCATCACTGAAGGAAGCAGTGCGAGTCCTCGGGGATCGCAAGAGCTATCGAGACCTACTGACCCCTAAGGACCGGAGCGATGGCAAGAAGTAAGGGCGAGGGCGGTCTGGTCTACTCGACCGGCAAGGATACCATGGCCTCACTCCTCGAGGGGATCACCCTCGGCAATGAGGAGGAGACGCTCGGCCCCGGTGAGCAGCGGCTCCACGTCCATATGGAGCGGAAGGGACGCAAGGGGAAGACGGTGACACTGATCACCGGGTTTGTCGGGCGATCATCCGACCTGGAGGAGCTGAGCAAGGAGCTAAAGGCAAAGTGTGGCATCGGGGGGAGTGTCAAGGAGGGAGAGGTGATCCTCCAGGGAGAGGTGGTCGAGAGAGTATCCTCTCTCCTGAGAGAGATGGGATATAAGCAGACGACAGGTAAGTAATGATTAGGAAGACACTCACAGTCTACTCTGCCTCGGCAGGAAGTGGCAAGACGTACAGCTTGGTCAAGGAATTTCTGCTGCTCCTTTTTCTTAATCACTACGCTCCACACTCAGAGCTCTCGGGGAGCCGTGAAGTAACCGAAGCGACGGGTGATCCGTACTTCGGTTTCCAGGGTGTCTTGGGTGTCACCTTTACGAAGAAAGCGACCCTGGAGCTCAAGCAGAGGATCCTCCGAGAGCTGATCCGCCTGAGCGAGGTGAAGCCGGGCACGGCGATCACCGGCATCTCTAAGGATGTCATCAAGGAGCTGAGCGGACTGGTCGGCAAGACAGTGAAGGAGCTGAGTGATGACCTGCCTCGCCTCAGCAAGCACGCTGTAAAGCAGATCCTCGAGGACTACAGCCACTTCAATGTCCGGACCATCGACTCCTTCTTCCAAGAGGTATTGCGGGGTCTGCGCCGCGAGATCACCGGTCAGAGTTTCTCCGGGTCGTACCAGATCGAGCTGAACGTTGAGGAGGCGATCAACCTTGCCATTGATAACCTAAAGCTCGAGATGGATGCTAATACCTACAGCAACATCTCAAGCGTGGTCAGGAGACTCCAGACCGACTCTATCGGCGCGGACGAACGGGTCGACCCCTTTAAGGAAATCGCTGACATCGCTAAGCACCTCATCAATGGCAATGAGTGGGAGGAGATCAAGTCCGACCTCCTAAGCGAGAAAGCGCAACAGTGCGTAAGTCAAAACCAGCAATACCTCAAGGGAGTAGTCGACGAGTACGAGAGCAAGCTGAGACCGATAACTACCATAGCGAGGAAAATAAGTGAGTACAATCCCTACCGATGGGGGAGCAAGATCAAGACTATCTCGACGATAGACAATATTGCTGATGCCATACTGCTGGAGGGACTCACTAAGGAAGAGATCTCGAAGTGGAAGCTTACGGATAATGACAAAGAGTATGAGGGGGTCATCTACCCTCTGAGGGACCAGGTAGCAAATCTGCTCCCTGCGAGCGGTGCCAAGGAGTATGTGAACGCCCGACTGCTACTGGACTACTTGGACTATATACCCATACTGGCAGAGATTGCCAAGTCGATCGAGGAGTATGAGCATCAGAATCACCTGCTCCTTATCCCCAGGGTAAATCAGCTCCTTGATCAGATCATAGACGGAGACGACACCCCCTTTGTCTACGACCGTGTGGGCGTACGACTGCACCACTACGTGATCGACGAGTTTCAGGACACGGCCAAGCTGCAGTGGTCCAACTTCCACCCGCTCATCAAAGAAGCTCGAAGCAGTGGACACGAGAACTTCGTCGTCGGTGATGCCAAGCAGAGCATCTATGCCTTCCGCGGAACAGACAGTAGCAACTTCATCAAACTGGTGGATGGGATCAAAAAAGGATCTGGCAAAACCGATCGGGTTATCAATCTGCCTACCAACTGGCGGAGCGACGAGAGGATCATCACCTTTAATAACGAATTCTTTGCAGACATCTATAATTATAAAGGCTACTACACAGAGGACTACGATACCGAACTGACCAGGCTCCACAAGATGGTATACGAGAGGGACAATGTGAAGCAAGAAGTCCCCGATCAGAAGAGAGGCACCGGCTCCGGGTACATCGAGATCTCCGTCCTACCGGATAATAAGAATAATGAGAGCATACCCGATGTAAAGACTTACCTCCACGACCACCTTGTGGATCTCTTCGACCGCGGATATAAGCCGGGGGACATCGCGATCCTCTCACGAAAAAACAATCAGTGCGAAAAAGTCGCCACGTGGCTTACCGAGTGGACTGCTAAGGAGGAAGATCGGGCAGGTCAGTATGCCTTTGTAAGCAAGAGCGCTCTCAGCCTGACGAGCTCTATCGTAGTCCGTCTCCTCAGGACTCTGATCAGGGCACTCTCAGTCGCCTCTCCTCAGAGCGAGAAGCTACTGAGACTGATGATCCAGTCCTATGTACAGAGTAGTAACCCTGAGAGCGATACGAATAGTGCAGAGCAGCTCTACGATAGGCTTATGAAGCTCTCCACAGCCGGTCTGT
Source organism: uncultured Porphyromonas sp. (assembly GCF_900541275.1). Taxonomy (GTDB): domain Bacteria; phylum Bacteroidota; class Bacteroidia; order Bacteroidales; family Porphyromonadaceae; genus Porphyromonas_A. The sequence continues at coordinate 66,619 of NZ_UQJH01000003.1, forward strand.
CGGTCTATGAGTTCCTCCTCAGAGCCATTGATCTCCTCGGAGAGCTACCTGTCGAGGAAAAGCTCTACGTCAATTCCTTCATCGACTTGGCATACACCTACAGCAGGCGGAGTCCGGATCTGTCGATCCGGCAGTTTGACGACTGGCTGGAGCAATACATTGACAAGGCTAAGGTCGATATGGGCAGCGGCGAGCTGGATCGCATCAATGTCCTGACGATACACCAGTCAAAGGGACTCGAGTTCCCCGTCGTCATACTCCCATTTGCCGACTGGGACATCTACTCACCCAATAAAGGAAAGAGGGATCTCCGCCTGATCCGGATCCCTGATAAAGACTATCCTGATCTATCCTCAGATGATGTAAAGCCGGGCATCTACCTGATCAATATGGAGGATGGCAAACGAGGACTGGCGAGCAGTCTATCGCCTATCTATGAGGCAGAGAGAGAGGCACTCTATATGGAGCAACTTAATCTCCTGTATGTCGCCTTCACGAGGGCAAAGAGCGAACTCTATGTCTTCACTAAGCCAAAGTCTAAAACAGGCACGACAACCAGGATAAATAATATCATCCTGGATCGCATGGAAAAATTAGAAGAAGGCCTCAAGGGTGATCTTATCAAAAAGGAGGAGCAGGGCATATCGGTGTGGCGAAGCAACGTAGAGGAGAAGCCAAAGCGACAGGAGAAGAGGTCGAACTCGACGAGCTGTGGTCAGGTAACCCTCGACAGTCTCGTCAGCATCGTCGACCTGAAAGACCTCCAGGTACGGGATAAGTATGCGGATGAGAAGACTGACTTCGGCATACTGATGCACAGTCTCCTCTCATCAGTGTATACTGCTGATGACTTTGCCCCCCTGCTCCAGAATCTTCTCAACACCGGCAGGATCAGCGAGGAGGAGCACGACAATCTCCTCGCCAACTTCACCACAGCAATGATGGATTCCACCTACGCCCGATGGTTTCCACCCTACGGGGAGGTCATCATCCGCACGGAGTCGACCCTCTATGACCAAGGCTACGGCAGGGAGCATCGACCGGATCGTGTAGTGCTCAGGAGAGATGGTGACGGGCAGCTCCACGGTGTGGTCATAGACTACAAGCTGGGCGACCCGAGCCCTATACCTGAGGCCTATCGCCGACAGGTCCAGCACTACGTCGACCAGCTCCATAGCAGTGGCGTGGACGAGGTGACGGGATATTTGTGGTACCTTCGCAGTCCTGATGGAATAATCAAGGTGTGCTGATGAGTAAAAGAACATTACTGGGACTGACTTTAGACGAGCTTACCGCCCTTGTGCAGGAGGTCGGGGAGCCAAAGTATAGGGCAAAGCAGCTCGCCGAGTGGCTCTACGTCAAGAGAGCCACCACCCTCGACGAGATGACCAATCTCCCAAAGGCTCTCCGCACGAAGCTGGAGGCCTGCTGCACCATCGGTCGCAGCCCGGTCGCTCTCACGCAGGTGTCCCGGGATGGGACGGAGAAGTACCTCTTCCGCAAGCAGGATCGTCCGGAGCAGACCTTCGAGACCGTCTATATCCCTGAGGAGGACGGTCGTGCGACACTCTGTATCTCCTCACAGGTGGGCTGTCGGATGGGATGTCGCTTCTGCGCCACGGGGCAGATGGGATTTCACGGGCATCTCACTGCAGCAGATGTGATCAATCAAGTACTCAGCGCTCCTCACTTCGACTCCCTCACCAACGTCGTCTTCATGGGCATGGGCGAGCCACTGGACAACTACAAGGTGGTCGCCTCCGTGCTGGAGATCATGACCGCAGAGTACGGACTTGCCTGGAGCCCTAAGAGGATCACCGTCAGCACGGTGGGTCCTCGAGTAGGGCTGACGCGCTTCCTCGAGGAGGAGAGAGCCAATCTTGCTGTTAGTCTGCACAGCCCCTTCCCCGAGGAGCGAGCTGAGATCATGCCGGTGGAGGGGCTCTTTCCCATAGAGGAGGTAATCGAGACCTTGGGCAAGTACGACTTCTCCGGTCAGCGGAGACTCTCCTTTGAGTACATCGTCTTCGGTGAGCTCAATGACGACCTCCGCCACGCCAAGGCACTGGTGGAGCTGATCCGTCCACTCAGGTCTCGGGTCAATCTTATCCCCTACCACCCGATCGAGGGACTACCCTATCACTCGTCCAGAAGGGAGGTCATCGAGCAATTTGCCGACTATCTCAATGATCACGGTGTCATCGCTACGATACGTCGCTCGCGCGGTCAGGACATCGACGCCGCGTGCGGCATGCTCTCCACACTTAAGCCACTCTCGTAGTCACCGATGAGAGAGGCAAGGGACCTTACCGGGGGACCGATCGGTAAGCAGATCGTTTCGCTGGCGCTGCCGATACTGGGGAGCTCATTTACCCTGATGCTCTACAGCTTCGTCGATATGGCGTGGCTGGGACGGCTGAGTAGCCAGACGGTCGCTGCCTCCGGCGCGGCATCCATCTTTACCTGGTTGGTCAATTGCTTTACGCTCATCACTAAGGTAGGTGCTGAGGTGACGGTAGCTAATGGCATTGGGCGAAAGGACGAGCGGGCAGCAGCGGACTATGCGGCTCACAATATCACACTGGCACTCTACTTCGGTCTCGTCACCTCGCTCACCTTTTTACTCCTCACAGACACCTTCATCGGCTTCTATGGGCTCGAGGCACCGGTGGACCGATATGCGACCAACTACCTGCGGCTCTGTGCGCTGGGATTCCCCTTCATCTTTCTCAGCAATGCATTCATCGGGATATACAACGCCTCCGGACTCTCCAAGATCCCCTTTGTAGTCAATGTGATCGGGCTGGGGCTCAATATGATCCTTGATCCGATATTCATCTTTGTCCTCGGTCTCGGCATACGGGGTGCCGCTCTCGCCACGGTGCTCTCACAGGCGATCCTGATGTCGCTCTTCCTCATCCAGATGAAGTATCGAGATCGGCTGCTGGGAGGCTTCCGAATGATCCGGAAGTTGTCTGCCCAGACGACCCGGACCATACTTAAGCTGGGGGTACCGGCTGCGCTGATGAATGCGTTCCTGGCGGTGATCAACCTTATCCTTGGCCGCTTTGCCTCCGCAGCGGGGGGCGCCACCGGCGTGATGACCCTGACGATCGGGGGACAGCTGGAGGGGATCACGTGGAATGCCGGTCAGGGATTCTCCACGTCTCTCTCCAGCTTTGTGTCGCAAAACTATGGCGCTGCGAAGTACGGACGGATCCGCGAGGGGCTGCGATTTACCCTCTGGCTCTGCCTATTCTTCGGGATCGTGGGGACGCTGATCAATTACTTCGGCGGGTCGTGGCTATTCTCCCTTATCATCCCCAATGATCCTCACGGTATCGCCGCCGGGGCGGAGTACCTCCGGATCGATGCATGGGCCCAAGCCTTTATGATGGTCGAGGTCTGTTTCCAGGGCTTCTTCTACGGTATGCGACGCCCACTACCCCCATCAGCGATTAGTATCGGGTGCAACTTCCTCCGTATCCCCATGGCTCTCGTACTGCTCAGCCTGATCGGTGGGATCTCCTGTCTCTGGTGGACGATCTGCATCACCTGCATCCTCAAGGGGACTCTTGCGGGTGGCTATTACCTACTGAAGGGACGCGCCAAGATCTACCCGCCCACCGATGCGCCTATGGAGCAGATACACGAGGGAGCATAATTCGGACTTCTTTTGGTACATTTACACTGAGCTAACGATTGTCTTGTACATTTAATATAAGAGTATAGATAGAGATAAAATGAGCACCAAGACTTACCTTTTTCTTCTCTCCCTGATCGCCGGTTGCCTCCTGCTACAGGCACAGACCGTCGAGCCACTGACGCTGGATGATGTCACCCCCGGGGGGCGGACCTACTGGAGCCACCAACCCTCTACACCGACGATCTGCGGGATCATCGGCGATGGCGTGGTCACCTATGACGAGAAGGGGCTCAAGCTGGTGGACAAGGCCGGCCGCGAGACCGATCTCCTGACGCTGCAAGAGTGGTCTCAGATCGACGACACCCCGGTCAAGGCACTTCCCTGGCTGACGGTGTACGGAAAAGGTGAGTACTTGTCTCGCACCTCGGAGAGGGGCATCGACTTCATCGACCTGAAGTCTAAATCCATCGCCAAGCACTATGCGTACGACACGAAGCGGTGGCAGCATCTACACGTGGCTCCGGGAGCCTCCTACATCGTCCTCTCAGACGGCGAGACGATGGCTCTACTAAAGAGCGGTGCGACAGAGCCCCGAGAGCTGGTGAGCGACTCTTCGCACGATATTGTCTACGGGATGCCGGCTGCGCGAAACGAGTTTGGAACCGAGTCGGGTATCTTCTTCTCCCCGAGCGGCAGGTACTTCGCCTTTTACCGCATCGACCAGTCGGAGGTGACGGACTACCCGATCGTCCGGATCCATCGTCCAATAGCAGAGAGTGACCCGCTGAAGTACCCGATGGCAGGACAAGGCTCTCAGCATACGACCGTAGGCATCTACGACACAGCAGATGGCTCCATCCGCTACCTCGCCACCGGTGAGCCCAGAGACAGGTACTTCACCAACCTCTCCTGGGCACCGGATGAGAAGAGCCTCTACATCGATGAGGTGAAGCGCTCGCAGGACGAGTGCAACCTGGTGGAGTACAGCGTGGAGAGCGGTCACCCCGTGCGGACCGTGCTGACAGAGCGCAACGAGAGGTACATCGAGCCACTGGAGCCCATTGCCTTCACCAGTGACGGCAAGGCGTTCGTCCGATCCACCCGTATCGATGGCTACCGCCACCTTTACCTCTATCGCACGAAGGACGGCAAGCTGATCCGTCAGCTCACCAAGGGCGAGTGGGAGGTCAAGTCGCTCTACGGGATCTCACAGGACGATCGCTACGCCTACTTCATCGGCAATGAGGGCTACCCGATGGGTCAGGCGCTCTACCGGGTGGCGCTTGCGAGTGGCAGGGTGACCTCCGTCACTCCTGGGCGTGGGTGGCACTCCTGCAGCCTGTCTGCTGACTTTACGACAGCTTATGACCTCTTCAGCTCCAAGGACAGCCCGGCGGAGGTTCGGGTCATCGACTTAGGGAAAAAAGCCATCCGCTCTCATCTGCTCAAGAAGTGCGAGGTGCCCTCCGACCTCTCCCATCGACCCGAGGTACGTCTCGGGACAATCAAGTCTGCCGATGGGGTGACCGATCTGTACTACAAGATGACCCTGCCCGCCACCCTCGAGGAGGGGAAGAAGTACCCGACTATCGTCTATGTCTACGGAGGTCCTCATGCACAGCTGGTGACGGATAGCTGGCGGAGCCTTCGCTACAATTGGGACAACTATATGGCTGAGCAGGGCTACATCGTCTTCACCGTGGACGGACGGGGATCCAACAATCGAGGAATGGCCTTTGAGAGCATCATCCACCGCAGGCTGGGCAAGGCGGAGATGGAGGACCAGATGGAGGGGGTAAAGTTTCTCGCCTCCCTGCCTTACGTTGACACCGAACGACTTGGCGTCTACGGCTGGAGCTTCGGTGGCTTCATGACCACCAATCTGATGCTGACCCACGGGGATACCTTCAAGGTCGGTGTCGCCGGCGGTCCGGTGATCGACTGGGCATTCTACGAGATCATGTACGGCGAGCGGTATATGGACACACCGCAGGAGAATCCGGAGGGCTACGCTGCAGCGCGTCTCTCTGACCGAGCCAAGGATCTGCGAGGGAGATTGCTCCTCATCCACGGTGGTGTCGATCCTGTGGTGGTGTGGCAAAACTCTCAGACCTTCCTCAACGCTTGCATCGCCGCCCGCACCTACCCGGACTATATGATCTATCCCGATCACGAGCACAATGTCCTGGGTCCGGATCGGGTCCATCTCAATACCGTCATCAGTCGCTACTTCGACGACTTCCTCAAGTAATCTCAATTTCTGTAAGTGATATGAAAGCATTAGTACTCGGCTCCGGAGGACGTGAGCAAGCCATCGCATGGAAAGTAGCCAAGAGTCCACTGGTCAGCGAGGTGATCATCGCACCGGGCAATGCCGGAGCTTTCCCCAAGACAAGGAATGCCGACATCGACATCAATGATGCAGATGCCGTTGCAGACTTTCTGACCAAAGAGTCTGTCGAACTGCTTGTCGTCGGTCCGGAGCAGCCCTTAGTGAGCGGGCTGGTGGACCGACTACTGGCACGCCCCGAGCTAAGCTCCCTACACATCGTCGGCCCCACTCAGGAGGCGGCGCAGATGGAGGGAAGCAAGGACTTCGCCAAGGCATTTATGCAGAGGCACGGCATCCCGACAGCCAAGTACCGCTCCTTCACCGCCGGAGAGCGGGAGCAGGCGCTGGACTACCTCCGCAACGAAGAGAAGGCTCCCTACGTCCTTAAGGCGGACGGCCTCGCAGCCGGGAAGGGCGTGCTGATCTGCCAGACCCTCGAGGAGGCAGAGGAGGGACTGGACAGCATGCTCGGGGGAAAGTTTGGGCACTCAGCCGACACGATCCTCATAGAGACCTGCCTCACCGGCATCGAGTGCTCCGTCTTCGTCCTCACCGATGGCAAGAGCTACCGCATCCTGCCGACGGCAAAGGACTACAAGCGCATCGGAGAGGGAGATACGGGACTCAATACAGGAGGTATGGGTGCGGTATCACCGGTCCCCTTTATCGATGACGAATTTATGACCAAGGTGAAGGAGAGGATCATCGAGCCCACCATCCTCGGCCTTGCGGAGGACGAGATAGACTACCGAGGATTCCTCTACTTCGGCCTGATGAATCAGAATGGCGACCCCTACGTCATCGAGTACAATTGCCGTATGGGCGACCCCGAGACACAGGCGGTGATGCCGAGGATTGCGGGCGACCTGGTTCCCTCGCTGCTTGCCCTCCGGGATCAGAGCTTGGCCGACACCGAGGACCCCGGTGAGATCGAGGAGACAGCGCTCACGGTCGTGGCCGCCATGAAGGGCTATCCAGAGAGCTACCCCAAGGGCGCCCAGGTCATCATCTACGGTGATGACAGCGACAGCTCGATCGTCTTCCACTCCGGGACAACGGGCAGCGGACGAGACATCCGCACATGTGGCGGGCGAGTCTTTGCCGTCACCGCACTTGATAGAGGGATCATGCGGGCGAGGAAGAGAGCCTACGACCGGATGATGATGACCTGCTTTGACGACATGTACTACCGGCACGACATCGGCAAGGATCTCGTGGAGTACGAGTAAGGAGGGATCGGAGACTGAGCCTTATGGAGCAATACCTGACTAAGCTATCATCACTCGGAGAGCAAGTGCTCTCTGAGCCCATAGTAGCGCTTGTGCTCTCCGCAGCCCTACTATTCCTGCTCCACAGGCACAATATCCTCAGCTACGGATCACATATCCACGAGACGACATCGTGGATAATGATGGCGCTCCTGATGACGAGTCAGGTAGGCATAGCTACACGCTCACTCTCCCTCATGATGATCTCGACGATCATCCTGGTCTTCCTCAGTGAGTACATCATAACCTCGCTCGCCCAGCACAAGTCCCCATTCATCGGATTTAATATCGGACTTGGCATAGGACTTCTGTCTCTGATTGATCCGATATGGTTGCCGACACTCCTCATCTTTGGCTTTATGCTCAGGCAGATCGGTCTTGGGACCTGGCGTCACTACTCCGCTATGGTTCTTGGGGTACTTATGGTGCTCTGGGTGGGGATCCTCCTCCTTGCGCCCCCCACTCCCGAGGGTGTGCTGGGGTTTGTTGACCGCACCTATGGATCTCTTCTTCACCCGAGTCTCCCGAGCAGTACCGATGACTGGTTGCGAGTCACATCCCTCATGATGCTTCTCTCAGCCTCCACTATCGAGACTATGATCGTCCGCAGGCACGCCATTACCAGATACCGATGGGTCACCCATCTCCACCTCAGGCTGGGCTGGTTCCTCTTCGTCCTATACTGTATCTACTACTCGGCAGAGATGCCCTCGCCCGTCTTGTCTATCTTCTTCTGCACGTCGTGTGTGACCGCATTTCTCTGCACAAATACCCAACGCCTTGTATTTCTCACATCTGCGCTCGGATCTATAGCCGGCTTTACGCTATACGCATTCCTCCCCCCCCTTATTCTGACGACACGCATCCTATGATATCCTTCATCATCCCTGTCTACAACCGACCCGATGAGGTCAAAGAGCTACTCGAGAGCTTCCTCAGTCAGGAGAGCACGCCCCTCGACTACGAAGTGGTGGTCGTGGAGGACGGCTCAGACATCCCCTGCCGTGAGGTGTGCGAGAGCTATGCCGACAAGCTGCCGGTCCGATACCTCTATCAGTCTCCAAATACCGGGCCCTCCGGGGCCCGCAACTATGGAGCCAAAGTGGCACAGGGAGACATCTTCCTCTTCCTCGACTCCGACGTAGAGCTCCCGCCAAGCTACCTGAGCACACTGGCCCTCGACATAGAGCGGAGACCGGTAGACCTCTTCGGCGGACCGGATGCGGCGAAGGAGGACTACACCGTGACACAGCGTGCGATCAGCTATGCGATGACCTCATTCTTCACCACAGGAGGCATCCGAGGGGGGCGAAAGGACCAGCCGCTGGACAAGTTTTACCCCCGCACTTACAATATGGGCGTGACGCGCACAGCGTATGAGGCGGTCGGAGGCTTCCGTCAGGATCTCCGCTATGGGGAGGACATTGACTTCAGCCTGCGGGTGACAGAGGCGGGCTACCACTCTGCGCTGTACGACGACCTCTTTGTCTACCACAAGCGGCGGGACACGTACAAGAAATTCTTCGCCCAGATACGCCACAGCGGACGGGCTCGCGTGATGCTGGAACGTCTCCATCCCGGCAGCATGAAGCCGGTGCACTACCTCCCCTCACTCTTCGTGGTCTTATGCTTCATCGCCCTACTCTCCAGCCTATATGGCGGGCTTATGTTTCCACTCCTCTACGCCCTCTTGATCATCTTTGATGTATATGGTCGGGGCGACTCGCTCGAGCTGGCGGTCAATTGCGTGATAGCAGCCTTTGTCCAGCTCTTTGGCTACGGGTTTGGCTTTATTGAGGCAAAGATAGGGAGGGGGGAAGGCTCAGAGTAGAGCGACGATCTCTCGAGCCGCCAGCGTCGAGGCAGGGAGCTCCGTCTGGAGAGCCTCCGAGACGGCATCGTAAGCCTCCAGCATCGCTCTTCGCTCAGCTGTATCAGTGAGCAGGGGCGTGAGGTGGCTCCGTATCGCCTTGACCGAACACCTTGCCCCAAAGAGCTCCGCCACCACCTCACGGCGGGCGATCAGGTTGACGAGCGAGATGTAGGGGACCTTGAAGAAGTGGTCAAAGGCGAAATTCACTAATCGCCCGGCACGCGTCGCATAGCAGACCACCTGAGGCGCACCGAGAAGAGCCGTCTCGAGGGTCGCCGTGCCGGAGGTCACTAATGCTGCATCCGCCCCCGAGAGGATCTCGTAAGTCTCCCCATACCGCACCTCCACCCTCTGCAGGCTGTATCGCTCTATGATCTCGCTGTAGAGCGACCGGTCGATGGCGGAGACACCGGCCACCACCAGCCGGTACCGGTCGCCGAGAGACGCCACACTCTCCAGCATCAGGGGGAGATTGCGCCTCACCTCCGAGAGACGACTACCACAGAGGAGCGCAATGTAAGGTCGCTCCTCTATCGTCACGTCAGCGCTGCGGTGCGACCTGAAGTGCATCACCTCCTCATAGGTAGGATTGCCGACGTAGGAGACTCGCTCCACCCCCTTGGAGCGAAAGTAGGGTACCTCGAAGGGGAAGATACACTGGATCAAGTCGCAGTCACGCCTCAGCTGACGGACGCGAAACTCCTTCCACGCCCACACCTTGGGCGGGATAAAGTAGACGATCCGCGTCGTAGGCAGCTGCTTCCGCACAAAAGGCAGGATATACCGCATGCAGAAGGAGCCGTAGTCCACACAGATCACCACATCCGGGCGATAGTCAAGCAGGGACTGCCTCACCACATTCCGTCCTCGTCTGATCTCGGGGTAATGCCGTAGGACATCCACGATACCCATGTAGGCCATCTCCTCCGACCTGAGCACACACGTTCCACCCCTCTCCCTCATGGCGGCACCGCCCATATAGGCAAAGTCTGCCTGAGGGTCCTCAACTCTCAAGGCAGACATCAGATGTGCAGCGTGGAGGTCTCCACTCGCCTCACCCGCTATGAGGAAATACTTCATCCGGCGTCAGTCATCCTCCTCCCACGACTGCAGGTCGCGGACATACTGATAGGCAGTGACGTCAATCTTGCACGGCACCATCGTGGCGTAGCCTCGATCCAAGGTCGCCACGTCCCAGCCCTTCTCGGCCGGCTCATTGAGTACCAGGTCACCACTCAGCCAGAAGACATCCTTCCCCTGAGGGTTACGCTGCTTGATGAATTCGTTGTGATACCTCCCGTCCGCCTGACTGCAGACCCTCAGCCCTCTGACGCGAGGGATATTGGGCACATTGACATTAAGGTAGACCCCACGAGGCAGCCCCTCCTTGAGGATCCGCCGACAGATGGCGCGCGCATAGCGACAGCAGGCGAGGTAGTCGCTCTCCTGCTTGCCATGGATGAGCGAGATGGCGAGGGAGGGAATGTCAAAGATACAGCCCTCGATCGCAGCGCCAAGGGTGCCGGAGTAATTCACCGCAATGCCCTTATTGTCCCCGTGATTGATCCCCGCGATGACGATATCCGGCATCTCCGTCACGATGACATTGAGTGCCAGCTTGACGCAGTCGGCAGGCGTGCCGGTGCAGCTATAGACCGTCAGACCAGGCTCCGAGCGGACGAGGCTGTAGGTGATAGGATTGCGGGTGGTGATGGCACTCGAGGAGCCACTCCTCGGCTCATCAGGGGCGACGACGATTACATCGCCCATATCTCGTAGCGAGAGGGAGAGCTCCGTCAGCCCCTTGGCAAAGACGCCGTCGTCATTGCTGACTAAGAAAAGTGGACGCTTGGCCATCAGAGCGTTGGGATAGAGAGAAGGGTCACCTCAAATATCAGGGTAGAGTATGCAGGGATAGACGAGCGAGAGGAGCCACCATAGGTATAGGCGCCGTAGCCCAGCTGCCAGGGGATCACCACCTCCCACGTCTCACCGACAGACATATGCTGGAGTGCCAGTTGCATCCCCCGAATGATGGACTCAGGTCGACCGTTACCCTCCTGGTGGTATATCCAGGACTTGACGATCTCATCGGTCTCAAGTACCTCACCGCTAATCAGCTTGATGGTATACTTATACTCCACCTGGCTATTCTGGAGCGGTCTCTGAGGCTTGGCTCCCTCCGGCAAGCCCTGGATCACCTTATAGTAAATGGCATAGGGCGACAGCTCGAAAGCAAGCTTCTTGTAGGAGGTATCAGCAGCGATATCCTCCACGTACTTCTCGTTCTTCACCCTATACTCCGACTTCGCCTCATCGGGAGCCGTCTGATCGCAGGCGGTGAGGAGACCGAGCGAGAGGCCGAGGGTAAGCGAGAGGAGGAGACCTTTTAGTATGGACTTCATATGCAAAAAAGGGGATCAGAGGTTCTTCAGGAGGGACTTCATACTGACCTTCTCATCGATCAGTGCGTGCAGCTCGCGGATCGGGACACGCTTCTGCTCCATCGTATCGCGGAAGCGAACCGTCACTGCCTCGTCCGAAGGTGTATCATTATCAATAGTCACGCAGTAGGGCGTGCCGATGGCATCGTGACGGCGGTAGCGCTTGCCGATGGAGTCCTTCTCATCGTAGACACAATTGAAGTCATAGCGCAGCTCCTTCATGACCGACTCAGCGATCTCGGGCAGACCGTCCTTAGCGACCAGCGGGAGCACAGCCACCTTGGTTGGCGCCAGTGCCGGTGGCAGCTTGAGCACCACTCTGGAGGAGCCATTCTCGAGCTCCTCCTCCACGTATGAGCCGCACATAATGCTGAGGAAGAGGCGATCCACACCTATGGAGGTCTCTACCACGTAGGGGACATAGCTATCACCCAGCTCCGGATCGTAGTACCGCAGCTTCTTGCCACTGTACTTCTCGTGCTGGCTGAGGTCAAAATTGGTCCGCGAGTGGACTCCCTCCACCTCGCTGAAGCCAAAGGGCATCTCAAACTCGATGTCCGTTGCAGCATTGGCGTAGTGCGCCAGCTTCTCGTGGTCATGGAAGCGGTACTTATCGTCCCCGAGACCGAGGTTCTTGTGCCACTTCATCCGCGCCGCCTTCCACTGCTCAAACCAGTCGATCTCCGTCCCGGGCTTCACGAAATACTGCATCTCCATCTGCTCAAACTCGCGCATACGGAAGATAAACTGCCGTGCCACGATCTCGTTGCGGAACGCTTTACCGATCTGTGCGATGCCGAAGGGGATCTTCATGCGACCCGTCTTCTGCACATTGAGGAAATTGACAAAGATCCCCTGCGCTGTCTCGGGTCTCAGATAGACCGTCATCGTGTCGTCGGAGGCGGAGCCCATCTGCGTGGAGAACATGAGGTTGAACTGCCGCACGTCGGTCCAATTGCGCGAGCCGCTCACCGGATCAGCGATCTCGCAGTCGAGGATCAGCTGATGAAGTCCCTCCAGATCACCACTCCCCGACACCTCGGCGTAGCGGTCGTAGACCCTCTTTCGCTCATCGAGTACGCGCTTCAGATTGACGCTCGTCTCTCGATACTGCGCCTCATCAAAGCTGTCTCCGAAGCGCTTACGCGCCTTGGCGATATCCTTCTCGATCTTCCCATCCAGCTTAGCGATATAGTCCTCCACAAGGACGTCGGCACGGTACCGCTTCTTGGAGTCCTTATTGTCGATCATCGGGTCATTGAAGGCCGCCAAGTGACCCGACGCCTCCCAGATCCTCGGGTGCATAAAGATGGAGGAGTCCAGCCCTGCGATATTGTCGTGCAGGTGCGTCATGCTCTCCCACCAGTATCGCTTGATGTTATTCTTCAGCTCGATGCCATTCTGACCATAGTCATAGACGGCACTGAGACCATCGTAGATCTCGGAGGAGGGGAAGACAAAGCCATACTCCTTGCAGTGACTGATGATTGTCTTGAAGAGCGTCTCGTTATTCTCAGACATATTGTATGGAAAATCAATTGTTTCGCTTACAGGGACGACCCCGGAGGTCATCTACGCAAAGGTAATCAAAATGTACGCACTATCCCTTAAAAAGTCAGCGGACACCGAGGAGCTTATGCTGCTGGAGAGAGAGGCACCACTGCGGATGGGCGAGCACATAGGCAACGGTCTCAGCGATGATCTCACGATTGCGCACCGGGTCGCCCACGTCGCAGGGCTGGAGGAGGTAGTGGTCGGCGTGGATGCCGTAGTCACTCACCTCATGCGCCCCGTCATAGATCACCTTGAGCTCATCGACTCGCGCGAGGACCACACGACCCTTTGTCCCCACGTAGGCGAGCTTAGGCGAGCAGGTGATCCAGTCCACCCCAGTGGGGAGCAGATGGGTGCCATTGGTCTCCACGGCGACACGCTTGCCGAGCGCCCGGAGTCCCTCTACAAGGGACTCCGTCAGCTGGAGAGATGGCTCTCCACCGGTGACGACAACGAGCGGGGCGGGGTATGAGCCTACCTCCGTGAGGATCTCAGCCTCAGTCATCTCGGTGCCGTGCCGGAAGTCTGTATCACAGAAGTCACAGGCTAAGTTGCAGCCCGAGAAGCGGAGGAAGACCGCCGGAGTACCGGCCTGCACGCCCTCTCCCTGCAGGGAGTAAAAGATCTCGCAGACCCTCATAGGCCGGCGTCATGCTCATCGATGGTATAGAGTGCGGTATTATTCTCCGACTCACACACCTTAGCCTTGTAGCAATTGGGGATCTGCTCCACACACCAGCGGGCAATATTCTCCGCCGTGGGGTTGAAGGGCAGGAGCTCATTGAAGTCCCCATGGTCGAGATAGGCGTGGATCCGTTCCTTGATGACATTGAAGTCCACCACCATACCCTCAGCATTGAGCTCCTCAGAGCGGCAATAGATCGTGATGATCCAGTTGTGCCCATGCACTCGGCTGCACTTGCTGGGATAGGGAAGCTCCAGATGGTGGCATCCGGCGACCTCAAGTCTCTTAGCGATATAGTACATAATATTGTATAGTGCCTTCTTATAAAAAGGGATTGAGTGGACCTGTGCTGATTGCCCCGATGACAAGGACCGATCAATGGGCGGTCGGGACGGGGAATACATATCGGGAGAGCGAACTCTCATACCTATCCGTGGTGGAGTCTCGATAAGCCCCCGACACAGTAGGGCGCAAAGATCCGTATCTTTCTTATTTCCTTATGCAAAGATACTGATTTTACACGCCCCCCCTCGCTTCGCCCCACCCTCCGAGCAGTGGTGACGCATATAAGGACCACCAAATAGCGACACTACTATGCCCGAGCGTGCACACGATTCCCCTGTCCCTTGTGGGATATCAGGTGGATTACACCGGGCTAGCAGCCTCGGCATCAGGCTCCATTCTTTTACCGATATTAGAGACGACTAATATCGGTATTAGTATTTTCTTTTACCGGTATTAGTGATCTCTAATACCGATATTAGATCAAGGGCCCGGGATTATGTGCTGCTCTGCTTGGCGATTCGTCATCACAGGGGCAGTGGCAATGTATCGGGAAAAGTGTATATTTGTCTTGGTCTAGTAGGACTACAACTAAACTTTAACGACAAATAGAAACAATTTATCATGAAGAAGTACGAGTGCACAGTCTGTGGCTGGGTCTATGATCCCGAGGTAGGTGATCCTGACGGTGGTATCGAGCCGGGAACAGCCTTTGAGGATATCCCGGAGGATTGGGTATGCCCCCTCTGCGGAGCCACTAAGGATGACTTTGAGCTGGTCGAGGAGTAATCTCCACTCCCTAAGACCTTTGCGATAGACCAAAGCTAAGAGATATAGCTATCAGGACCTCTCCCGAGGTCTCCATAAACGAACTAAGGGACCGATGCGGTGTGTGATCCGCATCGGTCCCTTAGCTTGGATTTTACCCCACCCCTTACCTCTTCGGGATCAGCATCGCCATCGCCACGAGTAGGTCAAAAAAGACGATCTTGATGGATGCATTTTGCATCAGCTCCCTCCGTGCTGCCGAGAGATCCTCCATCAGCGGGGGGTAGGAGCTCAGGGGGACGGCAGTGGCAACGCTCCGGATCCTGTCGCGAATGGCAAGCCTGGTGTAGACGATCTCCTCCGTCCCGTAGCTCAGTGCCAGCATCTCCCTGAGGATCCGGTCCGTCGCATCGATTAGCGAGATCACCTCAGGACGACTCAGGGTGGCTGCCTGGTCGGCAAACTCTCGGTAGGCCCTTGGGGTCCGCTTCATCGCTGTCTCCATAAGCCCAAGTGCTAGGTCGATCGCCCTATCCTGCGCCTTGCCCTCAAGAAGTCGCATGGCACGCAGGAGGTTGCCCCGTGCGAGGTGACCTGCCTCATACGCCTGCTCGGGAGAGGCACCACACTCGCTGACGAGATAGTCCACGAGACAGGTCTCCTCGATCGGTGGGACATCGATCCGCTGGAAGCGACTCAGGATCGTCTCGAGTAGCCTCGAGGGATCGTGAGAGACGGCGAGGAAGATGACCCCCACCGGGGGCTCCTCGAGGAGCTTGAGCAACTTATTGGCCGTGTCCTCCCGCATCGTCTCCGGCTGCCATATGAGGACCACCTGATGGGTGCTCTTGAAGGAGCGAAGTGACGTGATGTGGATCAGGTGATCAGCCTCTGAGACAAAGATATGTGGCTGCTTATTCCCTCCCCTGAGGAGAGTCCTCCAGTCCTCCGGACCAAACCGCCGCTGCTCCCTGAGGAGCGTGGCAAAGTCCTCCCGGAGATCCTCCGAGGTGACCTCGCGGAAGTCTCCCTTGATCACCGGATAGCAGAGGTAGAGGTCGGGGTGCTCCCAGAGATCCATCTGCCGGCAGGACTCGCAGTGCCCACAAGCATCCGCCCCGGTCTGCTCACACAGTATGTGACGAGCAAAGGCTATCGCTAGGGGGAGTGCCTCACCACCCTCATCTCCGCAGAAGAGGAGGGCGTGCGGTATCGCATCTCTCAGCCGGATCGAGGAGAGCTGATCTATCAGCGAGGGGTCGGCAAGAGTAGCCGCATAGTCCGGGAGGAGATGGTCGGCCATATCGGGATCAGCCTCTCGGACGCTCTACTGCCCCACTGAAGGTATTGGTGGGATGAGCAGACTCGGGAGAGTCGAAGTACTTCATAAACTGAGAGCGTGCGAGGAAATTGGCCTTATCTACCTGCTTGGCAGCCAGGCGACCGGTCATCTCAGTGATGCTCTCATACTTATGCTCCTCCATCCAGCTCTTCACCTCGTCAAGAGACTCGGTGATGGCCTGCTCCTTTTTCCCATAGAGGATGGATGCCATCTGGATGGCGTTGGCACCGGCAAGGACTCCCTTGACGACGTCTTTGCCATTTCGCGCTCCGGAGGAGATAGAGATGGAGAGACCGGGAACGGCTCCCTGGACCAGTGCCGTGAAGCGAAGACCGTCGTAGAAGTCACTCGGGCTGCTGAAGACCGGTCCGGCAGAGAGACACTCAGCCGTCAGGTCCACATCGGGCATGTAAGACCTATTGAAGAGGACCACACCATCGGCCCCGACCATATGGAGGTCAGCGCAGAGGCGGATGAGGTTGCTGTAGTACTTGGAGATCTTGACGACCAAGGGCTTCTTGTACCCCGACTCCCGCAGCGTGGTGACCACCCTGAGGATGGCGCGCTCCGGCTCACCATAGTCCTGCGTCCGGTCTGTCTCTATGCGCATAACGTTGAGCTCAAGGCCATCGGCACCGGCATCAGAGAGACTCTTGGCATAGTCCACCCATCCCTCAGAGCTGGAGCAATTGACGCTGGCAAATACGGGGATGTCGACCGCTCTCTTGACGTCGCGCACCAGCTGCTCATGCTGGCGCATAGAGTGCTCCTCGGAGTACTCCCTGATGTAATTGTACGCCTCGGGGAAGTCATGAGACTGGGTATAGGTGTCGTCTGCCTCGCTCTGGATCTGCTCCTCAAAGATAGACTTGAGGATGACCGCACCGGCGCCTGCGTCGGCAAAGGCCTTGATCTTATCGACAGATGCGGTTAGACTGGAGCTTGCAGCGATGATGGGACTTTTCAGCTTTAGCCCGGCATAGGTGGTGGTTAGATCAACCATGGTATTGCTTGATTATCGTGATGAAATATAGACTGATGAAAATGCAGATCACCGGATTAGTAGTGGGTGATGATTGGCACATTGCCCTGACCCTTGGACTTCTTATTATTATCGGAGATCTTTTTGGAGGTTGAGGGGGCGGCAGCGGGGACCACTTTGCCCCCATTGCGCATAAAAGCCTCGACTCTCGGGATCTCCTCACGGATCGCCCGGATGCGGTTTAGGTCATTGGGGTGAGAGCTGATCACCTCGCTCTGATTGCCCCCTCCGCTGCGGCTGGCCATCTTGACCCAGAGATTGGGCGCATTGTGGTAGTCGTAGCCTGCAAGTGCCATGAGGTAGAGACCGATCTGGTCAGCCTCGTACTCCTGCTTGCGCGAGTAGGGAAGCTCGAAGATAAGCTTTCCTCCCACATTATATAGGATATTGCCGATCACCTGGGCGCCCGCCGAGCTGCCGGAGAGGATCTGCCCCAGCGCCTGACCTCCATACTGGCGGAGGATCGCCTGGGAGAGTCGCTCATTGGAGTGCTTGGCGACTGCGTGAGCCACCTCGTGAGCGATCACCGTGGCGAGCTCATCGTCAGTCTGTGCGACAGGGAGGATGCCCTCGTAGACGACGATCTTGCCGCCCGGCATACAGAAGGCATTGACTTGATTGGAGGCGATGAGATTAAACTCCCACCGGAAGTAGCGGATGTCCTCCGTATGCCCGATAGAGCGGAGGTACCGCTCAGTGGCTGAGGCGATGCGCTTTCCCATCTCGCGGGTACGCTGTGTCTGAGCCATGTCACGGCTCTTGGGTGCCTGGGAGATGAAGGATCGGTACTGCTGCTCACTGATGGCGACGACCTGGGCATCGGAGACGAGATTGATCTGACGCCGTCCGGTGAGCGGTACTAGCGAGCAACCGCTCACCAAGAGCGCGGTCATCAGGGTCGCCAGGAGGAGCCTATGGGGAAGGATTATTTTCATTGTATATGGACTTACTGATTTACTCCTTCAAAGATACACAATTATCGCCTTGTGCTGTCAGCCCTTTCGGTCGATCAGCACCGCCTTTGCCCCCACCTGAGGCTGATACATGGCTCGCGGGAGGAGGCTCATACTTCGCTCGATGAGATAGGTGCCGTAGCTCCTGAGATCGGGTAGCTGCTCCGTCTCCGAGGGGAGGATCGGCTTGCCGATGTAGACATCTATCACTTCGCCCTTCTTATTGAGGATCTCACGCGGGAGCATCAGGTCGCTGACGACGGGGATGTGGTTTTTCATGTAATAGAAAAGCCCGGAATTGTGCCCATCAAACATAATCGGGAATATCGGTCTCGATGCCCGCCTAAGGATCCGGAGACTGGAGTTTTTCCACGGACTCTCCACCGGAAGCCCCCGCCTGAGTGAGAAGCGCCCCACCCCGCCGGCGGGGAAGAGGCCAAAGGGGTATCCCGCCTGAAACTCGCGGGCAAGCGCCCTAAGGCTCTTGACATTTACACTCGGGTCGTGGACATAGCGAGGATTGCTCTCCCGATTGGGCACCACAGGCACCCACATTTGCTCAAGAGAAGAGATGTGTGAGAGGACGGAATTGACCAGCACCTTGTAGTCCGGGCGTATGTGTCCCACGATGTCCACAAGGATCAGCCCATCGATGCCTCCAAAGGGGTGATTGGAGACAGTGAGGAACTGCCCCTCCCGCATTAGCTCGAGATTCTCCTCGCCGTGCACCCTATACGTGACGTCCACCAAGGGGTGTCGTAGCGCTGCACTGGCGTACTCGGGGCCGCTGAGGTGACAGAGGTCGGCATTGAGCCGGTTGATGGAGTTGACGCCAAGGATCCGCATGAGCCAGCGCCCGACACCACGGCCCACACCGGTCCGGAAAAATGGAACCATCTCCCCCAGATCCTCAATCGAGAGGACGTCGTTGCGCATGTCGTCTCTACTCATTGGTCAGCACATGATAGACATAATTGCACAAACCTAACAGAATATTATCACAACTCGCTAACATGAAAGGGGAAAATGGTCAAACCGCTGTCAAAGAAACTGAAATAAAGATAATTCCTATCCTGGTATCACTCCTTTGAGTAGATTTGTCTGCAAGCAATCACGAAGAAAACCTCAGATGCGTCACCTTAATATCCTGCCGCTCCTCATTGCTCTAACGACCTGCCTGAGCCTCACCTCGTGCGCTAGGAAGGCTTACTACGATATCAGCACCGGTGCCGATGTCGCTGATAGTGGCAACTATGTCGTGCGGTGGCAGGTCCGGCCCGGGATGAGAGGGGAAGTAGCCATCTATGCCTCCGATGATGCCGGCAGCTACCCGGTAGAGCCGACCAAGGTGGAGCCGATAGGCAAGGAGTGGGCCACATTCGCCACAGATGGGACAGTCTACTCGAGGCACTACTTCCTCCTCGTCTTTGACGACCGAGAGATGAGGGTCGCCGGTATGAGGGTGATACCGACAGAGGGCTTTGCCAACCTCCGTGACGCTGGTGGATATATGACCGACGAGGGGTACCAGATGCGATGGGGGCGACTTTACCGTGGCGGGCGCTACAGAGGGCTTACGCCGAGGGACAGCCTCGTGATCGGGTCCCTGGGGCTGAAGCACAATATCGTCCTCAGCGATGCCTACTCCTTCGTCTACCTCACCAATGGCATAGGGAATGTCGTCCAAAAGGACTTCGCCGCCAATACCCCGATCGACTACAAGTCCGTCCTGAAGCGGATCGATGAGGGAGATATGAGTAAGGAGGGGGTGATCCTCTTTATCCACGATACCTTCAATAGCTTAGCGTACGAGAATCCTGAGCAGCTCTCTGCCGCACTCCACTACCTCCTCGACCCCGATCACTACCCTGTGATGATCAGCGATGAGTGGGGAAAAGATCGAGCCGCCTTCCTGACTATGCTGGTCCAGTATAGCTTAGGTGTCTCCCGGTCGGACATCCTCTCGGACTACCTCCTGAGCAACGCCCTCCTGTCGGTGGAGAAGCTGGCGCCACAGGGCTTCCACGCCACGCCGGGGCGACAGGAGGCTCTGAGTGAGTTTTTCCGATGCCGACCAAGCGACCTCCTCTCGATCATAACCGACATCGAGAATAAGTACGGCACCATCGGTAACTACATGGATCAGGTGCTGGACTTCGATGAGAGCGACCGCATCAGGTTGAGGGAGCTCCTCCTCTACTAAGGGCAAGGGACAAAACAAGAGGGACACCCTATCACGTGCAGCGATAGGGTGTCCCTTGTGTATGTCTATCCCGACCTCCTTAGGCGCGATGCCGGGGTCGCAGAGGGGATTACTTAAGGCGTACAGTGATCGGTGAGATCTCCTCAAAGGTGAGCTTATCCTCCCTCGCCAGCCAGCCGAGCGCAATGTGGACATCCCTCAGGGTGCCGATCTTCGTAGCACTCTTGATATCCTTATCGGTCATCGCCTTCTTGCTCTTGCGGAGCACCTCCCACACGAGACCGGCATTGGTACCGATCAGCTCTGTCATTTCATCCATAATTCGTCTGTTACACTTTAGTTACTAAGTCATTATACATCTTTTGATGCGCTAAAGATACCACAATTTCCAGAGTATGCCACAAGCCACCCGCCCCCTCAAAGGGTGACGCATTGGGGCGTTACAGCTAAGAAGCGGCTCCCCCTGCAAGGTGCGATCCCTCTGACCGGTTAGTCTCCTGATGCTCCTACATACCGAGGGGCGGAGCTTCAGAGGGATCATCGCTCCTTCGCCAGACATCGAGACACGAGGTGGCGAAGACCGCAGGAGACGCAATTTTGGTTTAGAGGAGACACGGGGAGACACGGAGAGACTCTGTGAGACAACCCCTCCCGGCTGGGGGGCTATATTTGCACCGCTGAAGCCTCTGGACAAGTGAGGTGATCGTCGCTCAGCCGAGGTGCTGGGGGCAGTCTCCGCTTCTCCTTCTACGTGCATTCTACGTCCTCTATAGGGTATTTCGCGCCGTAGGAAGGGGATCTTAGGAGCGCACTTTGATAGGGCTGATGGTGCTGACCGCAAAGGTCGATTCGTCTATGCACCCTCTCAATGAGCTGAATGGTTTTCTGTATCACTCAGTACCCCTCCCCCCTCCACTCCCCAATCAGTTCGCCGAAGGGGGGACTAAAGCACCGGCAGTACTCTCATATGACGGGGATGGATCAAAAAAAAAGCTCAGGCTGAGGGGCAGTGAAGCCGATCAGCCTGAGCTAGTCTATTTAGATGGAGACGGTGGCTAGACCGTCAGGTGTGCGGGAGGATTACATCCACTTACCGGGCTCCTCCTCTACCTTCTTCTCCACCTCAGAGGGAGCCTCAGCGACATCCTCCTCGGGTCTTGAGAAGTCCATGGCGAGATACCTCTGGTACTTGGTGTAGCGGTACTTGGCATCCTCGAGAGCAGCAGCGTAGAGCGCCTCGGCGTCCTCGGGGAAGAGCTTCTCGAGAGAGCGGTAGCGCACCTCACCCATGATGAAGTCGTGGAAGAGATCCCACTGCGGCTCCTTGGAGTCAAATTGGAAGGGATTCTTGCCCTGCTCCTCCAGACGGGGGTCGTAGCGCCAGAGCTGCCAGTAGCCACACTCAACGGCGCGTCTCTCCTCATCTTGGGTCTTACCCATACCGGCACGGAGACCATGATTGATACAGGGGCAGTAGGCGATGATCAGTGAGGGACCATCAAACTCCTCAGCCTCGCGGATCGCCTTGAGCGCCTGAGCCTGGTTGGCTCCCATAGCGATCTGAGCGACGTAGACATAGCCGTAGCCGGCAGTCATCATGCCGAGGTCCTTCTTGCGGAAGCGGCGACCATTGGCAGAGAACTGTGCCACAGCGGCACGCGGGGTAGACTTGGAGCTCTGACCACCGGTATTAGAGTAAACCTCCGTATCGATGACGAGGACATTGACGTCCGGTGCCTGTGCCAGCACGTGGTCGAGACCACCATAGCCGATATCGTAAGCCCAGCCGTCACCACCGATGATCCAGTGAGACTTCTTGGTGATGTAGTGACGGAGATCGTCGATGAGACGACCACCCTCGGTAGCATCATTCTCTACCAAAGCACGGATCTCATCGGAGAGCTCACGGCAAGCCTTGGCATCGTCGTACTTCTCGATCCACTCCTTGAGGAGCTCCTTAGTCTTCTCCTGACCGATCTCGATCTTACCATCGACGACATCCTGCGCGATGGTGAGGAGGCGCTCGCGGAGCTTCTTATTGGCGAGGTACATACCATAGCCATACTCTGCATTGTCCTCAAAGAGGGAATTGGCCCACGCAGGACCGTGACCCTTCTCATTGGTCGTGTAGGGCGTCTCAGGAGCAGATGCGGAGTAGATAGAGGAGCAGCCGGTGGTATTGGCAACAACCTGACGATCACCATAGAGCTGAGAGATCAGCTTGACGTAGGGCGTCTCACCGCAGCCGGAGCAGGCACCGGAGAACTCAAAGAGAGGCTGAGCGAACTGAGAATTCTTCACGCTCTTGCTGACATCAACGAGGTGAGCCTTATTGGTCACCTTCTGAGCAGAGTAGAGCCACAGCGGATCCTGCTCCTCCTGGGTGTGAAGCAGCTCCATGGTGAGTGCCTTCTCGCCCTTCTTGCCGGGGCAGACATCAGCACAGTTACCGCAGCCGAGACAGTCGAGGACGTCGACCTGGATGCGGAAGCCCATACCCTTAAACTCCTTACCGATAGCAGGCTTGGTCACGTAGCCCTCGGGAGCATTCTCCATCTCCTTCTCATCGAGGATGAAGGGGCGGATGGTAGCGTGAGGACAGACGTAGGCACACTGGTTACACTGGATACAATTCTCCTCGTGCCACATCGGGACATTGACAGCGACACCGGGACGCATCACGCGGGTGGTCCCGGGCTGCCAAGTACCGTCCTCAAGGCCGGTGAAGACACTTACAGGCAGGTCATCACCCTCCTGAGCGTGCATCTTCTTAACGATGGCGGAGACGAAAGGCGTGTCGTACTCGTACTCCTGCTCTGCATCGTCAGCGCAGTCTGCCCACTCAGCGGGCACGGGTACCTCGATGACATCAGCACCGGCATCGACGGCCTGATAGTTCATATTGACGATCTTCTCGCCCTTGTGTCCGTAGCTCTTGACGATGAATTTCTTCATCTGCTCGACTGCGAGATCGTAGGGGATGACGTTGGCGATCTTGAAGAATGCGGACTGGAGGATCGTATTAGTGCGGTTGCCGAGACCGATCTCAGAGGCGATCTTGGTCGCGTTGATGATGTAGAGGTGGCAACCGTTCTGTGCGAGGTATCTCTTGAGACGACCGGGGAGGTTCTCACCCAGATCCTCCGGCTCCCAGATGGAGTTGAGGAGGAGTGAGCCACCCTTGCGGAGACCCTTCGTGATATTGAAGCGGTGCAGGTATGCCGGCTCGTGGCAGGCTACGAAGTGGGGGTGATTGACGTAGTAAGTGGAGCGGATGGGGCTGTCACCGAAGCGGAGGTGAGAGCAGGTAAAGCCTCCGGACTTACGAGAGTCGTACTCAAAGTAAGCCTGGCAGTACTTGTTTGTATTCTCACCGATGATCTTGACAGAGTTCTTATTGGCACCCACGGTACCATCAGATCCACGACCATAGAACTTCGCCTCAAAGGCATCCGTAGCCACGTCGAAGTGGTCTGTGAGCGGAAGTGAGGTGAAGGTGACGTCATCCACGATACCGAGGGTGAAGTGATCCTTCGGCATCTTCATGCGGAGGTTCTCAAAGACAGCAGCAAACTGCTCCGGGGTCACGTCCTTAGAGGAGAGACCATAGCGACCACCGACAACTATCGGGTGCTCCTCCATACCATAGAGAGCGTTCTTTACATCAAGGTAAAGGGGCTCACCAGCGCTACCGGGCTCCTTGGTACGGTCAAGGACAGCAACATGCTTCACGGTCTTGGGCATTGCCTCGAGGAAGTGCTCCACGCTGAAGGGGCGGAAGAGGTGGACCTTGATCATACCGACCTTGCGACCCTCGGCATTGAGCTTGTCGATCACCTCCTCAGCGGTCTCACAGGCAGAGCCCATGCAGATCACGATATCCTCAGCATCCTCAGCGCCGTAGTAGTCGAAGAGGCGGTAGTGACGACCGGTGATCTTGCCCAGCTCGTCCATATAGTGCTGTACGGTCTCAGGGACGGCGTTGTAGAAGGGATTGGATGCCTCACGCTCCTGGAAGTAGATATCACCATTCTGCGCCGTACCACGGGTCACCGGTGCATCAGGGGTGAGCGCGCGGTGACGGAACTCCTTGATCGCCTCGAGGTCAACGAGGGGACGGAGGTCCTCCATATCGATCTCCTCGATCTTCTGGATCTCGTGAGAGGTGCGGAAGCCGTCGAAGAAATGGAGGAAGGGCACACGTCCGTGGATTGCAGAGAGGTGCGCTACAGCGGCCATATCCTGAGCCTCCTGCACGGAGTTGCTGCAGAGCATAGCGAAGCCGGTAGCACGGCAGGCCATCACGTCCTGGTGATCACCAAAGATCGAGAGGGCATGGCCGGCGATGGCACGTGCAGCGATGTGGAAGACACCGGGGAGGAGTTCGCCGGAGATCTTGTACATATTAGGGATCATCAGGAGGAGACCCTGAGACGCAGTAAAGGTGGTCGTCAGTGCACCAGCCTGCAGAGAGCCGTGGACAGTACCGGCGGCACCGGCCTCACTCTGCATCTCCTGGACACGGACGGTGTCGCCGAAGAGGTTTTTACGCCCATTGGCTGCCCACTTGTCCACAACCTCTGCCATCGTAGAGGAGGGAGTGATGGGGTAGATGGCGGCCAGCTCCGAGAACATATACGCGATATGCGACGTAGCGGTGTTGCCATCACAGGTCATGAATTTCTTTTCTTTACTCATATATAAGTATACTAAAGCGTGAAGTAATTTAGTTCTTCTTTTCTCTTAAAGGGTCAATAGAGGAAGCCGAAGAGCCAGATCGGCAGACAGTTGTCATGCCCCACCAGCAGGTTGCTGAAGGTGTAGGTCACATCGCTCTTGAAGCGACTCGTCTTACCATCGACGCAGGCAAAGAGATGCTCTCCGTCGACGATAAAGTCCGCACCGGGCTTCTCGGGGACGTTGACTTGATAGCCGGCGTTCTCAAATTGTGAGAGGAGGAAAGTCTTGAGTCGCATACAGGTGGACTGCCGATGCGGATACATCACCCCGGCGATATTGGTGTCGTTGGGGAAGATCTGATCGGGCTTTTTAGGGTACTCGTTGCCCTCCTTATAGATCGTGCGGATCAGCTCCGCATCGTCGAGATACTTGAGGTAATTGGCTATGGTGGCTCGGCTGGCTCCGATACTGCGAGCAAAGCGGGTCACGTTGGCAGTAGGCTTATCTTGCGTGCAGATCTGGAAGAGCAGCTCCCGCATCTTGGGCAGGTAAGAGATATCGACCTGATGGACGTAGACCACATCCACCTCCAGCATCATATTGATATTCTTCGTCAGCTTGGCCGAGGAGAGTGGATTGTCCTCCACGGGCGGATAGTAGCCCTCGGTGAGGTAGAGTTCAAAGTCCTCCTTCGGCTTCACTTGGTTCATCACCTCAGCAGCGATCTCCTCGTGCCGCTCCATCAGGTCCTTGAGCGGGTACGCCTTGAGGTGGAGACCATACTTTATATTGAGGTACTGGCGGAAGGAGAAGCCCTGGAGACTGATGATCCGCACCCTACCCTGCAGCTCCGGTCCCAGCTCCTCCTCGGTCACGACGCTCGAGGTACTGAAGATCACCCGCAGGTTGGGCATATCCATATAGATCCGGTAGAGATCGTCTCGCCACTTAGCGTACTTGTAGATCTGATCCACAAGGAGAATCTTGCCCCCCTCTTCCTGGTAAAACTTCCTCGCAAAGTCGTAGAGCGAGTGTCCCGCAAAGAAGAGGTAATTCATCGTCACATACTGGATCTGATCGGGCCGTGCGGTGATATTGCGGACAGCATAGGTAAGCAGGAAGATCGTCTTGCCTATGCCGCGCGCACCGCGCACAGCGACCAGACGATCCGATGAGCTGATACTACTGATCAGGGACTTGCGGTCGCTCTCCTGATGTGCAGTCAGCATCCGATTGTATATCTTCCTAAAGCTCTGCATGCTAAAACGTCGTGACGGCCTCCCCGATTAAGAAGGGATACCTCCCGAAGTCATCCGAAGTGTGATGGTGGCTTCGATGGTTCAAAAGTAGGAAGAATAATCCAATTTTGCAAACCTTGTGTTACAATTACAGGAAGAAAGTTTGCTCTTTTGTGCTGGCCACCTATCATAATCATAGGCTAACCCGGCGGCTCCTCCCACCAGACGCCATCGGCAGAGCGAACGAGGTGAACCACCTCTCCATAGGCGATCTTGCGAGCGAAGGACTCATCGATCGAGTAGCCGAGGAGACGGACGAGGAAGATCCGTATCACCCCCGCGTGCGTCACCAGCACCGGTGGGCGATCGTAGTCCGGGAGGTAGTCGATGAAGTCCTGCACCCGTCGGGTCATCCCGGGGTACGACTCACCGGCGGGCGGGGCACTATGCTTGTAGTCGGCAAACCACGCCTTGCTCTCCTTTCGCTCATAGACCGACTGCCAGGGGACCAGCTCCCACTTCCCAAAGGCCAGCTCTGTGAGCCGGGCATCGATGGTGATCGTGTCGGCGAGCTCCTTTGCCAAGAGTCGGCAGCGCTTGAGCGGACTGCTGTAGACACGCCCATAGCCTGTACCCTCGAGGGTAGCGACCACCGCGGCAGCCTCCTGCGGGAAAGTCTCCGCCACCGAGACATCGGCTCTGCCGTAGCAGATGCCACTCGGTGCGGCGGTATGCGTATGGCGGACAAGGTAGAGCTCCATCACGCCAGCCGCTCCACGGCGAGGAGGGCGATGAGACAGCCCATCTCGCACATCTGCTCAAGCGCCCCGAGCACATCCCCCGTGTAGCCTCCGATACGCGCCTTACTGAGTCGGTGGACAAAGAGGAGCAGCAGGATATAGACCCCCACCACAGCAAGGGCCTGCACCCACCCGAGTGCCAGCAACGCCACGAGGCCGGTGGCGATCCCTACCGCAATGGAGCCGTCAGAGGTGACGTAAGACTCTCGGCTGAGCTTACTATTCTCCCGCCGGGCATAGACAGAGAAGTGCATCATCAGCAGCGGCACCGACCGCGCACTGCAGCACATCACCACCATCGCCGGGATCGGACCGGTGAGTGCAGAGAGACAGCAGACCTTCAGCAGCAGCTGCATCACCGTGCCGATCATGCCAAAGGCTCCGGCGTGACTGTCCTTCATAATCTCCAGCACCCGCTCTCTGCTCGTCCCGCCACCAAATCCGTCTAAGAAGTCGGAGAACCCGTCCTCATGGAAGGCTCCCGTCACTATAATCATCGTGGAGAGCGCCAGCACGGACGAGACAGAAGGAGGTAGCTGGAGGAGGAAAAAGGCTAGCGCATAGACCGCGGCCCCACACCCTCCGATGAGAGCCCCCACGAGGGGCATATAGCGAGCCGCCTCATGGGCCGTCTCCGCATCGAAGTGTACCTGTCCCACCGGAAGGCGGGTGTAGCACATCACCGCCGCCTTCAGGAGATTCCACTCACTCCTCAGCCCCATGGCGATAGATACTATCGGGATTGTCCTCGTAGCAATTCTCCAGCTGTCGATCGTCAAAGGAGGCCATCTCATTGAGGAAAGCGATGGCCGACTGGATGATCGGATAGGCGACCACAGCACCGGTACCCTCACCCAGTCGCATACCGAGCCGGAGGATCGGCTCCCCACCGAGGTAGTCAAGCAGCAGCCGATGCCCACCCTCATCGGAGACATGGCCGTAGAGGACGCACTCCTTAGTGCCGGGGGCAAGGGCCTCTGCAGCGAT
The DNA here is from genome assembly GCF_900541275.1 of uncultured Porphyromonas sp. Lineage (GTDB taxonomy): Bacteria > Bacteroidota > Bacteroidia > Bacteroidales > Porphyromonadaceae > Porphyromonas_A. The sequence continues at coordinate 94,716 of NZ_UQJH01000003.1, forward strand.
GACGGCCGCCGTAGATATGAAGCCGTCACAGAGGATCACCATCCGCAGCCGTGCCGCCTCGATCATCCCACCGACCATCATCGCTATCTCGTACCCACCATAGGTAGCGAGGATCTCGAGTGGCGTCTTAGGGTGATGAGCCTCCACAGCTCGCTTGAGTGTCTGGTACTTATGCTCTAGAGGGGCATCGTCAAGGCCGGTACCACGCCCCACGAGCCGGTCAAGTGGGATGCCAGAGTAAAGGTGAGCCAGCACAGCGGAGGAGGAGGTATTGCCGATCCCCATCTCACCGAAGCCGATCACATTGCAGTCCCTATAGTACTCCTCCCGCACGCAGGCGGCCCCGATCTCGAGCGCTCTCCGGCACTCCTCAATCGTCATCGCCGGCTCGTAGAGGAAATTTCGCGTCCCGTACCCTACCTTTCGCGGCTCCACGCCATACTCCTCGGGGAAGTCTCGATCCACGCCGGCATCGATGACGCGGAGGTGGAAGTGGTGCTGCCGACAGAAGACGGTGATCGCCGCATTTCCTCTCTGGAAGGTGCAGCCACACCTGTAGGTGAAGTCCTTAGGCGAGAGACTCACCCGCTCATCCACTATCCCGTGATCGCCACAGAAGAGGAGGAGTGCCGGTCGTCTCAGCTCCGGCGTAAGTGTGTCCTGGATCAGGCAGACCTGACGAGCTATCGTCTCAAGCTGTCCAAGCGAACCGATGATCTTCGATCGCGTGTCGATCTTGTGCTGTATTTCTTCTACTGTTACCATATACTACTTTAGTCTCATGGCTATACCTGAAACCATAAAGAAAGCCTCATCGGCTGATGCGGCTATATGCTGATTGACCCACCCCTGGAGGTCGACAAAGTGACGCGCACTCTCCGAGGAAGCGTGGAGCCCCATACCGAGCTCATTGGAGACGACGATGAGGGTCATCTCCCGAGCGATGAAGCGATCCCACTCCGCCGTGGCAGCCCTGAGGGTCTCGTCCATATCGTAGCCATGCTCGTCGTAGAGATTAGTGAGCCAGAGGGTGACGCAGTCCATCAGCACCACCCGCCCCGTGAGGTCGTGGTCGCTCAGGCGAAGCGGCTCCTCCACCGTCGTCCACTGCTCCCCGCGGTCCCGCCGGTGACGCTCCACCCGCCGCGCAAAGTCCTCATCCATGATCCGTGCCGTGGCGAGGTAGATCGGACGATCGGATAGAGACTCTGCCAGCGACTGCGCATAATGACTCTTACCGGAGCGAGCTCCTCCGGTAACATAGATAATCCTATGCTCCATCGGTCAGAGGTAGTTCATTATGGCGATGAGGATAAGGAGAAGCGCCATCAGCCCGGTGATCAGCCAAAATTGCTTGGAGGCGCTCCGACTCTTCCTACTCTTCCCCACGGTATAGACGCTGTCGGACTGATCCGCTGCCGGCAGATAGCCCGCCTCCCGGAGGATGCGAAGCGCTCTCTCCTCCTCCATCGCTGGGACCATGAGCGAGACGCCACCGGTCAAGCCCTGCACCCGCCCGAAGACCTGTGTCCCCGTCTCTCCGGAGATGGACACCATGATATTCTCTGACTGGAGAAGCGTCTCCGCCAACCGTACCTCCTCAAGGTTGAGGGAGTTAAAGACCTCCACAAAGGTCTCCCTCTGATTATCCCTTTCCATAATAGTCACTCTGTCTCTTGCGTACGGAGACCATCTCCATACTTTACAAAGGTCGCTTTTTTCCCCCGCCGAGCCAAGTCTCGTCAGTCGAGCAAAAAGGCACCACCCACGTCAAGGAAAAAAACTACTGCGCCCCTCGTAAGTCACTTCTGCCCCATAAAACGATCTTCCCGCAGTTGCTCCAGCCGCTTGCGGGCATAGAGGACCCTCGGGGAGGGCTTTCGTCCGGGATCACTCCGCAGCTCAAGGTACGTCTCCAGAGCCTTCATCTCGGCAGCGTCATCTCCTAGCTCCCTATACGTCAGAGACTGCCTGTATGGGATGTCCGGCAGGTCGGGGGCAAAGCGACCGAGGTCTCTGAGATGGCGGAGTGAGGAGCGATATGCCCCTCGGAGGAAATCCGTCTCTGCCATCAGGTCGTGGTAGCTCTTGAGTACCTGGATCCGCAGTGGGGTCCGCTCCATGAGGGAGTCCACCTTGGCGAGGTAGAGTGCTGACTCGGTCGGCTCCTTCTGCTGTACATAAATGGTAGCGAGGTCGATCATCGGGAAGGGATTGGCCTCCTCGGAGATCTTTATTGCCTCCTTCAGCACCGGGATCGCCTGCGTGAGGGAGTCCTGCTGCATGAGCGACTGACCGTGGTAGTAGACCGTATTCATGCTCCTATCCCCGGCATGGTAGAGGGTGTCAAAGTCGGCATAGGCCTCATCGTAGTAGCCGGCACCATAACTGACTGCTGCACGACGCTGCCTCACGGGGCGGTTGTCAGGATACTCGTAGAGGAAATTATTCATCATCGTCAGACCGAGGAAACCGACTCCCTGCTGCTCATAGAGATCGGAGAGGCGGAGGACATTGACGATATTATACGGGGAGAGCTCCTTGATCTCCTCACGGACAGTGATGGCGGAGTCCGGCTGCTGCATACTCTCGTAGATCCCCGCCAGCAGTTGCTTGTCGATCACGGAGCCCTCCTCCGTCGCCAGAGGCAGGATCAGTGCCTTCGCCTCCTCGTATCGGGCAAAGGAGGTGAGGACGCGGGTCTCCTGACGGAGCATCACGGGGCTCTTGAGGCTGTCGGGGCGACTCTCCAGCAGCTCCAGAGCGCGGTAGTACAGCCCCTCATCGATCAGTCGCTGCACCTCCGACTCGGATAAGTCAGTCTGAGCTACCGCCATCAGCGGCATCGCACACAGAAGCAGCCAAAGCAGTGCCTTGCGATGGATAATGTGCCGGATCACTAAGTTCTCCATACGGTATTCCTTTTATCATAATTCTTCCCTCGGCACAAGATACAAAAAGAACCGCTACCAAGTCTCTCGACTCGATAGCGGCACGATGGTGGACCCTGTAGGATTCGAACCTACGACCCTCTGTTTGTAAGACAGACGCTCTAAACCAACTGAGCTAAGGATCCGGTAATGGAATATTTCTGAAAAGCAGTGGACCCTGTAGGATTCGAACCTACGACCCTCTGTTTGTAAGACAGACGCTCTAAACCAACTGAGCTAAGGATCCGAGTGCACCCGACCGGCTCCTCTCCAGCCGAATGCTCCGCAAAGGTACGAAATTTTATGGATCTCGCAACCCCCCCACCCCGCTAAGACAAGGAGAGGGGCTGTGTCCCCGGTGCTCCGACGACACAGCCCCTCTTGGACTCAAGTATGCTTACTTCTTGTACGCAGCCCACCAAAGTGGTGTGCCCACCTCATCAGGACCACCAAGCACGGAAAGGGCATCAGCGTAGTCCTTCGGAGAGTTATTCTTCAGCGAAGATGGGAATATGAGGCGCTGCGGGAAGAACTCCCATCGGCTCTCCTTACAATTCTCCTTCGTCAGAGCCGGCAGGTTGGTAATTGTCTTCTCGACCATTGGATTCTCAAAGAACGGCAGACCAAGTCTCCGCTGGTCAGACCACGCCTCGAGAGGAAGCCACGGCACCTGGGCGATGTATTTCTGAGTGATGATCTTTGTCAGGTGGTCGTTGCTCACGGTCCCATCCTTGTAGAGCCCGTTACTCGGGTAGTGGTACTCATAGCTCTCCTCCTTACCGGTGAGACCATTAAGATAGCGCTTGGTGACCGGCTGCGGCTCAGCTGTGTGATCCCATGCCACAGAGGTCCCCACTCTATTGTAGGACTGTGAGGCGAGGTATTGATCCAGGTACTTGGAGATGCCCGCATCGGGGAAGCACTTGTCGAAGTAGCCAAAGCTCTCCCGGATACCTCTCTCATAGGCCTCCTTGCCGTTCATCGGCACCTGCCATCCGCGTACTGCAGCTTCAGCGATGAGGAAGTAGCTCTCCCAGGGTCCGTAGAAGACACGTCTCATGGAGCTATTGCGGAAGTCAAGCACAAGGGTAGGCGTGTTGCCACGGAAGAATGCCACCTTATTCAGAGCACCCTTATCGCCCCAGTCTCCGGCAACGGGAGCATTCCAGGTAAAGGCGGAGTTGATCACCGCAACGGTGTCAGGCTTAGAGCTTCCCTCGACCTTCTTCTCGAGTGCTCTCCGGGTGACGGAGGCCACATTGCTCCAGCTTGGATACTTGCAGAAGTGGGGATTATTGAGATCACCGGGGATGCCGTATGCCACGTATGCCCTCGGATCCATCGTGTTATTGAACCCATCGTTCCAAAATCCAGCAGAGGGATCGTTGGTCATCGTAGGGAAGTGATCCGGCCAGCGTACTCCCATCCAGTCGGGAGCATTAAACTTCACCTTGATCGGCTCGGGAGGCGTGACGCCTCCTTTCTTCTGCTCCGCCTCATTGAGGATCGGTACGGCTGAGCGGACATAAGCTCCGATCTGCTCCTCGGAGGTGATACCCCCCAGACCGGTGTACAGGTTATTGAGGGTGGCAGAGAGATACTGCGAATTCCACTCACGAGTCATCACTCCGGTGAGGGCATCCCATCCGGGACGCTCCTGAACAGAGAAGATCTCATCAAGGGAGGAGATATACCCCTCTTTGACCGCTGCCTCAAAGTGCTTACGTGCCAACTCCGGATCAGCATTGACGACACGCATGGCGAGACGCATCCGGAGAGAGTTACCATACTTCTTCCACTTGGCAAAGTCGTACCCGTATGCCGGGTCCAGCTTGGAAGTGGCTTCGGGGACAGCCGGCGACAGAGCCAGGTCCCTCGTGGACTCCTCGATCTCCTTGAGGAGGAAGTTGTACACCTCCTCCACGGTATTAAACGTCACCTCCTCTCCCTGAAATCCATTGAGCGGCATGGGACCAAAGTTGTCTGCAAACTCACTCATAAGGTAGACACGCCAGATACGAGCCACCTCGTAGAGATTCTTGCTGTAAGGCTGCAGCGATCCCTCGGCCTCCTTTTGCTGGTACAGGGAAATGGCCTCATTGATGGAGCTCAGCCAACTGGTGACGTATCCGAAGTAATTATCGGTCCATCCATCGTCGGTGTAATACTCAGAGAGCGAGCCAATCCTATCCGTATGGGCGGCGTCCTTCCAATAGAGTACAAAAGACCGCTCGGCCACCTCGGGATTCATCTGAGCAGAGATGATGGAGTTATTGATAAAATACTCGATCTGCACCAAGTCGGTGCCGGCCTCGTACTGACTCCTATTGATCTCGTCGAAGTCACTACACCCGGAGAGGGTCAGACCGATCGAGAGCCCGGCAGCCAGCGTCAGACCTATAATATTCTTATTCATATCTGTACGCATTGCCATTAGAAGTTGACAGAAAGATTGACGTAGAAGGAGCGTGTCGTCGGAGGAGCCATAGCCTCGAGTCCGACAGCATTGGAGCCGGTCGCATAGACCGACTCAGGATCGATGCCATTCATCTTGCTGTAGATCATCCAGAGATTATTTGCCGATACACCTATGCGGGCACCCTGGACTGCCGTATCCTCGATCCAGGAAGCGGGTAAGGTGTAGTCGAGCGAGAGATTACGCAGACGGACATTAGTCGCATCGAAGAGGTTGTCCTCCGTGATGCCGACATTACCCGTAGCTATCTTAGTCCAGTAATCCTGGGTGGTCACCTTGACGTCATTGGGGACGTAGGAGTTGCCCTCCTTGCGGACTCCGTCGTACACAAAGTCACCACGCTCACCATCCTCACCGAGGGTCAGTGCGGAGCGACCGTTGACTTTGAGGAGGTAGTTGGTAAAGGAGAAGATCTTGCCCCCAAATCGTCCGTCGATTTGGAAGCTCAGAGATAGATTTTTGTACCTCAGTGTATTAGTCAAGCCCAGGAGGAAGTCCGGCTGCTGATTGCCGAGATAGTACTGTCCCGGAGCTGCAGTCGGGATACCGTCCTTATTGACGATCACCTTACCATTATAGGGGCTATCGGGATCCTCCACACGGGCAAACTTGCTGCCGTAAATGACACCATAGCGCTCTCCTGTAGCTGCGAGGACGGAGATATTATCAAAGGCTCCGAGGCTATACTGGCTTACACCCTCGGCGAGCTCCCTCACTGTATTGACATTCTTGGAGACATTGGCCGTGAGGCTCCAGGTGAAGTCCTCAGTCAACACGGGAGTGGCACCGAGCATCAGCTCAAATCCCTGATTCTCGATATCGCCGGCATTGATCTTCCGGTACTTATACCCCTGTAGTCCATTGATCGGGATATTGAGCAGCTGATTGACCGCATTGGACTTATAGTAAGCTAGGTCAAAAGTCAGTCGACTATCAAAGAAACGACCCTCGAGACCGACCTCCCAGGAGTTGATCAGCTCATTGCGTACGCTTGGGTCATAGAGTACGTCTTTCTTGGAGGCGATGATATTCCCATTGGGATCCCGATTGATCCCATAGGTATTGTACAGCTGATAGGGACCCATATCATTACCCACAGAGGCATAGGAGGCCCTCAGCTTTGCAAAGGTGAGCCAGTCCAGGTCTCCCTCCGCAGCATTGCGTATGAGGTCCGATAGGACGACGGACGAGCTTACCGAGGGGTAGAAGAAGGAGCGATTCTCCTTGCTCAGCGTGGAGCTCCAGTCGTTACGACCGGTAAGGTCGAGATAGACAAACCCACCGTAATTGACCTGAAAAGTCCCATAGAAGGAGTTGATCTTGTGCTTATTGATGTTCTCATCAAGAGCGGGGTTGCTGGTGCTATTATTCACACTGAAGAGATCAGGCACCGCCAGCTCGCCGATCGTCACACCGACGCTTGAGAAGTCTCTCGACATAAGATTGCCACCAAAGGTCCCATGGAAACCGAAGTCCCCAAGCACCTCGTCCTTACCCGCTGTGAAGAGGAAGCTCAGATTGGTCTCACTGAAGACATCCTTATGGACGGAGTAGGAGCCATTGGGCTTGATAGGGCCCTTTGACCACATCTTTTCGTCCCGATTAGTGGTGTACATATCCGCTCCTCCACGAAGCTCAAGAGACAGCCAGTCGGTAAAGCTATACTTCACGGAGCCATTAAGGAGGAAGCGATCCCTCACGTCATCATTGTTATAGTATCGCGTAGCCCAGTAAGGATTGAGACCGCTGGAGGGATTGTACCAAATATGGCGACCGTACTCATCCACTGCAGCCGAGAGGGAGGTAATATCCACATTGCCCGGCATAGAGAGCAGCGTACTGAAGTAATTGTCATTCCTATTACCGCTGATGGGGCGATTATGCACATCAGTGCGGATATACTGTACCTTAGCATCGACGGTCCATGCATCGCGCTCTCCAAAGGTGGAGACGAAGCGAGTAATCATATTGAGTCGATTCAGCTTAGACTCCGGGGTCATATCTCTATTGTACGCATGAGTGATCGAGGCATAGACCGAGGAGCCCTTACCGACTGAGCGGGAGAGAGCGATTGAGTTCTGAGTATTGATCCCGGTGCGGAGGAAGGCATCGATGTTGTCGAAGTAGCGCAGGGGCTCCTTCTTACCATTCCACTGTTCGACCTCTGTGCCGTCCAACTTTGGACCCCAGCTGGAGCCGCTCTCCTTATCAAAGACGCCATACGATCCTTGTCCGTACAGCTTCTGTACCTTAGGAGTCATAAAGATCGTCTCAAATCCGGTGGAGGAATTGACACTTATCCCGAGGCCCTTCTGTGCCATTCCGGTCTTCGTGGTGATCAGGATCACGCCATTACCGGCGCGGGAACCGTAGAGGGCGGCGGCGCTGGCACCCTTGAGGACGGACATGGAGGCGATGTCATTGGGATTGAGGTCGCCAAGTCCATTACCCATATCGAGGGAGGGGTTCCAGAAGTCGTTATTAGAGGCACCGGTGAAGTTATCCATCGGCACTCCGTCGACGACGATGAGTGGCTGATTGTCGCCGGTCAGTGAGTTATTGCCTCGGAGGACAATCTTGGAGGATCCGGCTATACCGCCACCTCCCTTGACGACCTGCAGTCCCGCCACCTTACCTGCGAGAGAGTTGGTGACGTTGGTCTCGCGTCCCTTGAGGAGGTCTTCCCCCTTGACCTCTTGCAGGGCATAGCCGAGAGAGCGCTTCTCACGCTTGATGCCGAGAGCGGTCACTACCACCTCACCAAGGAGCTCTGCATCCTCATGCAGCACAATGGTGATCTGCTTGCGACCTGACACCGGCACCTCCTCGGTGCGCATGCCGATGTACGAGACGATCAGCGTGCCATTGGAGGGCACGGCGGAGAGCTTGAAGTGTCCATCAATGTCAGATGAGGCACCATTCTTGGCATCGCCCGACACTTTGATGATGGCACCCATAATAGGCTCACCATCCACATCTGTGATCTGTCCGGTCACGTCTATGGTCTGAGCCCTGAGCCCCACAAGGGAGAGTAGCATAAGGGCTAAGGTGAGCCACACCTTTCGATTGGTAAGAGTGTGAATCATAAGTTGTAAGTAAAAAGAATGAAATATTATCCGTAGACTTCCTCATCCAAAAACGAATGGGATACTCTTCTTAGCAAAGATAGCTATTTTAGTAATCATAATAGCTGTTGCCCCGACTTAACAGTCGCTACCAAGCTGCCGTCCTTTCATCATTAGTTAGAGTCTGCCGGAGAGACAGAAAGAGGGAAAAGTGGTACATTAGCGGGCAGAAAGCTTTTGTATACTCGCAGAAGCACCACTTACCACTCACTTACCACTCACTTAAGACCATGAAGAAATCGCTTATCATTGCGCTCACAGTGGCGCTCCTCACCTCCCTGTCAGCCCTCTCTTACGCCTGTACCACAGCCGTCTTCTCAGGCAAGTCGACCCTGACCGGTCGCCCGATGCTTTGGAAGGTGCGGGACACCGACTTTTACCACAACTATGTCTCTCGCCATCAGTCCCCCAAGGGCTGGTGGTACATCGGCATCTCCAACGTCGAGGACAAGAAGGGCGAGCAGATCTGGAGCGGACACAACGAGCGGGGCTTCGGGATCATGAATAGCGCCTCCTTCAATGTCAATAAGGACGACCCCGCCTCCATTGCCGACCGAGAGGGCTATGTGATGCGCCGAGCGCTGGAGGAGTGCGAGACACTCAAGGACTTTGAGCAGCTCCTCGATGCTATGGTCAAGCCGATGGGCCTGGCCGCACACTTTGGCGTCATCGATGCCCACGGCGGGGCTGCGATCTACGAGGTCAATAACTACACGTGGACGAAAGAGGATGCCAATACTGCACCCGGGGGATACATCGTCCGCTCCAATTACTCTGAGACCGGTGAGCAGGACCGCGGCCTTGGCTACGTGCGTGCCTGCTCAGCGAGAGAGCTGCTCTCCGAGCTGGATGGTCCGGTGACGATCGACTACATCACCAATACTCTCTCCCGCTCCCTCTACAACTCTCAACTGGGGATCGATTATGGGACCGAGTATCTGAGGCACGATGGCTTCGCCAAGGGCTTCATCCTCACCGATGACCTGATGGCACGCTACGACTCCGCCTCCGTCACGATCACTGAGGGTGTCTCTCCGGGTGAGGACCCGACCGATGCCACCTCCTGGATACAGGTGGGGCAGCCCTACATCTGCCCGCTGGTGCCGGTATGGGCTTGGGCGAAAGTGCCCGCTGAGCTTGCCCTCCCTCAGGAGGAGGACCCAATGGGCACGGTAGCTGAGCTGGTGCTAGAGATCAAGAAGGAGCTCTTCCCACTCCATACCGTGGAGCAGACTCGCTACCTCTACATCCCGGTGATCATCAATAAGCAGGGCACCGGGCTGATGCAGCGCATACAGTCTCTCGAGCAGGAGGCACTCCCCGCCATCCGCACCGCCAAGAGCCCGGAGGAGCGCGAGAGGCTCACCGGAGCCTACTTAGAGCGCTGCACCGCCCTACTCCGCTCGACACTCGAGGCAAATCCCGCGCCTAAGACGAGTAGGTAACGATTCGCTCACAAGTGGAGCAAATGCTTTTGTCAAGGGGCTGGCAAGAGACCTTCAATAGCTCTTTTTGGGGGCTCAAAGATAGGCAAAACAATAAGCAAGTGGGGCTGTTTACCCAAAGATAAAGAAATCCAGCGCCGAATGCCTATGGTCAGAAAGTTTTTTATTACTATCTTTGACCCGTCAAGGGAAATCTTAAAATTATCATGACGGCAGAAGAATTCAAGAATAGGTTTAACTCCTCAACGAAGAGCCTTCGCTACAAGCGGAGGATCATAGAGCACATCATCGACGAAGGACCGGACACCCTCCCCTCACTCTCCAAGAAGCTGGAGCTGAGCGTACCGACGACGAGCAAGTATGTCAATGAGATGATCGATGGAGGTCTCATGCGTAGCTACGGCAAGCTGGAGACCTCCGGCGGGCGGCATCCTTACCTCTTTGGGCTTGACCCCTCCAATGTCTACTTCCTCGGGGTGGACTTCACCCAGGGGAAGATGCATATGATGATGATGGACTTCTGCGGCGATCAGGTGCAGGAGGTGATGGACATTCCCTTTAAGTTTGAGAACACGCCCGAGTGTCTCGATGAGATCTGCCACAGGATCGATCACTACATCGATCACGAGTGTACGGTAAAGCGACAGAATGTCGTCTCCATCGGGCTCAATCTCTTTGGGCGCATCAATCCTGAGACCGGATGCAGCTATACCTACTTCAATTTCAGCGAGAGACCTCTCGGTGAACTCCTGACGGAGCACTTCTGCATCCCCGTCTGGGTCGACAACGACTCACGTGCCTGCGCTTACGGAGAGTATATGACCCATATCCGCGAGGAGGGACGAAACATACTCTTCATCAATGTCACCTGGGGTCTCGGTCTCGGTATCATCATCGATGGCAAGCCCTACGCCGGCAAATCCGGTTTCAGCGGTGAGCTGGGGCACATCCACGCCTTTGAGAACGAAGTGCTGTGCCACTGCGGGAAGAAGGGCTGTCTCGAGACCGAGGCGAGTGGTAGCGCAATGTACCGCAAGTTTCAGGAGCGTATCGCTCAGGGAGACACCTCCACGCTCACCGCACCAGATGGCCCCTTCGGCATCACCAATCCCGAGGACGTCACGCTCGACCAGCTGATCGATGCGACCCAGAGGGAGGACATCCTCTGCATCGACATCCTCGAGGAGATCGGTAATAACCTCGGTATGCACATCGCCGGGCTGATCAACCTCTACAATCCCGACTTCGTCATCATCGGTGGACAGCTTGCCAATACGGGAGACTACTTCATGCAGCCCCTCAAGACGGCGATCCGCAAGTACTCGCTCAATATGGTGAGCCAGGACACCAAGCTGCGACGCTCACTACTGATGCGCTACGCCGGTGTCGTGGGTGCCTGTATGCTGGCGCGCAAGAAGTCGGTCGAGCACCTCACGGACACGGAGGAGGAAGAGGAGGCTTAAGTCACCACGCCACCCGCTCAGGGTGGCACATACAGCGAGACCAATAATCTCCGCACGGAGGAGGGAGAGCCACCCAAGCGGGCTCTCCCTCCTCTCTTTTTATCCGATTCACACCTCCGCCGGAGAAGGGGAAAAATACTAATACCGATATTAGTGACGACTAATACCGGTATTAGTGTTTTCTTTTATCGGTATTAGTGCGAGCTTTACTCAACAGCCGATGAAGCCGGTTTTTCTCACTGAATTTTACGGCTATAGCATCTGAAAACCACTGCCTTACAAGACATGGTACAAAACTTATGATGCGGGAGAATCAAGTTGGTGCGGGGGTAGACTTTTAGATATTCTTAGAAAAGGGGTAATTTTACCCTCCAAGAATAAGACTATGAGCAAGCTGACGCAATACATCGAGCTGACACTGGGAGAGCAGAGCAAGTTTGCCCTCCCGGGGCTGGGGACGTTCCGGATCGATCGTCTGCCGGCGCGCCTCGATAGGGCCAAGGGACTGATCTATCCTCCGACGAAGCAGGTACGCTTCAATCCCGGCAACGCCGCCGATGACGGCATCCTTCGCCGTCTCTATCTGACCGGAGACGGCACTCCTGAGGAGCAGGCACAGATCGCCGGCGAGCGTCTGCGTGCCGACATAGAGGAGATGGTCAAGGTGCTTGAGACAGGTGCCCCTGTGACGATCGGTCACTTGGGGATGCTGATCCGCGATCCATGGCAGAGTGGCAAGATCACCTTCCGCAACGATGGGGGCGCCCAAGGATTTGACCTGCCTGCTGTTACGCTGATGCTGAGGGACGGAGTAGGCACTGAGGGGATGGAGCAGGAGATCCGATCCGCCTCGCGAGAGCCGGTGACCCAGGAGAGCTATCCGGCTGAGCCTGCCGAAGGACCCTCAATCGCAGAGGCTCCATTCACGGTCACTTCGCCCGATCCTGATACAGAGGCAAGCTATTCGTCTGAGCCAATCAAGGAGACCTCCATACCGGAGGCACAGACACTGATGCCCCCGACTGAGCCTAGTCCGGAGCCGGTCGCTGAGCCCCCTTTGATACCCACCCCATCCCATCCGACCAGCGAGACTACCCCGCAGCACGAGCGACCGAGAGAGAGCAAGAGCAAGGCGCTACAGATCATCATTGGTTGCCTCATAGGGCTGGTGGTCCTTGGCGGGATCATTTTCCTCATCACCCGAGGAGGCAAGCCCGCCCAACAGCCTCTGCCTACGCCTGCACCCACGACACAGGAAGCCCCTGTAGTCAAGCCACAAGAGCCTGTTGCCAAGACCGTTACGCCGCAGCAAGAGACCTATAAGGGACTCCCGATCTATCGGCAGGGGGTGATCACCCCTCGGCACTACATCATCATCGCCAGCCTGATGACTGACAAGGAGATGGAGACTTACCTCAAGTCACACAAGATCCTCGAGACCTTCCCCGATGCAGGCATCCTGATGATGCGCAACGGGCAACGGAGGATCTTCTCCCACGTACTCAAGGACTCTGACCGTGCACTGGAGCAGATGAGGGAGGTACGGAAGGAGAGGGAGTATAGCCAGTCCTGGATCTATCTTGATAAATAACTACTGCGTATGAATAGGCAAGTATTAGCGACGATCGCCGTGATACTGGGTCTCCTCGGAGCGCTCTATTACATCTACGAGATGGTGACGGGGCCTGCACCATGGCACGACCACGTGTATATGGTGGCACTCTTTGCACTGATCTCCGTATTCAGCTATCCCAACGCCTGCTATGGTTCCTTCAACGAGGTTCACTCCGTCTACCTGCTTGACCGGGCGTGGCGCGAAGCAGCAGCCGGCTACATCGTCATCGGGGTGCTATTAGTGGTGAGTCTCATCCTCCACTGCACCCAGTCACTCGACTACCTCCGTCAGGAGCTGGGCTCGCTCATCGTCCTCGCCGCCTTTGCCGGCAGCACCTACTACCGCTACCGCAAGCAGCGCAAGCGCCTTCGGTAGGTTGTTAAAAAAAAGAGAGCCCCCCGCAAGTCTCGTACTTGCGGGGGGCTCTCTTTGTATCCTCTAAGATCAGAGGAAGCGACCCTTACTCAGATCATCTTCCGGCGCCTTGGCAGAGAAGCGCAGAAGATCCTCCAGTGCCTCCTGCTCCGTGATGCCGGCAGCGTCACTCAGCTTCTTCACGAGGAGCTTCTCCTCAGGTCTTAGCTTGGAGAGGTCGTGAGTATCCGTCTCGATATACTCCCCGGTATTGGCAAAGACGATGAAGGGGATCCCCTTCAGATTAACATCCACCACATCTGTAGCTCGCTGCTTGCGCGTCATCCCGTAGAAGGGCGAAGGACGACCACCCTCACCGCTAAACTTGCTGGATCTCGCATGGAGGAGTGTCAGCTGTAGCTCGAAGCGGCTCTCTGTCACAGGAAACTCCATAAAGCCCTTCAGCCCGATCGGATTGGAGATCCCGGTGTACTTTGCCCCGTCGTTTAGTGTCTTATCCCAAGGGTCAGTGTCGAAGTAGTAGTAATACATATAGCGATAATCACCGTCGGCAAACTTCATATCAGGGTCACCAAACTTTGTGGGACGAATGTTGCGGGCGGTGAAGAAGAACTGGTGCCTCTTGTCCTCACCATTGGTGGCAAATTGCCCCGTAATCTCCTTCCCCTCCTTGTCGTACATCTTGATGATGAGACCACACTGGCGATCAGAGAGGCCGGCATCCCTACTGGCGTAGAAGGACTGGTCCGTCCAGTCTCTCTTCGCCGGATCAATGATCGTAGAGAGGTCAGGAGACTTTACGCCCTCCTTACCACCATAGACGATGAAGCGGGCAACACCCTTCGGAGATATCTTCCACCCCTCACCGGGGACCTCCTCGAGGATCATCACCTGCTCGCTTGGAGTATACTTCACTCCCTCTCTATGTCCGGTAGCGTGCACCTTATTGCCGTGGAAGTGGCAGTCAAAGAGGATCAGCTCGATCTTCTTCGGGTCATCGTGGTTCTTATTCTGTACCTCGTCGACCGGAGTACTGGGCTTGCAGGCTGCGAGACCAAGGGTCAGGAGTAGCAGGGCTATGAGCGTAGTGTAGATAGTTTTCTTCATGATATTAAAAGTGATAGGTCACGGCCAGTCGCACGTCCCTACCGAGATCGTGCGCATAGTACCGTGAGAGATTGGTGTATTCCTTGTATTCCGTATTCAGCAGGTTGGAGACGGAGAGCGCGATGCTGAGCGACTGCTCTCCGGTAAGCGGAATCATCGTTCCCGCCTCAAGGCCGAGGAGATGGTAGGCCGGCGGAGCGTACGGGATCAGATCCTGCTCGGGATCGAAGCGCCGTTGCTTGGCCACATACTTATGCGACAGCCCGATCGTGGTCTCCCTCCAGAGGGGGAGCTTCACATCAAGCGTCTGAGTTAGGCGAAATGGAGGGATGAAGGGGAGATACCGCCCGGTGGAGCGCTCGTTACCGAGGACGATACCCCCCAGTACCCGATACGAGATCCGGTCGGTGACCGACCAGCGGACCTCCGCATCCACCCCGCGGAGAAAGGCGGAGGTACTGCGGTAGCGGAAGAGGGGATAGGAACCGCTGAGGACAGAGAAGAAGTCTCCCGTCGGAGCCTTGTAGATATACCCGCCGATCCACTGCAGATACCCCTCGACCGATGCTCTAAGGGTGCTTGAGGAGTAGTCGATAGCGGCAATCCACTTTAGTGCCCTCTCGCTGCCCATAGTATCGTCCCCCTTGAGATACAGTCCACCGGCAGCGTCCAGTCCCTCGCTCCAGAGCTCCGCCACGTGGGGCGCCCGCCAAGCGCTGCCGAGCTGCGTCGTCAGAGCGAGGGAGGGGAGGAGGTGATAGTGTGCCGCCGCCATGGCAGTGAGATTGAGATACCGCCGCTCGCCCCCGTAAGGTCGCGAGTAGAGGTCGATGCCCTCGGCATTGAGGTACAGGGCGTCGATGCGACTGCCCGCCTCGAGAGCCAGCCGCTCGGTCTGGTACTTCTGCACCCCATAGAGCCCGCCGGAGAGACGGACGTAATTGGGTATCAGAGGGACCACTCCCGTACCGGGCTGACTATAGTTGTTGCTGTAGGTGACCCCGCTCCCCACCTCGCTCGACCAAGGACCATAGCTTTTTGACCAGGTGAGGTCGCCCTGGGCATTGTCAAGCGTCAGGCTGACGCTCGGGATGGAGGAGCGGTCCATACGGCGGAAGTGGTACTCCCGCTGACGGTCACGCTGGTAGGCGAGACATAGGGCAAGGGTCCCCAAGCGGTCACTGCGATACTCGCCCCGGAGGCGGAGGTTGTGATGGATAGATCGGTGGCGGGGAAAGGCTATGGAGCGTGAGAAAGGGGACGTCTCCACCGGTCGCCCAAGCTTGATCCGCTCCCGCAGGAGATCCTCGCTGCCAAGCTGCGCACCGAAGTAGATCCCCTCATTGTGGTCGCTCAGGTTGTAGAAGAGCTCCACCAGCCCCCTCTCCCCTCTCCACCCGAGGCTGAGGTCGAGGTCTCCCGACCGAGCGCCGGTATTATTAAGGAGGTACTTGGCGGTTGAGCGGTCCCCGGCGGTGGCATAGGCGGCCTGGATGCGGTAGGCGACAGAGGACAAGGGGCTGCCGGCAAGGGCGAAGTCGGCACCGAGGCTACGACCATTGGATCCATACTCTGTGCCTATGCGCCCGGAAGTCTGCTCACCATAGGGCAGCAGCGGGCTGTCGATGATGATCACCCCACCGAGGGCATCGCTGCCGTAGCGAACCGACTCCGCCCCCTTGAGGACGGTGATCATGCCAGCATGCCCTGCGTGGAGCCGGGTGCCGAAGTCGACATTCCACTGCTGCGCCTCCTGACGCACGCCGTTTCGGATGATCAGGATCCTATTCCCCGAGAGACCGTGGATCACCGGCACCCCCTCGCCACTGCCGGTACTGATGCTGCTCACCCCCTTGACCATCGTCAGCGCATCGGTCAGGTCTTGTCGGATCGTCCGGTGGAGGTCGTCGGAGGTGATCACATCCCCCACCATCGTCCGCGCCTTGGGTGTCCGCTGTGCCACCACCTCAACAGCGTCCAGCACTTCGCGAGCGGGACGCATATAAATAGTGGTATCCCTCAGACTCTCCACCGGGATTGAGAAGGGCTCATAGCCGACGAAGCTGCCGACGAGCCGATCCCCTCCTTGCCCGGCAACCGTTGGGACAAGCGCAAGACCGGCGCCATCAGTGAGACAGGTGTGACGACCCAGCCGGAGGATCACGCCCGGCAGGGGCTGTTTGTCCTCAGCATCGAGGACCGTGACCCGCCACGACTGAGCCGCCGCCGACAGGGTCAGTAGCGTGAGCAGTGTCCCCAAGAGGGTACACCTCACGCCGTCATATGGTATGTGTGTCATTTGATTTCTCTCTATAGTACAACAGAGCCGACCGCTCAGGAGAGCGACCGACGACAGGCGTTACTATAGAGAGAAGGGAGGGGCACGAAGGGACGGAAGGTCAAGCGAGACAGAGTGTAGCACCGGAGTCGGAGCCACGGAGAGCTCTACACCGGGCATCCGAGGTCCAGTGACCTCAGGAGTCCCCTCACCCTCGTCAAAAGTCTCGGAGAGGAAGTGGAGGAAGAGACAGCCGGTGGCACTCGTCGCCGAGGTGTCGCAGAGACCGCTGACGTGATCAACCGACGAGAGGTGGACCGGAAGCGTCACCGCTACCGAGCCAAAGACAGCCAGCATCACGCCGGCCAGCACCCTTATAAGCTGCTCCCTCTTCATATCTTTGGCAAAGGTACGAAAAAAGGTAAGTAGAGTGCGACAATATCACATGGGTTGACAGGCAGAGACGCATTTGAGTAGCACAGAAGTCCACCAACTCATTATGAAGGGTGGGGAACGAAGCACCCCTTGCGGGTGCCCGTTTCCTAGCCACGAGGTCGAGGGGCGTGGCCCCGAAGACCCGTGGACCGGGCATCGCAAGTGATCGCGACCCCGCCAGGGTGTCGCACCGGTTGCCTGACTCCCTGGTAAGTGCGACACCCTGGCGGGGTCGTATATCTTTCCCGAGCTCTTCTTTCCCGAAGTCTTCGGGGCTACGCCCCTCGACATTCGGGCTAAAGACCGGTGATCCCTCCGGGGCTTCGCCCCTGCGGGATCGGCAGGCGTGTGCATTAGGAGAGGAATCTTCAACTGCAGATCTCTTCTGCATAGCGGTAAAAATCAAATGCGTCAGTCCTGAGCCCAAAAGTCGCATCGCGCTCAATGTCCGAAGAAATGAGTAACTTTAGGTCGCAATCACAGAAGGGTTTACAAAAGATTGTCATGAAAAAAGTAACATCATCACTCCTACTCCTTATGCTTCCGCTGCTTGTCGGGCTTTCCGGGTGTCTCCCCAAGCTCGACGAGACGGAGGAGGTCATCACGTGGGATCACTTTGCGACCGGCTTCATCGAGAAACCGACCTTTACAGCGGGGCAGGACTACGGCACAGGACTCCTCTATATCCTAAGCGCCAAGGAGGTGACGGGACAAAAAGTGAGGACCTTCAAGGACTGTGTCACGATCCTTGACGAGTCGCAGCGTCCTCGCGTTGCTAAGTATGCTGAGTCTTTCGGAGACAAGCTGGACAAGCCCTTTACCTACAAGGGACTGGTCCGTAACGGAGGAGCACCCGTACCGCTTCACTTCTACTATGCCACGCCGGTCTCCTCGATCGTCATCACCAGCGACATCGCCTGGAGCAAGAGCCTGCCGGCAGGGAGCGACTTGGCGAGCGAATTTGCCTACTTCACCGGCTGCTCCGACCTCTTTGCGAAGGAGCACAAGAAGTACTCCCCCAAGGAGCCACCCTCAGACTTTCCGATCCAGAACGCCGCTTACAACGAGATCCTCCAGCGAAACTTTGCCAATCAGAGTAGCGTCACCGAGATGCTCTACGGCAAGCTGAGCGACCTTAACCTGACAGGTCTGGACTACGTCGGCATCTCTACGGTCTTTATGATCCTGGGGACGGACAATGCCGAGTACCGCAAGCCCCAGACGCTGACCGTGAAGATGACCTTCCGCGACGGACAGACCGCCACCTCGGAATTGAAGCTCAATCAGTACGGCCGTGGCCCGTGGATGTGAGGACCGGTAGCAGCGGAGCTATGTGCCGGGGACTTGGTATCTTTGCGCTATGAGAGTCGATATACTGACCGTACTGCCGGAGATGATCGAGCCCTTCATCGGCATGTCGATGCTTAAGAGGGCTCAGGAAAAGGGTCTCGCTGAGATCTTTGTCCATAACCTCCGTGACTATACCTCCAATAAGTGGCGCCGCGTGGATGACTATCCCTTCGGCGGTGCCGCCGGTATGGTGATGCAGATAGAGCCGGTGGAGCGCGCCATTGAGACGCTTCGGGCTGAGCGGACCTACGATGAGGTGATCTTCACCTCACCAGATGGGGATCTGCTCGACCAGCCGACTGCCAATAGCCTCTCCCTCAAGGAGAATATCATCATCCTCTGCGGGCACTACAAGGGCATCGACCAGCGCATCCGCGACCACCTGATCACCCGCGAGATCAGCATCGGTGACTACGTCCTCACCGGAGGAGAGCTCCCCGCTGCCGTGATCGCTGACTCGATCATCCGCCTGATCCCGGGGGTGCTGGGCGACGAGGAGAGCGCACTCTCCGACTCCTTCCAGGACAACCTCCTCGCCCCGCCCATCTATACCCGTCCCGCCGACTGGCATGGGTGGAGGGTACCCGATGTACTTCTCTCCGGCAATGAGCGTCTCATACGCGAGTGGGAGTACGACCGGGCGGTAGAGCGGACGAAGCGGCTTCGCCCACAGCTCCTCGAAGGGGAAGGGTCCTCTCACAAGAATTAGTGCAATCACACACACTATACAGATCCCTAAATGCTTGACAAAATCCTAATCTTAGACTTTGGCTCCCAGACGACTCAGCTCATCGCTCGCCGTGTGAGAGACCTCGGTGTCTACTGTGAGGTGGTGCCATACCGATCGATACCGGAGGACTTCTCCGGTATCAAGGGTGTCATCCTCAGCGGTAGCCCCTACTCCATCCACGATCCCCGATCCTTCCGGATCGACGTGCAGGCGCTGTTCGACCGGGGGCTCCCGATCTTGGCGATCTGCTACGGGGCCCAGCTGATCACCGGCGAACTGGGTGGCACTGTCGAGCAGACAGGGCTGCACGAGTATGGCCGCACCCATCTCTCCATAGGCAGCGAGGGGGCAAAGGATCCGCTCCTCCGGGGACTCTCCGAGGGGACGACTGTCTGGATGTCCCACAGTGACTCGATCACCGTTCTGCCGGAGGGATTTGAGGTGCTGGCGACGACGGAGAATATCCCGATCGCCGTCTTCCGCAGCAAGACAGCTCCGGTCTGGGGCGTGCAGTTTCACCCCGAGGCGCACCACTCCGAGCAGGGGAGCCGCCTGCTGGATAACTTCATCGACATATGCGGGCTGGAGCACGACTGGACGCCTGCCTCCTTCATCGACACCACGGTGGCTGAGCTGAGGGAGCAGCTGGGAGAGGACAAGGTGATCCTCGCCCTCAGTGGCGGGGTCGACTCGAGCGTCTGCGCCACCCTACTCCACCGCGCTATCGGTGACCGGCTCTACTGCATCTTCGTCAACCACGGACTCCTCCGCAAGGGAGAGTTTGACGAAGTGATGTCCCTCTACAAGGGGCTGGGGCTGAATGTAAAGGGGATCGACGCCGTCGACTACTTCTACTCCCAGCTCGAGGGCGTCTCTGACCCGGAGCAGAAGCGGAAGATCATCGGCAAGGGCTTCATTGACGTCTTTGCCGCTGAGGCTCATAAGCTAAGGGAGGTGAAGTGGCTCGCCCAGGGGACGATCTACCCCGACGTGATCGAGTCGCTCTCCATTACCGGCACGACGATCAAGAGCCACCACAATGTGGGCGGTCTGCCTGAGGATCTGAAGTTTAGCCTCGTGGAGCCGCTCCGCAAGCTCTTCAAGGACGAGGTGCGCAAGGTGGGCGAGGAGCTCGGTATGCCGCACGACATGGTCTATCGTCAGCCCTTCCCCGGTCCCGGT
The DNA here is from genome assembly GCF_900541275.1 of uncultured Porphyromonas sp. Taxonomy (GTDB): domain Bacteria; phylum Bacteroidota; class Bacteroidia; order Bacteroidales; family Porphyromonadaceae; genus Porphyromonas_A. Next base: position 115,227 of record NZ_UQJH01000003.1, read on the forward strand.
CTCGCCATCCGCATCCTCGGTGATATCACGCCTGAGAAGGTTCGGATCCTGCAGGAGGCGGACCACATCTTCATCAGCCGACTCCGCGAGGCCGGTCTCTACGACGAGGTATGGCAGGCGGGAGCGATCCTCCTACCGGTTCACTCCGTCGGCGTGATGGGTGACGAGCGTACCTACGACCAGGTGATCGCACTCCGTGCTGTCACCTCCGTCGATGCGATGAGTGCCGACTGGGCGCACCTGCCCTACGACTTCCTCGCACGTGTGTCGAGTGAGATCATCAATACGGTGGACGGCGTCAATCGCTGCGTCTACGACATCTCCTCCAAGCCGCCATCCACGATCGAGTGGGAGTAATCACCCCGAGAGCATAAAGAGAAAGGACGCACGACCAAATGGCTGTGCGTCCTTTTTTCACTTCTCCCCGAGGAGCTTCACCAGCTTGTGCGGAATCGAGGTGCTACAAGACAAGGTTGTTATATCTAAAAAAGTGCTACATTTGTGGTGAACCTATGAGGATCTCACTATAATAGTTGGCATCCGGAGGGATTCCTACCTCAGGTACACACTACATATGGAGGCGTTTACTTGACGCTTTAGTTTGACGGTCCAGAAACTTCGCAACTTTCAAATCCTGTCGAAACAAAGCAACGGTAGATGTCCTGCAGATAGTTTATTGCGCACGGACTATGCAAAAGCATATCTCCAAGTGTGCCGTACACTATCAGCGTAGGCTTCTGCGTTGCTCGTTCAGACAGGATTGGGCAATGCGAAGGCCTTAGATCGTGGGACGAGTGACAGTACAGACTCCCACGCTTTTTTATGTGGTCATTATTATAATAACATCGCCTCGGCTTGAGGGTCTGCCGGGATTTTTCAGGACAAAACATCCTATTGATAGAATAGTACACCTCTATCAGGATGGTGCTTGCCAAAGCATACTAAGAGTCTAAGATATGAACGAAATCACCACCAAGTCACTTCTTCCGTCCACGATCACAAATGAGCTTGAGAGCGGGACAGCATACGTGGGTATTGACTTTGGCACCTCCACGTCAGTCGTATCGGTCGCCCAATATAACCCTAAGAGCAATGCCATTGAGACTCGCTCTATTAGGATTCCCCAGATGTTGTCTGATGGGCACACCATAAATAAGTCTGAGATCATTCCTACAGTGATTGCGTATCTGGAGGAAGCGGGAAAAATTCTGATCGGAAATGGTGCATTTGACCTAAAAAACAAGAAAAAGCTCGGGCGAGACATTTGGTATTCCTTTAAGCTCGGTCTCGGTGAGGACATTGGCGCCAAGTATACAGACAGCCTTCTCAGAGACAAGCCTCCATTCAACATCAAGACAGCAAAAGATGCCACTAAAGTCTTCTTTGCATACCTTAAGGGGAAGATCAGCAAGGAGCTCGGAGCCAGACAGATCAAGTACTCCATCAGCATACCGGCATCATTTGAGGCCAATCAACGTAAGGACCTATTAGATGCTCTGGCGGCAAACGACATGATGGTATCATCGCAGGCGCTAATTGATGAACCCAATGCAGCATTCATCAGCTATGCTGTAGAGAGAGCTACGATGGGCAATCCTATCATCATCTCGCCGGACTACGACTCCAAGGTCTTGGTATTTGACTTCGGTGGTGGCACCTGCGATATTTCCATCCTGGAAATCGGTCAGGATCTCAGTGGTTTCCGAGCAAAGAATATCGCCATATCTAAGTACACGGAGCTAGGTGGCGATGACATCGATCGATACATCACCTACCACTACCTGATGCCCCGCTTCTTGGAGAAGAATGGCAAAAAGCCATCAGACTATCGCACAATAGAGAAAAAGCAAATCGCAACGGCTCTCCTGAAAGTCTCAGAGAGGCTAAAAATCATCATCAACGAAGAACTAGCAGCTCATACGATAAATGGTAAGATCCCAGCCTCAAAGGATAGTGAGGATGAGCGAGCGTCCATTAATGCTGACATAGTTGTCAGCACCACAAAGGGGACACTGAATGGCAACGAGTTTTGGCTCTCCTACAAAGAGCTCACGGACACCATGTCAGTCTTTACCGGCAGCAGGGGGGGGATGATCACAAGCCACAAAGGCGAGCAAGACTATGCCAGCATATTCTTGCCCGTCAAGAGTGCAATAAAAAAGTCCGGTGTGGAGAAGGAAGAGATAGACTACGTGCTCTTCATCGGAGGCAGCTCCAAGAGTCCGTATATCCAAGAAGCCATACATCATTACTTTGATGACTCAGAGATGCTGCTGCCCAGTGATCTTCGTACACATGTCTCCAAGGGTGCCGCCATACACAGCCTCCTCTACAATGGCTTTGGGAGAAATTTGATCAGACCGATTACCAGCGAGCCTATCATCATAATCACTAAGGACAGCTCCCCAAAGGTCATTGTCCCCGCCAATACCGAGATCCCCTGCAATACCATTAGCATTGATGATCTCGTGTCCGACCGGGATGGTCAATCAACGATCGAGCTACCCATCTGCGTTGGAAACGCCGACAAGATGCTATTCAACCTGAAGATCGAGAGCAAGGACCCAATGGGATTCAGGAAAAACACCCCGGTACACCTATCAGCCAGAATAAATGCGGACAAAATGCTTCACATATCTGCCACCTGCGAAGGCGATATATGTGTGGTAGAGCCAGTGAGTCCATTCGCCAACAAAGAGCTCTCCTCAGAAGACAGAGCAGCCCTGAAGGCAGAGAGAAAAGCAAATAATGAGACGTACAATCGGGGTGGGACACCATCCCTAAAGACCTTGGAGGAGCTGAGGGAGGCATACGAAAGAGCAGGGAAGCTCCTCAAGGCTGCGGAGACCTACGAGCTTCAGGGGGAGCTGTACCCATCCTCGATGAATTGGAACAACTTAGGAGTCTTGTATATTAACGCAGGAATGTATGACAAAGCGATAGACACCTATAAAGTCGCACTTGAGAAGCATCCAAACGATGGAACCATACTCTTCAACATGGCACTCAGTCTTAGACAGAGTGGGAATCCAGAGGAGTACAAGAAGTACATGCAAGAGGCTATCACACGCCAACCGAATGACCCCTGTATCCTCTACGAATACTCCAAAATAGATCGAAGCGAGGGAGCTGCGGGGGAGGCAGAGCAAAAGCTCAATAAAGCACTTGAGATCCTGATGGATACGTGGAGTAGAAACGAACTCAAGGAGTGGGAATACTCGTGGTTTAAATCAGTAGCTCGGCAACTTGGGAAGCCTGACATTGTAAAAAAGTTAGAGCAGGAAGAGAAGAGCAACTTGCAAGGGTATCTGTACAACGAAGAGAATCTCTCTATCACATCAGACACCCTACCAAGCACACGATAAATACAAATAACACAACATAACTATGGCTTGGATAATCCCCGAAAATAAGCTTGATCCGCAGCAGAGAGAGTTTCTGGAGGATAACATCAGGCAGGACCGGAACGTATGGATCAAAGGGTTTGCCGGGTCCGGCAAGTCCGTCCTCCTTGCATACAGCATCAAGCAGATAATCTCCAAGGAGCCGACTGCTCGGATCGCTGTTGTAGTCTACACTCAATCCCTTGTCCAAATGTTTCGTGAGGCACTGGCTGAGAAGGGGATCGAAGATGTAGAAGTTTATACATGCTACGGCTTTCTTGATGAAGTCAACAATGGCAATCAATGGGACTACGTTCTCTGTGACGAGGTGCAGGATATGACTTCCCGTATGCTCAGCGCTATGATCAATTCGGGGGGCCGTGTTATTATCGCGGGTGATGAGAATCAGTCCATCTACACGACAGATGCTAAGTACAATGAGTCCACGCTAAGCCCCACAGAGACTCAGAGGATCCTTAACGGTGAGTCCTTCTCTCTAAACATCATCCACCGGCTCTCCAACTCCATAATAGAGGCAGTTAAGCTCCTGACGATCCCCGGTATGGATATTTTCTCGGCCAAGATTGACATGACGAAGAGTGATACCCAGATTCGACTCTGCAAGGCCGCGTCAGAGAACGAAGAGATCGACTATGTATTTGAGCAAGCCTCTCAAGCAGCCAACGAGAGATACACCGCAGCAGTACTCTTTCCCACCAAGGAGCTTGCAATACGCTTTGCCGACAGGGTCCTTACCTCAAGAGGTCATCTTCCTTGGGATCAAAGTAGGGACAGATACAATGGGTATGATTTTGGAGATCTAAACTCTCACCTGAGAGAAAATGGCATCAACATGCAATATATAGGTAATGGATATGGTCATTTGTCCACTTACGATACCTGTATTTCCCTCATGACGTACCATAGTGCCAAAGGACTAGACTTTGAGTATGTATTCATACCCTTTGCCGATGAAAAAAACATGGCACCGATTTTAGAGCGTCCGGGGACCACTGTAGAGAGTGCCATGACTCTCTTCATGGTTGCGATGACTCGAGCCAAAGAGAATCTCACCTTCACCTATACCGGAAAGCTCTCAAGATTTGTCAGACCCTTTCAGGACAAGTGCTCTCAGATAGACCTATCTGACAGGAGCTCCTCCTCCACTACAAGCGAAAACGTTTGGGGATTCTAATCCGAAACAACATCAAGATGGACTACGTAACTATCCTTCGCAAAGGCAGCTTCACAGATTTTTTCAAGTATGGCAGACTCAAGATCTTCCATGCTGTGCCAATGAGTGGAAAATTGGAAGCGCATGCCGATGACAAAGAGCTCTTTGACCATACTGCAGAGGGGATGAACCCCTATGACTACACCTCTGAGTATATACTTATAGTCTTTCACACCGATGACGCCATCGAGCAATTCCCCATCGAGATCTGCATCGAGAGTGTGGAGACGGTGTATGCGCTGGATGAAACCGGTCGCAATGCTCTATCACTATCTTTTGACCATAGGATTGATATTAGAGTCTCACCATGGGAGACCTTCTTTGAAGAGCATCACATTGACCAACTTGTGGAGCAGAGCAAGCGAGGAGCACGCAACCTTTGGCGGATCTTTGACTTCGATGACAAAGACCTTGGGCACTGCGAGAAGATAATCAGCACTGACATCATAAGAGAGGCTATCTCAAGCCTCTACAGGAGTAAGAAACCCGTAGGGGATCTCTCCCCGTGGGTTTATCTCTTGCGGTACGAGAGACACGACCCGTACCCAAAGAATATGCTTGGCTATTTCTACGATATGATAGGGGTGGTGATGACATGGAAGTACCAGGGGCGCGTGGATAATAACTTCGGGGTAAGTGAGACAGTTGCAGGCGGGATTTTGAAGAGCACCTGGGAAACGATCAGTCACCCATACTCCAGAGTGAAAAACGACCAGCTCAGTACTTTGGCATCCCGTATTAAAGATGAAAAAATCGCTGCCGCAGCAAAAGACACAACAGGAGTAGATTTTCACTTGATCGCTCCCTTCTTTCTCTGCCTTAAGGATCTCTACGCGAGCGATGAGGACAGAAAGGATCAAGAGAAAATGGGTAAGCAGATCTCAAGCTACGGACTGGAAGGCAAAGTAGCTACCTATCTACTCGGAGTCACACTTGGGTACGATAGGACTTACGATCTCCTATACGATAAGATCAAGCTCCCGTTCTTTAAGGAAAATAACACCTCAAGAGAAAGATCGGGATCTGCTACCGACATCAAACCGGAGCAGAGAGTACAGCGGCAGTCCCTAGGCTTAGAGGACGACAGAGAAGAAGCGAAATATTGGTTTCGCAATATCAAGAGTCATGAGATTGAGAAGATGGCCCCTGGCACTGTGGACAAAGGCTGGAAACCGGTGCAAAAATTCACGAAGGAAAACAAGACTGACATCATAATAAGGAGAAAACTTAACTTTGAGGAAGAGAGACACAAGCAACAGGAATGGAACAAGAGGAGATAAGTCATATGGTGGCTCAGCCCAAGATGGTCACGCACGACTGAACTGATCCTACAACTCCCCTTGTAAATCACTACTTTTGGGGCAGTCGTAAGGCACCATACTGCAAGCCACCGGATGAAGCCTAATTTATGCAGGAGAGGACCGATCAGACCTGTTACGTGAGTGAGCAAACCACCTTCTTTTTTGACCTCGATGGCACGCTGGTCAATACCGACTATGCCAATTATCTCTCTTACAGGGGGGCTATAGCAGCCGTTATGAGGGATGATACTCCTGCGCCACCCTACGACCCCACGAGACGTCTCAATCGTAGCCGGCTGAGATCTTTGTACCCCTCTCTCTCTCAGACTGACTATGACAAAATAATCGTGGAGAAAGAGATGCTCTACAGAGATTATCTATCGGAGACAACCACTATCAAGGACAATGCAGATCTCCTCCTCAAGTATGCCCCCTCGCACGAGATCGTACTCGTCACCTATTGCCGACTAAGTAGGGCACTGGACACGCTATCATACCATGGTCTGACCGATAAGTTTGCCACCTTGCTCTGTCGAGAAGCTATTCCTGACGGACAAGCAACCGACAAATACAGCAATGCCATCCACCTATTGGGCATCCCGCCAGATCACATCATAGCCTTTGAGGACGAGGAGTCCGAGATAGCATGTGCACTCAATGCCGGCATTATTACGATCAACCCCAATCACCTTTGACAATGCAAGCATTTACCATCAAGAGTTGCTTCTCATGGTACACCCACCCCGTTATAGGTAGCAGTGAGCGGGGGGTCTTCCTGAAGAGTGACATCAGCGCCTACTATCACGATGATTACCATAGTGGTGACCAAGGATACCGCAGCACTCAAGGCACGGTAGAGAATATCATCACGACTCTCAAAAACCAATTTAGAAACACAAGCATAGACCTTCTAGAGCGCACAAGCGAGGATATGCTGGATATACTGAAGAGAGACCTACCACTCATACTCATATTGTCGGGAAAGGAAGAGCTCACTATCTGCGCCATTCCCAGATCAAAGGCAGAGAGTAGCTATCTACCTGAGCAACTTTTCCTCAAGAATACCATCAAGGCATACGCCACTGACCAAGATGGATTTCACGACGGCACCGACTATATCATCAGGCACACGGACACCAAGACCACACATATGAGTAAGACCTCATATGGAGGCACCGGAGATATGCCATACCCCGGCATTACGAAGGCTACCTGTAGCATTTCGGAGGAGGTCCGTGGGAAGGACATCTTACTTATAGATGACTTATACACGGAGGGGGTCAGCATTGACGAGGATGCCATCCAGGCATTGCTCGACAATGGTGCCGAGTCGGTGATATTTTACTCATTGGGCAAAACTCTCAAGCGACCAAACCAGCAATGATGAAGTACACAGAAAATGCGCTTAATGTACTGACAGCGAAGTCGTACAGAGGGATCGGCAATGCATGGATAGTAAGGAACTTAAGTCATAATGAGGACGTCGAAACAATCGTCTCCCGGCTCAACCGGAAAAACGAACAAGAGCCTACCAGCGTAGAGGCATTCATGGAGCTGAGGCAAAAGTACGAGTCTGCCATACTCAATAAGTTGCACGGCTACTGTGATGGCTTTGTAGCATTGGGGGACAAGGACTTTCCGCAGCATAGGGGACGTGTGTCAGATGGCAAAAGACCTGTATTTCTCTATTACAGAGGGGACATCAGGCTACTCGACACGGCTAATACCAATATCTCCGTCATCGGGCTACTAAATCCCTCAGAGCAAGTCGAGACTCGAGAGAGGCAGCTCGTCTCTCAGCTCGTTAAGAGTGGCGCAACCATAGTCAGTGGTCTGGCCTTAGGGTGCGACAGCATTGCTCACGAAGAAGCACTGGCATCCGGAGGAAAAACAATTGCAATCTTGCCAAGCCCTCTGACAGACATCCTCCCCACGAGCAACAGGAGCCTGGCTTCTCAGATAGTTGAGAAGGGTGGACTCCTGGTGACAGAGTACGGGAATGGCTTCAGGAGCAAAATGGAGCTCAACACTCGCTACAACGAGCGTGATAGGCTACAGGCCTTGTTTTGCGATGCCATTGTGCTGGCGGCAAGTTACTCGAGAGACTCATCGGACTTGTGGAAAGATCTTGCCGACCAAAAGCTTGACAGCGGGGCACGATTAGCTATGGGCTTTGCCAAAGAATTCAATATCCCTCGAGCTGTGATGTATGACAGAGTCCGTGACGCAGAGGACCCTATGTACGATCTATCAAGAGAGATCATACAAGAGTCTCCGGGCATAATGGTCATCACACCGGACAATATCGCTGACTCCGCTAAGCAGCTCACATCGATAGGCGAGACGGCTGGCAAACCTCTGAGAGCACCTGGGCTGCCCTTTGAGGACAATTGAGATCCTCGCTGAGATGGCGTAAAACTAATATCGGTATTAGTGTGATCTAATACCGATATTAGTCTTCTCTTTTACCGATATTAGAGCAAGCTAATACCGGTAAAAGATTAGTGCACTGAGAGACAGTCGGGTAAGAAATAGATGAAGCACCGCCCCGGGTAGGGGGTGGTGCTTCCTCAGATGGCTATGGGATGGGGATCAGTCGCCGATCATGTAGTGGTGGTAGCCCTTGAGGCTCTGCCAGGCTCCACGGGTGAAGTCGGGTACCTCGACGGGAGCGAAGCCGTGCTCAAGGGAGATCTGGGAGAGCGGGATCAGTGAGCACCACTCTGCCATATCGTAGACATCCATATCGAGTGGCAGGCCATTTCGGAGGCAGTAGATGAGACGGTAGTCCATGATGAAGTCCATACCACCGTGGCCGCCTACCTCCTTGGCACGTTGCTCCAGCTCACGTGTGATGGGGTGCTTGTACTTCTCGTAGAGCTCCTTCTGCATCTCGGGGCTGACCCAGCTGTGGGTGGACAAGTCGTCCACAGCGGGCATGCCGGCATCCTTCAGGTCCGTGCCGGCAAAGGCGTAGTGCTCGGCGGGGTACTTGGAGGCGTAGCCCTTGGTGCCGGCGACGTTGTATTGGCGGCTGTAGGGGCGATGCGTGGTGACATCGTGGTGGATGAAGATGGTGCGTCCCTTCTCCGTGCGGATCATCGTCATGGTGTGCTGACCATTGGCCACCTTGGCATCCTTGACTCCACGTACCTCCTCCAGGTAGGCGGGGAGGTTGCGGGGAGTGGTGTCCATGGAGACGAGGACATTCATCTTATCTCCGCGGTGAAGATCAAGGATCTGAGCAGCGGGACCCATGCCGTGGGTCGGGTAGACATCGCCACGGTGCTTGATATTGTAGTCCATGCGCCAGTCTCCCTCGTAGTAGGGCCAGAACTCCTCCAGATTGTGGATATAGCCTCCCTCGGCATAGACGATGTCACCGAGGAGACCCTTATTCTTCATATTAAGGGTGGTCATCTCGAAGAAGTCGTAAACGCAATTCTCCAGCATCATGCAGTGCTTGCGGGTCCGCTCGGAAGTGTCGATGAGCGTCCAGATGTCGTCCAGCGAGAAGGCGGCGGGCACCTCGACAGCGACGTGCTTGCCCTGCTCCATGGCGTACTTTGCCATCTCGACGTGGGTCTGCCAGTCGGTCACGATGTAGATTAGGTCGAGGTCGGGACGCTTCACGAGCTTCTTCCACACATCCTCTGATCCGTAGTAGAGCTTTGCCGAGTGGCGGCCATTCTTCTCGAGGATAGCGTTGCTCTTCTCCGCCCGGTCCTGGTGAAGGTCGCAGAGAGCCACTACATCCGTGCCCTCGATGACCGAGAGGCGGTCGACGGCACTCACGCCACGCATACCGAGACCGATGATGCCGATCCGGACCGTCTGGAGCTTCGGGGCACGGAAGGCCAGCATATCCTGCTGTCCGGCAGGTCGCTCCGGGACCTTTGTCTGGATCACGCGCGAGCAGGCCTTCTCCTGCCCTCCCTTCTTGGCGCAGCAGTCCTGAGCTATTGCGGGAGAGATCATAAGTGCGGACAGCAATGCAGCCGCGAGATACCTCATCATTTTCATAAGTTCGTAGGCATTGATGATTATTTTATACTTGCATAAAGCAAATATAAAAAATTAGTCAGATGTAAACTTCTTTTTGCGGGGGTACAAGCAAAGACAAGGGACGGGCACGCTATCTCCCGGAAAGAGGGATGGAAAGCGCCCGTTTTTGCCTACATTTGTGGGACATAAAGAGATACCGACATGACAGACCATAGATACTACTTTTACATCGAGGATGGGCAGCAGCGAGGACCGGTGGCGATCGATCAGCTACCGGGGCTGATCACCCCGCAGACTCTCGTCTGGCGGGAGGGAATGGCGGAGTGGATAATTGCGGACCGGATCCCGGAGGTCCACGCTCTGCTCAGCACGGCAGGGAGCGTGACCGCAGACGCACCACAGCAGCCCACCTATCCTGCGCCCCCGGCAACACCGGCAGTGCCAAGCCCCCTCTATCAGCCGACAAAGCCAAATAACTATCTCGTCTGGTCGATCCTGCTGACGATCCTCTGTGGCAGCGTCCCCGGCATGATTGGCATCGCCCTCGGGATCACTTGCAACCAGAGGTACGCTGAGGGAGACTACAAGGGAGCTGAGCTGGCCTCCTCGATGGCCAAGAATTGCATCATAGTCAGCGTGGTCCTTGCACTGATCTTGATAGGCGTCCTAGCGATGATGCTGACTTCCTTTGGCAGTGCGCTGTACTCACTTACCGATATGCTGGAGAATAGCTGAGGAAGATACGGAGATAGGGGCTAATAGTGTACCTTTGTCTCCTGACCGAGCAGGTCACAATTCACTAAAAGTCCCATTATGGATAAGGAGTACTACTACATAGATGATCAAGGGGAGCGATTTGGTCCCTACACGCTGGAGATCTTCAGGCTACTACCGCTAAGGAGCCGGAGCTACGTGTGGTCAACAGGTATGGAGGAGTGGATCACCGCCGGTGAGATGAAAGAGCTGGATGGTTTCATCCAGAAGATCGAGCCCACCCCCGGCATCCCCACTGATACAGCTGAGCCGGAGCCCTTGACCGAAAGGACTGCCCCCGCGACAGAGGTTAGTGTCTCAGCAGAGCCGATGCCAAAGACCTGGCTGACGGAGTCGATAGTGCTGACGCTCCTCTGCTCGGTCATAGGACTGATCCCCTTTTTCCACGGGATGCAGGTGCGCAGCCTCTACCGTATGGGCGACTACGAGGGGGCTGCGAGAGAGTCTGCGACTGCTAAGAAATGGCTCTTCATAGCTGCAGCCATCGGTCTGGTAGTCGATGCACTCTACCTCTTATTCTTCAGAGATAATCTTCCCATAGCCCTGCCATGAGACAGAGATACAAGACACTGCTCTTTCTCCTTATGCTCCTCTCTCTCCCTGACATACACGGACAGTCCTACCGGGTCATCTCCAATCCCGCCGAGGCAATCATCGGTCAGATGGTGCCGGTCCCGGGAGGCTCATTTGTCTTACCCGGGACTGACAAGCCCACGGAGGTGAAGGCCTTCCTGATAGGCACCCACGAAGTGACGCAGAGGGAGTACCACTTCATCACGGGCGAGGATCCATCCTTCTACTCCAGTCCGGACAAGTCGCGCTTAGCAGGCTTCAACGGAGAGGGGATCTACCGTAGCGATACCTACAAGAGACCGGTGGAGAGCATCTCCTGGTACGATGCGGTGAACTACTGCAATAAGCTGAGCCTCCACGACAATCTGACACCGGTCTACACCATCACCGGCAACACGGTCACAAGAGACGATGAGGCCGATGGCTATCGTCTGCCTACGGAGGCGGAGTGGATGTGGGCCGCCATGGAGGCGGACAAGACGCAAGTGACAGCAAAGTGGTCAGGCGGTCTCGGGCTGGCACTCCCTCGCTATGCGTGGTACCGGACCAATGCCTATGCGGAGTGGAACCCGCTCTACAACCCTGCCGATATGATTAAGCGACCGGAGTATGGCACCCGCAGCGTCGGCACGAAGAGCCCCAATAAGCTGGGCCTATACGACATGTCCGGAAACGTCTGGGAGTGGTGCGAGGACTGGTATGGTGAGCGGACACCCGCCTACGGAGGACCCTCGGAGGGGGTCTACCGGGTCGCAAAGGGCGGATCCTTCCACTCTCCGGCACTCGCCCTCCACCTGGACTATAGAAGAAAGCAACTCCCCGACTGCCCCAGCCGCCTAATCGGCTTTCGGGTCGTGCGCTCCCTGAGAGCAGACGAGCAGACAAGCAATACCGATCAGCCATGAGCGACACCCTGAGAAAAACCCTTTACCTGCTCCTGCTCACCCTGCCGACCCTCACACTGGCAACCGGACAGACCTTAGAGATGGCAAAGACACAGATTGATAAGCTGGCAGAGATTGACGAAAAAAGCTTCGTCTCTTATGCCGATGACAACACCTACGATGAGGAGTACTTCGGAGAGAAGGAGCCTGCCACCATCTACTACCCGAAGGATCTGAAGGAGAGAGGCAAAGTGCCTGCAGTGATCATCGTGCATGGGTTCAATTGCAAGCAGAAGTTTCTCCAAAAGCTCCCGAAGCAACTAAGCTCACACGGATTTATCTGCATCATCTACACCGCTCTGGACCAGAAGCGCCCCTTCCAGTGGCCTCCCGGGCTGATGGCTGCCTACGAGATCCTACGAGGTGAGAGCATGCGACCGAACAGCCCCATCTACGACCATGTGGACCTCAGTGCGGTGGCACTCGTAGGGCACTCGATGGGTGGTGCCGGAGTACTCCACACCGCCATGATGCCCTACCCTAATGGTCTGAGTGGTAAGATAAAGACCGTCATCGGACTCAATCCCTACAACGGCGGTCCAATGATGGCAGAAGTGGGCGGTGGCGCCAATGACGGACTCGGGGACGACCTCTCCCACCTGCGGATCCCGACTATGATCGTCACCGGGAGCTACGACATCATTGCCTTCCCATGGAAGTCCCTTGCCTTCTACAACAGCCTCCAAGGGTCGGCCAAGCACGCCTTCCTCTCCATCGAGAAGATGGACCATGCCGACTGGTACTTCATCCCGAGCGAGCCCAATTACCCGACCGTGCGCGCCATCGTCTACCTCTGGCTGATGGCCTACCTCGCCGATGATCCCTCCTACCGAGATTACTTCGTCGACAGGCCAGGCAGTACCTTTGATCGGTACATCAAGCCGGTCCTCGGCAATACCCCCAACCCCCTCACGCGCGGTGGTGAGCCCTTCCCGCCCTACCTGCTGTCCGACGAGGGTCTCGACCAAGCACCGAAGGACGACCCCATTAATTAGGGGTTCTAATCCCTTATCTGTCCCCCTCAAGGGTGAGAATAGCTTCCTCAGACGGCACACTAAGATGTGAATCCGTAGTAGGGAGAGGGAGGTAGTGGCGGATGTAGTCTATCTCCAGAGTGAGCGGGTGCTCCGGTGGCACCGGCTGACCTACCCAAGAGCCTCCCATCTGGGCTGACAGGATGAGGTAAAAGGGGTAAGGAAACTGCTCCTCGCCCACCACGACACGAGGGTAGGTGTGGCACAGTCGATCATTCACCAAGAGCAATATCTGATGCTCCTCGATCACTACGCTGTAGACATTGAAGCAGCTCGAGTCGATCCCAATGGCGCTCCCGCGATCGGGTCCGGCGTAGTCCTCTCGCTCAGTCAGTCCGTTGTGGACCGTCTGGTAGACGATGGAGTCTTGATTGAGGTGCTCCATAATGTCTATCTCGCCATTACGAGGCCACGACACATCGGAGGCATAGCCGAGCATCCAGATAGCAGGCCAAAATCCCTGGCCACTGTCAAATCGGGCACGCACATCGATGCGTCCCAGCGTGATCTCCTGCTTCCCCTTGCCCCAGAGTCCGGCGGTAACGTAGGTGCAGGTGGTGCGGTCACAGTCAGCCCGGAGCTTCAGTGTCCCTCCCGAGATCTCCATCAGGTCAGGGCGCTCCGACGTCATATGGCGAGCCCAGTCGTAGGGCTGAGCCGGGATGACACTCCAGAGGGTGCTGTCCGGGGTCTCCGATGCGAAGTCCTCCTCCCACACGAGCCGATAGCCCTCATACTGTAGCCGATCTGCCTCCTGTCCCACGCAGAGACCGGCAACGAGGATCGACGAGAAGAGAGTAAGCAAGCACCTATCCATCATACGTGTCAGGTAAAGGAAGTGAAGCTCCTCAGCAGGGGCGGAATCTCGGAGAGTCGGCTCACCTCGTATAGGGGCACTCTGAGCGGTTCGTCCGGGCGAGCCTGACCTCGGAGGTTAAACCATATCGCCGGCAGTCCGGCATTGTCTGCCCCCTGGATATCCGACTCCCAGTCGTCTCCGATCATCACCGTCTCCGAGCGCCGTGAGCGAGAGCGAGAGAGCGCGTAGTCAAAGATCGCCTTACTCGGCTTATTGATCCCCGCCATCTCGCTCAGCACGATGCAGTCCACGTAGGGCAGGATCCCCGCTGCGGTCATTTTCCGATGCTGCACCTCCATGAATCCATTGGAGAGGATCACGATCCGATAGCGACGACGCAGCTCCTGCAGCAGCTCGATGGCCCCGGGGATCGTCTCCTTCTTCGTTGCGGTGAGCGAGAGGAATTGCCGATTGATCTCGTCAAGGAGCTGCTCATCGAGTGGCCCCATAAAGTGCTCAAGAGGCTCCTTGAAGCGCCTCACGGTAAGCTCCGGCTTTGTGATCTCACCGACACGGTAAAGATGCCAGAGATGATCATTGATCGGCTGATAGACATCTCTCAGGGTCTCGAAGGAGTCGATCCATCGGCTCCACCCTCGTGCCTCATACACCTCACGCAAGGCAGACTGGTTATTACGGGTAGTCGCCCAAAGCGTATCGTCGAGGTCGATCAGCACCGTCTTTACTATCATAGGTGAAAATAGGGGGGGTAGTTATTCTTGCACAAAAAGAGACGAGGTAAGGAACAGGACACTCCTCGCCTCGTCTCAAGATAGATATCGGGTGAGACCTTTTTGGGAAAAAAGGCTCAGGTAGTTACTTACTCTAAAGGACGGAGATCACTCCACCTCTACGACGAGATACTTGCTTCGGCTCCAGAAGTCCTTCTGATTGTCGATGACAAGCGTCTGATTGCCGTCTGCATCCTTCTCGAAGTGGTATGAAGAGGCAGGATGCTGAGTGCGCAGATGCGCCTTGGCGGCAAAGAGCGCGATCGTCGTCAGGTCGCGGGTGTCCACCTGCTTGAAGTAGTCCTGATTGAAGCCCTCAGGAAGCACTTTTGCCTTGGAGAAGAGACCACCACCCTTGATGATATTCTCCTCCTTCAGCTCACTGAGCGTCCCGAAGCAGTAGTAAGCGCGGTGCAGGGCAGCGTCCTGGTCCTGCAGTCGCTTATTCTGGATCGCGATGGTCGCCTCACTTACAGCGCCCTTCTCTGACTGCTCGGTGATGAGACTATCCTGGCGGGCAATCATTCCCCGAGCGCTCTCGAGGTCAGCCTGGAGAGACTGGATCATCTGATCCTTCTCGGCGATCTGGCTGGTAAGGAGACTGATCTTCTTATCGAGGGCAGCGATATTGATGCCACTGCGCTTCAGCTTCTCCTGTTGCTGGGCAAGGTTCTGCTTATTCTCCTGCAGTGTCTGGCGCAGCAGCGAGATCTCATCCATGATGCGCTGCTTCTGAGACTGATTGAGCTCTCCCTTGAGAGCGTCAGCCTGCACACGATGCTCGGCATCAGCGATCTGGCTGAGGTTGCCCTCCACCTCGTTGATGATGCCGATGGCCTCATTGAGATCAGCCTGATTCTTATCACTCTGCATCAGCAGAGAGTCATAGCTGGTCTTCAGCTTGTCGTAGCTGGATCCCTTGTTACCGGTACAGCCGACTACCATTAGCGTAAGAGCCACTGAGGCTCCGGCTAAGGTCTTGACTAATGATCTGATCATACTCTTCTATTATTGTCTTACTTAGTTTCTATCACGGAGGTCACCATTGAACTCCGCCACAAAATTATCGAAATTTATTCTTGTGCACCTTCTCCCCCTTAGGTAGCCCCTCTACCACGAGGACCATCTCCCCCTTAGGCTCCTCAGTAGCAAAGTGTTGTAGTAGCTCCGATGGGACGCCCCTCAGGTACTCCTCGTACCTTTTAGAGATCTCTCGAGCAAGGACGACGCGTCGCGTATCGCCATACAGCTCGCCTATCTCCTCGAGCAGCCTGACGATGCGGGTGGGGGCCTCGTAGAAGATCGTAGTCTCCTCCCGCTCCTCGAGTGCCCTCAGTCTGGTGAGACGCCCCTTCTTGTGCGGCAGAAAGCCCTCGAAGACAAAGCGATCACATGGCAGCCCTGAGGCAACGACGGCAGGGATCACTGCCGTAGCTCCCGGCAGACAGCTCACCTCGATGCCCGCCTCGACGCAGGAGCGGACGAGGAGAAACCCCGGGTCAGAGATCCCCGGTGTGCCGGCATCGGAGATCAGGCACACCCGGCGCCCCTGAGAGATCTCCTCCGTCACCCGCTCGACGATCTTATGCTCATTGAATATATGATAGCTGATCATCGGTGTCTCGATGCCATACTCTCGCAGCAGGGTCGCTGAAGTGCGGGTGTCCTCCGCCAGGATCAGGTCCGCCTCGCGGAGGAGGCGGACAGCCCTGTAGGTCATGTCCTCGAGATTGCCCACCGGAGTGGGGATGATGGTCAGTGGTGTACTCATGGTAGACTATCTCCGAGTAGAGCAGGAGAGGACAAAGTCGCAGAAGCGCTTCCCCTCCTCCGAATCCATATCGACGCCGAGTGTCTCCGTAAGGTAGTGCCACACCTGAGAGAGGGAGCTGAGTCGGTCGATCTCCTCGAGGACCCTATTGAGCTCGGGGCGATTGCCACCGAAGAGTCCATTGGCGAAGAAGAAAGAGTCAGCTACCGACAGTTGCCCAGCGGTGTGGAAGTCGACCAGCGGCTCAAAGGCGGTCTCCAGAGTCAGCTCTGGGACCTTCTCCTCCAGATCCTGATCCACCATGACGGGTGCGCCACCGCTCACCGGGGAGGTGCACTCCTCAGCGATAGGCACCTCCTCCACCTCCTCCAGATCAGGGGTTGCGGGCGTCTCGTAGAGATCGGTCACCTCATCGCGTATCTCCGTCAGCTCCTGTATCAGCTGATTGATACGCTCCACCAGCCGGGCTCCATTACCATTTACTTCACTCATGACGATTGATGATGAGTCATTTATTACTCTCACAAAGGTACAAAAATTGGTCACCTCGGGCTATTGTACTCTAATACCGATATTAGTGCGCTCTAATACCGGTAAAAGAATTTCCTAATATCGGTATTAGAGAAACGGCTGAGGGGATGGGAAAAAGAGGGGGGCACTTTTTGGTACCTTTGCTATGCCGAAGAGGGTCTTGGCTCAGTTTTTGCACCTCTCTTCTTGGCAATCAATTTATACGACTATATATATGAGCAATTACTCAGACGAATTTCAGAGATACGCCACGAAGCACCTCGGGATGAACTCGCTGGCGCTGGATCAGTATACGAAGTTTAATTCCGAAGCCTCTCGCGGCTACGTCAATCCCACCATCATCGAGGAGCGACAGCTCAATATCGCCCAGATGGACGTCTTCAGCCGACTGATGATGGACCGGATCATCTTCCTCGGCTCCGCCATCGACGACTATGTCGCCAATGTGATCCAGGCGCAGCTCCTCTTCCTGGAGTCAAGCGACCCCGGCAAGGACATCTCCATCTATATCAATAGCCCCGGCGGCTCGGTCTATGCCGGCTACGGGATCTACGACACGATGCAGTACATCGACTGCAATGTCAGCACCATCGCCACAGGCATGGCTGCCAGCATGGCATCGATCATCCTCGTTGCGGGGACTAAGGGGAAGCGCTTTGCCCTCCCCCACTCCCGCGTGATGATCCATCAGCCACTTGGCGGGACCCAGGGTCAGGCCTCCGATATGGAGATCACGGTGCGCGAGATCCTGAAGGTGAAGCAGGAGCTCTACGAAATCCTCGCCAAGCACACCGGTCAGACGGTCGAGCAGATCGAGAAGGACTCCGACCGCGACCACTGGCTCCGGGCGGAGGAGGCAAGGGAGTACGGCCTCGTGGATAAGGTGCTCATCAAGAGCAAGGAGCAGAAGTAATGGCAAAGCGTAAGAAACCGACCTCTCACGACACAGACCTGGGAGGTGACGACGAGTGGATGTTTGGCGACGAGCACTTCTGCAGCGTCTGCGGTCGACCGGAGAGCATGGTCGACTTCGTGGCGCGCGGGCCCGTCGGCTACCTCTGCAACGAGTGCGCTGAGGCGGTCTACACGGCCCTCCAGGCATCTCAGAAGACCGATGCCGTGCACGAGAAGTACACAGCGCCCACCTTTGACAAGCTCCCCAAGCCTACCGAGATCGTCGCCTATATGGATAAGTACGTGATCGGTCAGGAGGCAGCCAAGCGCAGCCTTGCCGTAGCGGTGTACAACCACTACAAGCGGCTCTACAGCCGAGGCATCCTCGGCAATGGGGAGGAGGCTCGGGTGGATGACAAGGAGCTGGACGAGGTGGAGCTCGACAAGAGCAATATGATCGTCGTCGGGCCCACAGGTACCGGCAAGACCCTTCTCGCCCGCACCATCGCACGGATGCTCAAGGTCCCCTTCACCATCGTGGACGCTACCGTATTCACTCAGGCGGGCTACGTGGGCGAGGACATTGAGAGCATCCTCACGCGACTCCTGCAGGCGGCCGACTACGACGTCAAGCTGGCGGAGCGCGGGATCGTCTTCATCGACGAGATCGACAAGCTCGCCCGCAAGAGCGACAACCCCTCCATTACCCGGGATGTGGGTGGCGAGGGGGTGCAGCAGGGTCTCCTGAAGCTCCTCGAGGGTGAGGATGTCAATGTACCACCCAAGGGCGGACGCAAGCACCCCGATGCCGAGATGGTGGTGGTGAATACGGAGAATATCCTCTATATATGTGGTGGAGCCTTTGAGGGTATCGAGCGAAAGATCGCACAGCGGATGAATACCCACACCGTTGGCTATGCCAGCGCCACACGAGGGAAGAAGCGGGAGCAGGGAGACGACTTACTTAAGTACGTCACCCCGGCTGACCTCCGGAGCTACGGGCTGATCCCTGAGCTGATCGGGCGTCTCCCGATACTCACCTACCTCACCCCCCTGAGCCCCGAGGCGCTGAGGCAGATCCTGACGGAGCCGAAGAATGCGATCGCCAAGCAGTACACCAAGCTCTTTGCGATGGACGGCATCAAGCTGACGATCGATGAGGAGGTGTATGACTTCATTGTCCGGAAGGCGATCGACTTTGCCGTCGGTGCCCGAGGTCTGAGGAGCATCTTTGAGGGGATCATGACCGATGCGATGTTTGAGCTACCCTCTACGCGCAAGCGGACCTTTCACCTCACCCTGGACTACGCTCGGGAGCACTTCCGCGCCACCGACCTGGAGAGCATAGCGACAGAGGCGTGAGGATCGGGACGATAGACGTAGGAGAGCGCCCGGTGGTGCTGGCACCGATGGAGGATGTGACCGATCACCCCTTCCGCCGGATGTGTCACCGTATGGGGGCGGCACTGGTCTACTCAGAGTTTGTCAACGCTGATGCGATCGTGCGGGACATACCCAGCACGATGCGCAAGATGGAGCTCTACGAGGATGAGCGCCCGGTGGCGATACAGATCTACGGGCGGGATGCGGAGACGATGGCAGAGGCGGCAAGGATCGCCGCCGATGCGGGCCCGGACTTGATCGACATCAACTTTGGTTGCCCGGTGAAGAAGGTGGCAGGCAAGGGTGCCGGCTCAGGCCTCCTGCGCGATGTGCCCCGGCTCCTCGAGATCACCCGTGCGGTCGTGCAGGCGGTCTCCCTACCGGTGACGGTGAAGACACGCCTCGGCTGGGACAAGAACGACCTCATCATCACCGATCTGGCGCCTAAGCTGCAGGACTGTGGCATCGCCGCCCTGACGATCCACGGACGCACCCGCTCACAGATGTACAAGGGTGACGCGGACTGGTCCCTGATCCAGGCTGTGAAGGCGGATCCGCGCATCACCATCCCGATCATCGGCAATGGCGATGTGACGGATGGCGAGACGGCTCACCGGCGATTTGAGGAGACCGGCGTCGATGCCGTCATGGTGGGTCGCGGTGCGATCGGTCAGCCGTGGGTCTTTGAGGAGATACGGGCGATGCGCCACGGCGAGCCCAAGCCGCAGCACCCCAAGGAGTGGTACCTCGACTGTCTCAAGCAGCTCACCGAGGAGAATATCGAGCGCATCGGGGACGAGCTACGGGGGATCATCCATATGCGACGCCACCTGGCGATCACGCCTCTGCTGAAGGGCATCCCGGACTTCAAGCAACAGCGCGTGGCGATCCTCCGCGCTCAGACGAAGGCCGACCTCTTTGCCCTGCTCGATGATGCCATCACCCGCATTCCCGACTGAGTAGGACTGTCAATAAAAATCGGGGGCTGTGTCTTAGCAAGACACAGCCCCCGATTTTACAAGCCTTAGTGAATCCTACATCAGATCACTAATGAAAGGACACCACACTCGCACTCAGACAAGCCCTATTTCTTTGAGCCATCCGGATCATAGGCATCTACCAGTAACCTGCCTGCAAGAAGCAGATGATCTGTGTAAGTCGCAAAGTTGTCCATAAACACCCGAGCGGAATTATTGTAGGTCTCCACAGAGATCAGCACTACGCCGTTATCGCCAATAGAACACTTAACGCAGCGGCAATTGAGATTGATATTGTTCACCGCCTTAAGCAAAGCTACTTGATCATCCATACCTTCTGACGACAGGGCGTAACTAATTTGGACATAAAACGGAGCCGTTTCGTCCTCGATGGAAACTAATAAGTTATCACCCTCTTTCTTGAACCAAATGTCTCCATCTTCATCTACGGACGGGACAAACCCCTCATCCTTCAGGAGGCTGACAACAGAGTCTCGGAAGGCAATGTTTGCGGCTGAGCGCGGGGCAGTGGGTTCGTCGGCAAAGCAACTCAATGCCGACAGGGCGATAAGAAGCAGCGAAAAAGCAACTCTCCTATACATATTCATCTTGTAAAAAAACTGTTTGGTAATCGTGACGAGACGTAAGCTCAGATCATAGGTCGTCGCTTCATCGAGATCACTCCGGTGGGGGCCGAGGATGTCTCCGCCATCTGCCGTGCCAACGGGGTGACCGACCGCACCACCATCTTTGCCATCATCCGCGATGCAGCCGAATCACTAATGGATGGCGAAATACTCACACTCTGACAAGCTCTATTTCTTTGAGCCATCCGGATCATAAGCACCTGCCAGCAACCTGCCTGCCAGAAGCAGATGATCTGTGTAAGTCGCAAAGTTGTCCTTAAACACCTGAACGGTATTATTGTAGGTCTCCACAGAGATCAGCACTGCACCGTTATCGTCGTCCATAGCACACTTAACGCAGCGGCAATTGAGATTGATATTGTTCACAGCCTTAAGCAAAGCTACTTGATCATCCATACCTTCTGATGACAGGTAGTAGGAAATCTGGACATAAAACGGAGCCGCTTCGTCCTGGACGGAAACTAATAAGTTATCACCCTCTTTCTTGAACCAAATGTCACCATCTTCATCTACAGACGGGACAAACCCCTCATCCTTCAGGAGGCTGACAACAGAGTCTCGGAACGCAATATTAGCGGCTGAGCGCGGGGCAGTGGGTTCGTCGGCAAAGCAACTCAATGCCGACAGGGCGA
>NZ_UQJH01000004.1 GCF_900541275.1 uncultured Porphyromonas sp.
TTGTGCAGAAAAGTGTGCAGGAACAGTCCAAAAAGCCAAAACGAAAAGGTTTCTTAGGCATATTCGGCAAAAAAGAGGAAACACAGCCAACGGAAACCACGTCCATGCTTTATTCACTCAATAGAAACGTAATCAACGAACAGAATACGCAAAGCTGCCGATTGTCAGAACAAGCCGATAGCCTTGCAGCTCGTAATGTTGAACTTAACAGGCAGCTGCAAGGATTGATATTCCAAATAGAAGAGAAAGTACAAACCGACCTGCAAAATAGGGAGACTGAAATAGCCGCTATGCGTGAAAAGTCTTTTATGCAGGTAGGCGGTTTAATGGGTTTTGTCCTTTTGCTGTTAGTCATCTCCTATATTATCATACACCGTGATGCAAATAGTATCAAACAATACAAGCGCAAGACAACGGATTTGATAGGGCAATTGGAACAGTCCGTGCAACAAAATGAGGTACTCATAACCTCCCGAAAGAAAGCGGTATATACTATTACCCACGAGTTGCGTACACCGCTGACGGCAATAACAGGCTATGCCGAACTGTTGCAAAAAGAGTGCAGCAATGGGAACAATGTGCATTTCCTTCAAAGCATACAACAATCCTCCGACCGTATGCGGGCTATGCTCAACACTCTGCTGGACTTCTTCCGCTTGGATAACGGCAAGGAACAGCCAAAAATGCAACCTTGCAGAATTTCAGCAATCACGCACATCCTTGAAACGGAGTTCATGCCCGTTGCCATGAACAAGGGACTGTCCTTGACCATGAAGAACGGGAATGATGCTGTTGTATTGACCGACAAAGAGCGAATAGTTCAAATCGGTAACAACCTGCTGTCAAACGCCATTAAGTTCACAGAGAAAGGTGGTGTGTCACTGACTTCCGACTATACCAACGGAGTGTTGACACTGACCGTCGAGGACACCGGTACGGGCATGACCGAAGAGGAACAGCACCATGTGTTCGACGCATTTGAACGCCTCTCAAATGCCGCCGCAAAGGACGGTTTCGGACTTGGACTTGCCATCGTTCATAATATCATGACGATGCTTCATGGAAAAATCAGACTGAACAGTGAAAAAGGGAAAGGAAGCCGTTTCACAGTAGAGATACCCATGCAGAAAGCCGAGGAACTGCCGGCGCAGACGATACACGACTATATCCACCCAAAGGAAAGAAACATATCAATGTCATCGCCATCGACAATGACGAAGTGTTGCTCCTGATGTTGAAAGAGATGTATGCACAGGAGGGAATACACTGCGATACTTGCACCGATACTGCGGAACTAATGGAGATACTACGCCGGAAAGAATATAATCTGCTGCTGACAGACTTGAATATGCCCGGTATAAACGGCTTCGAGTTGCTGGAACTGCTCCGCTCGTCTAACGTGGGCAATTCACAAACAATTCCGGTGGTCGTGGCAACCGCTTCGGGCAGTTGCGATGCGGAGGAACTTTTGGCAAAAGGCTTTGCCGGATGCCTGTTCAAGCCGTTCTCCATATCGGAACTGATGGAGGTTTCCGACAGGTGTGCCATAAAAGCGACACCGGACGGAAAGCCGGACTTTTCAGCCTTACTGTCTTACGGTAATGAAGCCGTCATGTTGGAGAAACTGATAACGGAAACTGAAAAGGAAATGCAATCGGTACGGGATGCAGCAGAAGAAAACGACCTGCAAGAACTTGATGCCTTGACACACCACCTGCGCAGCTCGTGGGAGGTGCTACGTGCCGACCAACCGTTGAGGGAACTTTATGGATTGCTTCATGGCGATGCACTCCCGGATGGTGAAGCGTTAAGCCATGCTGTGACTGCCGTGCTGGATAAGGGAGCGGAAATAATACGGTTGGCAGAAAAGGAAAGGAGAAAATACGAAGATGGATAAGACAAAAATAATAGTGGTGGAGGACAATATCGTGTATTGCGAATATGTCTGCAACCTGCTGGCACGGGAGGGCTACCATACCGTGAAGGCTTACCACTTATCGACAGCGAAGAAACATCTGCAACAGGCAACGGATAATGACATAGTGGTTGCCGACCTGCGTCTGCCTGACGGCAACGGTATAGACCTGCTGCGTTGGATGCACAAGGAAGGAAAGATGCAGCCCTTCATCATCATGACCGACTATGCCGAAGTGCATACCGCCGTGGAAAGTATGAAACTCGGTTCGATAGACTATATTCCCAAACAGCTTGTGGAGGATAAACTTATCCCCCTGATTCGTTCCATACTGAAAGAACGTCAGGCGGGACACCGCCGTATGCCCGTGTTCGCCCGTGAGGGTTCTGCCTTTCAGAAAATCATGCACCGAATAAAGTTGGTGGCGACAACTGATATGAGCGTTATGGTATTCGGTGAGAACGGCACGGGCAAGGAGCATATTGCCCACCTTCTGCACGACAAGAGCAAACGTGCGGGCAAACCCTTCGTGGCGGTGGACTGTGGTTCACTCACCAAAGAGCTTGCGCCGTCTGCATTCTTCGGACACGTCAAGGGAGCGTTTACAGGAGCGGACAGCACCAAGAAAGGGTATTTCCATGAAGCGGAAGGCGGCACGTTGTTTCTGGACGAGGTGGGAAACCTCGCATTGGAAACCCAACAGATGTTGCTCCGTGCCATACAAGAGAGACGTTATCGCCCGGTCGGTGACAAATCGGACAGAAGTTTCAATGTCCGAATCATCGCCGCCACCAACGAGGATCTGGAGGCGGCAGTGAGTGAAAAGCGTTTCCGGCAGGATTTACTCTACCGTCTGCACGACTTCGTGATAAGCGTGCCGTCGTTGCGTGACTGTCAGGAAGACATTATGCCGTTGGCAGAGTTTTTTCGTGAGATTGCAAACAATGAACTGGAGTGTAATGTGAGCGGGTTCAGTTCAGAAGCCCGAAAAGCATTACTGACCCACGTATGGCCGGGCAACGTGCGGGAACTCCGGCAAAAGATAATGGGTGCTGTATTGCAGGCACAGGAAGGTGTTGTTACGAAAGAGCATCTGGAACTTGCCGTAACGAAACCGACCTCACCCGTCAGTTTCGCCCTGCGCAATGACGCGGAGGATAAGGAACGGATATTGCGTGCGTTGAAACAGGCAAACGGCAATCGGAGCCTTGCCGCCGAACTGTTGGGAATAAGCAGGTCGGCACTATACAGTAAACTTGAAGAGTATGGACTTAAATATAAATTCAAGCAACCATAGCCCGCAATTCGCTGATTTTGGATGAATTTGACAATCGGAATTTGGTAGATCCAAGAAATAGTGTTATCTTCGCATTGAGCTATTTGAAATGATTGGGAATCATGCAAAATAATGAAGACAGGTGGTTTCTAAACCATTACCTATACCTCCGTTATTGGCCTACAATTGGTTGATAATCAGATATAATTTGGTTAGAGCAACAAATGTATAGCAAGGGAAATCGAAGTGTCCTGCTCAACGGTCATCCGTGAAATCAGGCGAAACTCCAAGCCAGACGGCACGTATGTGTGGAAGTATGCACAATCCAAGTGCGAAGCCCGCAAGCACGGCTTTAAAGGCAATCACCGCAAGCCTGAGGACTTATGGTGGCGTGTTGACCGCATGATAGAGGATGAGGACTGGTCTCCCAGCCAAATTGCAGGCGTGCTCAGACGTGAGGGTATTCACATCGTGAAGCAGACCATCTACAACCACGTCCATGCAGACACCACCGGAAAACTTGCTTCACATATGCCACATAGGCTCAAATACACAAAGAGGAGCAAGGCGTTGCGTCCTACGAAGGCTACCAATATCCCTAACCGTATAAGCATACACCAGAGACCAATGCAGGCTGACGGCACGCGCTTCGGAGACTGGGAACTGGACACTATCGTCGACTCGTACGGTCATGCCATTGTTACCTTAACGGAACGCTCGACTAACTACATTCTCATGGAAAGACTGCCGCAGGGACGGAAGGCGTTACCAACGGCAAAGACCGTGGCATAATTGGTTTTACCTAGTTTAAAAAAGAAATTATAATGAAAATATGGAGGCTAAGAATATAAAGATTAATAATGAATGTTGTTGTGGATGCAAAACAGAAAAGCCGGATCAAATTAAAGACAATTGTCCTGTATGTAATAATGAAGGGATTTCCGTTAGTAAAGTAACTGTTGAACATCTAGTGGTAGATGATTATCGTAATGCTGTTAACGGAGATCAATATAAGATTTGCATGAACGAGGACTGCGACGTTGTTTACTATAACTTAGATAATGAAATAAAATTCTTGAAAGACCAAGTTAGAGTTCCTATCTGGTTTAAGAAAGATGCAGACCCTAAGTATGCTTGTTATTGCAGCGAAGTCACAGAAAATCAGGTAATTGAAGCAGTTGTAAAGCATGGCGCGAAATCCGTAAAAGAAGTAAATGCCATCACTGGGGCAATGAAAAATTCTAATTGTAAAGAAAACAATCCGTTGGGAGTTTGTTGTCATAAGATTATTCAGGAAGCTATCGATAAAGGCTTGAAAATGAAATAATTACAGTCGATATGTTCCTACAAACGAGAGCCAATCTTTGATATGTTTCCATCTACGTGCGTGGATATGTTCCCCATAACCATAGGGGTTGAGACTGTAGTATTGATGTCAAGAAAACAGAATAACAAGCCATAAAACTTATAAAATCAATGGCTTATAGGATTTTAGAAGAAATCAATTCTATAATAAATTAAAAATCGTGTTGGTAGAAAAATCGTCTACTTCTACCAACACGATTTTACAAAGAGCCAGTACTTACATCTCTTTTTTTCCTGTAAAACTATTGTATCTTGATACTTTAAGGAGTTTCAATCATTCAGTTTGTTAGCCGTTATTTTTTGGATCTAAACTTAATAAAATAGCATTAATGGCGACGATGACTGTTGACACAGACATTAGGATTGCTCCTAATGCAGGGCTTAATGTGATACCAATAGGAGCCAAAATTCCTGCAGCTAGAGGGATAGCTATAATGTTATAACCAGCTCCCCAAAAGAGATTTTGTTTCATTTTACGAGTTGTTTTGTGTGCTAATTCAATAAATGATTCAATATCTCCTGGATCAGATTGAGTCAAGATGACATCAGCTGAATCCAACGCCACTTGAGTTCCTGCACCGACTGCTATTCCAACGTCTGCTAAGGCAAGAGAAGGGGCATCATTAACACCGTCACCTACCATGATAACTTTCTTTCCTTCTTCTTTAAGTGTTTTTACTAACTCATATTTGTCTTGTGGAGATTGATTTGATCTATATTCAATCCCTAAATCTTCTGCCGCGCCTTGAGCCGCTTTTTCATTATCACCTGTTGCCATAATCGGCTCTATATTGTTCTTTTTAAGAACTTTAATTAACTCTTTGCTCGTTGGTTTTAATTCATCCCCTAAAGCTACAGCACCAATAGCATCATCGTTTTCTACTAAGACACTGAGAGTTGCTCCTTTTGGAATATCCATATCCAGATTACGTCCGTAGGCTTTTTGGCTGATTAATTGGTAACTATGGCCCTTGGCTTTGCCTTCTACGCCAGCACCGGAAATCACATCAATTGAATCAAAAGATGCTGGACTTATACCTTGCTGCTTAGCGAAACTAATAATTGATTGAGCAATCGGGTGACTAGACCCTCCTTCAATACCTGCCAGTAAGGCAATGATTTCCTCTTTATTATATTTGTCATTAAGAAGTTTTACATCTAATACTTTAAACTCACCAGTTGTTAAAGTACCCGTTTTATCTAAAATCATCACATCTGCATCTTGAGCTATTTCTAAAGATTCTCGGTCTTTTACTAGTAAGCCACGACTTGCCCCTAAGCTTGTGCTACGAGCGGTGACCAATGGAATAGCTAGACCCAATGCGTGTGGACAAGCTATAACTAAAGTTGTGATAGCAAGTTTTACTGCCGTTGGGATGTCCGCTATAAGCGTCCAAACTACAAAAGCTATTAGTGCGACAATGATCGCAATATAGAAGAGCCACCCTGCAACCTTTTGAGCAATATTTTCTGCTCTGGAAGGCTGACTTTGAGCTTGGCTGATTAAATTCTGAACTTGAGAGATGAAGGATTGATCACCTGTCTCATTCACTTTAATATAAAGAACCCCTTCTCCATTTGTTGAGCCCCCGATTACTTCATCGCCAGGGCCTTTTTTTACTGCTTTTGATTCTCCAGTCAAAAGAGCTTCATTTAAACGTGATTCGCCACGCTCGATAGTTCCATCTGCTGGCACATTTTCTCCAGCTTGAACTCGAATTAAATCACCTACCTTTAAGTCAGCAACTGGTCGTGTTTCTATTGAATCGTCATCTAATACTACATGAGCATCTTTTGGTACTAGCTTAGCCAGTTCTTCTTGTGCATCTCCTGCTTCTCCAATAGCTTTCATCTCAATCCAGTGACCTAATAACATGATTAATAGTAATGAAGCAAATTCAAAGAAAAAGTCCATAATTTGTTCACCTGTTACGTAGCTTGCTATTACAGTATAAATACTATATAAATATGAAACACTTAAACCTAAAGAAACGAGAGCCATCATTCCAGGTTCTTTTTGTTTAAATTCGTCAACTGCCCCTTGATAGAATGGACGTCCACCATAAATAATTAATATAGTAGATAAAATAGCTACTACAATATCAGAATATGGAAAAGTAAACTGGAATGGTAGGTCAAACCCAGCCATAGGGGATAAGAGCATAATAATGATTCCTAGTGGTAATGACTTTAAGAAAAGTTCCTTAAAGTTACCGTGATGATGGTGGTCATGCCCTCCGTGCCCACTGTGATCATGCCCACTGTGCCCGCTGTGGTCATGCCCTCCGTGCCCACTGTGGTCATGACCAGCATGATGGTCGTGATGTTGATTCTTATGGTCTCTATGTTCTTCCGAGCTTACGTGCTCATGTTTTGAATGATCCATGTCGCCATGATTATGGTGACTGTGGGATGAATGTTTGTTGTTATTGTTCATTTTAAATTCCTCCTTATTCTTAATGATGATGTAAATGACATTTGCATTGTCTATGCGATTTCTGAAAAAAGTACACAGTTGATTGAATATTACTGGGACTGTATACCGGTCATTGGATTAAGACCTGAGAGTGTACACACCCGAAACGGGTTAGGTGCCAACTCATATACAAATATAAGCATTTATTACTAATGAGTACACACTTATTTTGCCAGTCCTCCACGGTCGTAGGACTGGCTAATTCGCATTTTGATCAGCGCACATTCTTTTACCGATATTAGAGATCACTAATACCGATATTAGTCGCGCCTAATATCGGTATTAGTAAATCCTCTGATCCAGGACCTAATTTTTCCCCACTCTGGGTGCGAGTCACACACATTAATATATAGCTGGGAAAAAGGCATCAGCATCTGCGCAAGGTGCTTGACGACAACCCCGAGTCCCCGGCATAAAGTGTATGGATAGATCCCGATGGAGATCGTCCCGATCGGTCCGACCTCATCGGATCGTCCGACGCGGCATTTTTGGTACCTTTACCTGCCCAATCATATAGGCCAATCAATCCAGTTTTAGCTTTGCAGAAATCGACTTTCCTCACCCTACTCCTGTCAGCGCTGACGCTCTGCTCTCCGCTCGGGGCTCAGACCCCGAGGGACGATAGTCCGGAGCTGCTATTCAGTGACTTCTACAGTCGGGCGCTCTGCCTTGAGCCGATCGACGTGGAGAGCGACCTCTCGCCCTACATTTCCCACCTCTGGCTGGCAAACCTTGCCGACTCGGTCCAGCCCTCAGCGCTCTCCGACATCGGCTTCCTCCTCACCCAGCTGGGTCAGCCGGAGCGCGCCCAGGCATATCTCATGCGCGCCTACCGCGCGTCACATGGGGATCACCTGATCGGTGAGCCTCTCGCTCGACTGGCGCTCGCCAATCAGGACTACGGCACCGCAGAGGAGGTGATCACGGAGCTCCTGGCCAAGGTGCCGGATGACCACTTCCTCCTCATCCTCCTGCAGCAGGCGTACCGATCGGAGGAGAAGTGGGATAAGGCGATCGAGGTGGGGAAAAAGATCGTCGAGCTGAGCAACGATGACCCGCGTCAGGTGTCGGGACTCTCGGGCCTCTACATACAGGCGGGGCGTCAGGCAGAGGCGCTGAAGCTGCTGGAGCAGTATGGCAAGAACCACCCGGGCGAGCCAACGACACAGACGGTACTCTTCTACCTCTACCTCTCTGACGGTGACTACGACCGCGCCGGGCAGGCTCTGGAGCAGCTGCGTAAGCAGGGCGCCGATAGCGACGCTCTGCGGGTGGCCGAGGTGACCTACCTCGCTCGCCGAGAGCGGTATCGCGAGGGGGCGAAGTACATACTCCGTCAGTCGCGGAGCGAGGGGATCGACCCGGAGCAGGTAGAGTCGCTGATCCAGACCTTATATAAGGAGTCCCCCAGTGCCACCGAGGCGCGACGAGAGATGGTGAGGGTGCGGCCCGACATTGCCAAGCTCTTTCCCCACACCCCGCAGCTCCTCCTCGGGCTCTCGCAGGATCATCTGCTGCTGGGCGACACGGTCGCCGCGGAGGCGATACTGAATAGGCTGGTGGATGACCGCGCCGAGCTGGTGTCACCATACGTCTACTTCACCGACCGCTATGCCGCCGCTGAGGATACGACACACCTCAGGCACTATGCCGAGGCGGGTCACGAGGCTCTGCCGGAGGAGGGAGTCTTCCGCCTTTACTTAGCCCTCCTCGCGGTCAATGCAGGCGACACGACCGGCTATCGCAAGCAGCTGGACGATGCCCTGACTGTGGTCTCGACTGAGGATCGATTTTATCCTCAACTGGCGCTCCTGCGGGCAGATGACCTGAGTGGCGGGGGAGACTTTGAGGCGGCAAGGCCCTACTACGAGGCAGCCGTGAGCCAGCCACTGCCCCCAGCGTACAATAACTACGCCTACTTCCTCACGGAGAAGTCCGGCACCCCGGCCGACCTCGATAAGGCGGAGAAGCTGGCCCGGCAGGCGATCAAGCTGGAGCCGGACAATGGGACCTACCTCGACACTTATGCTTGGGTACTCTACCGCAAGGGCTCATCGATGCTCGCCCTGATCTACATCAAGAAGGCGATCGAGGCGACTGAGACACCCGACCCGACACTCTACGAGCACCTCGCCGAGATCCTCACCGCTGAGGGTCGGTACGACGAGGCGATAGAGGCGTGGCGACACTGCCTCGAGAGCGGGGGCGACACGAAGAGGGTGGCACAAAAGGTAGAGGCCATCACGGAGATGAAAAAGAGTAAAAAGACCGAGCCGGTGACCGACTGACTCGGAGAAGAAAAATCAGTCACTTAGATCAAGGAAAAGCACCATGAGACAGACCATACATAGACCTGCATCCATCCTTCTACTCCCCTTACTGGGGGTGCTACTGCTCGTTGCCACCTCGTGCGGCTCACGGAGAAGATCCGTCGGTGGCTCGGGAGCCATGGGGACCCTCTCCAAGAGCGAAGTGATCCGAGGCTATGCCGCACTTCCCTCCTACCCCCTCGCCGATGCACGCGGTATGCTCTCCGTCTCAGCGGGCGACAAGGGCGATCTCTCGAGTGGCTACCGGATGTCGATCTACCCAGGGGAGGCGATGGTGATCTCGGCAAGGCCGATGGGACTCTTTGAGGCCGGTCGTGTGACGCTGCTCCCCGACCGGGTGGTGCTGCTGGATAAGATGGACCGCTATGGCGTGGATGAGGCACTGGACGTCACACCGGCGCTACCGGTCAGCATCCTTGACCTCTTCGGCTCCGTCAGCACAGCGCGCCTGGAGGAGATGAGTATGACCCGGGAGCCGGGAGGATACCGCTTCACCGACCGGGATAGCGGGAGCGAGCTCTTCATGGACCTGGACCTCAATCTCACCGGCATGTCGATCGACCTGCCGAGACGAGCGGGAGGGGTGACCGTCTCTTTCTCCCACTTCACCACCATATCCGGCTACCGTCCTCTCCCGCAGCGGATGAGCGCTGAGCTGCGTATGCCCTCGATGGGCGACCCAGCCACGCTGGCACTGACGATAACTGACTACGACACCAAGCCGTCGATGAGACCCGATAAGGCACTTCCCGACGACTATACCCGACTCAGCCTCTTCCGGCTGATCTCTGTAATCCTCGGCAAATGAAGCACCTCAAGACCCCCCTCTTGCTCCTCCTGCTCCTCTCCCTCTCCCTGACACCGCTCACGGAGGGGGCGGCACAGACGACGAAGAAGTCGGATGTGGTACGACAGCTGGAGAACCAGCGGAAGAAGATCCAGGAGGAGATCAAGCGGATCTCCGCACTCCTGACCCAGACCACCTCTTCGTCTAAGAATACCCTACAGCGCATCTCCCTCCTCGACCAGCAGATCCGCGCTCGTAAGGAGGCGATAGCGACGATGCAGAGCGAGGTGACTGCGCTCAATGGTCAGATCGATGAGCTGGAGGTGCAGCTGGACTCGCTACAGGTGCAGTTTGACCGCAAGCAGGTGAGCTACATCAAGTCGATCCGCGCTCTCCAGACCCACCACTCGACCGAGGATATGATGATGTTTGTCCTCAGTGCCAAGGACTTCGCCGAGGGGATGCGCCGGGCGGAGTACCTCGGGCAGTATGCCAAGTGGCAACGCAATCAGGCGGAGAAGCTGAAGGCTCTCCGCGCTGAGATAGAGGCTCAGAGGGCTGAGCTGGAGCGGGCGCGCGATAAGCAGCAGCAGCTCCTCAATGACAAGACCGCCGAGCAGACCAAGCTACAGGCGGATCAGGACGCTGCCCGTCAGGAGGCCACCCGACTGAAGGGGAAGGAGAAGGAGCTCCGGCAGCAGATCAAGAAGCAACAGCAGCAGGCCGCTGCCCTCGACCGGAAGATCCAAGAGCAGATCCGCAAGGAGGTGGAGGAGGCTCGGCGAAAGGCTGAGCTGGAGGCTCAGAAGGCCCAGAAGGGGAGCAAGGTCAGCCGCCGTCGCGCTGCCACCAAGGGCGGCTATGCAATGACGGAGAAGGAGATCAAGCTGTCGAAAAACTTTGCCGACAATCGGGGTAAGCTCCCCAGCCCGATCTCCGGTCCGAGCCGGGTAGTCTCCCGCTTCGGTCGGCAGAAGATTGCCGGTATGCAGTATGTCGAGCTGAATAACAACGGCATCGACCTGCAGGGTGCCGCAGGAGCACGGGCACTCTCCGTCTTTGATGGCGTGGTGACGCGCATCTTCACCCTCGAGGGCTTCAATAACAGCATCATCATCCGCCATGGTAATTACCTCACCGTCTACAGCAACCTGACGGAGGTCTTTGTCAAGACGGGCGACAAGGTCACTACCGGGCAGGCTCTCGGTAAGGTCTACTCCGATCCCGACGTGGGCGGTGCGACGAAGCTCCACTTCCAGCTCTGGAAGGAGACCACCAAGCTCGACCCCTCTGTATGGATCAGGCACTGACCCCTACCCTCCTCTCGCTCCGTGAGCTGAGCGAGACGCTGGAGGGACGTCCTTTTGTCGCCACGGTAGGCTCCTTCGACGGAGTCCACCTGGGACATCGAGCGGTGATCGAGAGGACCGTCCACGAAGCAGAGAGAGGGGGGGACGCCTCCGTGGTGATCACCTTTGACGGACATCCCTCCGAGGTGCTCCACAAAAGTGCTCCGCCTCTGATCACCAGCACGACCGAGAAGATCCGCTACCTCGCCCCCCTCGGGGCGGATGCGATCTTGCTCCTCCCCTTTACCCCTGAGCTGGCCGCCCTCTCGATGAGCGACTTCATCGGGGCGCTCCGGGAGATCGGACTGACTCGGATGGTACTGGGGTACAACAGCCGATTTGGGTGCGACACATCAGGGATCCCCTTTGACCTCTTTGACAAAAAGATGGCAGCGCTCGGTGTGCCGGTGGATCGCGTGTCACCGGTGAGTCCGGGTGGTAAGGAGGTGAGCAGCAGCCACATCCGGGAGCTGCTCGCTGAGGGACGTATCCCGGAGGCGGAGGCGCTACTGGGGCACCCCTACAGCCTCTGTGGCTACGTCGCGGGGGGACGGCAGATCGGGCGACAGATGGGCTTCCCCACAGCGAATATCGTCCCCGAGGGAGCGGCCCCGCTGATCCCGAGGGATGCAGTGCTGGCAGCGGAGGTACTGCTGGACGGAGTCACCTACCCAGCGATGGCCTACTACGGCACCGCACCGACGATCAGCGCCGACGACAGAGACTACAGGATCGAGGCCTTCCTCCTCGACTTTAGCGGTGACCTCTACGGGGATCGTGTGGAGATCTCTTTCCTTCTCTACCTCAGGGGCGACAAGCGCTTCGACAGCCTCGAGGAGCTGAGGGAGCAGCTACTCGAGGACGAGGAGGCTACCCGAGACTTCTTCCGCAAGAGAGGTCGCAGCGTATAGAGCCAAAAATTGCTACCTTTGTAACCACTATGAGACTAAGATCTTACCATACCATTGGGCTGGCGATCATCACCCTACTGATGACCGCATCGTCCCTACGTGCGCAGGAGTCGGTGATCGACTCGCTCACGGTGCGCAATATCTTTGACGAGCTGGCGCTCATCAAGGAGGGCGAGGGGACGGTCTTTATCACGCAGTCGCCCGACATTGCAGCGCTGGTGCACAATCGCCCCTCGCTGATCACTAAGGACGACCTCCAGGCAGGCTACACCTACAGGAGCGGCTACCGGATCCAGGTATTCAGTAGCAACGACACCAACGCCCGCAGCACTGCCTCCTACCGAGCACGACAGCTCAAGGATGCCTACCCGGAGATCGAGACCGATGTGCTCTACAAGGCACCCTTCTGGAGCGTCCGGACCGGTAGCTTCGTCACTCGCGAGGAGGCGAGAGACTTCATAGCTCGGCTCAAGGGGCGATTCCCTGCCTTTGCCCGAGAGATGCATGTGGTGCCGTCTAAGATCAAAGTACCACTCTAACGACTGACCCATCACTATGACCTCACGTCACGACAACCCCTACTTCACCGAGGAGGTCGATCCGCAGGAGATACAGGAGCGGACCGACCGACTGGCTGAGCTCTCCCGTCAGATCCTTACCGAGCTGGGTGAGGATGCCGGTCGCGATGGCCTCCAGGAGACGCCAGTACGCGTCGCCAAGGCACTCCAGGCACTCACCCGAGGCTACCATCAGGATCCCAAGGCGGTGCTCCGTGCTGCCACCTTTGAGGACGACTACAGCCAGATGGTGATCGTGAAGGATATCGAGTTTTACTCCCTCTGCGAGCATCATATGCTCCCATTCTTCGGCAAGGTACACATCGCCTACATACCCAACGGCCACATCACCGGGCTGAGCAAGCTGGCCCGCATCGTGGACATCTTCTCCCGTCGTCTGCAGGTGCAGGAGCGGCTCACGAGGCAGATCAAGGACTGCATTGAGGAGGCGCTTCACCCGCTCGGCGTGATGGTGGTGATCGAGGCGCGGCACCTCTGTATGCAGATGCGGGGCGTGCAGAAGCAAAATGCGATCACGACGACGAGCGACTTCTGCGGCGCTTTTGAGCGGCAGAGCACCCGATCCGAGTTCCTCGAGCTGATCCACCACGAGGGTAAGGGATACGTTTAATCTTAATAGAAAAAGGAAAATCATCATGAGCAATATCAAGCACACCCTGATCCTCTGCCTGGGAGTCCTCCTCGGCATGACCGCCTTCGGCAGCGCTGAGGCACAGTTCCACTGGGGACTCCGCGCCGGAGCCGACTTCTCCAAGTTCCCCACCACGGCGGAGCAATTTAAGTCCGACTACTACACCGGCTTCCACGTCGGTCCGACGGTCGAGCTGCAGCTGCCTCTCCGCTTCTCCATCGATGCCTCACTGCTCTTCTCTCAAAAGAAGGTGGGGATGACTATGGAGGAGACAAAGGCGAAGGACATCCTGAAGACCAATTACATCATCGTGCCGGTGAATGCGAAGTACGACCTCGTCAGCCTCCCTGGTGCGGACGTAATGGTCATCGCGGGACCGCAATTCAATTTTATGCTCAGCAACAACCTTGGGGACCTGAAGGACCTGAATGCCCTGCGGGAGACTGAGGCCAAGAAAGCGTCTGTCGGAGTCAATGTCGGTCTCGGCGTGCGGGTGCTGAAGATGCTGCAGATCTCTGCGCTCTACAATGCCACGCTGTCAGACGACTACAAGTTTACGAGCCTCAATCAGACGACGAAGGATGTCTTCAATGCCAAGACCAATAGCTTCGTCATCCAAGCCGCTGTCCTCTTCTGATAGAGTCAGCTGCCGTTATATAAGGAGAGACGCACCATCCGGCGAGGATGGTGCGTCTCTCTTTTTTTACTTGATCACCGCGCGACCGGCGTAGACGGCAGCGATGCCGAGACCGACGCTGAGGAGGATGTAGAGTGCCATCAGGCTATAGGCGCCGCTCTCCTTGAGCATCAGGCACTCCTTGGAGAAGGTGGAGAAAGTGGTGAAGCCGCCACAGAGCCCCACGGTGAGCCCCCGAGCGATCGCCGTATCGAGCGAAGTGGTCTCCGCAAGGGCGGTCAGCAGCCCGATGAGGAAGCAGCCGAGGAGGTTGATCACAAGTGTCCAAAGCGGGAAGCCGTGTACGAGAGTGGGCAGAGGGAGCAGCCCGATGCCGTAGCGGAGGATGCCGCCCAGCATACTGCCCAGTCCGACGAAGAGTATAGTTCTCATTATATATTCTAAGCTGTGAGTCCGGAGAGTCGCTCGAGGATCGTCGTCGCCTGGCGGAGCGTCTCCACACCACGGACGGAGATACTGCGGTCGCCTTTCTCCTCTTTAAATCGTAGCTCCTCGCCCCACTGAGCCGCAGCCTGGAGGATGTGGGAGAAGAGCGGACTCCTGTAGTAGGGGCTGTGGAGGTCGCGGACGAGGGTCAGCTTGAGCAGTCCGCGCTTGAGCAGCACCCGCTCCACGCCACACCGCATCGCCAGGAGGCGCAGCTCCACCACATGGAGCAGCTCCTCTCCCTCGCGTGGCATCGGACCGAAGCGGTCCACCATACGGTCGTAGAAGTCGAGAAGATCCCTCTTCCGCTGGATGCTATCCAGCTCCCGGTAGAGGCGCATCCGCTCCTCGTCTCCCGGGACATAGGTCTGGGGGAAGTAGGCAGCCACATCGGTGTCGATGGAGGTATCGGTGACATAGGACCGGCGGTGCCCCTTCTTGTCGGAGGGAGAGGGGCTCTCTGCCTGCTCCACAGGCTCCTCCTCTGTCGGAAAGAGATCGGCAAACTCCTCATCCTTAAGCTCCCTGACCGCCTCCTCCAGCACCTGCTTGTAGGTCTCGTAGCCGAGGTCGGCGATGAAGCCGGACTGCTCCGAGCCGAGGAGGTTTCCCGCGCCCCGTATGTCGAGGTCCTGCATGGCGATCTGGATACCGCTCCCCAGCTCCGCAAAGGAGACGATGCTCTCGAGTCGACGCTTCGCTGTATCGGTCAGCGCATCCGCCGGGGGCGTCAGGAGGATGCAGTACGCCTGCCGATCCCCGCGCCCTACCCGACCGCGGAGCTGGTGGAGGTCGCTGAGACCGAAGCGCTGCGCCTCATTGACGATGATGGTATTGGCATTGGGCACATCGATCCCATTCTCCACCACGGAGGTGGCGAGGAGCACATCGTACTCCTGATTGACAAAGCCGGTCAGCACCTTCTCCAGCTCCTTAGGTGGCATCTGACCGTGACCGACACCTATGCGGACGCCCGGCACCGCCTTCCGGATATCCTCCTCCACACTCTCCATGGTGCGGATCCGGTTATTGATCACAAAGACCTGCCCATCCCTCGCCAGCTCAGCATTGATCGCATCGGCGAGCACCTCGGGGCTGTAGGTGGTGTGGTCGGTCCGCACGGGGTGACGATTGGGCGGCGGAGTGAGGATATTGGAGAGGTCGCGGGCGCCCATGAGGGAGAATTGGAGCGTCCTCGGGATCGGCGTGGCGGTCATCGTCAGCGTGTCCACCTCAGCGCGCATCTTCCGGATCTTCTCCTTCACAGCAACGCCAAACTTCTGCTCCTCATCGATGATCAGCAGCCCCAGGTCCTTAAATTTCACCCCCTTCCCCGCCAGCGAGTGGGTGCCGATCAGTATGTCGATCTTCCCCTCCGCGAGATCCGTCAGCAGCTGCGTCCGCTCCTTCCCCTGCCGTGCGGCATTGAGGTAATCGACCCGCACGGGGAAGTCCTTGAGCCTTTTCTTAAAGGTGTGATAGTGCTGGTAGGCAAGCACGGTCGTCGGCACCATCACCGCCACCTGCTTGCTGTCGGCGCACGCCTTAAATGCCGCCCTCACGGCGATCTCCGTCTTGCCGAAGCCGACATCCCCGCAGACAAGCCGGTCCATCGGCACGGGCGACTCCATATCCGCCTTCACCTCCTCCGTAGCCCGCTCCTGATCGGGCGTATCCTCATACATGAAGGAGGCCTCCAGCTCCTGCTGCAGGTAGGTGTCGGGGCTAAAGGCGAAGCCCTTCATCTTCAGCCGCTGGGCGTAGAGCTTGATCAGGTCGCGGGCAATCTCCTTGACCTTCTTCTTCGTCTTGTCCTTGAGCCGATCCCAGGCACCGCTGCCCAGCTTATTGAGCTGCGGAGACTCCTCCACATCCTTGCTCTTGTACTTGGAGATGCGGCTGAGGGCGTTGATGCTGACGTAGAGGCTGTCGCCGCCCTTAAAGTTGAGCCGCACCGCCTCCCTTTCCTCCCCATTTTGCTCGATCTGGCAGAGCCCGCCAAACTGTGCCACCCCGTAGTCGGAGTGGACGACGTAGTCCCCGTACTCAAATCCCCGGATGTCCTGCAGTGTCAGCGCCGAGCTCCGCTTGCGGATGCGGTCACTCTTGAGCCTATAGCCGTGGTACCGCTCGAAGATGGAGTGGTCCGTCAGCAGGCAGAGCTTGATCTCGTGGTCGATGAAGCCCCCGTGCAGCGTCGGTCGCAGCGGGACGAAGTGGACCGGCTGCTCCCGCTCGGCGAGGAGCCTGTGAAGTCGCCCCAGCTGGCTCTCTTGGTCACTCATGATCATCGTCGCAAAGGACTGATGCTGGGAGTCGGAGAGCGTCTCGGCGAGGAGGTCCATCTTCTTATGAAAGAGGGGCTCCGGCTGCTCGCGGAAGGCGATCTCCTGCCACTGCGACTGCTCCCTCAGGTCGACGCCCCCGGTGAGGAGCGAGAAGTGCTCCAGCTGCTCCATCACCGTCTCCGGCTCGATCAGCCGCGCCTGCATCTCCTCGAGGGTGTGGAAGATATTGTCCTCCGGATGGACCGGGGGCATCTCGTAGACCGTGCGGAGGGTGGAGGGGAAGAAGGAGTGGCTCGGCAGATAGACCACCGCCTCCGCCGGCAGCAGCTCGAGGAGCGAGGTACCCTTGCTCTCACTCTTGCTATCTACCGGTGCCAGGATCCGCACCCGCTCCATCGTCTCGCCGGAGAGCTGGCTCTCGGGGTCAAAGAAGCTGATCGTCTCCACCTCATCACCGATGAAGTCGATCCGCACCGGTAGGTCCTGTGCGTACGAGTAGATGTCGATCAGACTGCCGCGGACGGCAAATTGTCCCGGCATGTAGACGTAGTCCGTCTCCTCGAAGCCCAGCGACCAAAGCCGCTCGCGGAGAGACTTCCGCTCATACTCCTCCCCGAGCGCGATGTCGATATGCCCCGCCTCATACTCCGCCTGGTCGGCAAAGCCCTCCGGCAGCGCCGCCGCATAGGTGACGATGATCCGTGGTGGCACCCCGCCACCCCTCAGCCGATCAGCGATCTCGCTCCGCAGCACCTCATTGGCCGCATCGGGCTGTCCGTAGCGGATGCCACGACGATAGAGCGAGGGGAGGAAAAAGACCTGCTCCTCGCCCCCCATCAGGGCGACCAGGTCACTCTGCAGGTAGCCCGCACTCTCCTCATCGTCACAGACGAGGAGGAAGGTCGGCACCTGTGCGAGCCGATCCGCCAGCTCGGCAAAGAGGAGCGCCGGAGCGGAGCCGGCAAGACCGGAGAGGAAGAGCCGGGCGGGACTCTTCCGCTCCTGGGCGAGGGAGCGGACGATCGTCTGCAGAGCGGGATGCTTCCCGTAGAGGCCCCGCAGCGTACTTAAGCCGACAGTCTTGGCTGTCGTTTCTTCTGGATCTTTGTTCTTCATGTACGGGGGCAAAGGTACCGCTTTTCCCTCACCCCGAGTGGACTAAAAGCCGTAGCTCACAGGGGTGACGCATTTGGATTTGCTCAAGGTCTCCCCTAGGTAAAAGGCGAGCACGCCTGTCGGGGTGCTCGCCCTGCCGACCTCCTTAGGGTCATCGGACAAGGGCGTATGTGAAGACCGCTACATAGGAGACTCTCTCCGCACCCGAAGGGTGCTCGCTCCATAGGCATCGGTCGAGGCACGAAGTGCCGATGACCGATGTATAAGCGTACACATCATCCCTCGACCCCTTGCGGGTCGCCGGCATTGGAGATGTCTGCTCGGCGACCCACAAGGGGTCGAGGTGGTAGGCTGGGGCTCTGTACATCGGTCACCGCTTCGCGGATGACCGATGCCTATGGAGCGAGCACCCCTGTCGGGGTGCTTCGTTCGGCACTCTTCACGATGAGTTGAGTGGCTTCTGTAACGCTCAAATGCGTCAGCCCTGCCGTATCTCAGTTCCAGCGCCGGCCCGGGACTGCCCCTGCTCATAGAGAGCAGCCCCCGCTGAGGACCGACTTTATCCTCCTCGAGTATACGCCTGAGGATCAGTAGCAAGGAGCGCCCTCCCTCTAGCGTATTTCTAATACCGATATTAGAGTTCACTAATACCGATATTAGAGTTTACTAATACCGATATTAGAGTTCGCTAATATCGGTATTAGGATTGACGCTTATCCCAAAAACAAGTACATTTGCAACGTGTACCATATTGGTACACATAAGAGCAAAGCAAGAAGGATTATGATCATAGTCACGGCAAGAGACTTTAGGGGCGAGCAAGGGAAGTACTTCCGGATGGTAGAGAGGGGCGAGGACGTGGTCATCAAGTCGAGAGACCACGGCTCCTTCAAGCTTGTTCCGATCACAGACGATGATACCCTGCTCTCTAAGAAGGAATTCTTTGATAAGATCAGGCAGGCAGAGGAGGAGATAGAGGCTGGAGAGGGCAAGGACTTTGCCACCGCTGAGGAGGCAGCGACCTATTTCCGCTCCTTATAGTGTATCACATCAAGGCCTCAAAGACCTTTGAGGAGGACCTCAAGAAGCTCAAGAAGCGTGAGGCTAAAGTCTCCAGAAAACCCTTAGACTCATCGAGGAGGTAGCTGAGCATCCTGAGTCAGGGACCGGCAAGCCGGAACCGCTAAGGGGACTGCCACCGGGGAGGTGGTCACGGAGACTGACCCAGAAGCACCGACTGGTATACCGGATAGTAGAGGAGGCGAAGGAGGTCCACCTGCTATCCGCCTATGGACACTACGACGACAAATAGCACCGGATGCAGGGTGTAGGGGAATCAAAAAATGGCTAACTTCGCATCAGAATCAACCACGATTACTTGATACAATCCCAATAATGACTGACCCTGCTGTCCCCTCCGCAGAGACGACAACGACTCACCGAGCCGGACCGATGGCTAAGGAGATCCTCCTGATCGTCATCGGCTCCTTCCTCGAGGCGCTGGCGTATGGTGGCTTCATCGCCCCCAACGATATCATCCCCGGTGGGGTCTATGGTATCACCATCGCCCTCCACGAGCTGACGAAGGGGGTATTTGCTTTCGCTCCCGACGGACTGCCGATCGGGACGACGGCGCTCTTCTTCAACGTCCCCCTCCTCCTCCTGGCGATGCATAAGCTGGGGCTGAAGTCGGGACCCAAGACGGTGCTCACCTTTATCCTCATCTCGCTTTTCACCGACGGGATCACCCTCTTCCTCGACCACAAGCCGATCATCGACGATATGATCCTCGCCTCCTGCTACGGCGGGGCGATCCTCGGTGTGGGGGTCTTCCTCGTCTTCCGTGCCGAGAGCACGAGCGCAGGGACGGACGTGCTGGGGCGGATCATCGCCAAGGGACGGAATATCAAGCTCGGCACCTGCATCATCATCATCGACTCGATCGTGGTCGTCTTCGGCCTGCTGGTCTTCCGGGACATCAAGGTGCCGCTTTACTCGTGGCTCACCATATTTATATACGGTCGGGTGGTCGAGTTCCTCTCGCCCGAGAACCCCAAGAAGGCAGTCTTCATCGTCTCCACTCAGGTGGAGCCGATCCGTCAGTGCCTCTCCGCCCTCGGCGTGCGGGGATCGATCCTCCACGGACGGGGCATGTACGAGGGTGTGGAGCGCGAGGTGCTCTTCATCGTCGCCGAGCGGAAGACACTCCGCCGCATACGAAGCGAAGTCAGAGCCCTGGACCCCAAGGCCTTTATCTCCACCATGGATGCCGGCGAGGATCCGCTGCCGATCCCTAAGGCTCCTCATCAGTAATCTCTTATGTCTAAGCTAAGTCCGGAAATGTGTACCGTCCCCGTGGACGGCGAGTATGATCCCTCGGTGATGCGCTTCCTCCACATACGCACCCACCTGCGTGAGGAGCTGTCCACCGGCAAGTACCCGTATCGGGTCGATATCACCTGGCCCTACGATGGGGACGAGAAGGGGCTCCCCGACCCTGAGACCGCCGATGCGATGAAGGGCTTCCGCGAGCGGGTGATCGACGAAGCGCTCGAGCGGGACAAGCTTGCCCTACTCGCCTACGAGGTGGTGGGCGAGGAGCGCTGCCTCTGGTGCATCTACACGCGGAATATCCCAGCCTTCCAGGAGATGCTCAACGAAGCCTCCGCGGAGCTGCCGGACTACCCGCTGGAGATCTATGCAGAGGAGGACCGGGAGGGTCTCGCCTTTGGCGAAGTGGAGCCGCTGATCGCGGCTGAGTAGCCTGCCCGTAAATGCAAAGCGGGGACGCACTTCGGATAAAAGTGCGTCCCCGCTCTGTATCAGGACCTTTGGTGGACGAGGTGAAAGAAATATCAATTTTTCTTCAAGAATAGCTACTGTAAATTTGTAAGGTACCGAGTTTATACCTATCTTTGCTTCGTCAACCAATCAAAGTAAGTAACGCAATGGAGACAGACAGCAGAGAGCGCACCCCGGTAGTCGACGTCCGGGAGCTGCACAAGACATATCCGGGAGCTCAGCCGCTCCACGTCCTTAAGGGCGTCTCCCTCCGAGTCGAGGAGGGAGAGATGGTGTCTCTGATGGGAGCGAGTGGCTCCGGCAAGAGTACCCTACTCAATGTCCTCGGCATCCTCGACACCTACGACGCCGGCTCATACTACCTGGACGGGCAGCTGATCACCCGCCCGGGGGAGAACGAAGCAGCGGAGCTCCGGGGGCATAAGATCGGATTTGTCTTCCAGTCCTTCAACCTCATCTCCTTCAAGACTGCGCTGGAGAATGTCGCCCTGCCGCTTTACTATCAGGGCGTCAGCACCCGCAAGCGGATGAAGCTCGCCGAGGAGTACCTTGATCGCGTGGGACTGCTCCCCTGGAGGGATCACCTGCCTAATGAGATGTCCGGCGGACAGAAGCAGCGCGTCTCCATCGCCCGGGCTCTCATCACCCGCCCCCGCCTGCTCCTTGCCGACGAGCCGACCGGCGCACTCGACAGCGCCACGGCAGATGATGTGATGCGGCTCCTCAGGGAGATCAATGAGGAGGACCACATGACCGAGCTCATCGTCACCCACGCCAAGGAGGTGGCAGAGCTGACCGACAGGATCATCCACATCAAGGAC
Source organism: uncultured Porphyromonas sp. (assembly GCF_900541275.1). Classification (GTDB taxonomy): domain Bacteria; phylum Bacteroidota; class Bacteroidia; order Bacteroidales; family Porphyromonadaceae; genus Porphyromonas_A. The sequence continues at coordinate 21,769 of NZ_UQJH01000004.1, forward strand.
GGCCTCATCACCGACGAGCCATGAAAGAGCTATTTGCCGAGATCCTCGCCTCTATGCGGACGAGCAAGCTCCGCACCTTCCTCACCTCCTTCACCATCGCCTGGGGGATCATCATCCTTGTCGTGCTGCTGGGCATCGGGACCGGCATCCGCAATGGTGCCACCCGCATGTCTGAGGATATGGGGATGAGCCACTTCGGGACGAAGGTCACCCTACAGGAGACCGACCTGCCCTATGCGGGGTACCAGAAGGGACGGAAGCCCCGGCTGACCGCCGAGCAGATCGATCGCCTGAGGAGCACCTTTGCCGATGATCTCTACGGCATCGATCCGGCCCCGAGCTTCTCCTTCCTCACCTTCACCACCGACTTCGGCTCCGCCAGCACCCAACTGGATACCGCCACGCCTCTGAGTGAGCGCTTCCGCACCCTCCGCGTGATACAGGGACGCACTTTCTCCCCCCGCGAACTGGCTATGGGGGAGCGGGTGGCGCTACTCTGCAAGAGTACCATCTCGAAGCTCTTCGAGGCCGGCACCGACCCCATCGGACAGGTGATCACTGCCGGAGGCATCAGCTACCGCATCATCGGCGTGACGGAGGATGTCAATCCCTTCTTCGCCGTGACTGAGATACCGCTCACCACCTACCAGGGACTCTACCCCAATCAAATGATCGAGGTGAGCAACATTAAGCTTTACCCAAAAGGGTCCAAGGCAGAAGAGATGAAGAGCTTCGAAGAGCGACTTAAGGGCGAGCTGTCGAGTATGCTGAAGTTTGACCCCAACGATGCCTACGTCTTCCGACTCCACAGCTCCACGGATGTGAAAAACTCAATGGACAAGGCCTTCAATGGTCTCGACATGCTCCTCTGGATCATGGGGCTCGGCAGCCTCGCCGTCGGCTCCATCGGCGTCTCCACCATCATGACCGTCACCGTGCGGGAGCGCATGCGGGAGATCGGCATCCGCAAGGCCCTCGGCGCCCGACCGAGAGACATACTCAAGATGATCCTCGGCGAGAGCGTCGCCCTCTCCGTCGTCTCCGGTCTCGTCGGGCTGCTCCTCGGCGCCGGCATCGTCCGGCTCATCGGCTACTCTGCCGAGCACGATAGCTGGGCGATCCAGGAGATAAATAATGAAAATGGTGCCGAGGCGGCCTACTACCACATCGTCAGCGACCCGAGTGTCAACCTCAGCATCGCCATCGGAGCGCTGATCGTACTGGTGCTTGTCGGCATCATCGCCGGCATCCGTCCGGCACGCCACGCCCTCCATGTCCCTGCCGTCATCGCCATGAGAGATAAGTAAGAGTATGAGTAAGCTATTCTCCACAGAGCTCTGGAGCGAGGTCTTCTACTCGCTGAGACGCAACCGCCGCCGCACCCTCGTCACGTCACTTGGGGTCTTCTTCGGGATGTTTTTCTTCGTCCTCCTCGACGGGCTGGGCACCGGCATCGGCAACAGCATCAACGAGGGTTTCTCCACCCTCTCCAAGCGTATGGTCGCAGTCTTTGGGAGTCGAACCACCAAGCCCTACCGGGGTTATAAGGCCAACCGCTACATCGAGCTCACCTACCGGGACTACCTCTGGATGAGCGACCATGCCAAGAGCCTCGATAAGGCAGGCTGCTTCCTCGGCTTCAATAAGGAAAACATGTGGTCGGACTCCCAGATCACTGCCAACGGCAAGTCGGCAAAGGACTTCGTTGTCGGCGTCACTCACGAGTACCCCTACGACATCCGCCCGGTAATCGTCTCTTATGGGCGCTATATGACTCGCGAGGAGATCAAGCGGGGTGACCCGGTCTGTGTCATGGGACTGAGGACGACAAAGAACTTCTTTGACAAGCCGGAGGACGCAGTGGGGAAGTACCTCTCCGTCGGAGGGATTGCCTTCCGCATCGTAGGGGTGATCGAGACTATGAACGACAACTTCAATCTTGGATATAATGCCAAGTGGTGTGTCGAGGTGCCGATAGACTTTGCCGTCGGTGGCAATCTAGACCGGGAGGTGATGATCTCCGGACTGCTTAAGGAGGGCAGCTCAGCCGACGACCTCCGGAGCGAGCTGAGTGGTTACATTGCTCGCGTCCACCACGTGGATCCGACCGACACCGGCGCGCTCGGTATGGTGGACGTCGAGTCACAGCTCCGCATCTTTGACCTGATGGCCAACCTCCTGAATGCCCTCGTATGGATCATCGGTCTCGGCACCCTCCTCACCGGCGTCATCTCGGTCAGCAACATCCTCCTCGTGACCGTCAAGGAGCGACAGCGGGAGATCGGTGTCCGCCGCGCCCTCGGAGCCAAGCCGATCGACATTGTGATCCAATTTATGCTCGAGTCGATGGCGATGATCCTCGTCGCCGGACTCCTCGGGCTGCTCGTCGGACTGCTCCTTCTCCTCGGCATCGGCGCCCTGTCGGAGAGTACCGGCAAGCTGGCTGAGATCCTCGTACGCCCCTACCCGACGCCGGGGATCCTCCTCTTCTCCCTCATCATCATGATCCTTTCGGGTGCCTTTGCCGGGCTATTGCCGGTGCAGAAGGCGCTCGGCATCAAGGCGATCGACGCCATACGCGACGAGTAATCCCCTTTTCCTTATAGACAAAAAACAATAACTACCTATCATATCTCCATTATGATCCAAGATCCATCACAGTCCGGCACCGTCCCGGTGCAGAAGAAGCGTGCGAAGAAGTGGCCCAAGATCCTCCTCTGGGTCGTCATCGGCCTCGCCATCATCGGTGTCATCGCCACCTCGATCGTCAAGTCGCAGGGTAAGACGAAGGAGCTCTACGAGGAGGTCACCCCGACCGCCAATGACTCGATCGTCAAGTCGACCGTCCTCACCGGCTCCATCGAGCCGCGCGACGAGATCCTCGTGAAGCCCAATATGAACGGCATCATCGCTGAGCTCAATCACCTCCCCGGTGACTTCGTCCAGGAGGGCGAGCTGATCGCCAAGATCCAGATGGTCCCCGACGTCGCCATGGTCCAGAGTGCCGCCTCTCGCGTCGATGCCGCCCGCGTCGACCTGAAGCGCACCGAGGAGGTCTACAAGCGCGACAAGTCCCTCTACGACCAGCAGATCCTCGCCAAGGAGGCCTACGAGACCTCGCTCGCCAACTACCGCCGCGCCAAGATCGAGTACAGCTCCGCCGTCGAGCAGCTCGACCTCACCCGCACCGGCTCCTCCGCCTCCACCTCCAAGCGGAATAACACCCTCGTCTTTGCCACCGTCACCGGGACGATCCTCGAGCAGCCGGTCAAGGTCGGCTCACGCGTCACGATGGCGAATAACTTCAGCGAGGGTACCACCGTCGTCAGCATCGCCGACCTCACCGACCTCCTCTTCATCGGTAATGTCAATGAGAGCGACGTCAATAACGTCACCGTCGGCTCCCCCGTCACGATCCACGTCGGGGCGCTCAAGGACAAGACCTACCACGCTGTCGTGGAGTACGTCTCCCCCAAGGGCAAGGACACCAGCGGGACGATCCTCTTCGAGGTGAAGGCGGCGATCTCGGGTGACGACCTCTCGGCACTCAAGGCTGGTTTCTCCAGCAATGCCGAGGTAGAGATGGCGCACAAGACCGGTGTCCTCACCATCCCCGAGGCGACCGTCACCTACGAGGGCGACAAGAGCTTCGTCTTCGTCAAGGGCAGCAAGGGGCAGTATGAGAAGAAGGAGGTGACCCTTGGCCTCTCCGACGGCATCAAGGTGGAGGTACTCTCCGGACTCACCGGCGACGAGACGCTCCGCGGTAATCTTATGAAGAAGAAGAACTAATCCACCATGATCGCTCACAGACTTTTCGTCCCCACTCTTCTCCTCCCGCTCCTCGCCCTCACGGCTACGGCGCAGGTGCCGGAGGCGGAGCCTACCCTCAGCAGCGAGATGACCCTCTCGCAGTGCATCACCTACGCACAGAGGCACAGCCCCGAGCTGATCCCCGCCCAGGTGCAGATGGAGCAACTCGAGGTGCAGGAGGAGTCGGCTAAGATGGCCTTCCTCCCCGACCTCAATGCCGGCGTGGGGCAAAACTTCTCCTTTGGCTACACCCAAGGACACGATAAGGTGCTGAGGAAGAACAACGGATCCTCCACCGGGCTCAATGTCTCCACTTCGCTCTCCCTCTTTGAGGGCGGCGCCCGCTGGTGGGCACTTAAGAGCAGCCAAGAGGCGCTCGAGAGCAAGGACTACATCCTCGACGAGGTGGAGGACCGGATCGCCCTCACCGTCGCCTCCAGCTACGTCGGCGTCCTCCTCGCTCAGCAGATCGTCGAGGTGGCGGAGGAGAATCTCTCCCTCTCCCTTATGCAGCAGAAGCGGGTCGATGCTCAGGTGGCAGCGGGCAAGCTCGCTCCCTCGGAGCAGCTCAAGATGCGTACCCAGGTGGGTCAGGATCGCCTGGCGCTCAATGAGGCAAAGTCCGACCTCGACCGTGCCATGCGCGTCCTCCGACTCGATATGGGCATCACGGAGGAGGGCGAGACCTTTACCGTGCCTCAGGAGGATCCCGAGAGCGTCATCGCCCGATTGGAGCGGGAGTCACCCTATCGTGCGGCACCGGAGTGGACCAATCCCTCCCTCCGTCTCGCTCAGCTACGGTACGACCTCTCCTCCTACGACGTCAAGCGCGCCAAGGCTGGCTATATGCCCCGCCTAAGCCTCTCCGGTGGCTACTCTAATGGCTACTTCCACTACTTCGGTGACGAGGTCATCAATCAGTCCTTCAGCGACCAGCTCAAGTCAAATGGGCAGTACACCATCGGTCTCTCGCTCTCCATCCCGATCTTCAATCGCGGTCAGGTCCGCGCCTCCGTCCGTCAGGCAGAGCTGCAGCGGGAGAGCGCCCTCGGACAGCTCATCCAGCAGCAGTTTAGCGAGCAGCGAAACATTACCCTCGCCACCGCTGACCTCCGCAAGGCGGAGGAGTCCTACCGCCTCTCCAAGGACAATGTAGAGGTGGCGCAGGAGTCCCTCGATATGACCGAGAAGGAGTACAATGCCGGTCGCATCACCGCCTACGAGTGGGAGCAGTCCAAGAATAAACTCATCGGAGCGAAGTCGCAGTACCTCCAGAGCGTCTACACCCGACTCCTCCGCTCGATCAACCTCACCTACTACCTCACCGGAGCACTGCCCCGATAACCCTTTTATTTCATACCAAACACTATGCGCACCCTCAGATACCTACTTGCCTCCCTCGCCCTACTCGCCGGCTTTGTCGCCGCAGAGGCTCAGGAGCCCGGCCAGTTGCCCGATAAGACCATCACTCTTGACTACTGCCCCACCGACATAACCGCCTCTACAGGCTTCGAGGTGGTGCTCCGTCCCGGCACGGAGAATAAGGTGGACCTCTACGTCGACAACCTCGACAAGGTCAAGTGCTCCACCGATGCCTCGGAGAAGTCGCTCCGGATCTCGATGAAGCCCTCCTTTGGGACCATCAAAGACGACGACCACACCTATCTTGCCGTCGTCACCCTCACCGATCTCAATAGCCTCACCGCCCTAAAGGCGGAGACCGGCGCTGAGCTGCATATAGACAAGAACTACCGCCCCACTAAGATCGCTCGACTGGAGCTGAAGAGCTTCACCGGCGGCGAGCTGCTCTTCACCGGTGATGCGCAAGAAGTGATCGCCACTGCCGCCACCGGGGCTGAGCTCTACCTCTCCGGCAATCAGAGGACGCTGAAGCTCAAGAGCACCACCGGGGGTGAGATCGAGTACACCGGCTCCTTCCGCCTCGCTGACATACACGCCGGCACCGGGAGTGACATCACCCTCTCCGGCACCGGTGAGACCGTGAGCATCTCCGCCTCCTCAGGCGCTGAGGTGGATGGTAGTGATCTCACGGTGAATGGTGGCACCCTCAATGCCGAACTCTCCTCCGACATCACCATCCGCTGCACCGACCGTCGCAACATCACCCGCGACGGCAAGGGCGACATCGAGATACTGACGAAGTAAGGACGAGCAAAAGGATCATCCGGCGAGAGCCTGCTCCCCCTTGGGCAAAAGGGAGGAGCGGGCTCTCCTTTTATTTCTTAACTTTGCACCGCCAAGGGGGGCACTCCGTACTGCAAGTATATACCTCCTCTGTAGGAGGTGGGGAAACCGGTGAGAGTCCGGTACAGTACCCGCTGCTGTAAGTCTCACGCAATAGCCGATCGGCCTCGACAAGCCACTGGGAGCAACACTCCTCGGGAAGGCACCGATGCGGCAGAGATAAGTCAGAAGACCGACTTGCGACCCGGGATGCGCCCCCGATGATAAGCCCTTAGTAGTCACACACAATTTCTTTCGGGAGTTAAAGTTATGAACAGACAGTCAGGCGTTACTCGGTCATTTCTTAGCATCACACGCTTATGGTCGAGATAGTACGCAACCTACTCTGGACGGGGGACATTGCCTCCTCCATCTTCATCCTCGCCCTGGTGCTCACCATCGGCGTCTTACTCAGCAAGATCCGCCTCGGAGGCTTCTCCCTCGGCGTCTCTTGGGTCCTCTTCACCGGTATCTTCCTCGGGCATCTGGGGCTTCGGCTCGACCCACAGGTACTCTCCTTTGTCCGCGAGACGGGGATGATCCTCTTTATCTTCGGCATCGGCATGACCGTGGGGCCGGGATTCTTTGCCACCTTCCGTCAGGGAGGCGTGCGACTGAACCTCCTCTCTCTCCTCTCGATCCTCCTCTCCCTCATCGTCTCCTACATCCTCTACCGGGTGACGCAGACGCCTATGGCGACGCTGATGGGCATCCTCTCCGGTGCGGTGACGAATACACCCGCCCTCGCAGCGACGCAGGAGAGCGCCCGCGCCGTCGGCAGCGCCGCTCTCGGGGATGTGGGCATCGGGTACGCCCTTGGCTATCCGGTGGCGATCCTCGGGATGATCCTGACGATGTCTCTGCTGAAGTGGGTCTTCCGGATCGATGTCCCTCGTGAGGAGCGGGAGATAGAGGAGCGGGAGCGTGCCACCCACAAGGATGCAGTGGTCTACGCCCTCGAGGTGAGCAACCCCTGGATGGACGGTAAGAGCGTCTACGAGTCGAAGTCGGTGCTGGAGAAGTACGACGTCGTGATCTCCCGCATCATGCACCACGACTCCGGGGAGGTGGAGATGGCGGGGCCGAAGTCGATCATCCGCCTCGGCGACCGCTTGATGGTGATCTCCGACGAGAGTGACAAGGAGACGATCTGCGCCTTCCTCGGCAGGGAGTTGCCACTCGTGGAGCCGGAGTGGATCACACGAGGGGCAACCGACGTGGTCTCGCACCGCTGCCTCGTCACCCGGGATAGGATCAATGGGAAGAGCATCGGTAGCCTGAAGCTCCGCTCCCTCTACAATGCCTCGATCACGCGAGTCTACCGCGCCGGCGTCTACCTGATGGCGCGACCGGAGCTACTGCTCCAGGTGGGTGATACGGTGATCGTCGTCGGACACGAGGAGGATGTGAAGCACGTGGAGCAGGTGCTGGGCAACTCGCGCAAAACCCTCCGCCAGCCCAATCTCTTCATAGTCGCCCTCACGATCCTCATCGGTGTGCTGATCGGGAGCCTAAGGATCCACCTGCCCTCGATGTCCATGCCGGTCAAGCTCGGCTTTGCCGGCGGGACACTCGTGACGGCGATCCTGCTGAGCAACTTTGGCACCCACTTCCGCCTCAATACCCACAATACCGAGAGCGCCAATCATATGTTGCGCGAGCTGGGCATTGCGCTCTTCCTTGCCTGCGTCGGGCTGAGCGTGGGCGAGAGCTTTGTGGAGAAGATCGCAAGCGGTGGACTGGTCTGGATGGGCTACGCAGCGCTGATGATGATGATCCCACTCTGGGTCACGCTGATCATCGGGCGGCTCTGCCTCCGGCTGGACTACTTCACCCTCCTCGGCTACGTGGCGGGGAGCATGACCTTTGCCCCGGCGCTCTCGCTCACCCCGGATGCGACGAAGAATAACACCCCCTCCGTCCTCTACGCCACCATCTACCCCCTCACCCTCTTCGTCCGCGTCATGGCGGCTCAGTGGATGGTCCTGCTGCTGAGCTGAGGAAGGAGTGAGGATCTCCCTGTTTCTACTGCATTCTTGGTACCTTTGGGTGACAAGGATAAGATAACTATATCACCACTATGACCATGAAAGCAAAGAATCTACTGATAGCCCTTACAGGGACCGCTGCCGCAGCCGGTGCTGCTGCTTACTACTACATCTGGAAAAAGATGGGGCTACCTCGGGGAGCGTGGCCGGTGAGAGGCTTCGACCTCGAGCGCTACCTCGGCAAGTGGTACGAGATCGCCCGCCTCGACTCACGCTTTGAGAAAGATCTCGACAACACCACCGCCGAGTACTCCCTCAATGACGACGGCACCATCCGGGTCGTCAATAGCGGCTACGACCTCAAGAGGGAGCGCTGGAGCGACTCCATCGGCAGAGCAAAGCCGATCGAGGACCCTGAGGTGGCGCGGCTGATGGTCTCCTTCTTCGGTCCCTTCTACAGCTCCTACAACGTCGTCGAGCTCGACCCGGACTATCGCTATGCGCTCGTCGTCGGCCGCAATACCGACTACGTATGGTTCCTCTCCCGCACGATGGAGATGCCGGAGGGGGTGAAGGAGCTCTTCGTCTCCAAGGCCAAGGCACTCGGCTACGACACCGACCGGCTCGTCTGGGTCGAGCAGGGCACCCGCGAGCGTCCCGTGGAGCCGGAGGAAGATCCGGAGGACGAGGAGGATGAGGAGACGGACGACTGAGGTATGGGCGGGAGCGAGAGTACCGCTGCTCCTCATCAGTGCTCTCCTCCTCCTGCTCCCAGGCTGCCTCTCAGCCGGGGGGCGCACTCAGGACACCAAGCAAGAGACTGTAGAGATGAGTGATAGCGTAAGAGAGATCTACCTCGCCGGCGGATGCTTCTGGGGGACGGAGCACTTCCTCCGCCAGATCCGCGGTGTGGTGGAGACAGAGGTGGGATATGCCAATGGCAGTACCCCCGACCCCACCTACGAGATCGTCTGTGGCGACAAGTCGGGCTACGCCGAGACTGTCAGGGTGGTCTACGACCCGGAGGTGCTGTCGACGGCAAAGTTGCTTGAGACCTTCTTCCTCGCCATAGACCCTACGGCGGTCAATCGTCAGGGCAACGACCGCGGCACGCAGTACCGCACCGGGATCTACTACAGCGACCCCGCCGATGAGTCGGTGGTGACCGCTGCACTGGCGCAGCTCAGCACGCAGTACAGCAAGCCGATAGCGGTGGAGGGGATGCCGCTCAGGAGCTTCTATCGCGCCGAGGAGTACCACCAGGATTACTTGGAGAAAAACCCCTCCGCCTACTGCCACATCTCCCCCACCCTCTTCCGGAAGGCACGCGAGGCAAATCAGCCCCGCTTTAGCCGTAAGAGCAAGAAAGAGCTACACCGGCTCCTCACCGACCTGCAGTACGAGGTGACGCAGGAAGGAGGCACGGAGCGCGCCTTCAGCCATCCGTACGACAAGGAGTTTCGGGAGGGGATCTACGTCGATGTCACCACCGGCGAGCCGCTCTTCCTCTCCTCAGACAAATACGATAGCGGCTGCGGATGGCCCGCCTTCAGCCGACCGATCAGCGATAGCATCCTCGTGGAGCGGACCGATCTACGCTACGGCATGCGCCGTACGGAGGTGAGGAGTAAGCTGGGCGAGGCACACCTGGGACACGTCTTTGACGACGGTCCTCGCGATCGTGGCGGCCTCCGCTACTGCATCAATGGCGCCGCCCTCCGCTTCGTCCCCAAGGAGGAGATGGAGCGCGAGGGCTACGGCGACTACCTGCACCTACTCAAGAGATAGCCCACCCGGCGTATACCGATAGAGAGAGCCCCGCACTGACACTTGGTCCGTGCGGGGCTCTCCTTGTATTATGGTCGGCTTATGTACCGACGACAGGGGGTGCTAATTACTTAACAGCCTGCTCTGCCTCCTTAGCGGTCTGAGCTGCAGCGAGACTGTCAGCCTTGTCAGCTGCCTCATCGACAACCTCCTTAGCCTGGTCAGCCTTCTGGTCGATCTGATCCTTCATGGCGTCAGCCTTCTGGTCGATCTGCTCCTTAGCCTGGTCGGCGTTCTGCTGGTTCTCAGTCTTGTTGCAAGAAGCAAGACCCATCATCATACATACAGCGGCAGCGCTGATAGCGATAATCTTCTTCATAATTCTAAATCTATCTTTTAAGTGTGTAAAATATTGCCTATACTCGGGGACAAAGTTACATCTAATTTTCAATTGAGCAAACACTTCCCCGAGAAAATCTCGCAATCCCTGTCTGGATCAGCCTCTCGAGCATCGCACGATAGGGTAAACAAGGGGGGCTAAAGGGTCCCTACCCCTCCATAGGGGGCATAGTGCCCGACAACAAATGATAACACTCTATCGGGGAAGCCGATCAAACCTATGTCCCTACATCCCATCATAGTAGTATAAGAGAATCAGCATTATGAAACAGCTTATCAACTACCTCAGAGTCCACATCCTCCTCCCGCTCCTTATTATAGGGGCTGTACCGGTCGTCCTGCAGGCGCAGGATCTGAGCGGCTCCACGTGGAGGTCCACCTTTGACCACACGGGGGCAAAGGGGTACATCTCCTATCACTTCACCTCGGCACAGGCAGGGTACTACGAGTACAGCGTGAAGTCGATCTTCAAGGACTACAAGGGTCGAGGAGACTTCACCTACCGTACCGATGATGGGCGACGCTACATCATCTCCGACGTGGAGCACCCCGATGATCCCGACTACAAGACTCAGGTGCAGATCAGCGGACAGCTGCTGACCCTATCGATGCCCCCTCGGGTGGAGCAGATGGTGGAGGGCTCCCCAGGCTTTGTCCGGAAGATCCTGGACGAGTACCTCAGCGATATGCTGGTACTACAGCGTCAGGTGACGCCATAAGTGGGAGTTAAGATAGATTAGCTCTCCGGGGAGTGATCCCGAGAGAAGAATGTGGTACCTTTGTCCCCGTGATGAAGAAGGGAGAGAAAACTATATCGGTACTGACTATGACCCTGCTGTGCGGAGCGCTGCTGCTCCTCATGGCAGGTTCGCCTCACGATAGTGAGGAGGAGAGTCAGGTCCCGTCCACCGACACCATACTGGTCGCACATACAGATAGCTGCCAGGTGATCTATGACCAGCTGGGGCTGAGTGCTTGGGTGGATGAGGCAGCATTTCGCAAGGCCTACGACGGCTACTGCCGGATCAAGGACCGGAAGAAGGAGATCCTCACGCTGATCGACTTCACGAAGCCGTCCAATGAGGAGCGGCTCCTGGTGCTGGATATGGCGGCGGGGAAGCTTCTCTTCCACTCCCTCGTCGCCCATGGGCGTAATAGTGGCGACCTCTACGCCACCCGCTTCTCCAATCGCCCCGAGAGCCATCAGAGTTCGCTGGGGCTCTACCTCACCGAGGGGACCTACACCGGCAAGAATGGCTACTCACTTCGGCTCAATGGGCTGGAGAAGGGAGTCAACGACAATGCCCTCGCCCGGGCGATCGTGATCCACGGTGCCGCCTACGCTGACCCATCGGTCTGCCGTGGCGGGCGACGACTGGGGCGCAGCTGGGGCTGCCCCGCCCTGCCACCGGCTCTCAATCGTCCGATCATCGACACCATCAAGGGTGGCAGCGTGCTCTACATCTACGGGGAGAGTCGCAATCAGCGCTCCTGACCACCCTTCACATCTCATCGGATGGGTCTAGCCCACTCTATTTCACCACCATACGGACGCCCTCGACCATTCCTCTGGCTACTATCGGTATGAGCGAATACTAATACCGATAAAAGAAAACACTAATACCGATATTAGACGCGTCTAATATCGGTATTAGTGTATGCGCTCAGGCGGGAGCTTTTTTCCCCGTGTCACTCGATCACCACGACGAGAGAATTGCGGAGAGGTGCCCAGTCGTAGACAAACTTGGCGTGGCTGGAGGCATTGCGGACACACATATGGGAGCGCGGCGTGGTGCCGAGGCTGGGGCTCCACTCGCGTATCTTACCGTGAGGGTTATTGACCGGCACGCCATGGATATAGGCTCCGCAGCAGAAACGACTGGCATAGGGCGCAAAGCCGGCAATCGTCGAGCTGCCGTCCCCGGTGTAGTACATCTTGGGCTTCTTCTCCTGCAGGAGGTAGATCCCCAGTGGCGTGGCACGCGCGTAGGGCGGTCGCTTACGGCCGGTGGTGGCAGGGTTGACACTCCTAACGAGCCACTGCCCGCGAGACTCGCGCTCCACGGTGAGGATGTTCTGGTTGTTTCGGTCGACGAAGATGACGTGGTCAAAGAAGACGCTGTCCGGCAGTAGCTCGAGATACTTCCGCTTCACCATATACTCTCCCTCATCGTGCCGGGCGAGGAAGATGTGGTAGAAGGAGCCGACAGAGTCGATGACGTGGACGAGAGAGCCGTCCTGAGTATAACGGACCGGCTGGAGCGTGTCACTCAGCTCGTAGAGTGCTGCCGACTGATAGCGCTCGACCCCATACTTGTCGGTCACGTGCTTGTACTCGTTGCGGTGAAAGTCCTTGATCGTCGGTGACTCACCATTCTTATTCTGACGATTGGCGACCACCGCCCAGCGGTTCGCCTCCTCGTAGAGGCTCTCGATGTAGGCGAGTCGCTCCCGTACCTGATCATACTGCACCACACGGAAGGTATCCCGGTAGTCGTAGACGGAGTCGAGGTGGTACTCCTCGAAGAGAAGCTCCTCCCGCAGGCTTATGTCTGCCGCCGTGAGGGGCAGCTGCTCCTCCGGCTCCGGAGCAGAGATGATGCTGTCTGTGATCGGCACGCTATCGGTCACCGTCTCAGCACTCATTCCACCCCTTCCACACGAGAGGAGGAGCAGCAGCAGGAGCGACAGAGAGGGCAGAGTAAGGGGTCGTCTATTCATTTTTATGGATGATACGATTGGGAATGGTGAGACAAGATAATCAAAATCCATCGTCTATGGGTACCTTTGTCCTGACTATGGGACAGAAACTGACTATGGAGGAGATGGGAAGGCTCTCGCCGGAGGAGTACTCCGCAGCGCCTAAGTGCCCCATCCTCGTAATACTGGACAACGTGCGGAGTCTGCTCAATGTGGGGGCGGTCTTCAGGACCGCTGATGCGCTGAGGCTGCGGGGGATCGTCCTCTGTGGCATCACCGGTCGGCCAGGTCACGCCGACCTGCACAAGAGCGCCCTCGGCGCGGAGGAGACGGTCGACTGGAGTCACCAGCCTGACACCCTTGAGGCGGTGCGGCAGGCGCGCGAGGAGGGCTATCTGATCCTCTCCGTGGAGCAGGCGCACGACAGCATCTTGCTCCCTGATGTGGCAAAGGTGATCGACACCGACCGCCCCACCGCCCTCATCCTCGGGCATGAGGTCCACGGCGTGCAGCAGGCGGTAGTCGATGCCTCGGACCACTGCGTCGAGATCCCGCAGTTCGGCACCAAGCACTCGCTCAATGTCTCTGTCGCTGCCGGCATCGTCCTCTACACCATATCACAGCTCTACCGATGAGACGCACAGCCCTTATCATCGTCGCCGCCGGTCGGGGGGTCCGCATGGGTGCCCCGCTGCCCAAGCAGTACCTCCCTCTAGAGGGGCGACCGATCCTCGCCCATACGGTGCACGCCGCATCCGCCCTCCTCACCCCGGGCGATCAGCTGATCTTGGTGATCCCTCCCGATGACGACGAGAGGGTCCGTACGCTACTGGAGGAGTTCTGCCCGGACGTCTCCCTGACGCTGGTGCATGGCGGTACGACACGTGGGGAGAGTGTGCTCCACGGGCTGAGAGAGGTGTCGGAGGAGATCGAGCTGGTGGCGATCCACGACGGGGTACGTCCGATCCTCAGGCGGGAGATGTGGGACCGGCTACTCGCTGCGATGGAGGGCGCCGAGGCAGCCATCCCGGTGACTCACCCCACGGACAGCCTCCGGATGATCACGCCGGACGGGGGCAGCACCGTCCTCGACCGAAGCCTCGTCCGCTGCGTGCAAACACCGCAGCTCTTCACTCGCGAGGCGATCCTCACCGCCTACGAGGCGGAGGGCGACACGGCCCAGACGGATGATGCCGGGCTCTACAGCCTCCACACCGGTCGCAGTCCGCTCCTCGTCGAGGGTGACCCGGACAACCTCAAGATCACCACCCCCCGCGATCTCGCCCTCGCCGCCCTGATCCTTCGAGACGAGCTATAGCCTCTTATTGATTTTGTGGCTATATTTGCTGATAGTAGGTAACACCATCAATGCCTGTGAACTATGGGACATGTATTCGAAAGCCTGAAGGAGTATCTCAAGACAGCCTCCGAGAAAGAACTGCAAGAGGACTGGAGTGCGCTGGACCACCTCAATGAGGTGGGGACAGATGCCCTTGCATATGCCATTCAGATCCGGCTGACACAGGGTCTTGACCTAAGCGAACTGGATCGTCAAGAGGAAAATGGACACTCTTTTTCCTCCAACGACATGAATTACTTAGCAGCATAAAGCAATGGCAGGACAAGGCAAGGCCGCAACATTCACCCTTAAGTCGTATCGGTTTCTCCAAGTCTCAATGGACATGGAGACTCAGGAGGCTGCGACATTGAGCGTCTCTTTTGACCCCTGTGGAGAATACTCCAAATCCACCGGTGAGTACAAGTTGCGACTGATTACAAGAGTTTCATCGGAGGAAAAAGAATTTATCTCCACAACACTCCAAGTGGTATTTGGATTTATCGAGCCCATAGAGTTATCCGAGATACCGGGCTACTTTTATCCCAATTGTTTGGCAATCGTATTCCCCTACGTCCGGTCATTCCTAAGCACATTGTCACTTCAGGCTAACGTCCCACCAATCATCCTTCCGATCATTAATTTCTCTGACCTTCAGGGAATCCTCAAGCGCAACACCAAAGAGGTGGAGTAAGTCGTCTACGGACTAAGATGACACCTATATACCAGACTCTGGAGGACAGAGGAAATAGAGAAGAGGTTGCTATCCACGGGCCCTACTTATGCCGATCTGTGGGCGATAACGGGGAGAAGAAGAGTGGAACCAGAGAGCCATGGATGGGCGAGGGGTACTACTTCTGGGATACGCGTATAGAGGATGCTAAGTGGTGGGGCGATGAGATCTATGGGGACTCTCGATACATCATAGGCAGGACAAGCTTTGACGAGCAGTCAGAGCTACTCTTTGATACAGTGGGGCGTATGGCTGACCTAGACGACTTCCTTAAGTGCATTCGCCTGCTCCGTGACACCTTTCACCCCGATAGATTGACTATCCCTTTTGTCATAGCGTTCTTGAGGAGAGCAACAGACTTCCCATACAAGGCGATCAGAATGTGCCCCAGCCCGAGGAGATCTTCTCCCAATCCAGATGAAGCCATAGAGTACCCGGGAGAAAAAGCAACGCTGCTCATACTAAGGAGGGTCCAGATCTGCTTTTTTGACAAAACACTCCTCACAGAGCCTTTCGTCATAGTCTACCCGGATGAGACCAATCTATCCGGTAATACAAGCGACGAGAAGATGTAGTCTTAACCCCTATGGCGCGACCCGGAGACGGCACCTTGCTCGGCAGCGACCTCACCTACCTGACCGGGGTCGGGGAGCGGCGCGCCCACCTGCTGTCTAGCGAGCTATCCCTCCGGACACTGGAGGACCTAATCCTCTACTTCCCCTACAAGTACCTCGACCGGACGCAGATCTACCCCATCAGCCAGCTCTCCACCGGGCTGGCATACGTTCAGCTGAGAGGGCGCATCGTCAGCCTTGAGGAGGAGGGGCAGGGACACCGCAAGCGACTGAGGGGCTACTTCAGCGACGGCACCGGGATGGTGGAGCTGGTATGGTTCAATAGCATCTCCTACTGGACCCGCACCCTTCGTCAGGACACGGACTACATCCTCTTCGGTCAGCCCAAGGTCTACAAGGGAGTGATCAGCATCACCCACCCCGACATCGAGGTGGCGAGCAAGGCGGGGGAGAGCGTTGGGAGCTTTTTCCCCCTCTACCACACGTCAGACCGGATGAAGCGCTCCGGGCTCGACAGCAAGGCGCTCTCGAGTGCCGTCCGAAGGGCATTTGACCGGGTGCAGGGGCAGATCCCCGAGACCCTCCCCGACTACTTCCTCAGCCGGTATGGGCTGATGCCGAGGGCTCAGGCGCTCTACGCCATGCACTTCCCCACCGACCCGGCACAGCTGGAGGCGGCACAGCGGCGGCTCAAGCTGGAGGAGCTCTTCTACCTCCGCCTCCGGATGCGTCTGATCCACGCCGAGCGGCAGGCAGAGAGTGGCGGCTTCGTCCTCGGACCGCTGGGGGACCACTTCATGACCTTTTATGAGCAAGGGCTCACCTTTGAGCTCACGGGGGCGCAGAAGCGCGTCCTCAGGGAGATCCGCGAGGACGTCACCTCGGGGCATCAGATGAACCGCCTCCTACAGGGCGATGTGGGCTCAGGCAAGACGGTCGTGGCGCTCCTCGCGATGCTCCAAGCGGTGGACAGCGGTATGCAGGCCTGCATGATGGCGCCGACGGAGATCCTCGCACAGCAGCACTACAATACCCTCACAAGGATGCTCCGAGGACAGAAAACATCCGTCGCCCTCCTCACCGGGTCGATGCGGAAGCGGGAGAAGGAGCGGATCACCGCCCGCGTGGAGGCGGGCGAGGTGGACATTCTCGTCGGCACCCACATCCTGATCGAGGACTACGTCCACTTCCACGCCCTCGGTATGGCGGTGATCGATGAGCAGCACCGCTTCGGTGTCTATCAGAGGAGCCGGCTTTGGGAGAAAAACCCCGCCCTTCACCCACACATCCTCATTATGAGCGCCACCCCAATCCCCCGCACACTCGCCATGACGATGTACGGCGACCTTGACGTCTCCGTCCTCGATGAGCTCCCCCCGGGGCGCACGCCCATCAAGACCAGCTTTGCCCTCGAGAAGGACGTGGTGGAGGTGCGGAAGTTCCTCCATATGCAGCTCCGCGAGGGTCGGCAGGTCTACATCGTCTATCCGCTCATCGAGGAGAGCGAGAAGAGCGACCTGAAGTCGCTTGAGGAGGGGTACGACGAGACAAGGAGCATCTTCCCCTCCTATCAGGTGGGTATGGTGCATGGGAAGATGAAGGCGGCGGACAAGGAGGAGGAGATGCGGAAGTTTGCCGCCGGCGAGACGCAGATCCTCGTTGCCACGACGGTGATTGAAGTGGGTGTGGATGTGCCCAATGCCACCGTGATGGTGATCACGGCGGCGGAGCGATTCGGTCTCTCGCAGTTGCACCAGCTCCGCGGGCGTGTCGGGCGGGGCGATAAGCAGAGCTACTGCATCCTCCGTGTGGGACCTAAGGCGGGCGCCACCTCGATGAAGCGGATCCAGGTGATGTGCGACAGCACGGACGGATTCTACATTGCCGAGCAGGATATGGCGCTGAGGGGCTATGGCGAGCTGGAGGGGACGCAGCAGAGCGGTACGGTGATGAACCTCCGTGTGGCGGACCTCAGCCGAGATGTGACTGCCGTCACCTTCGCCGCCCGGCTGGTCGACTGGCTCCTCAAGGACGACCCCACGCTCTCCAAGGAGATCAACGCGCCCATCCGCACCACCCTCGCTGAGCTGATGACCGACGCCCCCGACTGGGGCCAGATCAGCTGATCGTCCCTCCCCCCCACCTTTTGAGACCCTTTCTTTGGAGTCTCTTGGAGAGAGGTATTGGATAAAATTTGCCAAAATCTCAAGAGAATGTGAAATAAATTCATATCTTTGTCATCAGATGGGCAGGGGACTCCACATTGACTCCTTCTTATCATTTAGCCCTACCACTGCCACAATTAGGGGGGGCGCTTTACCCGAATACTTTTCATCAAAACTATCGGTAGCATTATGGACACCACTATCCGACGCTTAACCGCCATTGCCGCCTTACTCATAGGTCTGTGTCTGCAAGCCTTCGCCCAATCACCGGAGGCTGTGACGCTCGATCTGAGTCAGGCGACCCTGCAGGAGGCCCTCGACCGGGTGCAAAAGCAGACAGGCGTGACCATTACCTTCTCTCCGCAGAGCCTCTCCAAGGAAGCGAGCCGGAAGGTCTCACTTAAGGTGAGTAACATATCTCTCAAGGTAGCCATGGACCGCCTCCTCGAGGGGACCGGGATGACCTACACCATCAGCGGTAAGCAGGTGGTGATCACAAAGTCCGGACCGGTCAAGGGTGGTCCGGTCACCATCCACGGTACCGTGGTGGATGAGGCGGGAGAGCCCCTCCCGGGCGTCACGATCCGGCTGAAGGGGAGCACCAGAGGCACGACCGCCAATGTCGATGGCTCCTACAAGCTCGATGTGCCCAATATCAAGACCGCCGTCCTCGTCTTCTCCCTCATCGGCATGAAGACGGAGGAGGTAAAGCCCTCGAGTGCTACCGTCAATATGACCCTACGAGAGGCAGCTGAGCTGCTGGGTGAGGTGCTGGTGGAGAGTACCGGATACCAGGATACGGAGAAGCGCCTCTCCACCTCCTCCGTCGTCACCATCGACGCCTCTGACGTACTGACGGCTGATGCCGGCTCCGTCGACCAGATGCTCTCCGGTAAGATCCCGGGACTGACCGTCCTCGGTGATGTCTCCACGCCGGGTGCCGCGGCCAAGATCCGCGTGCGTGGTGTCTCCACCCTCTCCGGCAGCCGCGACCCGCTCTGGGTGGTCGATGGTATCATCCTCGATGACCCGGTGCCGCTATCGGCAGAGGAGATCAACTCGCTTGATAATGTCAACCTCATCGGTAACGCCATCTCGGGTCTTAACCCGATGGACATCGAGAAGATCGATGTGCTGAAGGATGCCGCCGCCACCGCAATCTACGGTGTGCGCGCTGCCAATGGCGTCATCGTCGTCACGACGAAGAAGGGCTCCGGTGGGCGCTTTGCTGTCAATTACAGCGGCTCCGTCACCTACAACCAGCGACCCAACTACGGACAGATGGCGCTGATGAACTCCAAGGAGCGCATCGAGGTCTCCAAGGAGATCGAGGAGCGGGGACTCCCCTTCCTCTTCCGCGTCTCCCGCGTAGGGTACGAGGGACTGCTGATGGACCTCTACGACAGGAAGCTGACGGAGGACCAGTTTCTCCAGGGTGTGAAGACACTGGAGGAGAATAACACCGACTGGTTTGACCTCCTCTTCCGCGACACCGCTTCACAGCGGCACAACCTCAGCCTCAGTGGCGGCAACGACAAGGCGACCTACTACGCCTCCGGAAGCGTTGCCCTCCAGCCCGACCTCGTGAAGGGGAAAGGGGTGAATAACTACAACGGGATGCTGAAGATCAACTTCCGTCCCTCCAAGCAGGTGACCGCTCAGGTGCAATTCCGCGTCAATGGTAGCGACAAGAACTACACCTACATGAGCGTCTCCCCCTACGCCTACGCCCTCCGTACCTCCCGCGCCATCGCCGCCTATGACGACGCCGGGGAGCGACTCTTCTACAACAACACCATGGGCTACCAGGAGGAGCTTCGCTTCAATATGATGCACGAGATGGAGCACACCGGCAATACGGTGAAGGGCAACGGCTACAACGCCATCGCCTTCCTTGAGTACCGCCCCATTCTCGACCTAAAGCTCAATACCACCTTCGGTCTCAATATGAGCAACACGCAGAGCGAGTCGTGGTTTGACGAGCAGTCCTACGAGGCGGCAAAGATGCGCCGGCTCAACTACGGCAGTCCCCTACCGGACACCGAGAAGTTCCGCAAGGAGGTGTGCTCACTGCCCTATGGGGGTATGATGAGTACCAATAGCATGCGCAACCTCAGCTGGCAGTGGCGTGCGCAGCTGATCTACAACCTCCGCCGCGGACCGCATGTCCTCTCAATCAATACCGGTCCCGAGCTCCGCTCCGTACACTATACCGGTATCTCCTCCAAGGAGTACGGCTACCTGCCGGAGCGCGGTCAGACCTTCATGTACATCGACCCGACAGTCTGGCTCGCCTACAAGAAGATGGCAGAGTACTCGAGAGACCGGATGACCAACACCCTCTCCAACTTTGTCTCCCTCTTTGCCAACCTCACCTACACCTACGACCGGCGCTACATCGCCACCTTCAACGTCCGCGCTGAGGGGTCCAATAAGTTTGGCCAAGATCCCAAGGCTCGCTTCCTCCCGATCTGGTCGCTCTCCGCACGCTGGAACGCCCACGAGGAGGACTTCCTGAAGGACGTCAGCTGGCTCAATCTCCTTAGCTTCAAGGGCTCCTATGGCATCCAGGGTAATGTCTCCGACGACCAGACACCTAGCCTGATTATGCGCTTCGGAGAGTATGAGAGCCTGAGCGGACAATTCCAGAGCCACGTCTCCAAGCTCCCCAACCCCAACCTCCGCTGGGAGAAGAATACGTCGTGGAATGCCGGCTTCGAGACCGCCCTCTTCGACAACCGACTGACCCTCTCCGTAGACTACTACCAGCGTATCGGTACCGACCAGCTGATCAATAAGGTGGTCTCTCATACCCTCGGACGTACCAATATCCAGCTCAATGCCGGTACGCTCGTCAATAAGGGACTTGACTTTATGGCCACGGTGACCCCGATCCGCACGAAGGACTGGACCTGGACCCTCAATGTCAATGGCTCCCATAACGAGAACATCGTCACCGACGGTGGTATCAATACCGACTACACCTACCTCCAGCTCCTCAATGGTAGCGTGATCCGGAATGGCGAGTCGGTCAACACCTTCTACTCCTACCGCTTCAAGGGTCTGACAGAGAAGGGTCTGCCTGACTTCTACGGCATCGAGCCGCCCAAGGACGGTGAGACGAGGGAGGACTTCTTTGCCCGCGCCTTTGTCAACTCCGGCTCCCGTATCCCGATCGCTCAGGGAGGTATGGGCACCTCACTGAGGTGGAAGGACCTGACGCTTAACCTCTTCTTCAGCTACAGCGTCGGCAATAAGGTCCGTCTCAATGACCTCTACAACGACGGAGGCCAGACCACACCGAAGCCTCAGGAGAACCTATCCTCCGAGCTGGTGGATCGCTGGCGTCAGCCGGGCGATGAGACGAAGACGAATATCCCCGCCATCTCCTCCAACAAGCTGGACGATGTCAAGTCCGGAACAAGCGCAACGGGAGAAGAGAGCCCATATAAGTACGAGTTTGCCCGCAACCGCTGGCAGATGTACAATAAGAGCGACCTCCGCGTTGTCAGCGGCTCACACATCCGTCTCCGCTCCGCATCGCTCGTATACCGCTTCCGCCCGGAGCTACTGGAGAAGACCGGCTTCCTCCGCTCTGCCAATGTGAGACTGGAGGGCTACAACCTCCTCCTCTTCGCCTCCAAGGACCTCCACGGCCAGGATCCGTCTCAGGTCACCCTTGGATCTCGCACGACCCCTCCGTTGCCCTCCTTCGCTGTGACGGTCAACCTGGGATTCTAATCGCTCACTACAGAACGGACACTTCATATTATGAAACGATATACTTCACTCGTAGCGACCACAGCTCTGCTGGCAACTCTCATCCTCTCCGGATGCAAAGGGTTCCTAGACGAGTACTCGCAGGACAACATTGTCCCGACGACTGCCAAGGACTACTCCGAGATCCTCTACGGAGATGCATACTTCAAGGAAGACGTCCTCCCCTACAGGTACCTTGACCTCCTCACCGACGACGTTATGGCGTACGCCAATACGAAGTCCGTGCAGGGAGAGGATCAGCGACGCACCGCTTTCGGATACTTCACGTGGCAGGATCAGCCTGAGCTCTCCCCTACCAAGGTGCTCAATTCCGACTACACCTGGCTGACCCTGTACCAGCATATACTCACCAGTAACATCATCATCAATCAGATCGGTGAGATCAAGGGCACCCCGGAGGAGGTTGCCCGTCTCGAGGGAGAGGCACATGCCGTGCGACTCTTTGCCTACTTCATGCTGACCAATATCTATGGCGAGCCATACAACCCTGCCACCGCCTCCACGGCTATGGGTGTCCCGCTCAATTATCACCACTATGCCGAGGACGTGAGCTTCCCCCGCGCCACCGTGGCTGAGGACTATGCCGAGATGGTCAAGGACATCGAGGGGGCGATGACTGCCTTTGCGAAGGCTGACAACGAAGGTACCATCTACAGATGGAACGCTGCTGCCACCGCTGTCCTTGCCTCCCGCGTCTATCTCCACATGCAGGACTGGGACAATGTCATCAAGTATGCCGACAAGGCACTCTCGCTCAATGGTGCGCTCCATGATCTCAATAAGCTACCCGCACCGGGCAGCGGTAAGGCAAAGATTTTCCTCGGCAAGGAGAATAGAGAGATCAATTACTCCTACGGCTTCGGATGGATCCCGGAGCTCAGGACGGTCCACCCCTTCTACTACAATGCCTCCACCGACCTCCTCTCAATCTACAGTGAGGGCGACCTGAGGTATTATGAGAAGAAGGGATACTTCATCAATGCCAATAAGGTCAACGTCGGCAGTTTATGGTTCCCCAAGTATGAGTACGTGATGGACATCGTCAAGAGCGGCACCAAGGAGGACACCCATACCTACGGCTTTGCCATCCGCTCTGCTGAGGCGTACCTCAATCGCGCCGAGGCCTACGCTATGAAGGGTGACCTCTCCCGTGCGATGAAGGATCTGAACACCCTCCGCCGCGCCCGCATCACACCCGAGCACGCCACGCTGGCGACCCCAGCCACGCAAGACGAGGTGATTCGTCTCATCCGCGAGGAGCGTCGCAGGGAGTTCTGCTTCGAGCAGCTCCGCTGGTTTGATCTCCGTCGTCAGGGGATGCCGGAGCTGCACCACACCTACATTACCGGGAATGGCAAGGAGATCGGCACCGAGGAGTACACCCTCCCTGCCAAGTCTCCTAAGTATGTCCTCCCCGTTCCTCAGATCGTCCGTGAGTCCGATGCCGTTCTTGGCGGAGGTAAGACGACGAAGTAATCCTCACCCTATAGAGTACTGCATGCGATATGACACGTCATACATCATCGACACTACTGACACTTGTCGGACTTCTTCTCCTCGCCACAGGGTGCTACAAGGAGGCACCTGTGGTATCGGAGCTCGGTAAGCCGAGATACGAGATCAAGGACGGAAGTGACTACGTCACTCACACCATATATGACATCTACAAGCGGACGGGAGTAAAGGTCGTCTACGACTTTGATCCAAGCAATGTCCGCTGGAACCTCGGCGCACAGCTCGCCTTTAACGATCCCCGATACACTAAGATCGACCCCTCCGTGCCGGAGGACATGAAGGTGGTTGAGGACAATCTACGCCTCCTCGCTGACGACTTCCTCTCCTTCTACAAGGACGACTTTGCGCAGACTTACTTCCCCGCTTACATCTTTTTGACCGACAGCATCGCGAATGGCAGAGCCAATAAGCTCATCACCAACTCCAAGCGCGATCACATTGCGATCAACATGTACCGGGAGGGAGAGGTGATCAAGACCAAGCCCTCCATCAATACCTGGGACGCATACCGCCCGGAGATGATCTCACAGCTCCACAAGACGCTCTGGGAATTCATCTTCACCCACAGGATCAGCTGGCCGACGACCTTCAGCAACTACTCTGCCGATGCCTACGACCAGATCCTGGGACTGAGGAAAAACCTCCCGGGCACCACGGATGAGGACATTGAGAATCGGGATAAGATCCTTAAGTCCCACGGCTTCTGGGACTACAATCGGAACTTCGTCTATGCGGATGAGAAGTACAAGGCCCACAAGGATCCCTCACTCGACATTGCCGACTACATTTACCGTATGACGACGATGTCGGAGGCGGAGATCCAGGAGGCGATGGGCGACTACACGATCATGCACGAGAAGTACGATGCCCTCCGCTCCTTCATCAAGGACAAGACCGGTATGGACCTCCAGACCATCGGCAACGCTGCCGCCAAGAAGCGCCAGACCCCCGGCGATTAATCACTCAGACATCACTACATAACACATGAGACACTACTACAGACTCCTCCTCACCCTACTGCTGCTACTTCCGACCGGCGCCACCCGCCTTCAGGCCCAGGACTTCGGCGACCTGATCGGAGCAGTCGTGGACAAAGAGAACGAGCCCAAGGACGACAAGGGGAAGGAGGATAAGGACGATAAGGGGAAAAAGTACTCCGACGTCA
This sequence comes from uncultured Porphyromonas sp., assembly GCF_900541275.1. Classification (GTDB taxonomy): domain Bacteria; phylum Bacteroidota; class Bacteroidia; order Bacteroidales; family Porphyromonadaceae; genus Porphyromonas_A. The sequence goes on from NZ_UQJH01000004.1 coordinate 45,949, forward strand.
TCAAGAATCCCTCCAAGACCGTGCGAGGATTTATCGACCTGCATCTCCAGAAGGGGAAGGTCTACATGGAGATCCCGGTCGCCCTCCTCGACCGACCGATGCTCTTCACCGGTCGTGTCGATGCCATCAGCGACAATACCGATGTCATCGCCGGCGAGATGCCGGCGGAGCCCCTGATGGTCTCTTGGTCAAAGGACGACGAGCGCGTCTACCTCCACCAGCTCAATACCGCCATCACCGCTGACCCCGAGTCCTCGATCTATAAGAGGGTGCAGGACAATCACCTGATGCCGGTGCTGAGTGCCTTCAAGATCGCCACCTGGCGCCCCGACTCCACTGCTGTGGTGATCGACGCCACGTCGCTCTTCCTCACCGACAAGGCCCCGATCACGCCCTTCCTCCCCAAGTCCCCCTTTGACTCCTTCTTCGGAGCCAATAAGCTGAGTGGGAGCTTCAAGAAGGACCTCTCCTCCGTCACCGACATCAGCGCCTTCCCGCGCAATCTCAACGTGACCGTCCGCGCCGTCTACACCGTGGACAAGGAGCCCTTCACCGCTGTGATCAATGCCTCCCTCGGTCTGCTGCCGGACGACAAGGATATGATGCGTCCCCGCCTGCACGACTACCGCATAGGCTATTTCACCAACGGGACCACCAAGATCACCACCGACGCCCTGTCGATGGAGAAGGTGAAGTACATCAATCGCTGGCGCCTGGAGCCAAAGCCCGAGGACATCGAGCGGCATAAGCGAGGCGAACTCGTCGTCCCCGCCAAGCCAATCGTCTACTACGTCGATGATGCATTCCCCGACGAATGGTACCCCTACCTCAAGCAAGGCATCGAGGACTGGCAGAAGGCATTTGAGGCCATAGGCTTCAAGGACGCCATCGTCGCGAAGCGCTATCCGAAGGATGACCCGAGCTTTAACCCCAACGACATTCGCTACACCTGCCTCATCTACTCCTCCTCTCAGCAGGCCAATGCGATGGGACCCTCCTGGACCGACCCCCGCACAGGTGAGATCCTCCAGGCCTCGGTATACTTCTACCACAACGTGCTGGAGCTGATCCACGACTGGCGATTCTGCCAGACAGCGGCTGCCGATCCCTCCGCTCGCGGTCTCCACTACGAGATCTCCGTCCTCGGTCCGATGCTGCGCTACATCGTGGCACACGAGGTGGGGCACACCCTTGGCCTGATGCACAATATGGGTGCCTCCTCTTCCTACAAGGTGGAGGACCTCCGCTCCCCCGACTTCACCGCCAAGTACGGCACCACCCCATCCATCATGGACTACGCGCGCTACAATTACGTCGCACAGCCCGGTGATGGCGTGACCAACTTCCTCCCACCCCTCATCGGTATGTACGATATGTACGCCATCGCCTGGGGCTACAAGCCGATCTACGAGGCTGCCACCCCAGAGGAGGAGCGTCCGATCCTCAATCGCTGGATCACTGAGAAGCAGGGTGACCGTCGCTTCGCCTACGGGCCTCAACAGATCCTCTCCAATGCCGACTACACCGCTCAGACCGAGGACCTTGGCGATGATCCGGTGCTGGCAAGCTACTACGGGATCGAGAATCTAAAGCGCACAGTGGATCATCTCTTTGACTGGACTCCTCAGGAAGACGGCAAGACCTACAAGGCTCAGGAGCGCCTGCTCAGCTCGCTGGCAGGGCAGTTCCGCCTCTACATCGGCCACGCCACCTCCGTCATCGGAGGCTTTAGGAGAAATCTCCCCGTGCACGGTGACGGACAGACCAAGTACTCCGTGCCCTCCCGGAAGGAGCAGCAACGCGCACTTCGCTTTGTCCTCGACCAGTCAATTGACTTCCCCCGCTGGATGTCCACGAAGGAGGTGACGGAGAAGCTTGGCAAGCAGCCCAATAGCTTCTCCGACCAGATCTTCTCCACCATGAGCATGCTGACCGGCACCTCCGTCCTGAGCCGTCTCTCCAATACGGCTCTCTACTCCGAGGAGCGAAACCCCTACACGCCCGATGCCTACCTCGCCGACCTGCACGACTATGTGTGGCAAAATGGCGGAGCACTCACCCCCGTGGAGCGCAATATGCAGTATGCCTACGTCACTCAGCTGCTCAGCGGGCTCGGACTCGATGGGAAGAAGAGCAACGACAAGCAGAAGCTCAAGACTCAGGCGATCAACGTCCGTGGACCGCTCTACAAGAGCCTCCTCGGTGCCCGCTCAGTCATCTCCTCACGGATGGGCAACCACCCCGAGGCCGGTCACTACGCCGATCTCTACTACATGATCGATCGCGCCCTCAGCGGTAGGAACTGATCCCCCCAACCCATCAAGCGGGGCATGTCGACCACCCGGTCGGCATGCCCCGCTTCTTTTTATTTATTTATTAAGGTCATCTAACACACCACCTCTCGGGAAGCGAGAGACGCTACTCAGCCACTCAGGGGACTTCTTTGTGCCATTATTTGTCGGTTCTTATTCGCTACCTTATTGGATCAAGAAGGACAGCACCCCGGAGGGGTGCTCGTTTTTTAGCCACGGGTCGAGAGGCGTAGCCTCGAAGACCCGTGGACTAGACATAGCAAGCAATCGCGACCCCGCCAGGGTGTCGCACTTACCAGTCAGGCAATCAGTGCGACACCTTGGCGGGGGCGATGGGAAAGAGGATTTCTGCTCGGCGACCCGCAAGGGGTCGAGGGTGTAGGGACGGGGCTCTGTACATCGGTCACCGCTTCGCGGATGACCGATGCCTATGGAGCGAGCACCCTTCGGGTGCCTCAGGGATGAGCCCCCTTGATATATGATTACTTTAATGCTCAAATGGGTCACCCCTGTCCCCTCAATCGACCTTAGGATCACCCCTAAATCTAATACCGATATTAGTGATCACTAATACCGATATTAGACTTCACTAATATCGGTATTAGAGTTTCGCAAGAAGGATAGGAGGTAGACGGGCTATAGACCGAGGAGGTAGAGAGGACGCGGAAGTGGGACAAGAAAGCCCCCTCTCTCTCTGCCAAGGTCTCGGCAGAGAGAGAGGGGGGTATGTGTGTAGAGGGACGACGGATCAAGGAGGGTCCTCGGTGCCGTCAGCCCGGAGGGACCTTAGCTCTGAGGGTCGTCGGTGGCGTCTCTCTTGATGAAGAGCCAGATCACCAGAGCGATGATCACGAGCACGAGGAGAGAGATCCCGGCGAAGGCGAGGAGGTGGACGGCACCCTTGACGGCGTAGTAGATCCCTACGCAGAGGAGGAAGATGATCGCAAGGGTGATGAGGATTTTCTTGAAGTTCATATACTTAACTCTTATATGGGTTGGCGTGTTAGCGTCCGTTTTTCTGCTGCTCGCGGAGCCTCTTCATCTGCTCCTTCTGAGCTCTCTCAAGCCGCTCCATGAAGCCTGACTGCTTCTTTTTCTTGGGCTTCTTGGCATTCTCCTGCAGCTGGGCGAAGAGCTTCTTCTCATCGATAGCCCACTGGAAGGCCTTGGTCTGCAGGATACTGATGAGGAGGGAGACGAAGTAGTAGAGCGAGAGTCCGGAGGCGTTGTTATTGAGGAAGAAGAAGAGGAAGACCGACATGAAGATCGGCATCGCCTTCATCATGCAGGCAGACTGCTGATCACCGCCTGCCGTGCCGGACTGCGTGAGCCGCATGTAGATGATCTGCGTCACGGTCATCAGGAGGCAGAAGAGCGAGATGTGGTCCCCGATCATCGGTATGTCGGCACCCCAGCGGATCACGTCGTCGTAGGTACTGAGGTCCTGCGCCCAGAGGAAGCTCTCACCGCGGAGGTTGAGGCTGGTGGGGAAGTACTGGTACATCGCGATGAGGATCGGCATCTGGAGGAGCATAGGCAGGCAGCCGCCCATGACGTTGACGCCGGCATTCTGGTAGAGCTGCATCGTCGCCTTATTGCGCTCCATCATCTTGTCCTCGCCGGGATACTTCACATTGATCTCATCGACGAGTGGCTTGATGACCCGCATCTTGGCCTGACTCTTAAAGGACTTGTAGGTAAAGGGAGCGAGTATCAGCTTGATGATCAGCGTCAGGAGGATGATGATGAGCCCGTAATTGGAGATGTACTTCTCGAGGAAATTGAAGACCGGCAGTACGACCCAGACGGTGATGAAGCGGAACCACTTCCCCATATCAATCACCTCGGTCAGGTGGGTCTTGTCGCCAAGGTCCTTGTCGAGGCTCTTCAAGAGGGTGTGGTCATTGGGACCATTGTAGATCTGGAGCGAGATGGGCTGTGTGCCATCAAAGGGGAGGACAAACTTTGCCTCCATCTCCTTGAGTTTCTGCGGATCTCCCTTGATCACCTCCTGGCTTGCCGCCAGTGTGCCTAGGCGATTGCGGGAATAGACGATCGTGGAGAAGAACATGTCTCGGAAGGCGACCCACTTCACCTCGTTCGTCAGCTCCTTATCCTCCGACTTGCCGGTATTGAGCTTATCGACGTCACCGTCGGTGAATTCGTAGGCTATGCCGGAGTAGCGCTGCTCGGCCTGCTCGCTCTTCTCATTCTTATAGATAGAGAGGGACATATCCGCATCGAGGAAGGGGGAGTTGGGGGCCATCACGCTCTTGAAGTCTCTCGTGCCGGCGATGGTGACATCGATGAGGTACTTGGGGAGAAGGGTGTAGACGAGCGTGAGGCTGGAGCCATTGGTCGCCATGGCAGACATCTTGACCTGCGTGGGGCTCACCTGCTCGCCGACGAAGTAGAGGTCCTCGGTGCGGACGACGCGGTTCCCGCTCGTGAAGAGGGTGAGATTGAAGTGGCTGTCGTCCGGTCGGATGAGCCGGATGGGGGCTCCCTGGTAGTCCTTGTACCCCAGTACCTCCGAGGAGATCGGCTTACCGCCCTTCGTGGAGAGGGTGACGGAGAGGGAGTCATTGGCGATCGTGAAGGTCTGCTCCCTACCGTGTGCAGCGGGAGCGAAGGGACCAAATGCCTCCGCTGCCTGAGCCGTCAGGATGGAGTCGCGCTCGGCGGGGGTGTACTGTGCGAGGGTGGCACTCCTACGGAGGGAGTCCTCTGTCGCGATCCGGTCTATGGAGTCGGCCATGGCGCGCTCCTCGGCCTGAGCGGCGAGCGCCACGGAGTCGGCGTAGCGCTGCCGGAGCTCCAGCTCCTCCTTGGAGGGGCGCCCGAGGAGGGAGAATACCACGAGGACTACGCCCATGAGGACGAGACCGATGATCGTATTTTTATCCATTACTTATCTGTCTGAGGACAGCTCGGCAGAGCGAGCCGTCGAGATGATCGTCTGTACTTAGTGTGTAGACCTGATTTACTTGGTCTCTCCCTCACGGGCAGCCTTATGCCGAAGGGCCGCCTCAACGAGAGACATGAAGAGCGGGTGGGTGTGCTGGAGAGTGCTGGAGTACTCGGGGTGATACTGCACGCCGATAAACCACTGCTTGTCGGGCAACTCCACCACCTCCACGAGACCGGTCTCGGGGTTGCGACCAGCGATCAGCACGCCCGCCTCCTCAAAGGCCTGCTCGTACTTGCTATTAAACTCATACCGGTGGCGGTGACGCTCACGGATGGTCTCCGTGCCGTAGATCTGTGCCACCTTGCTACCCTTAGTCAGCTCGCAATCGTAGCCACCGAGGCGCATGGTGCCGCCCAACATGGTCACCTCCTTCTGCTCCTCCATCAGGTCGATGACGGGGTCGGGGGTCTGGGAGTCAAATTCGGTACTATTGGCCTGCTCCAGCCCGAGCATATCGCGGGCTATCTCGATGCAGATGCACTGCATGCCGAGGCAGATGCCGAGGGTCGGCAGGTCGTGCTCACGGCAGTAGCGGATCGCGGTCAGCTTGCCGGGGATGCCACGCGAGCCGAAGCCCGGTGCGATCACCACCGCATCGCAGGGAGCGAGTAGCTCAGCGACATTCTCATCCGTGATCTTCTCGCTCGAGATGCGGACGAGATCGACCAAGCGACCATTATAGACACCGCTCTGCTGGATCGCCTCGTCGATCGACTTGTAGGCGTCCTGGAGAGAGACGTACTTGCCGACGAGACCGATCTTGACCGGCTCTTTCTTCTTCGCCTCCTCGCCCAGCTCGAGGTAGTGGCGCCACTCCTTCAGCTCGGGAGCGGGACCGACGGGGAGCTTGAGCTGCCGCAGCACCGCCTCGTCCATTTTCTGCTCCTGGAGGAGTAGCGGCACACGGTAGATGGAGGGGCAGTCGTAGGACTGGATCACCGCATCCTTGGGGACGTTGCAGAAGAGTGCCACCTTGCGCAGCAGGTCATCCTCGAGCCTCATCTCGCTCCTCAGGACCAGCATATCCGGCTGGATACCCTCCTCCTGGAGTGACTTGACAGAGTGCTGGGTAGGCTTCGTCTTAAGCTCCTTAGCCGCATGGAGATAGGGGACATAGGTGAGGTGGATCACCATACAATTGTCGTCACCCAGCTCCCACTTGAGCTGGCGCACCGCCTCGAGGAAGGGGAGCGACTCAATGTCGCCCACCGTGCCACCGATCTCGGTGATGATGATGTCGTAGTCGTCGTCCTTAGAGAGGCGCTTGACACAGCGCTTGATCTCGTCCGTGATGTGGGGGACCACCTGTACCGTCTTGCCGAGGAAGTCTCCCCGGCGCTCCCGCTGGATCACGTTTTGATAGACGCGCCCGGTGGTGACGTTGCTATTGCGGGAGGTCTTGATGTCGAGGAAGCGCTCATAGTGCCCGAGGTCGAGGTCAGCCTCATAGCCGTCATCGGTGACGAAGCACTCGCCATGCTCGTAGGGATTGAGCGTCCCCGGGTCGATATTGATATAGGGATCAAACTTCTGGATGGTGCACTTCAGCCCGCGGCTGATCAGCAGTCGTCCGAGAGAGGAGGCGATGATGCCCTTACCGAGGGAGGAGACCACCCCGCCGGTGACGAATATATACTTGGTGTCCTTTGTTTTCATGGCGCTACAATGACTGGATAATAACAGCATAGACCCACCTACACTGTGTCGCAAAGATACCATTTTTACCCCGAAGGCTCACAAGGAGCGTCCCCTGCCGTGTGATGCACGACAGGGGACGCTGAGGGTATGAGAGGGGGGAAAAATTAGTCCTCCTTCTCAGGATACATAGGTGCCCCCTTCAGGGTCTGCTCCATGTGGCTGATCCAGACGTTGGCGATGGCGGGATAGTCGGCAAGTCCCTTCATGATGCAATTCTCGAGCGTGCAGGTGTAGCCGGCCTTGACCATCTCGGCGCGCCAGCTGCCCTCCTCGGCAGGGGTCCCTACTCCGCCCTTGAGGTCATTATTGGCGTGGTCACCGGCGATGGACATCAGCGGGTGGAGGATCACCTCGCCGGAGGTAAAGCCGGCTTTCTTCATCCGTCCGATCATCTCGCCAACGTAGTTGCCCTCCATATCAACCGTGGCGACGAAGTAGTGCATGTCGAGCTTCTGGAGCGCCTTCTCGATCATGATGTAGCGGCTGTTTCCGTTGCCGTAGTTCATATCGGCAGGGTTACCGTGACCCATGAAGCATACGAGCTTACCGGCCTTGACCTCCTTGCCGTAGACCTTGTGCAGCTCAGCGGCCACCTTGTCACAGTCGACCGCCTCGTAGAGGAGCGGTCCGGCGAGGTAGACGGTCACATCGGCAAAGGGGGTCTTTCCTCCCTCGACGCTGTGGTTGTGGAAGTCCTTGAGACAATTCTGCACCCGGAGATATTCCTCACCGGGGATGACGTGGAGGGACTGCACGGCGATGTCCTTGTAGCCGGCATTGCCGAGCGCCTCCATGTAGAATTGCGGGGCATAGTAGTTCCACCCCTTCTGCGCACAACGAGTCATGCAGATCTCGGAGGTGAAGGAGAAGTAGACGTCCCGGTCGGGGAACTTTGCCTTGAAGCTCTTGACCAGCTCCTTGAAGGACTGCTGTGGAGCATCCCAGGTGCTGCCGAAGGAGACGAGGAGGAGTGCCTTATCGGTGCTCTTTTTCGTCTTGACCTCCTGCGTCACGGCAGTCATCTTGCGGTCAAAATTGGACTTTAGGTCCGGCTTGTTGCTCTCCTCGCAGCCGCTGAGGGCTGTAGCGAGCATGCCCATCAGAAGGAGGGGCATTAGTTTCATTAGCTTACGCATAGTAAAGTGATGGTAAAAAGGTGAGTAAAAAACTATAGTTGCGATCACTCCTCAGAGTCATCGTCTGTAGACTGTCGGTGAGACCTGCCGGAGGCAGACCTCAGCTCCTTGCCGAAGTTGATCGTGCAGGAGAGGTAGAAGGTGCGCCCCGGAGTGTAGGTCCCGTAGTGGAGCCCATGGTAGGTGGTCTCGTAGTAATTGAAGATATTGTCGACCCCGGCATCGATGGCGAGTCGCCAGGAGTTGCTGAGGGTAAGGTCGTGGCGGGTATTGATCCGCCAGAGGTTGTAGGGCTTGCCATTGCCGTCGTCCTGGTAGTAGCGCGTGCTCTGCATTCTGCCGTAGAGCCCCACGCCGAGGTGGTAGCGGTCGGGGAGCAGCTCGCGCGACCAGTCGAGACCGATGGTGCCTCGGTGGTGTGCCATTCCGTCGATGATCACCCGCTTCATCGTCTCCTCCTCGAGGTCGTAGAGCAGGGCATCGGTGTCGAGGTAGCTGTAGCCCGCGGAGAGGGCAAGCGAGGGCAGCACCTGCCACTTCCCCTGGAAGTCCACCCCGAGGGTACGGGCGCTGTCCATATTCTTATACATCCGCACGCGCGCCGGGTCGTAGGTGAGAAGCAGCTCCGACGGAGCCTCGGTGCGCGGCACGGTGACGAGGGTGATCATATTGCGGAGCCAATTGGCATACCCTGTGACGTGGAGCGAGAGGGGTCCCTCCCGATACTCGACGTCTCCCGACAGGTAGCGGCTCGACTGGGCATCCAGCCCCTCATTGCCGAGGTAGAGTGCCAGCACCCCCATCTGGCGGACGTAGCGGTAGTGGAGCTGCTTATTGGAGGGCGTCTTGAAGCCCTCCGAGTAAGTCCCGCGGAGATTGACCGGCCCCACCTTATACCTGAGGGAGAGCTTTGGCGAGAGCTTTAGTCCAAAGGCGGGATGATAAGTGAGTCGTGCACCGGCAGTGACATTGAGCCGGTCGATGGGGTCCCACTCGTCCTGCAGATAGAGCCCGAGGAGATAGTCCTGCACCCGCTCGCGGTCAAGCCGGTAAGGGGCGATGAGCCAATTGTACTGCAGGTCCAGTCCGGTGCTGAGGCGATGGTGTGCCGGCAGCTCGAGGACGCCTTTCAGGTGACCGATCAGTCTCTGCTGATCGCTCTGCAGGGCAACGTCATCGGGGTAGTAGGGATAGCTATTCTCTTTCCCCTTGTCATCCCACTCCTTGATCCAAGTAAGCCCGGTGTAGACGTAGTAGTAGGCGTGCCGGTCGTAGAGGAGGTCCGCCGTGAGCAGGTGCCCCTCCGGGAGCTGCCAGCGGATGCCGGTGGCAGCGGAGGCGTTGCGGTAGCGAAAGTCGTAGGTTTTGTAGTCCGGGATGCCGGTGGGGCGGTGGATGTCCTTGCGGTAGACGCTCCCCTCGAGGTAGGCCGAGAGGCGCTTGGAGGGGCGCCAGTCGAGCCGCTCGCCGAGGGTATAGTCGAGGTAAGGGTTGCTGGTGTTATTGACGGAGTTGGTCACCGGGTGCTCGTACCTATTGGGGTCCTCGTAGGTGGTGTTTTGCCAGCCGGCGGAGTGCTTGAGGTGGAAGTCCGTCCGCGAGGTGACCCTACCGATCGTCGCCTGTGCGGAGGTCGACTGGATCACCGAGCCATAGGAGCCGATGCGGGTGGTATTGACGAGCGAGAGGTCGTGCGTGCTCTTGCGGGTGATGATATTGATCACGCCGGCTATGGCATCACTGCCGTAGAGGGCGGACGAGGCACCGCGGATCACCTCGATGCGCTCTATACGCGTCGGGTCGATGACGTCGAGATTGACCTGCCCACCGAGGTCGCCCATCAGCCGCTTGCCGTCTACGAGGATCAGGACGTACCCACCCGAGAGCCCGCCCATCTGCATCGAGGTGCCCATATCGCTCCGGCTGAAGTCTATCGACGGGATCAGCCCGGAGAGGATCTTCGAGAGCGGTGCGTGACCAAAGCTCCGAAGCGTCTTTCGGTCGATCACCTCGGTCTGTACCGGGGCATCCTTGATCAGCCGGAGCGTCCCGGTGCCGGTGACGACAAATTCGTCGAGGCTGTAGTCCCGCACCGAGTCGCCCGGTAGCGTCTGCGCCGTGGCGACGGTGCCGAGGAGTAGCCCCGCAGCGAGGAGAGGAAGAAAGTGATGTGACATATAGATAAGGTGTTACTTGATTTCCATTCCTACTAGGCGAGCCATCAGCTCGTCCGTGAGTGCAAGGTGGGTGTAGCTCGCCAGCAGCTGCCCCCGCCGCCAGAGAGCCGTAGGCACCGCCTCCCCACGAGCATCGTACTGCTGCAGGGAAGAGGGAAGGGGATCGATGATATGGGAGTAGTGAAACTCGTGCCCCCTCACCGCCACGCCGTCGAGCGTGAAGCTCCGATACCCGAGTGTCAGCCGCTTCCCCTCCATCGTCGCCACCTGGTCAAGCACCCCGGCGAGGTCGTACGCCCGACCGCTCTCGTCGATGATCTGCCGGCAGAGGAGCATCATCCCGCCACACTCAGCGAGGAGCGGGCGGCCACTGTCGGCGTACTCCCGGAGGCTGCGGAGCATCGATTGATTGTACGCCAGTTGCTCCAAGTATAGCTCCGGGTACCCACCCGGGAGGTAGAGGAAGTCGCACTTCGGCACACGCTCATCCCGCAGCGGGCTAAAGAATGTGATCTCGCCAAAGCGGGCGAGCACCCTCAGGCTCTCCTCGTAGACGAAGCTGCACGCCTCGTCCAGGGCGACAGCGATACAGAGGTCAGCCCTCCGCTCCTCCGGCTCCCGTAGAGCGGCAATCCCCTCGCACGCCGTCCGCTCCAGCAGGCGGTCGAGGTCGATACTCGCCTCCACCAGATCCGCTGCTGCCTCGGCATACTGCTCGGCGACATCCCGCTCCTCAGTCTGCAGGCCGAGGTAGCGCTCGGGGATCACAAGGGCATCGCACTTGGGAAGCACTCCGAGGACCGGCAGTCCCGCCGCCTCCACCGCCTCGGTGAGGAAGTGTCGGTGCCGGGGGGAGCTCACCTTATTGAGGATCACGCCGGCTATCGACACTCGTGGGTCGAAGTGGCGGTAGCCGTAGAGCAGGGGTGCCAGGCTGTATGCCATCGCGCCCGGCGTCACCACCAGCACCACCGGCAGGCGGAGCAGGCGTGCCACCTCGGCGGACGAACCCCGATCCCGGTCGTACCCGTCGAAGAGTCCCATCACGCCCTCTGCCACCGTCACCTCAGCCCCGGCGGCATATCGGCGATAGATCTCCTCCACCCCGGCCTCGCCATAGAGGAAGGTGTCGAGATTGATCGACGGGCGACCGGTCGCCGCCGCGTGGAGCTTCGGGTCGAGGTAGTCCGGGCCGCACTTAAAGGACTGCACCCGCAGCCCCCGCCGAACGAGCGCCCGCAGGAGTCCCATGGTGACGATGCTCTTTCCGCTGCCTGAGCGGGGTGCGCCGATGAGGAAGCTATTCATACGTGGTTTCACTTATTCTTATCCTCCACATTTCGCTCTATCAGTCCGCCCTCCTTGTCGATCAGGATCAGGTCGAGCCGGATCCCCGGGACGAGAGGCTTGCAGACGGTGTAGCAGCGGTCGAGGAGGATGTGGTAGAAAGGGTGAGCGTGGTCGGGGAGGATCTCCCAGATCTCGCCCGCCATGGTGATGCCGTCGATGCGGTCGAGTGTTGCCTCGTCGAGACCGCTCTCCCGACCGAGGCTGCGGATGAAGGGCTTGCTCATCACCGACTTCTTGCTGTGGGTGTCGAGCTGTCCCTCCGCCAGCTTGACCGCCTTACCGATCATGATGCCGAGGGTGATGTGGGCAAAGTCCATTGCCCGCGCCATCTCGAGGCATCGACCGATGAAGTTGCCGTACTGGACGAAGGCATTGGGCGGGAGGTCGGGGAAGTGCGCTCGGAGCCACCTCTCGCTCTTGCCACCGGAGTTGATCACCAGGTGCTCCCCGAAGACCGACCGCGAGACACCCATCTCCCGGCGGATCGAGTCGACCCACGCCTCGGTGGAGAAGGGACGAAGCACACCGGTAGTGCCGAGGATCGAGATGCCATCGACGACGCCGAGGCGGGGGTTGAAGGTGTGCGGTGCCAGTGTCTCACCCTCCGGCACGGTGATGGTGATGTCGATGCCGACCCGACTGAGGTCAAGGAGTCGCCCCACAGCCTCGGTCATCATCTGACGGGGTCCGGGGTTGATGGCGGGGTCACCGATCGGCAGTCCGATGCCGGGGAGGGTGATCCGCCCCACCCCTTTGCCCCCTTGGAAGGTGACGCCGGTGTGACTGTCGGTGAGGCGGACGGTGGAGAGGATGGCGGTGCCACTCGTCACGTCAGGGTCGTCCCCGGAGTACTTGATCGCCGTGGCGGTGGCGCACTCCTCGCTCTCTATGCAGGTCTCGCTGATCGGGAATCGGATCTCCTCACCGGTGAGTAGCCGTACCGGCACCTCGGTGTAGGTCTCATCGTTGAGGAGCGCCAGCAGAGCCGCCGTAGTGGCAGCGGTGGCGGTAGTGCCTGTGGTGAAGCCGATGCGGAGGGGGAAGAAGTCCGGATCCAGTCTCTCGAGTGCCCTACGGAGTCCCACGGGACCGAGGACGGTCTCCGTCGGTCGGTAGCCGAGGGTCGGTCGGCGGATGACGAGTATCGGGATGCCGAGGTCGGTGGCCACTTTCACTTTTTCCTCAAAGCCACTGCTCTCGCCACTCTCCTTGAGGAGCAGCAGGTCGGGTCGCAGTCGCTCCATAAGCGCCCGGTCGTCCTGTGCCCGGTCGTAGTAGATGAGCCGGTTGCGGGGGAAGTCGCTCTCGCTGACGACCCGCTCCGTCTCGGGTATCGGCATCACCCTCAGCCAAACCTCGTGCCTCAGCGGGTAGTCTCCCATGGCAGCGATGCTCTTGACCCCGGTGAGGGCAAGGAGTCTGCGGGGAGCGAGCCGCTCCAGCTCCTTCATCGCCTCGGGGAAGGAGCTGACGGAGAGCGCCCCCTCGGGGAGTGGAGGGAAGGCTCGCTCATACCGAATCGCCGGCAGGGTGAGTTCGCTTGCCGCCTTGGCGACATTCCGGTGAACAATGGTGGCAAAGGGGTGAGCCGCATCGACGAGGACACTCACCTCCTCACACCGACAGAGTGTCATCATCGCATCGGCATCCAAGGGTCCCTCAAGCCGAGTGCCATGATGTAGGGCGATCTCCTGCGAGGTGCCAAGGGTGGAGTAGAGGAAAGGCTTGCCCGCCTCCTCGCACACCTCCACCGCAGCCCTGCCCTCGGTAGTACCGCCGATGATGAGGATCTTACCCATGGTGCTCGTCTTTAGTTAGTAGGTCGAGGAGTTCCTCGATCGTGGTGGGTCGGAGGCACTGCCCATCAGCGGTCCTGAGGAGCAACCCCTCATCGGAGAGCTCGATCGCATCGGCACTCTCCGCCTCCGGTGTGGCGAGGATGGCATTACGCCTCAGCGCCTTCACGACCATATGGTAGAGCGGGAGGAGCCGGTGTGTGGGGGCGCTGATGCGGATGGTGCGGGTGTGAGGGTTCTCGATGCGGAAGAGCCCTCTGAGCCGGTCAAAGACGATATCCCTCCGCTCAAAGAAGTCACTCAGTGTCCCATCAAGGGAGAGATCCTCCGGGGTGCCGATGTGTAGTCGTTTCTCATCATCGAGGAGCCAGATCTTATCTGCGATCTGGAGCGCCATCTCGAGGTCGTGGATGGAGAGGAAGATGGTCTTGTGCGTCTCTCGGGAGAGCCGGTGGAGGAGCTGCATCATGTCCACCTTGGAGGGAAAGTCAAGGAAGGAGGTGGGCTCATCGAGGAGGATGATCGGGGTCTCCTGGGCGAGTGCCTTGGCGATCATCACCTTCTGTCGCTCTCCGTCGCTGAGCGTCCCGACGTCTCGGGGAGCGAAGCGCTCCATGCCCACGAGACGGAGGGCGTCGAGGGCTTTCCGCTCATTGGCGGCATCCACCTTTCCCCAAAAGCCGGTGTATAGGCTGCGCCCGAGGGAGACAAGGTCGAGCACGGTCATGTGTCCCACCTCTATCCGCTCCGTCAGCACGACGCTGATGAGCCGCGCCAGCTCCCGGCTCTTGTAGCTGCCTATCTCGCCCCCGCGGACGAGGATGGAGCCGCCGAGCTTGGGCTGGAAGGCGGCAATCGTGCGTAGGAGGGTTGACTTGCCCACGCCATTGGACCCGATGAGGCAGGTGAGCTCACCGGAGTAGACGGTGGCGGAGAGCCCCTCGGCGACTACCCTGTGCGGGTAGCCGATGGCGAGGTCGCGCAGCTCTATGGTGATCTCCTTACTCATAGTCTCTCGCCCCGACGGCGACTGAAGAGGACCCAGATAACTATCGGGGCACCGATGAGGGCGGTGACCGAATTGATCGGCAGCGCCCCCTCGAAGCCAGGCATCCGCGCGATGACGCTGCAGATCAGGGCGAGCAACGCTCCGACGAGCGTCACCGCAGGCATCAGGATCCGATGATTAGAGGTGGCGAAAATGGTTCGGCAGAGGTGCGGCACCGCCAGACCGATGAAGACGATCGGGCCGCAGTAGGCGGTGACGATGGCTGTGAGGAGGCAGGAGCAGAAGATCACCCGGTGGCGGGCGCGCTTGTAGTTGAGCCCAAGGCTACGGGCATAATTCTCTCCGAGGAGCAGGAGGTTAAGCGTCTTGATGAGGGGAAAGGAGAGGGGGATCAGCACCAGCATCAGGAGGACGAAGGTGGTGACGCGGTCGCCGCTCACCTTGGAGAAGCTCCCCAGTCCCCAGACGACATAGCTGCGGACATCCTCATCGTTGCTAAAGAACTTCAGCACGCCGATGATCGCATTGGCAATGTAGCCGATCATCACGCCCATGATGAGGAGGACGACATTCCCCTTCACCTTCTCCGACATGATCATGATGATCCCCATCACCGCCAGTGCCCCGAGGAGTGCCGCCACCGAGACCGCCATCTCCCCGACGAAGCCCATGCGGATCAGCGCTCTCTGGCTGATGCTCCCCGAGAGGAGCACAAGAGTCGCCACGCCGAGGCTGGCACCGGAGCTGATGCCGAGCTCCGAGGGGCCGGCGAGGGGATTACGGAAGACCGTCTGCATAAGCAGTCCGCTGATGGAGAGCCCAGCACCGGCGACGAGGGCGGTGATGGTCTGGGGGTAGCGGCTCTTCCAGACGATGTTACGCCAGATCTCACTCCCTCCAGTGTCGCGCCCGAGGAGGATATCCACCACGTCGCGGAAGGGGATCGCAATCGTCCCGAGAGAGAGATTGAGGACGAAGGCGACGACGATCAGGATCGCGACGATGCCGAAGGCTATGGCGTTACGGGAGCGGGGCATGGTATATCACTTCTCCCTCGTTAGGAGGTCGTAGTAGACGGGTGTATGGTCGGGGAGCAGCTCGGGGTGGAAGGCGTGGATCAGGTCGGCAAGGACCACCTCCGGCTCCACCGGTGAGCCTTCGTAGAAGGGGCGCTCCGAGAGATTGCAGTAGAGCACTTTCCGCTCCTTGTACGCCCGGAAGTCTCTGTACCGGGCGTCTGTGCGCGCGAGCACATTGTAGGAGTAGTCGCCCTTGTAGTTATTGGTGATCCGCCAGAAGTCCGCATCCGCCGCCTGGCTGTAGACGGTCTCAAAGTCGAGGTAAAAGCCCCCGGACTCCTTATTGTCCCTCAGGAAATAGTCCCCACCGGCATCGCGGAAGAGGTGCGCGAGGTAGCTCTCCCCGCCGACGACATACCAGTTGCCCCCGTGTAGCTCACCACTGAGGATCTTCGGGCGGGGCAGGTCGGGCGTGATGAGACTCTGGAGCTGGTGATAGCGCTGCTCTATCTGGTCAAAGGTCTGTTCCGCCTGCTCCTCCTTCCCGAGGAGGAGGGCGGTGAGCTTGATCCACTCCGCCTGACCGAGCGGGGAAGTCTCCTTGTACCCGAGGAAGGTGAGGAGCGGGATGTCGAGCTCCTTGAGAGCATCATACCCTCCGCGCTTGAAGGGGGAGACGAGGATCAGGTCCGGCTCCAGTGCCATGATCAGCTCGGAGTCAAAGTTTCCCTCTATCCCGATCCGTCGCGCCTTGCCCTCCGCCAGGCGGTCGAGCATCTTCTGATTGAAGAGAAAGTGGGTGCTCGGCATACCGACGACCCGGTCGACGGCATCGAGCTTGATGAAATTGGAGAGCTGCAGCGTCGTCATCACGATCACCCGCCTCACCGGCACCTCTATCGGCGTGTAGCCCTCGGGGATCTCCCCGCCGGCATCGGTCCCTCGGGGGACTAAGGCATAGCGATAGACTTCGCTCTCCGGCTTCGTCGGGTCGGAGATGTCGACCAGCGTCACCCCCTCACTACGACTGATCCTCAGCCCCTCGGCATAGCAGATGAGCGAGTCACCGGCGATCATCGTCTCCTCCCCGCCCTCCTTCTCCTTTCCCCCACAGGAGGAGAGGAGAAGGAGGAGTAGGGCGAGAGCACCATATACATAGGTCTTTATTTTCATCTCGTGCTTGGCTTAATGATAAGGAGGGAGAAGTAGGGGAAAGGGGTCTCGGGGAGGGACCTCAGGCTGTCGGTGACCAGCTCCCGATCCTCGTCGCCGATGTACTCACCATAGAGGATGGAGACCGGAGGATCGGTCCGGAGGAAGTCCCGTACCACCTCCTCCGAGCGGGAGAGCTTCATCACAACGACCACCTGCCCCCTGTCGATCGCCTCCCGGAGCTGCTCCGCACTCTCGACCCGACTGAGCACGAGGAGCGACTGCTCCCCCAGGACCAGCGGTCTGCTGAGACACGCCGGCAGCGTCATGTAGTAAGGGATGCCGGGGAGGATGAAGTGGGGCATATCCCTCTCCCTAAGGAGCCGGCAGACATAGCCCGCACTGGAGTAAGTCCCTGCGTCACCGATGGTGACGAGAGCGGTGGAGATGTCGGCGAGACAGTCCGCCTCGAGCTGACCGGCAAGTGCCTCGTATGCCGAGGCGGCTGCTCTCCGGTCGCTCTGCATCGGGACGGAGAGTATGGTCACCTTCTTCTCCAGCACCGCTCCTGAGGGAAGCGCCCGGATGATCTCTACTGCTGCCTCACCTATAGCGTAGATGCGCTCCACATCCTGCAGAGCCCAGTATGCGCGGAGGGTGATATCCTCCGGCTCCCCGCTGCCGAGGGAGACGATCATGATGGGTGTCATGGGCGAAAGAGATGCTTGAAGTCCTTGTGGTACAGGCGAGACAGCCCCTCACGATTGCCTATCGCCTCACCGACGACGATCATGGTGGTGAGCTTGAGCCCCTGCTCGCGGACGATCCGTGCGAGATCACTGAGCTCCCCGCGGTAGATCCGCTGCTCGGGGTGGGTCAGCTTATAGCAGACCGCAACAGGGGTGGTCGGCGGGTAGTGGGTGAGCAGCTCCCTCTCCACCTCCTCAGCGATCGAGGCACTGAGGTAGATGCACATCGTGCTCTGTGAGGCGGCGAGCCGGGAGAGCTGCTCCCGCTCCGGCACCGGCGTGCGCCCGCTGCCTCGGGTCAGGATAATGGTCTGCACCCGCTCCGGGATGGTAAATTCACTCTGCAGCTCTGCCGCAGCCGCCTGGAAGGAGGAGATCCCCGGTGTGATGTGGTACGCCATGCCCTCCTCGTCGAGGATCGCCATCTGCTCCTCGATGGCGCCATAGATGCAGGGGTCACCGGTGTGGAGTCGCACGACGAGCGCCCCCCGGTCGTAGAAGCTCTTCATCAGGGCTATCTGCTCCCCGAGTGCCATCCCCGCCGAGCTACGGACGACCGCTTCCTCCTTGGCACACTCCGTCAGAGCCACCGGGACGAGGCTCCCGGCGTAGAGGATCAGGTCTGCCGTCTCAAGGAAGTGTCTCCCTCGCACAGAGATCAAGTCCGGGTCTCCGGGTCCTGCGCCGACAAATTCGATGTGCCCTCTCATCACTCCCTTGCGCTCTATGGCGAGGGCAAAGGTAAAGTCACTCCCCTCGCTCAGCTTCCCCTTCTGCTTCTCGATCACCAGCTCACCCCCTCCCGTGGAGGTGAGGGCAGCCGCCTCGGAGACGCTGGCAGAGCCGGTCGCCTCACCGACCCGCTCAGAGGGATGCGGCACGCTCACCCCATCGAGCGTCTCGCTGTCGTAGTAGCGGACCGGCACCCCCAGACGCTCTGCCAGCGCCTCGAGGATCGGTTCGCCACGCTTCAGCTCTATACTGGAGAGATCCGCTATGGAGAGAGGGGAGAAGCCCCCTGCCCTCACCTCCGAGAGGATGTGGTCGGTCACCCCGGTCGGGTCGGCCATGCGCCGACAGCCGACCCCGAGATGAAGGAGGGAGGGACGGTAGCAGAGCTGTGGCAGATCGAGCTCCTCGTGGTACCGGCACCCCACGGTGATCAGGAGGTCAAAGTCCCGGGGTCGGATCTCCTCTGCCTTATGGAAAAGAGTGACCCACTCCGGCCTCGTCCGCTCAAGGAGTGCCGTCCCCGCCGAGCGTGTCTCTATGAGAAGTGCCACCCGGTGACGCTCCACGAAGAGGGCGATGGCGTGATTCATCGTCGTGCCGAGGAGCTCTGTCCGCCAGCCCTGCTCCTCGCCCAGCGTATCGAGAGCCCACAGTCCCCGCCGGTCGCTCTGCGTCGTGACGACAGCCTCACCACCGAGGATATGGGCGATGCGACGGGCGAGGTCGTTGGCTCCGCCGACGTGCCCCGAGGCGACGGGGATCACGTAGTGACCCGTCGTGTCGATGCAGAGGATGGCGGGGTCGATGTGCTTATCCTGCAGGAGATCGCCCACGGTCCGGACACAGATCCCGAGGGCGGAGCAGAAGATCAGAGCGGAGTACTCCCCGATCAGCTCCCGGCACCCCTCCCGCAGGGACGCCATAGTGTGGAAACCCTCCGCCTCCACTGTACTATAGAGAGTGACACCCGGGAGCTCGTCCCTGAGCAGCAGGGCAATCTCTCTCCCCTCGCGGGAGATGGTGAGTATGGCTACATTCTTCTCTTTCATTTCGTTGCTTGCATCACATGGATGGGATTGAAGTGGTCGACAGCCATCAGCGTCTCCTCCGACAGTCCGGTGCCGACATCGGCAAGGCTGGTGAGGAAGAGCTGTCGGCTCTCGTCACTGACAGAATTGAAGACGATCCGCCCGCCGGCCGGCAGCAGCGGATAGATCCGCCGGATCATCTCCGGGAGCCGTCCACCGTGACCCCCGATGAAGACCGCATCCGGGGTCGGGAGGGCCGAGAGGTCAGCCTCCAGGAAGTCTCCCGGGACGAAGTCGATCCCCGGGGCATGGAGCCTCCGGGCATTGGTCTCCAGGAGTGCTCCGCCCTCCGGACGGACCTCAAAGGCGACCACAGAGAGGTGGGGAAACTGCAGCTTAGCCTCTATCGAGACTGAGCCGGTGCAGGAGCCCACATCCCAGAGCGTCTGGGCCTGATGCAGCCCGAGGAGCGACAGGCTCTGCAGCCGTATCGGTGACTTGGTGATCATCCGGGGGCGTCCCTCCAGCGGGACAAAGGCCTCATCGGGGATCCCAAAGGGACGCTCCAAAGACCTCATGCGGAGGAGGATCAGGTTATTGGGGTAGCCGAAGTCCCTCTCCCTCATCTCCTCGAGCGACAGCCGCGTCACCCTCTGCTCCTCCCGATTGCCGAGATGCTCGCCGACGTAAGCGACGTAATTGTCATAGCCATAGGCGATCATCCGCTCCGCTATCGTGCGAGGCGTGTGGTGCCTCAGGTCGGTCAGGATGCCGATCATCCGCTCCCCGCAGATCAGGGCCTCGTCAAGTGCCCTCCAGGGGCGACCGGTCAGCGAGACCACATGCATATCCTGATAGGGAAGCAGCGCTGCATGAGCCAGCATCTGGAGCGAGTGAAAGTGGGGGAAGAGAGTGATCTCCGCCCCAGGGTGCAGCTCCATGATCCGCTGACCGATGCCATTGAATATCGGGTCACAGGAGGCCACCACCACCATATCCTCATACCTCCCGTAGCTGCGGATCTGATCATCTATCGGAGGGATGATGTCGATCCAGTCGTGCTCCGCCGGGAGGAAGGGGCGCATGATCTCGTGGTGCCGTCGCCCGCCGGAGAAGTGCCGGTGCGAGCGGATCACCTCCCGCACCTCCTCCGAGAGTGTCTGCTTCCGACTGTCACTGATACCGATGAGGAAGATCTTCATACGTCTCTGCCGGGGCGTATCGCCGCCGCATCGTCATAGCTCAGGATCGCATTGCAGAGCGTGGCGGCGAGGTTGCTCCCGCCCTTGCGCCCCTCGATGATCAGCTTGGGGATCTCCCGGAAGGGCTTGATCATATGCTTCGACTCACAGACGTGAACAAAGCCCACCGGTGCGGCGATGATGCCTGCCGGCTCAGCCTTCCCCTGATGGATCAGGTCGGCGAGCTCCATCAGCGCCGTGGGGGCGTTGCCAAAGGCGAAGAGCGCCCGGGGATGATCCTTCACCGCCAGACGGATCCCCGCCTGCGTGCGGGTGAGCTTACCGCCCGCCGTCATCTCAGCGATGCGAGGGTCGTGGAGGTAGCACTTGGCCTCCAGACCATACCGCTCGAGGGCCTTTTTCCTTATCCCGGAGACCACCATCGTCACGTCGGTCACGATGGTGTCGACCTCGCCGGAGCTTATCCGCTCATAGATCCGCCGCACAGCCTCGTGATCAGTATGGAGCAGCTCCTCCATCTCAAAGTCTGCCGTCGTGTGGACGGCATGGAGCAGCGCCCAGAGGTGTCCGGTATCGTATCGGTCAGCGTGCTTGAGGAGCGGGAGGATGGTGTGGAAGCTCTCGCTCATGATCATGGCACCGACAGAGCCCTCTCGCTCCTCCTCGCGGTAGTACCCTCTCGGCGTGACGATATGGTCACCGGAGATGTAGCTCTGACTATTGCCGATCAGGATCATCGTCAGCATATCCACCTCCGCCTCGTCCAGGTGATCCAGTGTCGTGATCTGCACCCTCTGCTCCGGTCGGCCGGCCTGATAGACGATGCCGACAGGGGTATCCCCCCTGCGGTGTAGGAGAAAGAGCTCCACGAGGCGGGTCAGCTGCCAGTACCTCTGCCGGCTGCGGGGATTGAAGACGGCGGTGACGAAGTCGCCCTCCGCTGCTGCCACGATCCTCCGCTCGATCACCGCCCAGGGGGTCATCAGGTCAGAGAGGGAGACGGAGCAGAAGTCGTGACCGATCGGGGCACCAAGGAGTGCCGCCGCCATCTGGAAGGAGGAGATCCCCGGGAGGGTCTCCAGCTCCACCTCACTCCCCCGCTCATCCCTCATCTCATAGAGCAGCGGTGCCATCCCGTAGATGCCTGCATCACCGGAGCTGATCATGCAGACGGTGGCACCCGCCTCCGCCCGCTCAAAGGCGAGCTCTCCCCGCTCACGCTCCTGACGCATGCCGGTATCGATGCACTCCGCCCCCTCGTGGAGCAGCGGCTCAACGAAGCGGAAGTAGTACTTGTACCCCACCACCACATCGGCCTGACGAAGCACCTGCTCCACGGCAGGCGTCACCTGCTCCGGACTGCCGGGACCGATCCCGACGACATATATCTTTCCTCTCTTCATACGATCTTCTATCTCATTCATTCAGGTATCTACCGCGATCGGCAGAACTCGTGATCCGGGTCCATCTGCCACCCGCCCCGGGAGGGCTGGCTCTCAGCAGGGAGTGGACCCCTAATTCTTTTACCGATATTAGATTTGTCTAATACCGGTATTAGAGAAGACTAATATCGGTATTAGACAAATCTAATATCGGTATTAGTCTGAGGGCGTCTCCACCTGCTCGCCGAGCAGCAGCTCCGGTACCGGTCATATAGCTTATCATAAGTCACAGATTATGAGGGCCTTACTTTCGTCGAGTCAGCCGCCTCAGGTAGCGCCTGCCCATCACCACACCGGTCACGGAGACCACCAGCCCGCCCAGCACGAGCGTCAGCATCGCCACGAGGCGGATCGTCCCATGCTCGGAGAAGAACTTTGACCTCAGGTTGTGGCAGAAGGGGTAGAGCCACTTCTGCAGCCGGTCGTTGCGACTGAAGTAGCGCGAGTAGCCACCGGTGGGGCTGACATACAGCCGACTCCCATCTGCGTCGTCGACGCTCACCCGATAGATCGGCAGCTCGTAGTCTCCCCGATTGTAGGCGTAGTAATTGTCATACTCATCGATCAGCTCGATCCTCATCGGACTGCCAAAGACCGGCTCCAGCTTGCTCCGCAGATCACTCTCCGTAAGCCATAGCGGCACCAGGCTCGGGTCACTCCCGTCGAGGGTCTCACTCCTCTCGCCATAGGTCTCCTCGTAGTAGGGCTTGGTGCCGTACTGACGCCAGGCAATCCCCGTGACCCCGGTCCGTGCAGCGAGCTGACGATAGTCGGTGGCGAAGAGGGAGAGGTCGACCGGATCCTCCGCCCGCGACCGCTTGGCGAGGCCCTTGTCGTGCCTCGGTGTCGGGAAGTCCGACAGGTCGATGAGCGAGGAGGCTCCACTGAGTGCGAAGAGCATCAGGGAGAGACCGAAGAGGCAACCGGCGATATGGTGCCAGCGGAAGGTCCCACGGTATGGACTGCCGAGACGGTGCCGGCGCCTGTAGTGGCGGATCAGCATATGGATCCCCACCACCAGCCCGCTGAGGCACATCACCCCGCCCAGTGCGCCGAGGAGGCTGACGACCCAGACCCAGAGCGATCTATTGCTCCGCAGCCCGGGGTAGTAAAACATATGGGGGACGGTCCCCAGCGAGGAGACGATCCGCTCTCGCTTGGTGCAGCACTGGAGCGCCCTCCCACTCTTTCCCGAGAGATAGAGCCACGTCCCCTCCGGGTCATCGAAGACGAAGCGGTAGATCGGCAGCTCCTTCTTATACCGCTCATAGGCGGTCCAGGTGTCAATGCTCCGGAGCGTGTCGATACGCGCTACCGGGTAGCTGCTGAAGCGACCCGCATAGCTCCGGCACCACTCCTCGGGCATCGCCTTGGGATCCACCGGGGCGAGCGTACTGTCGGCTCTCAGCGTCAGCCTCGTCCCCGAGTCGGTCTCGATGGTAAAGGTGGGGACACCGTAGGTGGTGCCAAGCGCGAGCGCCGTACAGCGCTCCCCCTCCGGCAGGCGACTCCTCACGCTGTCTAAGGGTGGCAGCAGTTCCGGGATGGTGTCGGCGACCCTGTCAGCCGCATCCCCCAGCCGGGGATAGCTGCTAAAGATCATCACCGACCCGGAGATGAGCCAGAGGACAAAGAGCGGCGCGAGGATCGTCCCGAGGATCCGATGCAGTTGCTTCCAGTGCTTCATTGCGGGGGATTACTTCACCGACATGACCCGGCTGATCTCGTAGCCGGAGGCGAGGTCGGCTCCCTTCGTCACCTTACCACTCTTGATGTCGTAGACGTAGAAGCGGGCACTGGGATCGGCATTCACATTGGCACCGATATAGGCCTTGCCGCCTCTCACGTCTGCTCCCTGAGCAAAGGATCCTCTGCAGAGCGGGATGTCCGTCAGACGCTTCACCGTATGGGTGCGGAAATTGAGCACCTGATAGAAGAAGACGTAGGGGTTTGTCTTTGAGTCCCAGGTGGGATTGTCGGGCGTGGCCTGCTTCGGATCCTGGACGTAGAGGAGGAGCTCATTGTCATTGAGCAGAGCCATATCCACGATCTTACCACGCTCCTGACCATAGCCCTCGTAGCTCTTGTCGATGGCAGTCTCACCACTCTTGACACGGAAGAGCTTACTTGCCTGACGGGTCGAGGATGAGGAGCCGGGCTTGACGCCATCCTCCATCAGGATGTCGCAGGCGATGTAGTAGAAGTTGCCCTCTGCGTCGGTGAAGGTGTGGCGTGTCTGCGTGTCGCCATAGGCGGTGGAGCCGATAAAGCCGGCACGGCTGTCGCTCTCGACCTTCTTGACCTTCATCGTAGATGCATCGATGAATGCCACATAGTACTCGCCGCGACGCTCCCGGAGGAGCTTGGACTTCTTGCTCATGGGCGTGTAGACATAGACGTAGATGAGGGTATTATCCGACTTGCGGTAGCCGAGGAGACCACTGGAGTTGAATTGCTCATTCTCCAGCGGAGCTTCCAGCTCGAGCTGTCCGTCCTTCTCCACCCGCATCTCGTCGGTATTGATGAGCACCCAATTGACCGCCCGCTTATCGCCGGCCGATCCCATCAGCACGATGTGGCTGTCATTGATCCAGGCGTGAGCAAAGCGACGATCTTGCACCTGCTTCGTAGGAAACTCCTTGATCACCTCGACCGTGGTGCCGGTGATCCTGAACTTCCCGAAGTTGCCCGCTCTCGAGACACTGTAATAGTAGCCATTGCGGTAGACCACATTGGACGTGAGGGATGTGCCACTGATGTCGGCCCCCTTGCCCTCCACGCTGAGGGTCCCCTTGGAGAGGTCGTCCGCCTTCAGGATGACGTAAGCATCCTTGCCATTCATGGAGCCATTGAGATCATTGAGGGGGATCCAGAGGTCGATTGATCCGGTCTCCTCGGCGGGGTTGGGAGTATCCTTCCCCGACTCCTCGCAGGAGGAGAGGGAGAGGGTCGCGAGAGCGACGATGAGGGTAAGGAGTATATTCTTGAGTTTCATAATGATATTGTGAGTTACTTAATGGATGTACGATAGACCGGGACTATACGCTCGATCTCAAAGCCGGCCTCCAGCTCAGCGCCCTTGGACACCTTGCCACTCTTGAGGTCGTAGATGTAGATGCAGCTATTGCCGCTCGCCACATTGGCACCGAGGTAGACCTTGCCTGCCGAGGGTGCGGCGAAGTGGCTGAAGTTGCCGACAGAGAGGGGCACGCCCTCGATGCGGCGCACCTTGTGGGTGCGGAGGTTCAGGATCTGCCAGAAGAAGACGTACCTATTTTTTACCGAGTCCCAGATGGGATTGTCGGGCGTAGCCTGCTTGGGATCCTGGACGTAGAGCATCACCTCATCGTCGCTGACCGGAGTGAGGTCGATGATCTTGCCCCGAGGCTGATCGTAGGCGTCGTAGGTCTTGTCTGTCTCCATAGCACCGCTATTGACGCGGAGGATAAGGCTCCGCTGTGCTGTGGTACTTGGTCTCGTCGTCTCCTTGAGGATCTTGGCGGCCACGAAGTAGAAGTTTCCCGCCTTGTCGGTAAAGGTGTTGCAGGTCCTATTGTCCCCAAAGGACATAGACCCAAGCCAGTCCGCCCGCTTATCGGTGTCGACCGACTTTACCTGCATCGTCGCCGCGTCGATGAAGGCGACGTAGATCTCTCCGCGGAGCATCTTTGCTCGGTCACTGCGCTTCTTGGAGATGTAGATGTGGGGGAAGATGAGTGTATTATCCGACCGGCGATAGCCGAGGAGACCACTGGCACAGAAGATCTCATCCACAGCCGGAACCTTCAGGTCCAGTGTGCCGGAGTCGAGGAGCTTCATCTCCTGCGTATCGATCCTCGCCCAGGAGACCTCCTTTTGCTTACCGGTGGAGCCGACCAGCACGAGCGTCTTCCGATCGAGCCAGGCGTGGGAGAACTGCCGATCCTTGATCATCGGCAGTGGAAACTCCTTGATCGCCCGGACCGTGGCACCGACCTCAAACTTCCCGAAGTTGCCCTCCCTCGAGACACCGTAGTAGTAGCCGTCCCTATAGATGATGTGCGGAGTGAGTGCCGTGCCACCCGTATCGGCGCCTTTCCCGGTGATGGAGATCGTCCCCTTCGTGAGATCCTTGGCACGGACGATGATATTCTGGTCATACTCCTTCTGAGTCTTGCCGGTGGCTCCCTTGACCGGTATCCAGAGGTCGAAGCCCTCCGCCTCTACAGGCGTAGGCGTGGGATTGGGCGTATCCTCCCCGCAGGAGGAGAGGAGACCGAGGGTCAGGAGTGAGGAGATAAGGAGTGTTGCGAAGTTTTTCTTCATGATGTCGTGATTAATTGAGGAATAGACGGAGCTTGCAGTAGACGGAGCGTCCCGGCTTCTGCAGCATATAGTTGTCGTAGAGCGGACGATCCAGGAGGTTGTCGCCCTGCAACGAGATGGAGTATCTATTGTGCCGGAAGGACCACGTGACCCCACCGGAGAGATTGTACTGGCTGGGGATGATCGCCTTAGACTCACGGGAGCCAAAGGCGGCCCAGGTGAGGTAAAACCACTTGATGTACCCGAGTGAGAGATTGAGCCGGATCTTGCTCATATTGATCCCAAAAGGCTCCCTCATGGTCAGCCCGGTGATCAGATTGCCGTAGAGCCAGGGGCGATTGGGGATCCGGTAGCCGTAGGTGGCATTGGTCTTGCCGTAGCGATCCTGCCTTGTCCGGTCCCGTTCGTCGGTGTAGGTGCCATTGAGCGTGATGTCCAGGAGGGAGTCATAGGTGTACCTCAGCTCCCCCTCCAGACCGACGATCCGGGAGGTGCCGATATTCTCATACTGGCTCTCCACATCGCTATGGACCACCCGGTGGATGAAGTCGTGCACATCGCGGTAGAAGAGCGTCGCCTCGTAATTGAGGAAATGGCTCTGCGCCGGGGAGGTCTGACCATAGAGCACAAGGTTGAGATTGTAGGCCCTCTCGGGGCGGAGCTTGAAATTGGGATAAATGGTGATCCCATTGCCCATCAGCTCGCGGGCAGACGGGAGCTGCGTGGCGTACTCAAAGGAGCCCTTCACCGACAGCGCCTCCAGCGGGGCATACCGCAGCCCGAGGCCATAGCCGATGTTATTCTTCGTAAAGTGGGAGGGCACGTCGGTCGAGCCGGTGAGCCACTCGAGGTCGGACTGACCTATGGAGACGGTATAGAGGTAGTCCTTGACGAAAGTGAGCGCATGGAGCCTGCCATCGAGGAGGTAGCCACCGTAGGAGAGGCCGAGGATGTGCCGTGCCATCCGGTCCTTCGTTTCGTCAAAAGAGGTGTCGTAGTCGTCGTACCGATGGTTCTCGACTGCAGAGAGCTGGTAATTGAAGTTGAGTTTCCCCCATTTCCTCAGGTCATAGGAGAGATTGACCCGCGCCGAGAGACCGGGACGGAGCGTGTGACGGAGTGCCTTTCCCCGACGGGTCACCTCACTGTAATTGGTCTCTACGAAGGTGCCGTCCCAGGCATACTTCCTGTAGGTGGTGTCGGCGAGCAGCATGTGATCTCTCGCGACAGCGGCATCGACCTGAGCCGACAGTCCCGGGGTCAGCAGATCCTTCTTGGCATACCTGCCGGTGAGACTCAGGTCGGACCGTCGCCGGGTCGCCTCGCCTATCACGAGGGTCTGCATAAACCCGGTCTGGATCTCTTTGTCACTCCCGGTGTACTGTACCCCGAGGAGTGCCTCGTCGGCCCACCGCACCTGAGTCACTCCGAGCTGCACCCCGGCGGTGAGGGTGCGGTACCCATCATGGAAGCGCGGGAGATCCCTCCGGACGAAGTCGTACGCCTCCTCGTCCCAGACCGACACCCCCTTCATCGTATAGTTATTCCGACTGGAGAGACAGCTCAGCGTGGGGCGAAGGGTTAGCCCGCTCGCTGCGTGGCGATACTGACCGTGGAGGTCAGCACCGATGGTGCCGAAGGAGCCAAGTCTCAGAGAGGCATCCAAGAAGCTCGCCCGGCTCTTCTTGGTGATGATATTCACCGCTCCCCCGAGCGCATCCATCCCCAACTCCGGGGGGACCACGCCCTTGTAGATCTCTATTCGGTCAACGATATTGGCCGGCAGCGTCTCGAGGCTAAGACCACTCCCGCGGGAGGAGAGCGGGACCCCGTCGATGAAGTAGCGGACCGCCTGACCACCGAGACCATTGATCGACAGCTCCACGCCTGAGCCCAGCCCTCCCTGACCGCGGACATTGACCCCGGAGGACTGCCCCACCAAGTCGCTGAGGCTGCTGAGGGAGGAGATCACGGAGCTGACGTCGAGACTCATGGCGGAGAGCGCCTGATGCTGTAAGGCTCGCTCGTGCGAGGGAGCGAGCACCACCACCTCACCGAGCAGCTTTGGATCCTCCCTGAGGACAAAGTCTACCGTCTCTTTCATCGGGAGGGACACCGACCTCGTCTCCTCCCTGTAGCCCATCAGCCCGGCAGTCACCCGATAGTCGCCGGGGGCAAGAGAAAAGCTGTACCTCCCCTCCTTATTGGTCATCATCGCCACGATGACCTTGCTCTCCCGCATAGGCCGTACCCTGATGGTGACACCCGGCATCGGCTTCCCCTCCGTGTCTGTCACACGTCCCCGAAGCACCTCCGTCGCCTCAGCACCGAGGGAGCAGAGGAGCAGCAGGAGACCGATCGCCCATCTCATTAGTCTACTCATCCTCAGCACTCAGCTTCACACCGGTTTTCTCGTAGATCTTTTTCTTCTCCCCGATCAGGAGGCGTCGGTTATGAGCGAAGAAGCGCGCCCGCTCCACCACCAGCTCCTGCACCTCGGGCAGCTCTCCCAGCCCTCGGGCATCCACCGTCACCTCATAGCCCGCGTCACGCAGGGCGGTGGCCCACTCATCGGAGATGTCGTGCTTGGCATGCTCGCCCGCCACCATCATCAGCGGCATGAGGCAGACCCTCCGGAGGCCGGTGGCACGGAGACGCCTGAGCGCCTGATCGTAGTAGGGGTAGCCCTCGATGCAGCCGACAATGATCTGCGAGAGTCCGCGATCCACCAGGTAGTGGTCCAGCATCGCATACTGCGCCGTGGAGCTGTCGTAGGTGCCGTGCCCCACTAAGAGGTAAGCGGTATCCCTATCCTTAGCCAGTGGTGCCAGCACCCGGTCTGTCAGCTCTCGGTAATCCTTCTCGTAGAAGAGGAGTGGCGTCGTCAGTCGGATCTCTCGGAAGTCGCCCCGCCGCTGCGCCACCTCCTGCTCTAAGGCTTTCATCTCCAGCCCATAGATCACCTGGGACGGGACGATCAGCAGATGGGTCACCCCCTCCGCCCGGAGCTTATCCATCGCCTCCATGGGCGAGAGCTTCTCGATCCCTCGGTCACGGAGCCGCTTGCAGACGATCCGCGAGGAGTAGGCCTCGCGCAGCTCTATGCCGGGGAAAGCCGCTCCCACTGCGTGATTGAGTGCGTCAAGCGTCCGCACACGAGTGTCGTCGTGTGTGGTGCCGAAGTGAACCATCAGTATCGCCCCTCTCTCTCCCTCACCGAGGGAGTCAAAGAGCGGACTCTCCACAAAGATCTTCTCCTCACCCCTAACAACTACATTAGAGAATAGCATACAGAGTACACCAAAGAGGATAAGACGGTATGTCTTACTCATAACGTGTATGAAAATCATCCGACCCACTTGCCCCCGAGCGGGATCCGAAAAATTATCTTACAGCTATGGCAGGTCTCCTGACTCACCTCCGGCCTTGCTTGCGTACCTTCCCATCGACTCGGTCGACAGTGGTAATAAAGAATGGCAAGCAGCCTAATGGAGGAATACAGTAGCGGGCACTGTGCCGGACTCGCACCGGACTTCCCTCTTGTGATGGGATGCGCGCCTCAGGCTGAGAGCGCATCGCACCATAGCTCACGACAAAGGTACACTAAAAAATCCCCCTCGCCAACTAATGTTAAGACCTCACCTCCATCGCCCACGCGCTGGCGGGCTAATTCGCATGGCGATGTGGAAGTGGTACATTGCCGGAGAGAGATAATTTCGTACCTTTGCGGAGCCTTACCCCCAGTGAGAGGTGGGGCGGGTAGCACCCTAAGAGGCTGTCCCTTGCCGAAATAGCTCAGTTGGTAGAGCGACGCATTCGTAATGCGTAGGTCACGAGTTCGAGTCTCGTTTTCGGCTCTCCCTCCCCCGAGAGCGTCTGCGGATGATTTTTATCCGTGGGCGCTCTCACTTTTTGGAGGTGGCGGGTAGTAAGGGTATATTTGCGAGAAGGACCGCATCGTCAGTCCTTCACAGACTATCACACTACAGCCCCCACGCTATGGCAAATGTCCTCCAAGTGCTCTCTCCGGAGATGAAGGAGATCCTCCGATCGCAAAACATCTGGCCCGATCAGGTACTCTACCTGACCCACCCGGATCAGCGGCTAGATATGTTTGCCCTCGGGCAGCGCCACTTCGAGATCTTCCTGCAGACCGAGGAGTACTTTCGTCAATTGGTCTCCAAGGCGGACCGCAAGGAGCGGAGTGCGGGCTACAATGTGCTTCCCCGCAAGTTCAGCGCAGTCCTCTACGAGTCCGATGACACCGCCGAGCCACGTCGGCTGCTCTTAGCCCTGCCCCAGTCCGACATCCCCGGGCTGCGGGATCTCTACCCCATGCTGATATGGACCACGGATGAGGAAAAGAGCCTGCTGGAGAGCCTGGGGGATGATATCGCCCTCCAGGCCTACCGAGACGGCTATATGGATGGCATGCCTATCGTCGCTCTGATGACCGGGGAGGTGCTCGCAGATGAGGACCCCCGTGGGGAGGAGAAGGAGAGACGCCGGTCCGAAGCGATCCCGGAGGAGCTCTTCGCCTCCATTGATGATCGGGCTGAAGTGGGCGAGGCAACGCAGATGGAGATGAGGGAGAAGGGGATCCTCCCGGAGGATCTGCTGATGATACGGGTCGCTGACGAGACGATGGACAGTCTCTCGGAGCGGAGGACTCACGGCATCCTCCTGCGCTACGATGACGAGAATATGGATCGACTCTACCGGCAAGCCGACTCAGACAGCCCACTCGATGCGGACACCCGCACACCCAGGCCCTTCAAGGCTTGCCTACTGAGGGACAGCCGCGGGACAGAGAAGCTCTACAGGATGGAGGCTCCGCCCAAGTTAGATCCGGACGAACCGGAGCGACCACTCTTCTTCCCCCACCCGTCGATGCACGAGGGGATGGAGGAGGCGATCCCCTTCCTCTCTATTATGGCCACGGTGGATGCCGAGTACCTCTGCAGCCTTGGGCTGACGGAGGAGGACGCCTACATTTTTATCCCCCTACGCCTCTCAGAGGCAAGTGACGACACCCAAGATTTATTTCACCTATGAAGTGTAAGAAAATACTCACCCTCCCGGTGGTGATGACCCTTCTCCTGACACTTAGCTGCCACAAGACCGTAGAAGAGGGCGCACCCGACTATCCGACCAAGCTAACCGACCTCGTGGATCCCTGGATCGGGACGGGAGGTCATGGGCATGTCTTCCTCGGTGCAAGCGTCCCACTCGGGATGGTCCAGCTCGGTCCCACCTCCGTCACGGAGGGCTGGGACTGGTGCAGCGGCTACCACATCTCCGACAGCACGATCATCGGCTTCTCTCACACACATATGAGCGGGACGGGCATCGGGGATCTCCTCGACCTGACGGTAATGCCGGTGACGGGCGAGGTGACGCCGGGGCGAGGGACGGCGGACGATCCGGCGAGCGGTCAGTGGAGCTACTCCGACCGGAGCCGTGAGGTGGTCCGCCCGGGCTACTACGCCACCCGACTCAGCCGATACGGCATAGACGTAGAGCTGACGACGACAAGCAGGGTGGGACTGCATCGGTACTCCTTCCCCGAGGGAGCAGAGCAGCCGGCGATCATCTGGGACCTTGCCAATGGAGGAAACTGGGACCGGCTGACCAAGGGCGAGGTAAAGCAAGTGAGCGACACGAGAGTGGAGGGCTACCGCTACTCCACCGGCTGGGCAAAGGATCAGCGGGTCTACTTCGCTGCTGAGCTCTCCACCCCGATCCGCTCCATCGACTACGGCA
This sequence comes from uncultured Porphyromonas sp., assembly GCF_900541275.1. Taxonomy (GTDB): domain Bacteria; phylum Bacteroidota; class Bacteroidia; order Bacteroidales; family Porphyromonadaceae; genus Porphyromonas_A. The sequence goes on from NZ_UQJH01000004.1 coordinate 77,790, forward strand.
CGAGCCCCACACCAGGAAAGGAGAGCGACGTGCCTTACAACTACGCCTACATCCACTTGGCCCAGCCGACGGAGCCGGTCCTCCTGAAGGTCGCCCTCTCACCTACCTCCACCGAGGATGCATGGGCCAATATGGCGGCCGAGTGCCCCGGGTGGGACTTTGACAGCGTCCGCAAGGCCGCTGACGAGGCGTGGGAGAAGGAGCTGGGTCGGATGCGTATGGCAGCGAGCGACTCTGCCACCCTCGTCACCCTCTACACCGCCCTGTACCACACCCTCTTCACCCCCTCCGACTACAGCAACACAGACGGGTCATACCTCGGTGCCGACTTGGCGAAGCACGCCGACCCGGGCTACACGACCCGATCGACCTTCTCCCTATGGGACACCTACCGAGCCTATCACCCGCTCTTTACGCTGACACAGACCGACCGAATGAGGGACATCGTCGGCACAATGACAGCGATCTCGCGCGAGGGGGGCAAGGTGCCGGTCTGGCACTTCTATGCCAATGAGACGAATACTATGGTGGGCGATCCCGGCATCTGTGTGCTCGCAGATGCGATCGTGAAGGGTCTCTGCGAGGAGCCTGACTCGGTCTACCAAGAGCTGAGGAAGACCGCCCTCCTCGACGAACGGGGGAAGGATCTCCGCCGCGAGTACGGCTACATCCCCTACGACAAGATGGGCGAGAGCGTCGCCTACGATATGGAGTACGCGATCGCCGATGCCGCCCTTGCCGAGGCAGCGAAGCACCTTGGGCACGAGGAGGACTACACCTATTTTCTCAAGATGAGCAAGTCCTACCACCACCTCTTCGACCCGGTGACCGGCTTCATGCGGGGCAAGGGCAGCGATGGCGAGTGGCACACCCCCTTTGACCCCACCGCCTCCAAGCACCGCGATGATGACTACTGCGAGGGCAATGCGTGGCAGTACACCTTCCTCGTCCCGCAGGATGTGGAGGGGCTGGCGGGCTGCTTCGGCGGAGAGGAGCGGCTGATCGCCAAGTTGGATAGCCTCTTCTCCATCTCCTCCGACCTCACCGGTGCCGATGCTTCGCCTGACATATCCGGCCTGATCGGTCAGTATGCGCACGGCAATGAGCCGAGCCATCACACCATTTACCTCTACAGTGTCCTCGGCAGGCAGTCCAAGGCGGCACCACTCCTCCGCCAAGTGATGACGGAGCTGTACCATGCGGCACCGGATGGGCTGTCGGGCAATGAGGATGCAGGGCAGATGAGCGCCTGGCTCCTCCTCTCCGCCATCGGGCTCTACCAGGTGGAGCCGGCGGGCGGGCGCTACTACTTCGGTAGCCCGATCATCGATGCGGCAGAGCTGAGCGTGCGAGACGGGCACTTCACGATCCGCGTGCACGACAATAGTGCGGAGAATATCTACATCCAGAGGATCCGGCTCAATGGCGGCGACTACACCAAGCGCTACCTCGACTATGAGGACATCGCTCGCGGGGGGATCCTCGACATCTATATGGGGAGCGAGCCCCGAGACTTCTGAGAGACAAGGACTATGAGTCAAGGAAAGAAAAAGAGATTAGTGGTGCTGACCGGTGCCGGTATGAGTGCCGAGAGTGACCTGCACGATCTCGGCTCCTATCATCCCAGATCGTACGAGGTGGTCTTGCTCCGGGACAACCGTGGAGGGGAGCTGCTCAGCGAGCCTGAGATTGCATCTCGGGAGGATGAGGAGGAGTATCCGCTCTGCTTTCCCCACCCGTCCATGCACGAGGAGATGGAGGCGGCTCTCCCCTTCTTCTCCATTATGGCGTCGGTGGACGCCGAGTATCTCTGCAGCCTTGGACTGACCATGGAGGACGCCTATATTTTTATCCCACTTCGCCACAAGAAGACAGAAACACCCCATCATGACCTGTAAGAAAACCCTTTTCCTCTCCGTACTCGTGTCTCTCCTCCTGCTCGGTTGCAGCAAGACCGTAGAAGAGAGTGCACCCGAATACCCGTACAAGCTGACTGATCTCGTGGACCCGACGATCGGGATCAAGGGATTCGCACACGTCTTCCTCGGTGCGAGTGTCCCGCTCGGGATGGTCCAGCTCGGTCCCACCTTCGTCACGGAGGGCCGGGACCGGTGCATCGGGGACTACCCCCCCTATAGCCCGGTCATAGGCTTCTCCCACACCCGTATGAGCGGAACCGGCATCGGGGACCTCCTCGACCTGACGGTGATGCCGGTGACGGGCGAGGTAACTCCGGGGCGAGGAACGGCGGATGACCCGGCGAGCGGGCAGTGGAGTGACTTCGACCTGGACAGTGAGGTGGCCCGCCCGGGCTACTACGCCACCTGGCTCGCCCGATACGACATCTACGTAGAGCTGACAGCGACAAGCAGGGTGGGACTGCATCGGTACTACTTCCCCGAGGGAGCAGAGCAGCCGGCGATCATCTGGGACCTTGCCAATGGGGGAAACTGGGATCGGCTGACCAAGGGCGAGGTAAAGCAAGTGAGCGATACAAGAGTGGAGGGCTACCGCTACTCCACCGGCTGGGCAAAGGATCATCGGGTCTACTTCGCCGCTGAGCTCTCCACCCCGATCCGTTCCATCGACTATGGCACGAGCCCCACACCGGGAAAGGAGAGCGATGTGCCTTACAACTACGCCTACATCCACCTGGCTCAGCCGACGGAGCCGGTTCTCCTGAAGGTCGCCCTCTCCCCCACCTCCACAGAGGATGCGTGGGCCAATATGGCAGCCGAGTGCCCCGGGTGGGACTTCGACAGCGTCCGCGAGGCTGCTGACGAGGCGTGGGAGAAGGAGTTGGGTCGGATGCGGATGGCAGCGCGCTACTATTCCACCCTCGTCGACCTCTACACCGCCCTGTACTACACCCTCATCACCCCCTCCGACTACAGCAATGCGGACGGGTCTTACCTCGGTGCTGACTTCGCCAAGCACGCCGACCCGGGCTACACGACCCGCTCGACATTCTCCCTCTGGGATACCTACAGAGCCTATCACCCACTCTTCACGCTGACACAGTCCGACCGTATGAGGGACATCGTCGGCACGATGACAGCGATCTCGCGCGAGGGGGGCAAGGTACCGGTCTGGCACTTCTATACCAAGACGAATACTATGGTGGGCGATCCCGGGATCTGTGTGCTCGCCGATGCGATCGTGAAGGGTCTCTGCGATGAGCCTGACTCGGTCTACCAAGAGCTGAAGAAGACCGCCCTCCTCGATGAGCGGGGGAAGGATCTCCGTCGCGAGTACGGCTACATCCCCTACGACAAGATGGGCAAGAGCGTCGCCTACGACATGGAGTACGCAATCGCCGATGCCGCCCTTGCTGAGGCAGCAAAGCACCTTGGGCACGAGGAGGACTACACCTATTTCCTCAAGAAGAGCAAGTCCTACCACCACCTCTTCGACCCGGTCACCGGCTTCATGCGGGGCAAGGGCAGCAATGGCGAGTGGCACACCCCCTTTGACCCCACTGCCTCCAAGCACCGCGACGACTACTGCGAGGGCAATGCGTGGCAGTACACCTTCCTCGTCCCGCAGGATGTGGAGGGGCTGGCGGGCTGCTTCGGCGGGGAGGAGCGGCTGATCGCCAAGCTGGACAGCCTCTTCTCCATCCCCTCTGACCTGACCGATGACGATGCCTACCCCGACATATCCGGCCTGATCGGGCAGTATGTGCACGGCAATGAGCCGAGCCTCCACACCATTTACCTCTACAGTGTCCTCGGCAGGCAGTCCAAGGCGGCACCATTCCTCCGCCAAGTGATGACGGAGCTGTACTATCCGTCACGGGGCGGCGGGCTGTCGAGCATTAAGGATGCAGGGCAGGTGAGCGCCTGGTACCTCCTCACCGCCATCGGGCTCTATCAAGTGGAGCCGGCGGGCGGGCGCTACTACTTCGGTAGCCCGATCATCGATGCGGCGGAGCTGAGCGTGCGAGACGGGTGCTTCACCATCCGCGTGCACGACAATAGTGCGGAGAATATCTACATCCAGAGGATCCGGCTCAATGGCGGCGACTACACCAAGCGCTACCTCGACTATGAGGACATCGCTCGCGGGGGGATCCTCGACATCTATATGGGGAGCGAACCCCGAGACTTCTGAGAGACAAGGACCATGAGCCAAGGAAAGAAAAAGAGATTAGTGGTGCTGACCGGTGCCGGCATGAGTGCCGAGAGCGGGCTCAGCACCTTCCGCGACGCCGACGGGCTGTGGGAGAATGAGCCTGTCGCCGAGGTGGCCACCCATGAAGCGATCCTGCGCGACCCGGCACGCTGCATCCGCTTCGCCAATAAGCTTCGCCTCGGCTGCGCTGCCGCTCAGCCCAATGCCGGACACAAGCTCCTCGCAGAGCTGGAGCAGGACTACGATGTCACCATCGTGACGCAGAATATCGACGATCTCCACGAGCGGGCAGGGAGCAGCCACGTGATCCATCTCCATGGCGAGCTGATGAAGTGCTGCACCATGGACGACCCCGAGACGCCACTCCCTCTCCCGGACGGTGAGCTGGAGATGGCCATCGATGCCACCGACCGCAGTGGGCGCCGGCTGCGTCCTTTCATCGTCTACTTCGGTGAGGGGGTTCCCCGCATGAGCGATGCGATCCGCGCCACCGCTGCAGCAGACATTTTCCTCATCATCGGCACCAGCCTCGTCGTCTACCCCGCCGCCGGTCTCTCCACCTGCGCCCCGAGCGGGATCCCGAAGTTCCTCATCGACCCTAAGCCGGTGCCGGTGCCGGGCGACTTTGAGCAGATCCACGAGGGCGCCTCAGCCGGCGTGCGCCACTTTGTCGACCTCCTGAGGGAGCGAAATCTCTGAGCACCATGACAGAGGATAAGAGAAAGCGGATGGACTGGGCGCGACTCATGGCGAGTGAGCGCTTTGGTCAGGAGGAGTCGGCGGCCGAGCAGCCCGGGCGAACTGACTACCAGCGGGACTACGACCGACTGATCTTCAGTGCCCCCTTCCGCCGGTTGCAGAATAAGACGCAGGTCTTCCCCCTCCCCGGGCAGATCTTTGTCCACAACCGCCTCACCCACACGCTCGAGGTATCCTGCGTCGGTCGCTCGCTCGGCAATGCCATCGGTCGTGCTGTCAAGGTTGAGGAGCCGGAGCTGCCCTTCGACTTCTCCGACGTCGGCACCGTCGTCTCCGCTGCCTGCCTGGCGCACGACATGGGCAATCCCCCCTTTGGTCACGCCGGTGAGCGAGCCATCCACGCCTACTTCACCGAGGGTGCCGGCACCCGCTGGCGGGAGAGCCTCGAGGCGGAGGGCGGCCGCTGGACAGACTTTGTCCACTACGACGGCAATGCCAATGGTCTCCGCCTACTGACCCACACCTTCTGCGGCAGACGCCCCGGCGGCTACGGTCTCACCTATGCCACGATAGGTTCCTTCATCAAGTATCCCTACACCTCCGCCAAGGAGTGTGGGACGGGGAAGTTTGGCTGCTTTGCCAGCGAGGAGGAGACGCTACACCGAGTGGCGCGGAAGCTCGGGCTGCCTGCGCTCAGCGAGGAGGGCGAGCGCCCCGAGTACGCCCGTCACCCGCTCGTCTACTTGGTCGAGGCGGCGGACGACATCTGCTACCAGATCATGGATCTCGAGGATGCGTATAAGCTCAAGATCCTCTCGCAGGAGGAGTGCACCGAGCTGCTCTACCCCTTCCTCACCGACCCGGAGCGGGAGGAGGCCGGCAGGGTGATCCGTCGGCTCTCGGACGACAACGAGCAGATCGCCTACCTCCGCGGCAAGGTGGTCAATCGCCTCACCCTCTCCGCCATCGACACCTTCCTCGCCCATCGGGAGGAGATCCTGAGCGGCACCTTCCACGGCAGCCTGATCGGTGCCATGGAGGAGCGACAGCGGGAGGCGTACAGGGAGGCGCGGGAGGTTGCCTTTGACCGCATCTACTACGCCAGCGAGGTGCTCGACATTGAGCTGGCGGGATTTCGGATCTTCTCCTCACTCTTGGACAACCTGATCGAGGCACAGCGCCATCCGGAGAGAGCCTACTCCAAGCTCTGGTTTAATCGCATCCCCTCGCAGTACGACATGTCGTCGCCGACGCTCTACGGCAAGATCCAGTCCGCCCTCGACTACATCAGCGGCATGACCGATGTCTACGCCCTCGACCTCTACCGCAAGTTTACCGGCATGAGCCTGCCCGCCATTTAAGCAAAAGGATAGTAATGGAAAGAAAAGACTTCGAGATCATGGCACCGGCCGGCAGCCGGGAGTCGCTCATGGCAGCAATCCAGGGTGGCGCCGATGCCGCCTACTTCGGCATCGAGGGGCTCAATATGCGTGCCCACTCCTCCAAGAGCTTCACGCTCGAGGACCTGCCTGAGGTGGCAACCCTGCTCCGCGACCACGGGATGAAGAGCTACCTCACCGTCAATACCATCATCTACCCCGAGGATATGGTGCGGATGCACGAGATCATCGACGCCGCTAAGGGCGCTGGCATCTCAGCCATCATCGCCACCGACATAGCCACTATGGCCTACGCCTACGAGCAGGGGGTGGAGGTCCACCTCAGCACTCAGCTCAATATCTCCAATGTTGAGGCGCTCCGCTTCTACGCCCGCTACGCCGACGTGGTGGTGCTTGCTCGCGAGCTCACGCTGGACCAGGTGGAGCTGATCCACCGTGCGATAGAGGAGGAGCATATCTGTGGGCCCAAGGGGGAGCCGATCCGCATTGAGATGTTTGCCCACGGAGCGCTCTGTATGGCGGTGAGTGGCAAGTGCTACCTCAGCCTCGGGGAGATGAATAAGTCTGCCAATCGGGGCGAGTGCAATCAGATCTGCCGCCGGCGCTACCTCGTCACTGATGATGCCACAGGCGACCAGCTCACCGTCGACGGCAAGTACATTATGTCGCCCAAGGACCTCAAGACGATCCACTTCCTCAATAAGATGATCGATGCCGGCGTGCGGGTCTTCAAGATCGAGGGCCGCGCCCGAGGTCCGGAGTATGTCCGCACGGTCTCCGAGTGCTACGATGAGGCGATACGAGCCTACTTAGACGGCAGCTACGGAGCGGAGAAGATAGCCGGCTGGGACGAGCGACTGGCGACGGTATTCAACCGAGGCTTCTGGGATGGCTACTACCTCGGTCAGCGGCTCGGTGAGTGGACCGATCACTATGGATCCGACACGACAGAGGTGAAGGTGGGCATCGGTCGCGTCTCCCACTACTATACGAAGATCGGTGTGGCGGAGCTGGTGCTGGAGACCGGCTATGTCGAGGAGGGAGAGCGGCTCTTGGTGACCGGTCCGACAACCGGGGCAGTCTTCTTTGAGGCGAAGCAGATGCTGCTCGGTGACAAGTCTGAGCGAAGGAGCCGCATCGACGAGATCGGCATCCCCTTCAGCATAAAAGTACCCGAGGAGCTGCGCCCGGGGGATCGCCTCTTCGTGATGAGGAGGCGGAAGAAAGAGAGGGGGAGCAAGTACTTCTGAGCCATGGCACCCAAGACCTATCTCTTCATCAGCCCCACCCTGATCGTCCGCGACTATGAGTGCGACATCCAGGGTGTGGTGAACCATGCCAATTACCTCCACTACATGGAGCACGCGCGGCACCAATTTCTCCGCATCATCGGTGACAGCTTCTCGAGCAAGCACGGCGAGGGATTTGACATGTTTGTCACCCATGCGGAGCTGGACTATCATCGACCACTCCGGTCCGACGACACCTTTGTCATCGGCATCACAATCGGTCGGAGGGGTCCCCTCCTCGTGGTCGATGAGGATGTGATCCGCGAGAGCGATGGCGTAGTGGTCTGCTCCGGTCGAGTCCACGTCGCCGGCGTGCAGGATGGCCGGCTGACGCGGGGGGAGTACTTCGACATCCTCATGGACTACTGCGACAAGCACCTCAAGCCCCTCACCTTCCCGTGTCCCTCTCACTGACCCCTGCCGAGCTTGCCCTCCTGCGACTGACGATGCTCCCGGGGGTCGGCTCCACCATCAGCCATGCCCTCCTCGAGGACTTTGACAACCATCCGGAGCGGATCTTTGAGGCGACGGCAGACGAGTTGGCGCATAACCCCAACATCCGCCCCGCCTTAGCTCGGCTCATCCGCTCCGAGGACTCCCTCCGCAAGGCAGAGGAGGAGCTCCGGACGCTGAGCGAGAGGGCAGCAGCGGGCGAGACGATCACCCCACTCTTCTATGGAGAAAAAGGCTACCCCGACTACCTGCTCAACTGTGCCGACTCGCCCCTTGTCCTCTACGTCAAGGGGACCCTCCCCATTGACAGCCCGATGATCGCCATCGTCGGCACCCGCCGTTGCACCACCTACGCAGCCGATGTGATCGAGCGGATGATAGGGCGCTGGGCGGAGCTGAGACCCGACCTGGTCATCGTCAGCGGGCTCGCCTATGGGGTCGATGCCCTTGCGCACCGAGCGGCAGCCAAGCATGGGCTGCGCTCCGTCGGTGTGGTGGCACACGGGCACTACACGCTCTACCCCTCTCGCCACAGAGACCTCGCCGCAGAGATGATCCATAGCGGAGGAGGTGTGGTGACGGAGTACAGCTACCATACCCGAGCCTTCCCGCAGCACTTCGTCCTCCGCAATCGCATCGTCGCCGGGATGACTCGCGCCACGGTGGTCGTGGAGAGTGCCCGACGAGGCGGAGCGCTCATCACGGCCGGTCTCGCCCTCGACTACGGGCGATCGGTCTTTGCCGTGCCGGGGCGGATCTTTGACTCCACCTCCGAGGGATGCAATAGGCTACTCACCGACCAGCGCGCCACCTGCCTCACCGACCCGGAGACACTCCTCGAGGAGCTAAGCCTCCTGCCTGAGGTTAGTACCAAGCGACAGCTCCCCTTTGCCGAGGAGGCAGAGAGAGACGAGGACCCGATCCTCGCGACACTGCAGGAGGCAGGGGCGCTCACGCTCAACGACCTCTCCATGAGGCTGGGCGAGTCACCCGGCATACTCTCTGGACGGCTCTTCGAGCTGGAGCTGTCCGGCAAGGTCCGCTCCCTCCCCGGTGCCCGCTACGAGTGCACCTCCCGCTGATCCCACCCCCACCTGATGCTTCGATTTCTCTAATACCGATATTAGAGGATTCTTTTACCGATATTAGAGAATACTAATACCGATATTAGGCTCACCTAATATCGGTATTAGTCACGGCCGGATAAATCCGGCTCAAATGGGGTCTAAAGCAGCGGATCTCCCTCCCTCCGGAGAGCGAGGGTCCTTTTCATTCGCGGTGTCCGTCAGCACACCTCCCGCTAGTCACCACCCTTATCCCTATGCCGTAAGGAGGGATCGACTTACATTTCAGAGGAAGGGGTATATGCCGCCCTCAGCCGGTCTGCTCTGCTGAGGCTTACGGCTGGATGCGCTGTAGGGCATCATCCAGCGCACGGAGGACGGTGGGGTCGGTCTCGGCGGAGCGGAGTGCTGTGAGATCATCCCGGTAGCGGAGATAGGTGGTCTCTCCCAGCCAGCGGACGGCCGCAGCCCGCACAAGTGGTGACTCGTCGTAGAGGAGACCCTGGATCCAGCCCTTGGCACTCCAGGAATTCATCTTCATCAGCGTGTCCAGCACCTCCACCTTCTTCTCCGGCGCAGCATAGAGGAGCAGGTCGTAGGCGTCGCTCTCATACTGACGGCGCTCCTCATTCATCTTGATCTCCCTCCCGAAGTGATCCGGGTCGATAAACTTACGATCGATCTGCTCTGGGATCTCCGACGAGGCGACAAGGTGAGCCATCCGGGGGATCATCCACTGCATACCAGCGGTATTCTCGGGGTGACCGATGACGGAGAGCGTCTTGCCCGCACCATAGGAGCCGGTGATGATGAAGGGCTTACCATTGGTCACCCCACCGGGGACGCCATACTCGTGGACATCGCTCTCCATGGTGGCAAGTGAGGTGTAGGTGATCTCGCCCTTGTCATCGGGGACCAGGACCGGTCCCTCGTAGTACATTATATATAGCGTATCCCGAGCGGCCAGCTCCGGAAAGGCGCTCTTCCCCTCGGGCGTAAGCGTCACCATAGAGACAGCGAGCCCGCGGGTGTCATGCTCGATGTCGATCGCCTTGGCACCACTCATCCTCAGGCAGGCATAGTCGGGCGTATCGGTCAGCTCATACGCCCCGGCGCAGATACCGACGATGCCACCTCCCTGACGGACGAAGCGACGTATCCGCTCGGCACCGAGACCGCCGAAATTGAGGTACTCCGTGGAGCCGCCCCCACCCGGGAGGATCAGCACATCGAGGCGATCCAGCGCCCCAGTGGCTATATCCCGGCTGTAGATGTAGTGAGGCGTGATGGAGCGGTCCATCAGGAGTGCCGCATAGGTCTCCTCAACACAGGTCTCGGCACCTCCGTGCCCGGCAAAGACGCCCACCTCGAGTCGCTTCTGCGCCGAGAGGGGGAGTGCCATCACGATGATGGCAAGTGTAAAAAAGAGTTTCTTCATTTCTTTCTCTTAATGGTTAAGATGATTTCTATGATAAAGATACACAAAAGGGATAAAAAAAAGCCCCCTTCCCGAAATGTCGGTGAGGGGGCTTCTGTAACTCACTCTATGTGAGGATCAATGACGGCTCTTATAGGTCTGCAGACCGCTACGCAGCCAGGTAATGTACTTGTCGACATCCTCATCGAAGCCATAGCTGGCGGCGAGAGGGTGACCGGTGTTGTCAAGCATGACGTAGAAAGGCTGAGCATTGGAGCCAAACTTTGTCCTCTGGAAGAAGCTCCACCGCTCGCCGACCGTCTTGAGCGTGCGGTGGTCGCCATTGGTCTCCGTCACCTCAAGGGGCTGAGCGAGGCGGGTCTTGTCATCGACGATGAGCGTGATCAGCACAAAGTCATTGTCCAGGATATCCTTCACCGTGGGGTCGGTCCATACGGAGGCCTCCATCTTACGGCAATTGACGCACCCATAGCCGGAGAAGTCGATGATCACCGGCTTGCCCTCACGCTTGGCATAGGCCATACCTGCCTCATAGTCGTCAAACTTGGCATGCACCTCGCTGTCGTAGAGGTTGAAGTCCTGCGTCGTGAGTGGCGGAGCAAAGGCACTGATAGCCTTGAGCGGAGCGCCCCAGAGCCCGGGCACCATGTAGATGCCGAAAGCGAAGACGATCGTCGCCAAGAGGGTACCAAACCATGAGACTGACTCCTTCTTGTCGTCTGCCGGGAAGCGGATGATCCCGAGCAGGTAGAGCCCAAGGAGTAAGGAGATGGCGATCCATAGGGAGACAAAGGTCTCGCGGTCAAGGATGTGCCAGCCGTATGCGAGGTCGGCCACGGAGAGGAACTTGAGCGACAGTGCCAGCTCGATAAAGGCGAGGACCACCTTGACACTATTGAGCCAGCCACCGCTCTTCGGCATACTCTGGAGCCAATTGGGGAAAATGGCAAAGAGGGTGAAGGGCAGGGCGAGAGCCAGCGCAAAGCCGAGCATGCCGAGTGTCGGGCCGAGGATATTTCCCTCAGCTGCCGCCTGCACGAGGAGGGTACCAATGATCGGTCCCGTGCAGGAGAAAGAGACCAGCACAAGGGTGAAGGCCATGAAGAAGATACTCAGCAGACCTGATGAGGTGGAGGCATTGGTACTCACCCTATTGGTCCACGAGGAGGGTAGCGTGATCTCGAAGGCACCGAAGAAGCTGATCGAGAAAACCACCAGGAGGAGGAAGAGGAAGATATTGAATATCGCATTGGTAGACAGCTCATTCAGCGCACTGGCACCGAAGATACCGGTGACGAGCAGTCCGAGAGCGACATAGATCACCACGATCGAGAGACCATAGATGATCGCATCGCGGAGCGCACTCTTCTTACTCTTAGAGCGGTGCATAAAGAAGCTCACCGTCATCGGGATGATCGGCCATACGCAGGGCGTGAAGAGCGCCACGAGACCACCGAGGAAGCCGAGGAGGAAGATCTTCAGGAGCGATGTGTCAGGGCTGGTGAAGTTCTTGTCCCCATATGCCCTCAGCTCGCTCTCTACAGACTCATAGAGCGCCCCCTCATCAGCCGCGGAGACGGCAGAGACAGCCTCGGGAGCAGGCTCCTCAGTCGGCTGCGCCCCACCCTCCTCAATGTCGGTAGCAGGCACCGAGGTGACGGCAGTCTTCAGGTCCTTGGGTCCGTAAGTAAAGGAATGGCGGTCCGGAGGGGTGCAGGTCTCGTCATTGCAGGCCTGCCAAATCAGATCGCCCTTGATGACAAAATTCGTCGGGTCGAGGATCTGCACCTTCTGGGTAAAGGTCACCTTACCATCGAAGGTGGTGAGGTCCATGGCAAAGTTGGGGTCATACGTGGTGGCGGGCTTCCGGTCGGGAGTGAGACCGGTAAGCGCCTTGACCCCCCTACTCTCGGAGAAGTCGGCAGTGGTGACGGTGGGGCCATCCTTGGGGAGGTCCACACCATATATGTGCCAGCCGGACTGGATCGTCGCCGTGTAGGTCAGCGTGACGATGCCATTGGCATCATTACTCTGTGAGGTCTCCCAGCGCACAATGTTCTCAAACATCTGAGCACTCGCCCCGAGGGAGAGTGTGCTCGCCAGCAGTAGCGCCAAGAGTGTGACTAAATGCTTACGCATGTCTGTGAGTCGCAATTTTGATATTTGTATTAAAGGTCTATTGAGAGGGGGTAGTCAGGAGCGTCACTCCTCAGGCTGCCCCTTATCCTGTGCTAATAAAGTCCTAAAGTGGGAGGGGATCGGGCGCCTCAGGCGCAGCGTCTCCCCGGTGTGGGGCATCGTCAGCTCCAGCTCCGTCTGAGCCAAAGCGATCTGATCCTTGGCATAGAAGTGCGAGTGGTACCGGATGTCCCCGAAGATGCGAAGCTTATTGTCGCCAAAGATCTTACGCATCGAGTAGATACGCACGCCGACCACGTCCGCCTCCACGAGGTGGAGGTTCCCTCCCGCTGAGCTGGTAAGGGGCTGCACCTCAGCCCTCACGGCAGTCTCGGTCCGGGCAGCCGTGCGTCCCTTACGCTCGTCCTCGCTCGGGGTCGATACCGAGGTGAGCTCAAAGGGCTCCGTCGTCGGCAGGGTCCCCTCCACCACGAGGGCATAGCGCTGATGATGGACAGCGCTGCTCCAGCGGCGGGAGAGTAGTTCCTTGGCCTCTGTGGTCTTTGCAAAGACAACAAAGCCGGCAGAGCTCTTATCGAGGCGGCTAAGCATGAAGAGCTTAGCCGCGGGATTGCTCTTCTTGTAGTGTCGGCTCAGGATATGGAGCACAGTATTGCGCGGATCCTTATGAGCGGTATTTACGGTGGGGATGCCGGTTTTCTTATAGACCACCACATACGAGTCATCCTCCCACTCGACTGAGATGAGGGGGTGAGCAAAGGGGGCTACCGGCGCCAGGCGGTGGACCGTCACAGCGGTGCCTGGCTCCAGCATCTGCGTCGCCATAGTCGTCGGGGTCTCCGCCACCGACACTCTCCCCGAGCTGATGAGACGCTTAGTAGCAGTGCGTGAGCGACCAGACTTTGTGATGATCAGGTCGAGCAGGGACTGCTGCTCCTCAGCGCTGTATGACTCCTGGGTGGGAGAGGTATTGACGGAGGAGGCGAGACGGCGGGCTGACCTACCGGTCGGCCGAGCCTTGCTCTGCCCTCGGCTCTCTGAGGAGGATCTCCCGGGAGATCGGTATGATTTGCTTTTAGCCAAGTTGTAATGATCTAAGGGTATCGACGACAAAGGTATGTAAAATGCCCCATTTCTCTTATCACTAACGGCGGATAGCCACAGCGTTAATAGATTTTTTCCATCCTTATAAGTAGACTTCCCTAATGCAGACTTTTGCCGGCGGAGTGTCTTGTAGCGCTTTATCCTTAACTTTGTTGAGTCGTTTTACGAAAGCTATAGAAACAAAGTATGTCGTACGGATTGCTTAAGGGGAAGAGGGGGATTATTTTCGGGGCACTCAATGAGAAGTCCATCGCCTGGAAAGTGGCACAGCGCTGCCATGAGGAGGGTGCCACACTCGCCCTCTCAAATACTGCCGCAGCGCTACGCTTCGGCACGCTTGATAAGCTGGCAGAGGAGACCGGTAGCATCGTCATCCCGGCGGATGCCACCTCGGTCGAGGAGCTGGAGCGGGTCTTCACGGAGGCGATGGAGCAGCTGGGCGGGACGATCGACTTTGTGCTCCACTCGATAGGTATGAGCCCCAATATCCGCAAGCGGATCCCCTACGAGGAGCTTAGCTACAAGAATTACGAGAAGACCCTCGACATCTCTGCAGTGTCCTTCCACAAGATGCTCTCGGTCGCCAAGCGGCTCGACGCGATCAGCGAGTGGGGCTCGGTGGTGGCGCTTACCTACATCGCGTCGCAGCGCTCCTTTGTCGACTACAGCGACATGGCGGATGCCAAGGCGATGCTCGAGTCGATCACTCGGAGCTTTGGCCTGATCTATGGCGAAGCGCGCCACGTGCGTATCAATACCATCTCCCAGTCGCCCACGGCGACCACTGCCGGTGAGGGGATCGAGGGGATGGAGCAGCTACGTCTCTTTGCCGACCGGATGTCGCCCCTCGGCAATGCCGATGCGGACGACTGTGCGAACTACTGCGTCGCGCTCTTCTCCGACCTGACACGCAAGGTGACAATGCAGAATCTCTACCACGACGGCGGCTTCTCCTCCGTCGGCATCACCCGCTCCGCCCTCGAGCAATTCTTCTCTTAAGCCACGGTGGGCGAAGATACATTTGTATCTCTTTCGCTACATTTGTGCCAAAGGAAACACTAACTCAACCGAACTACCATGGCTAAGAAGAACTTTGTACTCGATACCAACGTGATCCTCCACGACTACCAGTGCGTGAAGAATTTCCAGGAAAACAACGTCTACATCCCCATCGCCGTCCTCGAGGAGGTGGATAAATTCAAGAAAGGCTACGAGCAGATCAATTACAATGCTCGCGCCTTTACCCGCATCATCGACAAGGCGATCGAGAAGGAGACGGAGAAGGATACGAAGGACAAGGGGAGCAAGCTCCACGACTTCATCACCAAGGGCATCGAGGTCAATGACGACGGCGGGCGCGTCTATATCCTCACCGAGGGACAGCACCACCCCAAGGTGCAGGCAGCCTTTGGGGAAGACATCAAGGATCACCGCATACTCTCCACCGCGCTGACGCTGATGGACGAGCGTCACGGTGAGGAGACGGTGCTCGTGAGCAAGGACGTCAATATGCGACTCAAGGCACTCTCCCTCGGGCTCGAGGCGGAGGACTACACGACCGACAAGATCCGGCAGGAGGACCCCAATAGGCCCGAGCAGCACGAGATAGAGATCGCCGATGACAGCGCCGTGGACAGCCTCTACGTCGCCGGTGGCAAGGGTGTCCCCGTGGAGGAGCTCTCCCTGCCGGTCACCGTGGTGCCCAATCAGACCTTTGTCCTCAAGGCTCCCAACTCCTCCGCACTCTGTCGCGTGGACAACGAGGCGAAGACCATCCGCACGGTGGAGAAGAAGAGCTACTACGGCATCACCCCACGCAATGCGGAGCAGGCGCTCGCCTTCGATGTGCTGATGGACCAGTCACTCTCCCTCGTTGCCCTCACCGGTACCGCCGGTACGGGTAAGACGCTCCTCGCCCTCGCCGCCGCCCTTGCCCAGGCCGAGGACTACCGCCAGATCCTCCTCGCCCGGCCGATCGTCTCCCTTGCCGACAAGGACATCGGCTTCCTCCCGGGAGACTATAAGCAGAAGATCATGCCCTATATGCAGCCACTCTTCGATAACCTCAATGTGATCAAGTCACAGCTCGGCACCGGGTCCGCCGCCGCACAGGAGATCGATGCCATGCTGGGCGATGAGCGCTTAGTGGTCGAGGCACTTGCCTACATCCGTGGCCGTAGTCTCGGTGATGTGATCTTCATCATCGACGAGGCGCAGAACCTTACCCCCCAGGAGATCAAGACCATCATCACCCGCGCCGGCGACCACGCCCGTATGATCTTCACCGGAGACGTGCAGCAGATCGACTCCCCCTACCTCGACAGCAGGAGCAACGGCCTCGCCTATATGATCGAGCGGATGCGCGGTGAGGACTGCTTTGCACACGTCAACCTCATCCACGGCGAGCGGTCCCACCTGAGCGACCTCGCCGCACGCAAGCTGTAGGAACTCCACCTCTTTTTATGACAAAAAAAAGGAAACCGATACAATTCAGTCTCGTCTACCGAGACATGTTCCAGAGCTCGGGGAAGTACCAGCCTCTCGCCCACCAGCTGGAGCGGGTCGCCCCGGCGATCATCGATATGGGCTGCTTCTCCCGAGTGGAGACGAATGGAGGCGCCTTTGAGCAGGTACAGCTGCTCGCCGGGGAAAACCCCAACCAAGCTGTCCGGACTTTTACCAAGCCCTTCCGTGAGGCGGGGATCAAAACCCATATGCTCGACAGGGCGCTCAATGCCCTCCGGATGTACCCCTGTCCGTCGGACGTGCGGCGGCTGATGTACAAGGTGAAGCACGCTCAGGGAGTCGACATTACCCGCATCTTCGACGGGCTCAATGACCCCCGCAACGTCATCCCCTCGATCCGGTACGCCAAGGAGGCGGGGATGACCCCACAGGCTACGCTCTGCATCACCCACTCGCCCGTCCACACGGTCGACTACTACGCCACTCTCGCCGACACACTCATCGAGGCGGGGGCGGAGGAGATCTGTCTCAAGGATATGGCCGGCATCGGTCGACCGACAGTCATCGGTCAGATCGTCCGGCGGATCAAGGAGGCACACCCCGACATCGTGATCGAGTACCACGGCCACATCGGTCCCGGCTTCTCCGTCGCATCAATGCTCGAGGCGGCACGCGCCGGTGTGGATATCCTCGACACCGCTGTGGAGCCGCTGTCGTGGGGTAAGATCCACCCCGATGTGATCACCATCCGGGAGATGCTGAGGGCGGACGGCTTCGAGGTCCCGGAGATCAATATGAAGGCTTATATGCAGGTCCGCACGCTCACGCAGGAGTTTGTGGACGACTTCCTCGGCTACTACATCAATGATCAAAACCTCCAATGCTCCTCCCTCCTCATCGGCTGCGGGCTCCCCGGAGGGATGATGGGCTCGATGATGTCCGACCTTCAGGGCATCCACGAGGCGATCAATATGTTTCATCGACAGAAGGGCGAGCCGGAGATCTCCATCGACGATCTGATGGTGAAGCTCTTCGACGAGGTGGCGCACATTTGGCCGAAGCTCGGCTATCCGCCCCTCGTCACCCCCTACAGCCAGTACACCAAGAATATTGCCCTCATGAATGTCTTCAATATGGAGCGTGGCGGCGATCGGTGGCAGGCGATCGATGAGAAGGCGTGGGGCATGATCCTCGGGAAGAATGGTCGCGTCCCCGGTCCTGTGGCTGAGGAGCTGCGCACGCTTGCGGAGGAGAAGGGGCTAGCCTTTACCGACGCTGACCCGCAGACCAATTATCCCGACGACCTTGACCGCTTCCGCCGGATGATGGACGAGGAGGGCTGGGACTACGGCGAGGACGACGAGGAGCTCTTTGAGCTCGCCATGCACGAGCCGCAGTACCGCGACTACCGCTCCGGTGTTGCCAAGGAGCGATTCCTCGAGGACCTGGAGCAGAAGCGTGCCGAGCGCGCCGCTCTCCGCGGCACCACCCCTGAGGAGGTTCGGGCGCTGAAGCGCGCCGCTTGGACGGCTGTCACCGCCCCTGCGAGTGGTCAGATCCTCTGGGAGATCAATCTCGAGGAGGGGTCCGCCGCGCCACAGGTCGGCACCGCCTACCGTCGCGGGAGCTGCCTCTGCGAGATCTGCCCCTCAGGCGGCTACCGCGAGCCGGTGACTGCCCATGTCGGCGGGCGTATCCGCGAGGTGGTCGCTAACCAGGGCGCCATGGTCCGCAAGGGCGATGTCATCTGCTATATGGACGATGACGAGGAGAGCCTGCCGGCGGAGGAGAAGCCTGCCGGCACCGCCCTCCACCGCCCTGAGGAGCAGCCCTACAGCCACCACGAGGTGCTCAACCCCTCCACCCGTATGGGCAGGTAGGAGTCACCACCAAGATAAAGCAAGAGAGCGATGAAGAGAAAAAGATCTCCTCATCGCTCTCATTTTTTGTCGGGGTGGCGAGATTCGAACTCGCGACCCTCTGCTCCCAAAGCAGATACGCTAACCGGACTGCGCTACACCCCGATGACCTCTCGGTCTTATGTGATGGCAAAGGTAGCCATTTTATCCAGATTACGAAACGCCCCCATGTCGGTGCCCGCTGCTATCCCGTAAAACTCAAATGCGTCACCCCTGTCCAAAGTAGCCCACTCCACAGAGAAATCTCTAATACCGATATTAGTGACGCCTAATACCGATATTAGACTTCACTAATATCGGTATTAGATAGAGCGCCTATCCATCGGGTATTGGGCACCCCTCCTTTATGGTCCACAGCAAAGGCTACCTCTTTTTCCTCTCCCTCCCGGCCCATCAAAATGCGAGCTGGTCTAATTATGCTCGGCAAACATTATCTCTGGCAAACATAGCTTTTCTTGGGATTAAATTAAGTGGCAGAGGTGACGCCCATTGCGGACTACATCCCCTCAGTGTGGGGCAAAAGAGCTACATTTGTGCCTGTAGAAGAATTAGCAAACGTAATCCTATGAGATCATTTCACCTCTCTGTCGTGCGCAGCCTTGTCTTGGCTGTGACGCTGCTTGTGACGCTGCCCGGTCAGGCAGTCGTCCATGAGACCCCCAAGCCGGTCAAGAATGTCATCCTCTGCATCTCCGACGGGACCTCCCTCGCCACCCTCTCGCTAGCACGCTGGTACCAGCGCCTCACGGATGCGGAGAAGCAAAACCTCCTCATCGACCCCTATCTCTGCGGGACCATCCTCACCTACTGCTCCGACTCGCCCATCGGCGACTCCGCCCCCACCACCAGCACCTATATGAATGGTGTGCCGGGCATTGCCGGTCAGGTGAGCACCTATCCTGTCCTCCACGGTGAGGCGGACCTCCTCCCCTACGACTCGCTGTGGCAGAGACGCCCCCTCGTGCCGCTCTGGCAGGCACTCCGTATGGAGCAGGGGCGTAAGACCGGCATCGTGGTGACATGTGAGTTTCCCCACGCCACCCCCGCCGACTGCACCTCCTCCTCATACAGGAGGAGCAAGTACTCGTGGATCGTCCCCCAGATGGTGCACAATCAGATCGACGTCCTCTACGGTGGCGGGGCCTCCCTCATAAAGCCGGAGTACCGCAAGTACCTCGAGGAGCGTGGCTGGAGCGTCTTCACAGACCCGGGCAAGGCGGCGCTTGACTATCAGGGCGAGAGAGTATGGGGACTCTTTGCTCCGATGGACATGCCCTTTGACATCGACCGGGACCCCGCCGTGATGCCCTCGCTGGAGGAGATGACAAAGAGTGCCCTCCGGATCTTGGACACGAATAACGACAAGGGCTTCGTGCTGATGATCGAGGGATCCAAGGTGGACTGGGCAGCCCATGCCAATGACCCTGTCGGCATGGCGACCGAGTTCCTCGGCTTTGATCGTGCAGTCAAGGCTGCGATCGACTTTGCAAAGAAGGATGGCAACACAGTCGTCCTGATGA
The DNA here is from genome assembly GCF_900541275.1 of uncultured Porphyromonas sp. Taxonomy (GTDB): domain Bacteria; phylum Bacteroidota; class Bacteroidia; order Bacteroidales; family Porphyromonadaceae; genus Porphyromonas_A. The sequence goes on from NZ_UQJH01000004.1 coordinate 97,415, forward strand.
CCGCCGACCACGGCAATAGCGGCATCTCCCTCGGGACCGACAACCTCGGTCACACGTACGCAGAGACACCTGCATCCAAGCTCTTCGGTCCCATCACGGACATCAAGCTCACCGCCACCGGCCTTGCCGAGCGCCTGATCGCCTCCCCGGAGGAGGATATTGAGCAGATCTGGGAGGAGGTGACCACTCGCGAGCTCCCCGCAGACCAGCTGCCGATCGTCCGCGCACTCCGCCGGTACGAGGTGGACAGCCGTAGTGCAGCCACCCAGCCGGCTGAGGTGAGGAAGAAGGTACAGCTCTCCGACTACCTCTCCGCCGACCTCATCGACCACCTCAAGTCGCTCTACGCCTCCTCGCTCGCCGGCTACATCTGCCGCGCCTACACCGATATGACCTACATCGTCTTCACCACCCACGGGCATACCGGTGAGGAGGTCTTCCTCGGCTGCTACCACCCCGACTTTGAGAAGCGTCTCATCGGCTTCAATACCAACCTCCAGCTCCACGACTACCTCCGCACGCTGACGGCGATGCCACAGACGATGAAGGAGCTGTCGGATAAGTACTTCGCACCCCATACGGAGGTCTTTGCGGGGTGCAAGATGACCCTCAAGGGCGACCGCGCCGAGGATATGGTGCTGACGGTGAAGAAGGGCGGTCACACCTACGTGATCCCCGCCTTCTCGACCCTCTACACCGTGGATGGCAAGCAGAGGGAGCTGCCCATTGCCACAGTCTACAACGACGAGAACAAGACCCTCTATCTCCCCCGCACGCTCTGACGAGAGGAGGAGGAGAAACGGTAAAGCGTCCCGGGTGCTACGGCTACTCGGGACGCTTTCTTTGACCCTGAGCCACCGGCACACCGGGTCTCGTACGGCAACGTAGCGGAGAGATGGCAGGGTATTTGCGGTGTTCTTGGTAGATTTGAGTGTAAGAAAGAGACAATATGGAGGAAAATAGCATAGACGACAAGGCTTCGGCAAAGCAGTATCTGCAGATGACGATCGGCGGAATGGGCAATCTGAGTGCCAATCCGTCCATCCTCGTGATGCTGCTGATCCCCAAGAGCGAGACGGGCAAGCCGATCCGAGAGGTGACCGAGCAGCTATTCCCCGTCCCCCTTCAGCCACCGCTGGGACAGCTTTACTTCCCTCGTCTGGTAAGTACACTGCACCGAGGACCCGAGCCTGAGAGCCTATTCAGGTCATACCTTGTCTCCTCCGGTACGAGCCTGCTCTCCCTCAAGGTCACCTCGGAGGGGGATCACCTCACCACGATGGTGACGCTGAGGGATCGGGAGGGACTGACGAAGAGCTTCTCCGTCCCTATGGTGGATGCGCTGATCCACGCAGTCTTGCATGGGGTGCCGATCTATGTGGACCGAGACATCCTGCTGAGCATTGGCTCGCAGGTATCCTTCCACTTCATTTCCGACCCGACAGAGACGCCGACGATCCGGCCGGAGCGGGTGATGCCCCCCTACGAGAGGATCACCGACTTTATCCGCTCCGGGAGTAAGCCCGAGGAGATGGACGAGGAGATGAGGAAAAATGTGCAGGTGATGCTCCCTCGACAGTGGGAGGAGCTGGGAGAGATCGCCGTAGAGACAGAGAATTATGAGTGGGCCTCCTATCTGCAAGAGCTGGAGAGCACTCATCCATCCGATACGATGACAGGCCATGAGTGAGAGCAGCACAAAGATCGTACAGATAGCCTTCAGCGGGCTGGAGATGGGACGGGTGCCCGGCAGCGAGTCGGACTTGCGTCTGGTGCTTAAGACTGTGGAGGAGGGTCCCCGGCGGGAGTATTTACTGCCGGTACCCCCCTCGCTTGACTCGGAGTGTACCGGCATCATCCGTCTCTACCTGTCGGGCAAGGACCAGATACGGAGCGCTGACTCCTTTTTCCGTAATATACAGGATGCTGTGGGCTGCCACGTCAGCCGCATAGTGATCCGGGGCGACGGGGAGGGAGGTCAGCCACGTGCGGAGGTAAAGGCGGTGACTGAGGAGGGCGACATCTCCTTTGACGTGCAGGTGTCCGAGGGGGTACTCCACGCAACGTTCAATAGCCTGCCCTTACTGATCGAGGAGCAGCTCCTTAGCCCCTCTCACCGGCACAATGAGGAGGAGTGGGAGGGGACGATGCGTCGGCTCTCCCCGGAGGCTGAGTATGAGCTTCTCAGCCATCACCTAAGACAGGGACGGATGCCGGAGGACTATGAGGCTGATCGGTTAGTCGCCTCCTTTGACACGATCAGCAAGGCGCATGCGGGAGACCTGCTGCATCAGGCGATAGAGGCGGAGCAGTACGAGTGGGCCGAGTGGATTAGTAATTACTTAGAGAGAGAAGAGCCATGAAAGCGAAGTGTCCTTACTGTAGTAGAGAGATCAATGTCACCTGCCCTGCCCCCACCATGAAGGACGGGGTACGGGAGGTCTGCCCCCTCTGCCGTCACCCATTCCTTGTCTTCCGCAGCGAGACCCATCGGCTCATGCAGCAGACTCCGGAGATGCTCTCGATCTCGCTCGAGGAGCCCGGCAGCTGCTACATCGAGGTGGTGGACAGTCAGCTCTCCGATGAGCGAAAGTTTGCCCTTCCCCGTGGCTGTGAGCGCTCCTTTGGGCGCTTCCAGACCGACTCCGACGTCGACCTTCAGCTACCGACGCACGATGCCGACCTCGATCGGCGCCATGCCATTTTCACTCACGACAAGAGGGGAAACCTGACCGTGCGGGATGCCGGCAGCAGCAAGGGGACCTATGTCAATGGGGAACCGCTGCAGCCGGGAGAGCGACGCCGCCTGGAGGATGGGGACGTGATCACGATGGGGCACACCTCCGTGATCGTCTCTGCCGGGGAGTGATGGGCGACGCTCCGCTTGACGGAATTTAGGTACCTTTGTGCCACTCAAAGAGGTGGACGAACTTCCTCTAATACTATAAGCTTCTTCCCTTATGGTCCTTGACCCTACACATCATCAGTACTGTGTGATCCTTGCCGGTGGCACCGGCAGCCGTTTTTGGCCCTACAGCCGGGAGAGTCACCCGAAGCAATTCATCGACTTCCTCGACACCGGCAAGAGCCTCCTCCAGCTATCCTACCATAGATACCTCAAGCACTTCGCCAAGGAGCGCCTCTTCGTGGTGAGCAACGTGGACTACCGCACCCAGCTGAGTGAGCAGTTGCCGGAGCTGCCGGAGGAGTGCCTCCTCCTCGAGCCGACCCACCGCAATACCGCACCGGCGATCGCCTACGCCGTCCGCCACATCTACGCCCTCGACCCCGAGGCGGTGGTGACCATAGCACCATGTGACCACTTAATCGTCGCCCCGGAGGAGTTTGTCGAGCTGGTGGCTGATGGCTGCCGTCTGGCAGAGAAGGCGGGCGAGATCGTCACCATAGGCATCCGCCCCACCTACCCCGAGACCAATTACGGATACATCCAGGCGGTCAGCCGTGACGAGAAGCAGACTGAGGGAACCGGAGCTCAGCCGTATGAGGTGAAGACCTTTACCGAGAAGCCTAATGCCGAGATGGCTCAGGTGCTGATGGACAGCGGGGAGTTTTTCTGGAATTCGGGCCTCTTCATCGCCCGCGCCGACACCTTCATCACCGAGCTCAAGACTCACCTCCCGGAGCTGACCGAGAGACTCTATGCTCGCGATGAGGTGTGGGGGACGACTGAGGAGGAGAGCTTCGTAAGTGCCGTCCTGCCCTACAGCCCCAATATCTCCTTTGACTACGCTGTGATGGAGAAGGCTGAGCATGTCACGATGCTGCTCTCCGACGCCGGGTGGGTCGACCTCGGCACCTGGTCGGCGATCCACTCGATGGCGGACAAGGATGAGCAGGGCAATGCGGTACTGGGGAAGGGCACAAAGATCTGCAACTCCTGCCGCAATACCCTCGTCGTCTCCGAGGATCCCAACCGACTGATCGCTCTCGAGGGAATGGAGGATGTCGTGGTGATCGACCATAAGGATGTGCTGCTGGTCTGCAAGATCAATGATCTCGACAAGATCAAGCAGCTAATATTTGATGCAGGGAGCATAGACCGGAAGTTTGTCGAGTGAGTAAGGCGACAGACAAGAAGAAGAGCCAAGAGGGCAAGTCGGGGATCCACGGGATACCTCTCGAGGATCGTCCCCGAGAGAGGGGCTTGAGGGATGGCGTGCGCGAGCTCTCTGACGCTGAGCTCCTGGCGATACTGATCCGCGGAGGGACCAGTAAGCAAAGCGCAATAGAGCTGGCGAAGTCGCTCTTAGCCGAGTACCTCGGTCACCTCGACCTCCTCTACAAAGACTTTATAGACAATATATACCCCTCCATCCATGGTATGGGCGACGTGAAGTTAGTCACGATCGCCGCCGCCATGGAGCTGGGTATGCGCGCCACCAGAGGTCTCTGCGACCCCAAGTATGGCACGGATATGTCGCAGGCGAGCAACAGCCTCAAGATCTACGACTACATGGCTGACCGGCTGACCGGTCTCTCGGAGGAGCAGATGTGGCTCCTCTGCTTCAATAGTCAGAATATGGTGGTCCACAGCAATCGGATCCTTAGCCGAAGCGAGTTGCTCGGTGATGACGAGGTGCGGATCGAGCGAAAGCAGCGAGCCGAGACCGACAGCCGAGCTGTGGCTGAGGAGGAGACAAGGCTGAGGCTCACCACGCCTATCCGCCGGGTGATCTCTGCCGGTGGGTATCAGGAGACCTCTGCCGATGTGCGGGTGATCCTCCGAGAGGCACTGCGTCACCGGTCGCTCGGTATCGCCGTGGTCCACAATCACCCGGGAGGGTCGCTCACCCCAAGCACCGACGACGACAGCTTCACTTGGCGGCTCTACGAGGCGTGCCGCGTGGTGGGCGTGACGCTGCTTGACCACCTCATCTACACCGACAGAGGCTACTACAGCTACTTCGATCACAACCGGCTGACGGGCAGGTAGCCGGTCTCTCTCGACCTTTGCAATCAGGTTGCGAGAAAGGACTCCTACCTTTGCATCATAAGTAACAGTTATGAGTACCTATTATGAATAAAAAATTAGCACGCATTATCGCTGCCGCCCTACTCCTAGCGGTGTCCATTGTCATTGAGCACAATGTGGCTCTGCCTCTCTGGCAGCTGCTCCTCATCTACCTCGTCCCCTACCTCATCGTTGGGTACGACACGCTGTGGGAGGCAGCGGAGGGAATAGCGGAGGGGGAGCTGCTGGACGAGGACTTCCTGATGAGCATCGCCACTCTCGGCGCACTGGGGATAGGCTTCCTGCCGGGGGCTGAGAGCCAGTTCCCCGAGGCGGTCTTCGTGATGCTCTTCTTCCAGCTCGGGGAGCTCTTCGAGGAGTATGCCGAGGGACGCAGCCGTCGGGCGATCTCCCACCTGATGGAGATCCGCCCCGACACCACTCACATCCGCCGAGGGGGAGAGGTGGTGGAGGTCCCCTCGGAGGAGGTCTCCGTCGGCGACACCATGGTGATACGACCGGGAGAGCGGGTGCCCCTCGACGGCATCGTCACCGAGGGGCGCTCCAGTCTCAATACCGTCGCCCTCACCGGTGAGAGCGTTCCGCGGGGGGTCACCGTGGAGGATGAGGTCCTCTCGGGATGCGTCAATATCTCGGGGCTGCTTGAGGCACGCGTGACGAAGAGCTTCGGCGACTCCACCGCCTCGCGGATCATCAAGCTGGTGGAGAAGTCCGCCGAGCACAAGTCCCGGAGCGAGACCTTCATCACCCGCTTCGCACGTGTCTACACCCCGATCGTCGTGGGTGTGGCGGTGCTGCTGGCCATCATTCCGCCCCTCCTCTCGGGCGACTTCAGTGGTCACTTCGCCACCTGGCTCTACCGCGCCCTCACCTTCCTCGTCGTCTCCTGCCCCTGCGCACTGGTGATTTCCATTCCGCTCACCTTCTTCGCCGGTATCGGTGGCGCCTCGAGGGAGGGGATATTGATAAAAGGGGCCAACTACATTGATCGGCTTGCCAAGACCGGCATCGTCGTGCTGGATAAGACCGGCACGCTGACGAAGGGGGTCTTCGAGGTGAATGCGGTCCACCCCGTGGCGCAGGATGAGCGTCACCTACTTCACCTCGCCGCCCACGTGGAGCGCTTCTCCACCCACCCCATCGCCGCGTCACTCCGCGAGGCCTACCCCGGGGAGCAGGACGACTGTAGCGTAGAGCAGATCGAGGAGATCGCCGGTGAGGGCGTCACGGCGGTGGTGAATGGACAAAAGGTGGCGGTCGGCAACAGCACCCTCATGGAGCGCATCGGAGCCGAGTGGCACCCCTGCGACCACGTCGGGACGATTGTCCACATCGCCATCGATGGCGTCTACGCCGGACACATCGTCGTCTCGGACGCTATCAAGCCCGACGCCCGTGAGGCGATGGACGCACTGCGTCAGGCGGGGATCAGCCGCAGCGTGATGCTGACCGGCGACCACCGAGACGTGGCTGCCCATATCGCTGAGGAGACCGGCGTGACGGCATTTCACGCTGAGCTCCTCCCTGAGGATAAGGTAAAGAGACTGGAGGAGGAGCTGAATGCAGCCGAGGGGATGGTCGCCTTCGTCGGGGATGGGATCAATGATGCGCCCGCCCTCGCACGAGCCGACATCGGGATCGCCATGGGCGGTCTCGGCTCCGATGCCGCCATCGAGGCGGCAGACGTAGTGCTGATGGACGACAAGCCCTCCAAGATCGCCCTCGCCATCCGTATCTCTCGCCGGATCCTCCGTATCGCCCGAGAGAATGCTATCTTCGCCATCGGGGTGAAGCTACTGGTGCTCCTCCTCGCCGCCCTCGGCCTCGCCACGATGGGCATGGCGGTCTTCGCCGATGTCGGCGTGATGGTCCTCGCGATCCTCAACGCCATGCGCGCCCTCCGCACCCCGAGATAACAGGAGGCGTACCTCTTCGCTGACCTGATCAGCAGGCGCGTCTGCTTCACGTTGACCACAAGACAAAGGGTTAGCAGCCCCCTCCACTGATACCGAAAGGATCCTCGGCAGAGCAGTCTGTCGGGGATCCTTGTTTCAGGGAAAGGACTGGAGTTATACCACCCCCTCCTACCCTCCTTGTCTCTTATCTGCACTTATTACCCATTACACGCAACTCTTGTAAAAGTTCATCCCAGGGCGACAGGCTCACTCAAGCATTGCCTGCACGATCCCGATCATAAAGGCGACAAAAACTATGACTCCAAGGACTCCGAGGATAAGCATGAAGATGCAGCTACAGCCACCCTCGACGATATTGCCTGTCAGGATCTCCTTGGCGCTACCGAAGAGACCCGAGAAATAGCCACCAATAATCCGAAATATCAGTACAACGAAACAAATGATCGCTACAAAGATGATGATGCCGATAATCAAGTGCTCCATGATCAGAAAGAGTTATCCACAGTTTAAGGTCCTCGTTACGACTGCGCCCTCAGACCCCGACTTGCCCCTGTTGACGCTTCGGTGAACTAACAAAGATAGACTAATATCAGTCCCCTTCGCAATCCAAAGCTACACAATAAACTTGTCACCATTAAAAAACCTGCACACAGGGGCAGGGGTGACGCATTTGAGCATTAGGGTAATCATAAACCAGGGTGTGCTCATCCGTGAGGCAACCGAAGGGTGCTCGCTCCTTAGGCATCGGTCATCCGCAAAGCGGTGACCGATGTGCCGAGACCCGCCCCAACACCCTCGACCCCTGGGGGGGTCGTGTATCTTACTTAAGATCATCTTTCCCCTGGGGCATCGGCACTTTGCGCCTCGACCGATGCCCGTTCCATAGGCCTCCTTGCGGATGCCGGCCGGTTGCTTTTTCTTTTGTCGGGGAGATAAGTTACCTTTGTGGGAAGGGGGAGAGGGTGGACCGATCCACCCGATACTGAGACACGTACACTATCCGGACTTACTTCATGCGAGAAGACGATACCATTACTGCTGCGTTCCTCGACTTTGGCAGCCACACGATCAAGGCAGCCCTAGCGGACTGCAAGGCGGACGGCACCTTTACATTCCGTCAGCAGAGCACGGTCGAGTCGGAGGGACAGATCCGTCGCGGCATCATTTATAACCTCAAGGAGGTGGCGGCGAAGACCGACGAGCTCCTCCGACAGCTCTCACAGCTCGCCGACTGCCCCATAGACCGAGTCTACGCCGGGGTCAATGGGCAGAGTCTCCACTCCGACATGCACGAGGCGGAGCTGACACTCGGTGAGCCGCGCGAGATCACGGAGAAGGATATGGACACGCTGCGACTGCAGACGGCGGACGAGGACTTCGACAGCCGCTACATATCGATCGCCGACGATGTCACCCCCGCCTACTATGTGGACGGCAGCTGGACAAATAACCCGGTCGGCGTCCAGGGATCCAATCTCAAGGTGAGCTACCAGCTGCTCCTCGCCCGTGAGGAGCTGGACCGCAATATCCGGCGCGTGCTGGAGGAGAAGCTGGCGCGCGAGACAGAGTACCTGATCCCGGCGACGATCATGAGCGACCTCTTCCTCACCACGGAGCAGAAGCGCTTCGGCTGCGCCCTGATCGACTTCGGCGCCGAGTGTACGACCGTCTCGGTGTACAATAGAGGGCAGATGGTCGGTCTGCGTGTGATCCCACTCGGTGGCGATGCGATCACCACCGACCTGACCGATATGCACATCTCGCTCATGGAGGCGGAGCGGATCAAGACGAAGAATGGCTCCACTCTCTCTGCCTCCGAGGAGGAGGCTAAGGGCGAAGTGGTGGTGCAGACCGCCAACGGCATGACCTCCAAGAGCCTACCACTCCGCGAGGTCAATCGGTACATCCGCGCCCGCTCCTCAGAGATCGTCCGCAATATCTCGACCTACATCAATACCCTCCTCCCCGAGCACAGCCTCTCCGGCATCGTGATCACCGGTGGAGCATCCCGCATGATCGGTCTGAGGGATCTGCTGACGAAGGAGTTTAATGTAAAGGTGGACTACGCCTCCTCCATCCTCGGTCGCTACGGGAGAGACAACAGCTACTACATCGAGAACCCTGAGTGGCACTCCGTCTACAGTATGGTCTACTACGTGGCTCAGGACCTCGCTGCCACCTATGTCCGCCCCGAGCCGTCGGCGCAGAAGCAGACACCGACCGCCCCCACCGAGCAGCCGGTGACACGGACGAGCGAGCAGGCAACCTCGACCGGCAGCGACTACCCGGAGGATCAGCTGCCGGATGATGCCTTTGCCGGCACGACGCAGACGCTCATCGATGTGGAGGAGATAGAGACGAAGGCGCAGGAGCCGCCCAAGAAAGTGACCCGCCGCAGCGGCTCGAAGCACAGGGACAAGGGCAATGGATTCTTTTCCAAGCTATTCAGTGGCGGCCTCATCTTCCCCGAGGATGACGTCGACGAGTGATCTCTACCCTTTTATATCATAGATACGTATCGGACTTATGAGCGAATTACTCAATATCAGCAGCAAAAAAAAGGATGAGATCCCGACGATCATCAAGGTGATCGGCGTCGGTGGCGGTGGTGGCAACGCCGTCAACTATATGTATGGTCAGGATGTCGACCACGTCTCCTACCTGCTCTGCAATACCGACCGACAGCACCTCCTGGAGTGCAACGTCCCCGACACGATCGTGCTGGGACAGAAGACGACAAAGGGGCTCGGCGCCGGCAATCGTCCGGAGGTGGCTCACGCTGCCGCCGAGGAGTCGGCGGAGGAGATCCGCGAGGCGCTCAACGACGGGACAGAGATGGTCTTCATCACCGCCGGTATGGGTGGTGGCACCGGCACAGGTGCCGCCCCGGTGATCGCCCGCATCGCCAAGGATATGGGCAAGCTGACGGTAGGCGTGGTGACGATCCCCTTTGTCTTTGAGGGACGGGTGAAGATCCTCCAGGCGATCCAGGGCGTGGAGGAGCTGGCGAAGAATGTGGATGCCCTCCTTGTGATCAAGAATGAGCTGCTCTACCGAGTCTACCCCGACCTGACGATCACCGAGGCCTTTAAGAAAGCGGATGACGTCGTCACCACCTCCACGCGTGCCATCGCGGAGATGATCACGATCAAGGGCGCGATCAACCTCGACTTTGCCGACGTCCGCACGACGCTGCAGAATGGAGGTGTCTCGATCATCACCATGGGCTTTGCGAGCGAGGAGGAGGGCGTCAGCGTCGCCATGGATCGAGCGCTGAAGTCACCGCTCGTCAATACGACCAACTTCGACAAGGCCTCGCGCGTCCTCCTGCTGCTGACCTTCCTCAAGGGACACGACCCCAAGGCAGCGATCGCACAGGACTTCCAGCGCGAGCTGGAGAAGATCCAGAATAACTACTCCCTCATCTGGGGTATAAGCGAGCGGGAGGACATGGAGAATGAGATCGGCGTCACGCTCCTCGCCTCCGGCTTCAGCGAGGGTGACCTCCGCTACGACGAGTATGGCAAGGAGCTGAGCGACGCGATCAGCAAGGAGATCGGTGAGACCGCCGAGAAGCGGCACGAGAACGATCGCAAGATCAGCCTCTTCTATGGCGATGTGCTCGACACGGGTCCCTACGCGACCGTGATCTTCAGTGAGGACGAGCTCGACAACGACGACTTCATCTCCGCCGTCCTCGCCACCCCGACGCTGAAGCGCAAGGACGAGGACCTGAAGAAACTCCGGCAGCACCTCCGCACCTCAGGCGGGACGGAGGGGAAGCATACCCCCGTCACCACACGACGGGAGCCGGTCTCAGGAGTGGATGACCTCGGCTCACTGGAGTCTCACGCACCGGAGGGCGCCTCCGTCGCTCCGGAGATCCCGACTGCCGAGGAGGAGCCGGTGATCTCGCCCGCACCGGAGCCGCAGGAGAGCCTCTCCGACGATGAGGAGCAGGAGGAGATCATCCGGTTTGGTAACGACTAATAGCGAAGAATACCTATGAGCAATCTATTTGACCAAGTAAGCAACGATATACAGAAAGCGATGCTGGCGCACGACCACGTGCGGACAGAGACCCTGAGGGGGATCAAGAAAGAGTTCCTCGAGGCGAAGACCGCCAAGGGCGCTGAGGGCGAGCTCACAGACAGCCACGCGATAGAGATCCTGCAGAAGATGAAGAAGCAGCGTCTAGATGCGGCACAGATCTACCGCGACAATGGTCGCCCGGAGCTGGCCGAGGGCGAGGAGGCAGAGGCTAAGATACTCGAGGAGTACCTCCCCAAGCAGATGGACGAGGGCGAGCTCACTGAGTATATCCGTGCTCTGATCGAGAAGCTCGGGGTCACGGACATGAAGGGGATGGGACGCATCATGGGCACCGCCACGAAGGAGCTGGCAGGCAAGGCTCAGGGTGGCGACATCTCCCGCATCGTCAAGCAGCTCCTCACGGGCAAGTGATCCAGATGGCTATGGATGTAGAGCGACTGAGGGAGGACTTCCCCGCCCTGCGGGATACCATATATAAGGAGGTGCCACTGACTTACCTCGACAACGCTGCCACGACACAGCGTCCCCAGTGCGTCATCGACCGGCTCGCCGAGGGCTACCTCCACGCCAATGCGAATATCCACCGCGGTGTCCACTACCTCAGTCGCGTGGCGACGGAGGCGCACGAGGCGGCACGGGAAACCGTTGCCCACTTCATCCACGCCCGGGAGGCTGCCGAGGTGGTCTTCACCCGAGGCACCACCGACGGCATCAATACCGTGGCGGACACCTACTGCCGAGCCTTTATGCAGCCGGGTGACGAGGTGATCGTCTCCACGATGGAGCACCACTCCAATATCGTCCCCTGGCAGCTCCAGGGCGCCAAGCTCCGCGTGATCCCGATCAGCGATGAGGGAGAGCTCGATATGGAGGCGTACGAGAGACTCTTCACCACACGGACGCGATTAGTGGCTGTCACCGCCCTCTCCAACGTCCTCGGCACGGTCAATCCGGTGCGCGAGATCGTCGACATCGCACACGCACACGGCGTCCCCTGTCTCATCGATGCTGCACAGGCCATCGCCCATCGTCCGGTGGATGTGCAGGCGTGGGACTGCGACTTCCTCACCTTCAGCGGACACAAGATCTACGGGCCGACCGGCATCGGCGTCCTCTACGGCAAGCGGGAGTGGCTGGAGCGGATACCGCCCTATCAGGGCGGCGGGGAGATGATCGACCACGTCTCCTTTGACCACACCACCTACGCCGACCTGCCCTATAAGTTTGAGGCCGGGACGCCTGACTTCATCGGCAGCCTCGGACTGGAGACAGCACTCAAGTACGTGAGCAAGATCGGCATCGACGAGATACAGTCTCACGAGCGGGAGCTGATCGACTACTGCACGAGCGAGATGGATCAGATCGAGGGGATGAGGATATACGGCACCGCACCGGGCAAGGAGAGCGTCATCTCCTTCCTCATTGACGGCGTCCACCCCTACGACCTCGGCACGCTGCTTGACCACCTCGGCATCGCCCTCCGCACCGGGCACCACTGCGCTCAGCCACTGATGGAGCGGTATGGCATCACCGGCACGGCGAGGGTCAGCTTTGCCCTCTACACCACACGCGAGGAGGTGGACACCTTCATCGCCGGTCTCAGGCGCGTACTGCCTATGCTCCGCTGAGCATGAGCAAGTAAGGGAGGGTTGCCCGCATTTTTGTACCTTTGCACATAGAGCGAAGATGGGGGAGAGCTTAGGCGAGCCCTCCCCCCTCCTTCACTCACTCACCTATTTGTATCACCAACTATCACACTAATCGACTCGATTATTATGATGACATCAGACCAACTTGCTTCGGTGTTGGAGCGCCGCGATGCGCTGAGGGGGTACCTTTGACATCGATAACAAGAGAATACAACTAAAAGAAGAGGAGCTCCGGACCCAGGACCCGCACTTCTGGGACGACCCCGCCAAGGCGCAGGACAAGATGCGCGAGGTGGGCGACCTGAAGCGCTGGATCGAGGACTACGATAAGATCGACACGATGGCGGAGGAGCTCTCCCTCGCCCTCGAGTACGCCAAGGAGGACCCGGAGCTGATCTCCGAGGAGGAGACCGACAAGATATACGCCTCTACCCTGGAGGCGCTCGACGACCTCGAGTTGCGCAATATGCTGCGGAGCGAGGAGGATCAGCTGGGCGCCCTACTCCAGATCAACTCCGGTGCCGGCGGTACCGAGAGTCAGGACTGGGCCTCTATGCTGGCTCGTATGTACCAGCGGTGGGCCGAGGCGCACGGGTACAAGGTGACGATCACCAATTGGCAGGACGGCGATGAGGCCGGGATCAAGACCTGCACCTTTGAGATCGAGGGCGACTACGCCTACGGCTATCTCAAGAGCGAGAATGGCGTCCATCGTCTCGTCCGCGTCTCGCCCTACAATGCTCAGGGCAAGCGGATGACCTCCTTTGCCTCCGTCTTCGTCGTCCCCCTCGTGGACGACCGGATCGAGGTGACGGTAGACCCCGCCAAGATCAGCTGGGACACCTTCCGCTCCGGTGGCGCCGGCGGGCAGAACGTCAATAAGGTCGAGACCGGAGTCCGGCTACGCTACCAGTACACCGACCCCGACACCGGCGAGACGGAGGAGATCCTGATCGAGAATACGGAGACCCGTAAGCAGCAGGAAAATCGCGCCAACGCCATGCGACACCTCAAGTCAGAGCTCTACGACCGAGAGCTCAAGCGTCGCCACAAGATGACCGAGGAGATCGAGGGTAGTAAGATGAAGATCGAGTGGGGCTCCCAGATACGCAGCTACGTCTTTGACGACCGACGTGTCAAGGACCACCGCACCGACTACCAGACCTCCGACGTCGACGGCGTCATGGACGGCGACCTGGATGGCTTCATCAAGGCCTTCCTGATGGAGTTTGGCGCCTCCCCCAAGGACATCTCCGGACACTGATAATACATTAAAACAAAATATACCAAGATGATTACTACAGCAGAATTCAAGAACGGCGTCTGCATCGAGCTCGACAGCCAGCTCTACGAGATCGTGGAGTTTCTCCACGTAAAGCCCGGCAAGGGTCCCGCCTTTGTCCGCACCAAGCTGCGCAACCTCCGCGACGGCCGCGTACTCGATAAGACCTGGAGCTCAGGCGTCAAGGTAAAGGACGTCCGCATCGAGCGTCGCCCCTACCAGTACCTCTACAAGGACGAGATGGGTCTCGTCTTCATGCACCCGGAGAGCTTTGAGCAGATCACCATCCCCGAGGAGGCGATCGTCGGCGTGCAGTTCCTCAAGGAGGGCGACATGGTCGAGGCAATGATCAATGCAGAGAATGAGGAGATCCTCACCTGCGAGCTCCCCGCCCACGTCACGCTCGAGGTGACCTACACCGAGCCTGCCGTCAAGGGCAACACCGCCACCAACGCCTCCAAGGCTGCCACCGTGGAGACCGGCGCCGAGGTGATGGTCCCGCTCTTCATCACGACAGGTGAGCGCATCGAGATCGACACCCGCGACGGCTCCTACGTCGGTCGCTCCAAGGAGTAACTGATCCGAGGCATCCGCACGAGAGAGTGCCACATCCTCCACCGAGGGTGTGGCACTCTCTCTTCGTAGGGAGGAGCGAGAGAGAAAAAATAATAGGAGAGACACGCCACATACCTGCTTTATTTCGTTACCTTTGTAGGTGAGTAACAATAGTATTAAAGACTTAGAAGAATGAAGACCATCAAGATTGCGACACTTGCCGCTCTGGTACTCACTGTGGGGCTCGCCGGCTGCAGCACCCTCAAGCCTCTGGATCCTCAGCGCGTGAGCGTAGATCCACAGCCCCTTGTCCTCAAGGGCGGGAAGGTCCCGGCCACCATCACTGTCCGCTTCCCCAATAAGTGGTTCAATAAGAAGGCCGAGGTGCGTGTCACACCGATCCTCAAGTACCCCGGCGGAGAGAGCTGGGGAACAGCCTACTCCCTGCAGGGCGAGAAGGTACGCGGCAATGCTCAGACCATCTCCTATGCCGGTCAGAGCGTGGTGCTGAATAGTGACTTCGACTGGAAGCCCGAGATGCGCAACGCAGGGCTCTACCTGAAGTTTAATGCCAAGGTCAATGGCAAGGAGGTGCGTCTCCCCGACCTCAAGATAGGTGAGGGAACCATCGCCACCGAGGCTCTGGCTGATGTCGCTTACGCCGTACCGGCTCTCGCTCCGGACAACTTCCAGAGGATCATCAAGAAGCAGTACGACGCCAATATCCAATTCCTCATCCAGCAGGCCAACCTCCGCGGCACCGAGCTCTCCAAGAGCGAGATCAGCAACTGGAAGGACCTGGTGCAAAACGCCTATCAGATCCCCAATCAGGATGTCGACGTCGAGGTGCAGGCCTACGCCTCTCCCGATGGAGGCGTGGAGCTGAATGATAAGCTGGCTCAGAGCCGTGAGAAGAATACCACCCAGTACCTGCAGCGTGAGCTCAATCGTCTCCGTGTGGAGAAGGATGTCGCTGCACACTACACCGCTCAGGACTGGGAGGGATTCCGTAAGCTGGTCGAGCAGAGCAACCTCCAGGACAAGGAGCTGGTACTCCGCGTCCTCGAGATGTACCCCGACCCCGAGGTGCGCGAGCGCGAGATCAAGAATATCTCCTCCGTCTTCTCCGACCTCGCTGACGTCATCCTGCCGCAGCTGCGTCGCTCTCGCTTAGTAGCCAATGTCACCATCGTCGGCAAGAGCGATGAGGACATCCTCCGCTACCTCCGCGAGCGTCCCGGTCGTCTCACCGTGGACGAGCTCCTCTATGCCGCCACCCTCTCCGACGACCCTGCTGTCAAGCTCAATGCCTACCAGCAGGCCTCCGGCATCTACCCCAAGGACTACCGCGCCTGGAATAACCTCGGCCTCCTCCGCTACCTCGCAGGAGACATCGATGGTGCAGCCTCCTACTTTGACAAAGCCACCAACGCCGCCAACGCTGCCGGCGTGGAGGCTCCCGAGGTGGCACTCAATAAGGGCCTCATTGCCCTCAAGGACGGCAACGTGCGCAACGCTCAGACCCTGATCGGTCAGGCCACCAAGGTGCCCGAGTATGAGGGCGTGATGGGCCTGCTTGCGATCAGCGAGGGCCGCTATGCCGATGCTGCCAAGGCACTCCGCGACGTGCCGACCAACAATGGTGTGCTGGCGCAGATCCTCAATAAGGACTACAATCGTGCCCTTGAGCTGCTCGGCAAGATCTCCACTCCTGACGCCACGACAGCCTACCTCAAGGCGATCATCGGTGCCCGCACGGCACAGGACAGCCTCGTACGTGAGGGTATCCGTGAGGCCGTCTCCCTCGATCCGTCGCTCAAGAGCACCATCGCTCAGGACAAGGAGCTGGGACGCTACACCACCAACGCTGACATTAAGTCTCTACTGATGTAAGAGACTGCTGACAAATACATTTTTCCATATTTTTGCTTCGAAGGGGTGCACTCGTGAGAGTGCGCCCCTTCTCTTTTTCCTCTATGTGGGGGGGGTGTGAACTAATACCGATAAAAGAAATCACTAATACCGATATTAGTCGCGCCTAATATCGGTATTAGTGTTGCGCCATAGAGATGGGGGCAGAGACCCGGTTAGGGATGCTCGGGAGGTGAGGGAGAATGGGTACCTTTGCTATCGAAATTATGAGCGAAACGATTATACAGATCATCAATGCCGTCCTCGGCATCGTCTACGTCCTACTGGAGGGCAGCGCCTCGATGTGGCTTTGGCCGCTGGGAGTGATACAGCCTGTCTTTGCCCTGATCGTCGGCTGGCAGAGCCAAACCTACAGCACGATCCTTGTGCAGCTCTACTACCTCATCACCTGCATCATCGGCTGGATCTCGTGGCAGAGACGGCGCCGGAGTGGCGGAGATGGCGAGACGGCTCATCCACCGATCACCCGCATACCTCTCCGCGAACTGGCTATCTGCGCCCTGGCGACGATGGCGGCCTTTGTGCTGATATTGGTCTCGGTCGAGACCTTTAGCCCATACCCTGCGGTAGAGGCCGCCGGGACAGCACTTTGCTTCCTCGGTATGTACCTGCTCATCAGGGCGTATGTCGAGTCGTGGTATGTCTGGATCGTCTCCAACCTCCTCTACACCGTCCTCTACGCCCTCATCCCGGGATACTTCTACACCGCTATCCTCTACGGCGTGCTGACCCTGCTTGCTGTGCGGGGGCTGATCGTCTGGAGGCGAAAGATGCACCACCAGAGCGACCTATGAGATACCTACCCCACCCCATCTCCACCGTAATCTTTGCCGACGGAGAGGCTCCCTCCGAAGAGCTTGCCTCCTCAGTCCTCAGTCGAGCGTCCCGCGTGATCGTCACCGATGGCGCCCTGAGTAATTACTACCGCCTCACGGAGCGGGATCCGGATGTGGTGATCGGCGACGGGGACTCGGTCCCGACGGAGCTGCTGGAGCGACACAGCCTCACCTTTACCCGCATCGATGATCAGATGACCAACGACCTCACGAAGGCGGTCCACCATGCCCTTACTAAGGGATGGCGGTCGATCACGATCTTAGGCGGGACAGGGCTGAGGGAGGACCACACGATCGCCAATATCTTCCTCCTGATGGACTACTACGAGTCGGGCGCGGAGGTTCAGATGGTGAGCGACTACGGGACCTTTGTCCCCTTCTCCGGTGAGCGCCACTTCGATGTGCCGCAGGGGCTGGAGGTGAGCTTTTTCTCCCAAGACCACCTGCCGATGAGTGCCGAGGGGGTGACCTACCCCTTCCACAAGGCGATCTACCCGAAGCATTGGCAGATGACGCTCAATAGCGTCACCGACTGCCCCATATGTCTCGAGGCGGAGGGGATTGCGCTGCTCTACGTGGCGAACGAGAGGTATGTCCCACGAGAAGAGGTCAAAGTATGAGGGGTAACGACGAGCCTAAGGTCTATGTCGTCTGGTCGGGTCGGGAGACGGGCGTCTTCGACAGCTGGGACGACTGCAAGCCCCTTGTGGTGGGGGTGAAGGGGGCGAAGTACAAGTCTTTCAAGGGCATCACGCATGCCGAGGCGGAGCAGATCCTCGCTGACGGTCCGGAGCAGTACTATAGCACAGGGACGAAGGAGAAGAAGCCCGCACCGGACTACGAGCAGGCGAAGGCCTCCATCTCGCCCGATGCGATCGCTGTCGACGCCTCCTCGCAGGGCAATCCGGGACGGATGGAGTACAGAGGAGTCTACGTGGAGACGGGGGACGAGGTCTTCCACAGCCAGGTCTACCCGAGGGGGACGAATAACATCGGCGAATTCCTCGCCATCGTCCACGCCCTCGCCTGGGAGGAGCAGATGGGGTACTTCGTCCCGATCTACTCCGATAGCCGAAATGCGATCCGCTGGGTGCAGAATAAGGTCTGCAAGACGAAGCTCCCTCGCGATGAGCGCACGGAGCAGCTCTTCCGCCACATCGACCGGGCGATCCTGTGGCTACAGCGACACGACCTATCGCGGTACGACCTGAGGAAGTGGCCTACGGAGGTACTGGGCGAGATCCCTGCCGACTTCGGTCGTAAGTAGAGAATGTTGCACGAAGTGCCATTCTCGCACATTTGTTTCAAATGTGCTGAGACTTTGCACGAAGGATGAGATGCAAGGCGCTGAGGATGAGACCGAAGGGAGCGTACTCACGTACGTGACCGAGGTCGAATTCCGAAAGCAACGCAGCAGATCGCCTTCGTGCAACAGTCGCAAGTAATAAGCAAAGAGAGCCCCGGGCGGTCGTTTCCGCTCGGGGCTCTGCTTATAGAGGGTGGTCGCTCTTAGTGCTTCTTGTTGGTCAGCGCCTCCACCACATTGATGGCGTAGTCGGCGAAGTGCTCGTACTCATCGATGTCATCGACGTAGTAGACGGAGGCCTCGTAGGGATACTTGAGCGCACTGACGTCCACGATATTTTGCTTCTCGAGAGCATCTCGTCGGTTGTTCATTTCATTCTCAAGGTTTTGCGCCTTGTAGAAGAAGGACTCATCCCTCGGGTAAGTGTCCACGGTGGCGACGGTATTGTCGAGGATCTGCTCGCAGAGGGTATGGAGCTCGAGGAGCGTAGAGACCAGCTCGGGAGCCATCTCGACGGAGTTGCCGCGCTGGCGACGTAGGGCGCGACCGATATTGAAGCAGGAGTCACCCATGCTCTCGATCTCGGTGGCACAGCGCATGTAGGCCTGGATGTCGTGGTGGGTCTCCTTGGAGAGGTCGTTGGTACTCAGGCGAGTGAGGAAGTCTACGATCTCGATTTCGACCCGGTCACAGATATTCTCATACTTCTCCAGTCGCGTGAAGGTCTGCGTGAAGCGTCCCGGATCCTCCTCTAAGTAGAGCTCCCGCACCATGGCGAGCATCGTATGGATCCGTCCGAGGTAGATCCCCATCTCCCGCTGCACCTGCAGGAGGGAGAGTTCACCGGTGGAGAGCAGCGGTGCGGAGACGAACTGGAGGTGGCTGTACTCCTTGCTCCCCTTGTGCTTCTTCGCCGGGCGAATCACCTGCTCGCAGATCTTGGCATAAAGGGGGACGAACCAGATCATGAGCAGCATATTGGTGACATTGAAGCAGGTATGGAAGAGCGAGAGCCCGATGCTGACGGCGCTGGTGTAGGAGACGATTTGTGACTGAGCGGCTATCATTGCCGGGTCGGTCAGTGTCTCTCCGCTGGTTATCAGGCTGATTTGGTCGCTCGAGAAGCGGCTCCCCAGTGAGCCTATGTAGTCATACAGCTCCCTCGGGTCGGCCCCACCACTGCTCACCACCATCGAGGCGACGAGGTTTGTGACGGGGGAGAAGAGGATCAGCACCCAGAGGACGCCGAAGACATTGAAAAGCAGGTGCGAGAAGGCAGCCCGCTTGGCGGTCGTATTGGCGCTCAGTGCAGCGAGGTTGGCGGTGATCGTGGTACCGATATTCTCTCCGAGGATCATTGCCGCACCGATGTGGAAGGGGATCCACCCCTGGGCGCACATCACGAGCGTGATCGCCACCATCGCACTTGATGACTGGACGATCAGCGTCAGGACAGTACCGATGAAGAGGAAGATCAGGATCGACCCATAGCCCATCCCGGTGTACTTGGAGAGGAAGGCGAGTGCCTCAGGGCTGCTCTGCAGGTCGGGCATAGAGTTCTTAAGAAACTCAAGACCCAAAAAAAGCAACGCAAAGCCGAAGATGAACTCTCCTATGGCATTGAGGTTGCTTTTCTTAGAGAATATGAGTGGGATGCCTATCGCCATCATCGGGATCGTGAAGGCACTTATCTCCACCTTAAATCCCAGCAGCGAGATGATCCACGCCGTCGCCGTGGTACCGATATTGGCACCCATGATGACGCCTATCGCCTGCGTGAGGTTGAGGAGCCCTGCATTCACGAAGCTTACCACCATCACCGTCGTAGCCGAGGAGGACTGGATCATCGCAGTGATGAAGAGCCCGGTCAGCGCACCGAGGAAGCGATTGGAGGTGATGGCCGAGAGTAAAGATCGGAGGCGATCTCCGGCAGCTTTCTGCAAACCCTCGCTCATGATCTTCATCCCGTAGAGGAAGAGACCGAGGGACCCAAGCAGGCTGAGGAAGTCAAGTAGACTGTAATTCATGACTTAATAGGCTTTCAGAGCAGAGAGGTATGCAAAACTTAAGGAGTACACCCTCTCCTATTAAATACCTTGACAAAGGTACCCACAAAATGGCAATAGCCGTAAGGAGGGAGCCCCCACAATCGCCATCGATGAGGCATCGGTCTTACAGCTCCAGCGACTCAGGATTGAGCAAAAAGTCATAGATACTTATGGTCGTGATGCCACTCTCACTCCTAAGGACCGGTGTCTCCTCCCCGGAGCCTGTGACACTTTTTTCGAGTAGAAATACACGCTTTTGGCTTAATTCCATTAATCCTACTCGAAAAAGTTGTCACATGTGACACTTTTTTCGAGTAGCGAATAGGGTGGCGCACTTGAGCTATAGGGCAATCATATACCAAGTGAGACTTGTCCGTGAGGCACCCGAAGGGTGCTCGCTCCTTAGGCATCGGTCATCCGCGAAGCGGTGACCGATGTACCCCCTCCCCTACCCTCTCGACCCCGATAGGGCGTCGAGCAGCCCCCCCTTCCCGGCGACCCGTAAAGGGTCGAGACACAATATGTACGCTTATACATCGGTCGTCGGCACTTCGTGCCTTGACCGATGCCTATGGAACGGGCATCCTTGCGGATGCCGATATAACTGTCAGAGCTTAGTGTATTTGGACAAAACGTCCGACTTGTCCGACTCGTCCGATAGAGCCTCTCAAAGGCTGGGGCCCATCGATGGCTCCCCTGTCCTTCAGGGCAATGAGAGAAAAGCGGTATCTTTGAGCTGTCACAAGCCGACTACTATTTACCGCGATACACGGATATGAAAGACAAGCAACTATCATTTACCGAAGCGGTGGTGGCGATGATCACCATCCCGCTCGCACTCGTCATCGGGTCGATCCTCCTCAGCAAGAAAAAGAGGTAGACCGATGGGGATGACCTACTACCGATATTAGATCGATCCTCATTTCTGAGCCCTTTTTCTTTTATCCGGGTACTGAATTAATTCGGTACCTTTGTATGTTACATACTTCAAGCAATCACGAAACAATAAGTAGAGTACAGATCCGAGATGTTAACGACTGAATTCCTACTGGAGCATACCGATGAGGCGATCCGGAGACTGAAGATCAAGAATGTCGACCCGGAGCCGATCATCGACAAGGTGCGCGCCCTCGACGAGGAGCGCCGGCAGACCCAGAGCGAGCTCGACGAGACCAATGCCGAGATCAATACGCTCTCCCGCGAGATCGGGGGACTGATGCGCGATGGCAAGCGCGACGAGGCTGAGACGATCAAGGAGAGAGTGAGCAGCCTCAAGGACCGCTCCAAGGAGCTAACTGACCGCAAGCGGGAGCTGGAGCAGCAGCAGGTCGATACGATCGTCCTCCTGCCCAATGCCCCCTCGGAGACTGTCCCCGCCGGTAAGTCGGCCGACGACAATGTCATTGAGAGGCAAGGTGGTGAGATGCCGGACCTCCACCCGGACCACAAGAAGCCTCACTGGGAGCTCGCCAATGAGTATGGCCTGATCGACTTTGAGCTGGGCGTGAAGATCACCGGTGCGGGCTTCCCCGTCTACACCGGCTACGGCACAAGACTGCAGAGGGCGCTGATCTGCTTCTTTATGGACAGCGCGCGCGAGGCGGGTTATCTCGAGATCGAGCCCCCCTTTGTCGTCAATGAAGCATCCGGCTTCGGCACCGGGCAGATCCCTGATAAGGAGGGGCAGATGTACCACTGCGAGGTGGACGACTTTTACCTCATCCCGACGGCAGAGGTGCCGGTGACCAATATCTTCCGCGACGAGATCGTCGAGGAGAAGAGCCTGCCGATCCGCATGTGCGCCTACTCCGCCTGCTTCCGTCGCGAGGCAGGGAGCTACGGCAAGGACGTGAGGGGGCTCAACCGCCTGCACCAGTTTAACAAGGTGGAGCTGGTTCGCATCGAGCATCCCGACCGCTCCTATGAGGCACTGGATCAGATGGTCCGCTACGTGGAGACGCTGGTCAGCAAGCTGGAGCTGCCGTACCGCATCGTCCGGCTCTGTGGTGGAGACATCAGCTTCACGTCAGCACTGACCTTTGACTTCGAGGTCTTCTCCGCTGCACAGGAGCGCTGGCTGGAGGTGAGCTCGGTATCGAATTTCGAGAGCTTCCAGGCCAATCGCCTGAAGTGTCGCTTCAAGGGCGAGGACGGCAAGATGCACCTCGTCCACACGCTCAATGGCAGTGCCCTCGCCCTGCCCCGCATCGTGGCCGCACTGCTGGAGAATAACCAGACGCCTGAGGGCATCGTCATCCCCGAGGCGCTGCGCCCCTACACCGGATTTGACATCATCCCGGCACCTGCTGCGGGCAAGTGAAGGAGAGCGACGGATGCGTCCCATACTATCATACACCCTCACCCTGCTCCTTACGCTCCTCTCAGGGGTGGCGGTGGCGCAGGGTCCCACCGCACGTCTCAAGTCGTCGCCCATGCTGGCGGGTACAGAGACGCTCACCTTTGACCTCTCCTACTCCGTTGCCTTCGTCAAGGGCAGCGTAGGCACAGCCACCCTCACCACCACGCCCACGCGGGGCGGAGGCTGCACCACGCGGCTCCTGCTTCGCACGAAGAACGCTGTCGAGACCTTCTTCCCCATGCGAGACACGATGCAGACCTGGTACGGCGCCGACCGACTGCCGCAGCGCTTCTACAAGGGGATCGATGAGAATAAGTACCGCATGCGGGACGAGGTGACCTACCGATTTACCCCCAAGACCGCCTTCACCAGTGCGAGACAGTACCACGATGACGGCACCCTGCGGGAGTCGCGTGACAGCCGCATTGATGCGACGAGTGCCGCGGTGCTCGACCTACTCTCCATGGTCGCCTATGTGCGCGCGATCCCTGAGGACGAGCTGACAGCCGCCACGAGTGGGCAGAGCTTCATCATCCCGCTCGGCAAGGAGCTGACAGAGGGGCGCTTCACCTTCATCGGATACAAGATGCGGAAGTATCAGGGCAAGTCAGTCAGCACGATGGAGGTGAGCTTCGACATCGGCGACCCGGGATTTAAGAAAAACCGGGACACGCTACGGCTCTACATCACCCGGGATGCCAAGCGGCTGCCGATCTTTGCCCGCGCCGAGCTGGCGATCGGCTCCGTAGACTGCCGTCTCGTATCGGATAAGTAACCCCCTATGACTAAGCGTGTTGACCCTCTCGAGCTGATCCGCAAGTACTACGACCCTGCGTCGGAGGCGTACCGCATCCTGACGATCCACAGCGAGCGGGTGACGGCAAAGGCGCTGGACATCGTCGATCGCCATCCCGAGTGGCACTTAGATCGTGACTTCGTCGCCGAGGCGGCGATGCTCCACGACATCGGCATCTTCCTCACCGATGCGCCGAGCATAGACTGTCACGGCACCGAGCCTTACCTGATGCACGGCGCCCTCGGTGCCGACCTCCTCCGCAAGGAGGGGCTGCCCCGTCACGCTCTCGTCTGCGAGCGGCATACCGGCACCGGCGTGACGCTGGAGGAGATCCTACGGGAGGGCTACGAGATGCCGCACCGGGAGATGGTGCCGATCACGCTCGAGGAGCAGATCATCTGCTTTGCCGACTGCTTTTACTCCAAGGGGAATGTGGAGAAGCTGACCGTCGAGAAGAGCGTCGAGAGCCTCCGCGAGAAGCAGCGCGGCTACGGGCAGGACAATCTCGACCGCTTCGATGCCTGGTGTACCCTTTTCCTATAACGTCACATGAATCTACGGACTGAAGACCTCGTCAAGAAATACAAGAGCCGCACGGTAGTCAACCACGTCTCCATCAACGTCTCTCAGGGAGAGATCGTCGGGCTACTCGGTCCCAATGGTGCCGGGAAGACCACCACCTTCTACATGACGGTGGGGCTGGTGGTGCCCAATAACGGGCGGATCTACCTCGATGATGAGGACATCACGCGAGAGCCGATCTACAAGCGGGCGCACCGAGGGATCAGCTACCTCGCGCAGGAGGAGTCCGTCTTCCGCAAGATGAGCGTGGAGGACAATATCCTCTCCGTGCTCGAGATGACCAAGCTCACTAAGGAGCAGCAGCACGAGAAGCTCGAGTCGCTGATCAGCGAATTTGGTCTCGAGAAGGTGCGGACCAACCAGGGCGACCGCCTCTCCGGCGGAGAGCGCCGACGGACGGAGATCGCGCGCTGCCTCGCCATCGACCCTAAGTTCATCATGCTCGATGAGCCCTTTGCCGGCGTCGACCCGATCGCCGTGCAGGACATCCAGTCCATCGTCGCCCGACTCAAGCGCCTCAATATCGGTGTGCTGATCACCGACCATAATGTGAATGAGACCCTCTCCATCACCGACAGAGCCTACCTCCTCTTTGAGGGAAAGATCCTCTTCCAGGGGACGGCGGAGGAGCTGGCGGCCAATGAGATCGTCCGGGAGAAATACCTCGGGACCGACTTCGAGCTCCGCCGGCGCACCTTTGCCGGGATCGATGCATGAGACAGGACCTGAGACAATTCTCTCCTCTCCTCGACCGAGCCGTCCGGGCGCTCGGCGGGCTCCCCGGTGTCGGCAGCAAGAGCGCCCTACGGCTGGCACTCTTCCTCCTGAGGGAGGACAAGAGCTTCACTCACGGGCTTACCGATGACCTCCGGGACTTCGTCGACGGCATCCACTACTGCAGCGAGTGCCACAATATCTGTGATGAGGAGCTCTGCGCCATCTGCAGCGACCCGCAGCGCGACCCGCAGCTCGTCTGCGTCGTCGAGAGCGTGCGTGAGGTGCTGGCGATAGAGCAGACCGGGCGGTACCACGGGCGGTACCACGTCCTCGGCGGGCTCATCTCGCCCATCGACGGTATCGGTCCCGACGACCTCTTCCTTGCCGACCTGCCTCAGCGGGTACAGGACGAGGGGGTGAGGGAGATCCTCCTCGCCCTCAGCACCACCATGGAGGGCGACACGACCAATTTCTACATCTACCGCCTACTCAAGGAGATCCCCGACCTCAGTATCAGCACCCTCTCCCGCGGTGTCTCCGTCGGTGACGACCTCGAGTACGCCGACCAGCTCACCCTCGGCCGCTCGATAGAGAACCGGATCCCCTTCTCCTCCACCCTCCGGGACTAAGCCCTCCCCTCCCGATAATCTGTATTTGGGCAAAACGTCCGACTTGTCCGACTCGTCCGACTTGTCCGACCTGTGGGCTGCACCCCGGCAGGGGTGCGTTGTTCATAGCCCGGGTGTCGGAGGGGCGCAGCCCCGACGACCCCGGGTAAGCATAGACCTCTTTTACCCCCTCGACCCCGATAGGGCGTCGCTCGTCATAGAGAGCTTCTGAAGGGAGCGACACCCTATCGGGGTCGTATATATAAGGCGTACCGCAGGTGACCCGGGGTCATCGGCACTTCGTGCCTCGACCGCGGGCTATGCGGAAAGGACCCCTACCGGGGTCCCCTGTCGGACAGCCTTCCGATAATCTGCATTTGGTGTAGATTCACCCCTCCCGATTCACCCCTCCCGATAATCTGCATTTGGTGTAGAAAATAGGAATGCGAGCCCCCAGAGACAGCACCCGCCAGGGTGCTCGCTCCATAGGCATCGGTCATCCTCGAAGCGGTGACCGATGTACAGAGGCACACCTTAATTCCTCGACCCCTTGCGGGTCGCCGAGCAGACATCCCCTCCCGGCGACCCGCAAGGGGTCGAACTGTCCAAACCAATCCCTTTACATCGGTCGTCGCCACTACGTGGCTCGACCGATGCCTAGGGAACGGGCATCCTTCGGATGCCGGAATACTGATATTCCCTGGTATGATTCGCATCTCTAACCGATAACCCATAGTAGGTCGGCGAGCTGCACCCGCCAGGGTGCTCGCTCCATAGGCATCGGTCATCCGCGAAGCGGTGACCGATGTACAGAAACATACCCTAATCCCTCGACCCCTTGCGGGTCGCCGAGCAGACATCCCCTCCCGGCGACCCGCAAGGGGTCGAACTGTCCAAACCAATCCCTTTACATCGGTCGTCGCCACTACGTGGCTCGACCGATGCCTAGGGAACGGGCATCCTTCGGATGCCGGAATACTGATATTCCCTGGTATGATTCGCATCTCTAACCGATAACCCATAGTAGGTCGGCGAGCTGCACCCGCCAGGGTGCTCGCTCCATAGGCATCGGTCATCCGCGAAGCGGTGACCGATGTACAGAGACATACCCTAATCCCTCGACCCCTTGCGGGTCGCCGAGCAGACATCCCCTCCCGGCGACCCGCAAGGGGTCGAACTGTCCAAACCAATCCCTTTACATCGGTCGCCACTACGTGGCTCGACCGATGCCTAAGGAACGGGCATCCTTCGGATGCGGCAATGCCCCCACGACGGCGTGCTCGCCAACATCGTATCCTACCTATAAGCTGCAAAAATGGTTACCTTTGGGAAAACAAGACTTTTATGGAGCACAATCGCAACACCTACTTCTCAGCATTCTACCACATTGTCTTCTCCACCAAAGACCGACAGAGATTTCTTGAGGGAGATCACAAGACAAATATCCTCAGGTATATGGTTGCTTTTGTCAAAAACAACCATGCTCATCTAATCATCGTCAATGGGATGCCCGATCACATACATATGCTTATCCACGTGAGCAGCCCCTCATTCCTGATGTCTGACTTTGTACGCGAGCTAAAAAAGTCTACAAACAAAGTACTAAATCAAATCTATGGCTTTGGCGGAAGATTTAAGTGGCAATCCGGGTACTACGTACAGAGCTTAGGTAGGTCGCAAGTGGATAGTTGCTATCACTACATCCAAGACCAGGAGCTACACCACTGCTCCATGTCCTTTGATGACGAATGGGATGCGATAATGAAAGGGATCTCAAAAGACGAGACCGTACTAGCTGAAAAGCAATGAAACAACACTTAGCGACCCCGTACGTCATCCACCCGGAGGACCTGCGGATCAGCGAGGAGGGGATCACCTTCCTGCCGCTCTACATGACCCCACTACTCTGATGACGAAGACACTGATCTACTTCCACGGCTTTCAGTCCGGCGCCGGCACCGCCACCGTTGGGCGCTTCCGCCGGAGCCTCCCCGACTGGCGCGTGGAGGCACCCGACATCCCGCAGGACCCCTTCGAGGCGCTCTCCTTCCTCCGCGCCCTCTGCGCCGAGCTCCGTCCGGACGTCATCCTCGGCACCAGCCTCGGTGCCTTCTACGCCCACCAGATGGTCGGCTACCGCCGCATAGCGGTCAATCCCGCCCTCCACCTCTCCGAGATGCCCGAGATCCTCCACGTCGGGCGGTACCACTACCTCCAGCCGAGGCTCAATGGGGAGACCACCTTTGAGATCACCGACGAGATCATCCGCCACTTCCGCGAGGCGGAGCAGCGGCAGTGGGACCACCTGCGAGACCGGGATGGCCGAGCGGAGCCGGTCCTCGGCTTCTTCGGCACCCGAGACACCACCGTCGACTGCAGGAGCGACTTTGAGCAGCACTACGGCACCGCCTGCACCGCCTCCTTTGACGGCGAGCACCGGATGACCGACCGCGTCGTCAGCGAGGTCCTCGCCCCGGTGGTTCGCTCCTTTAGATAGTCCCCCGACTATCAGATCGAGGGATCGGGCAGGCTAAAGGTATCGCCTCCCTCCAGCGTCCCCTCGCGGTAGCCCTTGTTGAGCCACGCCATACGCTGCTTCGAGGTGCCGTGATTGAAGGCATCCGGCACCACGTACCCCTGGGCCTCCATCTGCAGCTTGTCATCCCCGATGGCGTGCGCCGCATTGATCCCCTCCTCGATGTCGCCCGGCTCGAGCGAACCGAAGCGCGCATCATCGTAGTGCGCCCACATACCGGCGTAGTAGTCCGCCTGCAGCTCCAGCCGCACGCTGATCGCATTCGCCTCCGTCTTGCTCACCTGCGCCATCCGCGCATGCGCCTTATCGAGCGTCCCGAGGAGGTTCTGCACATGGTGCCCCACCTCGTGCGCGATCACGTAGGCGTAGGCAAAGTCCCCTCCGGCGCCGAGCTGCGTCTTCATCTGGTTAAAGAAGGAGAGATCTATATACAAGGTCTGGTCTGCCGAGCAGTAGAAGGGACCCACCTGCGACGACGCCCCACCGCAGCCACTCTGCACCGCATCGGTATAGAGTACCATCCGCGGTGGCGTGTAGGTCTTGCCATACTTCGCAAAGATCTCCGTCCAGGCATCCTCCGTCCCCTTGAGGATCACCTTGGCAAAGGTGGCCATCTCCTCCTCCTCGGCCGTCGGGGTGTACGGCTCCTCCTGAGCCGTCTGCTGCGTGACGATCGCGCCACCGCCCTGCCGAAGCACGTCGAGGGGATTACCCCCCATCAGCCAGGTGATCAGCCCGACGACGATCAGCCCCCCGATGCCCATGCTGGCACCCTTGACCCGCCTACCACGCCGGTCCTCTACGTTACCGCTCTGTTGTCTTCCGTCCAGTCTCATATCTTTTTTTCTGATAGAAAATTAATAGCTCTCGGTCTCATTGGGAAACGACCCCTCCGCCACGGCGGCGGCATAGTCGTCAAAGGCGCGCACCATCGCCTCCCCCACCTCACCGAAGCGGCGGAGGAACTTCGGCCTGAAGCCCTCAGTCATCCCCAGCATATCCTGCATCACTAAGATCTGCGCATCGGTATCCGGGCCGGCACCTATGCCGATCGTCGGCACCGAGACCGCCTCCGTCACCCGCTTGGCGAGGGCGGCGGGGATCTTCTCCAGCGTGATCGCCGTGACGCCGATCTCATCCAGCATCCGCGCATCCTCCATCAGTCGCTCGGCGGCCGCCTCCTCCCTCGCCTGCAGGCCATAGCCGCCGAGGCGGTGGATCGACTGAGGCGTCAGCCCCAGGTGCCCCACCACAGGGATATTTGCCCCGAGGATCATCTCCAGAGAGGCGCGGACCTCACGACCGCCCTCCACCTTCACCGCATCACAGCCACCCTCCTTCATCATCCGGATGGCGTTCTGCAGAGCGACATAGGGGTCCCCATGCACGGTGCCGAAGGGCATATCTCCCATCACAAAGCAGTGGCGCACCGCACGTGTCACGCACTGCACGTGGTAGATCATCTGATCCAGCGTGATCGGCAGCGTCGTCGGGTGACCCGCCATCGTATTGGATGCCGAGTCGCCCACGAGTATCGCATCGATCCGGCTCCTGTCCACGAGGAGGGCGGAGGTATAGTCGTAGCAGGTGACGCAGGCAAGCTTCCGTTGCCCCTTCAGCTCCGCAAAGTCTCTTGCGGTGATCTTCTTACGCTCGGTTTTCTCAGTCATATCTTGATTGTCGATTGATTTCTCTCTCACAAAGGTACCCCATTCTCCCGAGACAGATTCTCGCCCCGATCTAATACCGATATTAGTTTTCTCTAATACCGATATTAGAGTTGTCTAATACCGATATTAGAGATCTCTAATACCGGTAAAAGAATTTGGGCCCATTCTATGCGATTCCTGGAAAAAGTACACAGTTGATTGAATATTACTAGGACTGTATACCGGTCATTGGATTAAGACCTGAGAGTGTACAC